>NZ_JAXCEI010000015.1:0-173791 GCF_041463655.1 Actinomadura monticuli
GGAGCGCCGGTGAGCCGGCAGGGCCGCGGCAGGCCCGCCCCCCGCAGGACGCCGCCGGCCCGCGCGGGCGGCCCGCGCCGCGGCACGCCGCCCCGCCGCCCCGCGCCCCGCCGGGAGCGCCCCGCCCCGCCGCCGCCCGAGCCGCAGTACGACGAGTGGCCCTACGAAGGCGAGCGGTACGAGGGCGAGCCGTACGGCGCCGAGCCGTACGGGGGCGTCCCGTACGAGGACCCGCGCTACGGGGACGGTCACGAGGCGGCCTCGCCCTCCGGGCCGCGCGGCGGGAAGCCGAAGAGGCCCGGCAAGGCCAAGAGGCCGCAGAAGGCCGCCAAGGCCAAGCAGGCGGGCGGAGCGAAGCGGGCCGGCAAGGCGAAGCAGGCGGGCAGGTCCGGCGGCCTCGGCCCGAGGCTGTACTTCGGCGCCGCGGCGGTCCTGGGCGCGTTCCTGCTGCTCGGCGCGGCGGGCGTGGTCCTGCTCCGCGGTGGGAACGGTCCGGCGCCCGAGCACGCGGCCGACGCGAAGATCGGGACGCCGGCGGGGAACGGTCCCTCGCCGGTCTCGTACTCCAGCTCTCCCTCGACGTCGGCGTACGGCGGCATCGCCTCCCGGAGCGCCGACCCCGGCCCGCTGACGATCGGGGAGGTGTTCCCCGCGGAGGCGGCGACGCTGTCCGTCCCCGGCGGCAAGGCGAAGGTGAGGCTGCGCGCCAAGCGGCTGGACGGCGACTGCGCCGCCGCCGTGTGGGGCGGTTCCGTGGGCGCCGAACTGGGCAGGGGCGGCTGCACGCAGGCGGCGCGGGGCATCTACTCCGACCCGCGGCACGGGTACGCGCTGGCCGTCGCGGTGTTCAACCTGAACGCCGCGGCCGACGCGGACCGGTTCGTCGAGAGGCTGGAGCACACGATCGGCGCCGGGTTCGTCCTGCCCCTGGAGGCCCCGAGACCCCTGGACGGCTTCGGCCGCGGCTTCGGCATGGCCCGGGGCCTCGCCATGGGCCACTTCGCCGTGGTCTCGTGGGCGCAGCGGCTGGACGGCAAGGGTGACGAGACCGACGAGACGCTGCTGTCGCTGCTGATCGAGGGCGGCAAGTCCCCGGCGGTGCTGGGCCGCGCCGCCCGCGCGTCCGACTGACCCGTCCCGCCGCACGGCCGGCCCGGCCCGCCGGCCCTTCCCGGCACCCGGTTGAGGGAATATTTCGGTAGGTCAGCGGCTTTAAGCGTAAACATCGTGCCTCGGTGATGATTTTCACCGGGCCCGGTGCCGTGCCCGGTCGGGGCCAGCCGCTAGCCTGGTCTAAACCAATTCGAGATGGCGCACCGGTGATGGCCGCGAAGAAGTTTCGCGATCTGGTGCAGTCGGGCATGATCCCGGCAGTGATGTAATGTCATCTCACCGCAGCAGGGCCAACGTCGTCCCACGACTGCACTGACATCGAAGCAGTGACACGAGACGACGGGAGGGTTGATGGCCTCGGCTGCCTTCACACCTGCTGCCCGCGTACAGGGCCGCCCCGATTCGCAGGGGCTGTACGACCCGGCCAACGAGCATGACGCCTGCGGCGTCGGCATGGTCGCCGACATGCACGGCCGCAAGAGCCACGACATCGTCGAGAAAGCCCTGACCGTCCTGAAGAACCTCGACCACCGGGGGGCGGTGGGCGCGGAGCCGGACGACGGCGACGGCGTCGGCATCCTCGTCCAGCTCCCGGACGCGTTCTTCCGGGAGGTCTGCGACTTCCCCCTCCCCGAGGCCGGCGGCTACGCGGCCGGCATCGGGTTCCTGCCCGCGGACGGCGAGGAGCGCGCCGCCGCGATCGCCTACGTGGAGACCCTCTGCGTGGAGGAGGGCCTGACGGTCCTCGGGTGGCGCGAGCTGCCGCACGACCCCGACTTCACCGGCCCGGCCGCGCGCCGCGTCATGCCGCACTTCACGCAGCTGTTCGTCGCCCCCGCGGCGGGCGGCCCGCATGCGGGCAAGACCGGCCTGGAGCTGGACCGCGTCGTGTTCTGCATGCGCGAGCGCGCCGAGCAGGACGTCCCGGTGTACTTCCCGAGCCTGTCCAGCCGGACGATCGTCTACAAGGGGATGCTGACCACCCCGCAGCTGGAGCCGTTCTTCCCCGACCTGTCGGACCGCCGCTTCACCAGCGCGATCGCCCTGGTCCACTCGCGGTTCTCGACTAACACGTTCCCCGCCTGGGAGCTGGCCCACCCGTACCGGTTCATCGCCCACAACGGCGAGATCAACACGGTGAAGGGCAACCGGAACTGGATGCGGGCCCGCGAGGCGCTGCTGAAGTCCGACCTGATCCCGGGCGAGCTGTCCCGGATCTACCCGGTGATCGACATCGAGGCGTCCGACACCGCCTCGTTCGACGAGTGCCTGGAGCTGCTGCACCTCGGCGGCCGGTCGCTGCCGCACGCGGTGCTGATGATGATCCCGGAGGCGTGGGAGAACCACGCCGAGATGGACGCCGGTCGCCGCGCGTTCTACGAGTTCCACTCCACCCTGATGGAGGCGTGGGACGGCCCCGCCAGCGTCAGCTTCACCGACGGGACCGTGGTCGGCGCCGTCCTGGACCGCAACGGGCTGCGCCCCGGCCGGTACTGGGTGACCGACGACGGCCTGGTCGTGCTGGCCAGCGAGGCCGGCGTACTCGACATCCCGGCGAGCAAGGTCGTCCGCAAGGGCCGGCTCCAGCCCGGCAAGATCTTCCTCGTGGACACCGCCGCCGGGCGGATCGTCGAGGACGACGAGGTCAAGGCCGAGCTGGCCGCCGAGCACCCGTACGGCGAGTGGCTGCACGAGGGCCTGGTCCGGTTCGAGGAGCTGCCGCAGCGCGAGCGGGAGATCCCGACCCACGAGACGCTGGTCAAGCGGCAGCAGACGTTCGGCTACACGCTCGAAGAGCAGCGGATCATCCTGTCGCCGATGGCGAAGAACGGCGCCGAGCCCATCGGGTCGATGGGCACCGACACCCCGATCGCCGTGCTGTCGGAGCGCCCGCGGCTGCTGTTCGACTACTTCAAGCAGCTGTTCGCGCAGGTCACGAACCCGCCGCTGGACGCGATCCGCGAGGAGCTCGTCACCTCGCTGCAGTCCACGCTCGGGCCGGAGGGCAACCTCCTGGAGCCCGGCCCGGACTCGTGCCGGCGGCTGGTGCTGCCGACCCCGATCCTGGACAACGACGAGCTGTCCAAGATCATCCACATCGACGACGAGGGGTCGCTGCCGCACCTGCAGGCCTACGTCGTGCAGGGCCTGTACGAGGTGTCCGGCGGGGGAGAGGCCCTGGAGGCCCGCCTGGAGGAGATCAACTCCGAGGTGAGCCGGGCCATCGGCGCCGGCGCCCGCATCATCGTCCTGTCGGACCGGGGCGCCGACTCGGCCCGCGCCGCGATCCCGTCGCTGCTGCTGACCGGGTCCGTCCACCACCACCTGATCCGGGAGAAGACCCGCACGCGGGTCGGCCTGGTGATCGAGACGGGCGAGGCCCGCGAGTGCCACCACATGGCGCTGCTCATCGGGTACGGCGCGTCCGCGATCAACCCGTACCTGGCGATCGAGACCGTCGAGGACCTCGTCCGCGGCGGCGTCATCGAGGGCCCGGCCCCGGGCGAGGCCGTCCGGAACCTGGTGAAGGCGTACGGCAAGGGCGTCCTGAAGGTCATGTCGAAGATGGGCGTGTCCACGGTCGCGTCCTACACCGGCGCGCAGATCTTCGAGGCGATCGGCCTCGGCGAGGACGTCGTGTCCCGCTGCTTCACCGGCACCACGTCCCGGCTCGGCGGCGTCGGCTTCGACGTGCTGGCCCGCGAGGTCGCGCAGCGGCACGCCCGCGCCTACCCGCCGGGCGGCAACGAGCTCGCGCACCGCACCCTGGAGGTCGGCGGCGAGTACCAGTGGCGCCGCGAGGGCGAGCCGCACCTGTTCAACCCGGACACGGTGTTCAAGCTCCAGCACGCGACCCGCACCCGCCGCTACGAGATCTTCAAGGAGTACACCTCCAAGGTCGACTCGCAGGCGGAGAAGCTCATGACCCTCCGCGGGCTGTTCAACCTGAAGGAGGGCGCCCGGCCGCCGGTGCCGATCGACGAGGTCGAGCCGGTGTCGGAGATCGTCAAGCGGTTCTCCACCGGCGCCATGTCGTACGGCTCCATCTCGGCCGAGGCGCACGAGACCCTCGCCATCGCGATGAACCGCCTCGGCGGCAAGTCCAACACCGGCGAGGGCGGCGAGGACCCGTCCCGCTTCACCCCGGACGAGAACGGCGACCTGCGGCGCAGCGCGATCAAGCAGGTCGCCTCCGGACGGTTCGGCGTGACCTCGGAGTACCTCACCAACTCCGACGACATCCAGATCAAGATGGCGCAGGGCGCCAAGCCCGGCGAGGGCGGCCAGCTGCCCGGCCACAAGGTGTACCCGTGGATCGCCAAGACCCGGCACTCCACGCCCGGCGTCGGCCTCATCTCGCCGCCGCCGCACCACGACATCTACTCGATCGAGGACCTGGCGCAGCTCATCCACGACCTGAAGAACGCCAACCCGGCGGCGCGCGTGCACGTCAAGCTCGTCGCCGAGGTCGGGGTCGGCACGGTCGCGGCCGGGGTGTCGAAGGCGCACGCCGATGTGGTGCTCATCTCCGGGCACGACGGCGGCACCGGCGCGTCCCCGCTGACGTCGCTGAAGCACGCCGGCGCGCCCTGGGAGCTCGGCCTCGCCGAGACGCAGCAGACGCTGCTGCTGAACGGGCTGCGCGACCGCATCGTCGTGCAGACCGACGGGCAGATGAAGACCGGCCGGGACGTCGTCGTCGCGGCGCTCCTCGGCGCCGAGGAGTACGGCTTCGCTACCGCGCCGCTGGTGGTGTCGGGCTGCATCATGATGCGGGTCTGCCACCTGGACACCTGCCCGGTCGGCGTCGCCACCCAGAACCCGGTGCTGCGGCAGCGGTTCTCCGGCAAGCCCGAGTTCGTGGTCAACTTCTTCGAGTTCGTCGCCGAGGAGGTCCGCGAGTACCTGGCGGCCCTCGGGTTCCGGTCGCTGGACGAGGCCATCGGGCACGTCGAGATGATCGACACGCGCGAGGCCGTCGAGCACTGGAAGGCGTCCGGGCTGGACCTGACCCCGATCCTGCACGCCCCCGAGGTGGCGGACGGCGCGTCGCTGCGCCGCACCGCCGAGCAGGACCACGGGCTGGAGAAGGCCCTCGACAACACGCTGATCCAGCTCGCCGAGGGCGCGATCGCCTACGGCGACGCGGTGCGGCTGGAGCTGCCGATCCGCAACGTCAACCGGACGGTCGGCACCATGCTCGGCCACGAGGTGACGAAGAAGTGGGGCGGCGCGGGCCTGCCCGACGGCACCGTCGACGTCACCTTCACCGGGTCGGCGGGCAACTCGTTCGGCGCGTTCGTGCCGCGCGGGGTCACGCTGCGGCTCGTCGGCGACGCCAACGACTACGTCGGCAAGGGCCTGTCGGGCGGGCGGCTGACGCTGCGTCCCCCGGCGGACGCCGCGTTCGCGGCCGAGCAGCAGATCATCGGCGGCAACGTCATCCTGTACGGCGCCACCTCGGGCGAGCTGTTCGCGCGCGGGGTCGTCGGCGAGCGGTTCTGCGTCCGCAACTCCGGCGCCACCGCCGTCGTCGAGGGCGTCGGCGACCACGCCTGCGAGTACATGACCGGCGGCCGCGCCGTCATCCTCGGCGGGACGGGACGCAACCTCGCGGCCGGCATGTCCGGCGGCATCGCCTACGTCCTGGACCTGGTGCCCGAGCGGGTCAACGGCGAGATGGTCGACCTGGAACCGCTCGACCTCGACGACGCCGCGTCCGTCCGCGGGCTCGTCGAGCGGCACCTGGCCGAGACCGGCTCGCAGGTCGCCCGGCTGCTGCTGGACGACTGGGACGCCGCCGCGGCCCGCTTCACCAAGATCATGCCGCGTGACTACCGACGCGTCCTGAACGCCATGGCGAAGGCCGAGGCCGAGGGACGCGACGTCGACGAGGCCGTCATGGCCGCCGCGCAGAGCTGAGAGGGGGACTGCCCACATGGCCGACCCGAAGGGTTTTCTGACCGTCCGGCGGGAGCTCCCGAAGCGCCGCCCGGTCGACGTCCGGATCAGGAGCTGGTCCGAGGTCTACGAGGACTTCGGCAAGGACCGGCTGGAGAAGCAGGCGAGCCGCTGCATGGACTGCGGCATCCCGTTCTGCCACCAGGGCTGCCCGCTCGGCAACCTGATCCCCGAGTGGAACGACCTCGTCTACCGCAAGGACTGGCACGAGGCGGTCGAGCGGCTGCACGCCACCAACAACTTCCCGGAGTTCACCGGGAGGCTGTGCCCCGCCCCGTGCGAGAGCGCCTGCGTCCTCGGCATCAACCAGGACCCGGTGACGATCAAGCGGGTCGAGGTCGAGATCATCGACCGGGCGTTCGCGGAGGGCTGGGTGCGGCCGCAGCCGCCCGCCGTGAAGACCGGCCGGACGGTCGCGGTCGTCGGCTCGGGGCCCGCGGGCCTCGCCGCCGCGCAGCAGCTCACCCGCGCCGGCCACGACGTCACCGTGTACGAGCGCGCCGACCGGATCGGCGGGCTGCTGCGCTACGGCATCCCCGAGTTCAAGATGGAGAAGCGGCACCTCGACCGGCGCCTCGCCCAGATGCGCGCCGAGGGCACCTCCTTCAAGACCTCGGTGAACGTCGGGGTCGACATCACCGCCGACGAGCTGCGCGAGCGCTACGACGCGGTCGTGCTCGCGGGCGGCGCCACCGCCTGGCGCGACCTGCCCGTCCCGGGCCGGGAGCTGAAGGGCGTCCACCAGGCGATGGAGTACCTGCCGCCGTCCAACAAGGTGCAGGAGGGCGACTACGACGAGTCGCCGATCTCGGCGAAGGGCAAGCACGTCGTCGTGATCGGCGGCGGCGACACCGGCGCCGACTGCGTCGGCACGGCGATCCGGCAGGGCGCCGCGTCCGTCACCCAGCTGGAGATCATGCCGCGGCCGCCGGAGACCCGGCCGGACGCCCAGCCGTGGCCGACGTACCCGATGCTGTTCAAGATGGAGAGCGCCCACGAGGAGCTCGCCGACCAGGGCGGCGACCGGGTCTACGCGGTGTCCACCACCGAGTTCGCCGGCGACGCGGACGGCAACGTCCGCGCGCTGAGGCTGGTGGAGGTCGGCGGCCCGGAGACCCGGTTCGCGCCGATCGCGGGCACCGAGCGGGAGATCCCCGCCGAGCTGGTCACCCTGGCGATGGGCTTCCTCGGCCCGCAGCGCGAGGGCCTGCTCGACCAGCTCGGCGTCGAGCTGGACCAGCGCGGCAACGTGGTCCGCGACGGCGACTACAAGACGTCCGTGGACGGCGTGTACGCCGCGGGCGACATGGGCCGCGGCCAGTCGCTGATCGTCTGGGCGATCGCCGAGGGCCGCGCCGCCGCGCACGGCGTCGACGCCCACCTCACCGGCCGCACCGACCTGCCCTACCCCATCCCGCCCACGGCGCGCCCGATCGCCTGACGCGGCACGCGGAAAGGCCCCGGAGGATCGTCCTCCGGGGCCTTTCCGCGTCGCGGCGCCGCCGGTCACCGGCCGGCCGGGCGGCGGAGCAGGGGGAGCAGCGCCACGGCCACCACGATGTGGATCACCGTCAGCGCGGCGCGGGTGGCGGCGGAGGCCTGCTCCAGGCCGATCGGCACGAACGACAGCACCAGCACGGCGGCGGCGAGCACGCTCCAGGCGGCCCGCGCGTGCCGGGTGAACCGCTCCAGCGCCGCCATCGTCCCCCAGCCGAGCAGCCCGAACAGCAGGGTGAAGACGGCGATCTCCGGAACGATCAGGTGGTGCGCCTCGGCCTTGCCGGGGTCGGTGAGCAGGAAGTCGGTCCCGGCGGCGGAGGCCGCCAGGTACAGGGCGGTGTTGGCGGCGACCGCCGCGCCCACGGCCGTCGCGCGCACCCGCCGGACGCTCCAGGTCCCGGCGGCGGCAACGGTGCTCGTCATCGTCGTGGCGGTCGTGGCGGTCGTGGCGGTCGTGATGGTCATCGCGGTGCTCCTTCGGTTCGTCCGGGCCGGCGGCCCTAGGGGACGTCCCCATCCTGCGCTCAGACAAGCCGAGTTGTCAAGACAAAAAAATTTGTCGGTGCTTCCGTGCGAGCATCGGGGCATGGAGAACACGGCGTCCACCCTGGACACGGGCACGCTGCGCCGGATGAGGGTCGCCCGGGACGCGATGGACCGCGAGTGGGCCGAACCCCTCGACGTGTCCGCCGTCGCCGCCCGCGCCGGCTACTCGCGCTACCACTTCGTCCGGCTGTTCCGCGAGGTCTACGGCGAGACCCCCGGCGCCTACCTCGCCCGCCGCCGCATCGAGCGCGCGCAGGACCTGCTGCGCACCGCCAACCTGACCGTCACCGAGATCTGCATGCTGGTCGGGTTCACGAGCCTCGGCACGTTCTGCACCCGCTTCAAGCGGCAGACCGGGATGACGCCCACCGAGTTCCGGCGCCGGGCCCGCGGCCCCGGCGCGTCCTCGATCCCCGGCTGCTTCGTGCTGCTCTGGGCCGGCGGCTTCCGCGCGGGCTAGCAACTTTGGAGAAGGCCGGCCCACCGGCCGCGCCCTAGCGTGGACCCGTCATCGCGGATCACGAAGGAGACAGCTGCATGATCACCAAACTGGGGCTCGCCACCGTCTGGGTGCTCGACCTCGACTCGGCCAAGGCGTTCTTCACCGAGAAGCTCGGCCTGGAGGCCCGGGACGACATGACGCTCGGCGAGGGCGGGATGCGCTGGATCACCGTCGGCGCCAAAGGCCAGCCCGACCTCAGCCTCACGCTCATGGTGCCCGGCCCGCCCACGATGGACCCGGACTCCGCCGCCCAGATGAGGGCGCTCATCGCCAAGGGCGTCCTCGGCGCCGGCGCCTTCAACACCGACGACTGCCAGTCCGAGTACGACCGGCTGTGCGCACTGGGCGTCGAGTTCGTCCACGAGCCGCAGAAGCGCCCCTACGGCATCGAGGCGGTCTTCCGGGACGACTCCGGCTGCTGGTACAGCCTCACCCAGCCGTTCGAGGAGCTCGACGAGACCGCGCCCTGGAACGACTGCGCGACCTGAGAAACGGGGTGCCCCGCCGGTTCGATGCGGCTACCATGCCGACACCCCCAAGATCGTCCCCGTGCGGGACAGGCACCCGGTGAGCCCCCCTGTGAAGACAACGCTCCGAGCCGTCGTGGCCCTCGCGCTGCTGGCCGGCTACTACCTGCTGACCCTCGCCGTGCTGGCCGTCGCCGCGCTGGCCTGCTACCTCATGGTCGTCCATCCCGGCCTGGCCACGATCAAGATCGGCGCGGCCATGCTGATCGTGTCGGTGCCCGTCCTCGGGGCGCTCGTCCGCACCGCGCGGCACCGGCCGGAGCCGCCCGGCGGGCTGCCCGCCGGGCGCGCCGACGAGCCCGCGCTGTGGGCGGCCGTCGACGAGCTGGCGGCGCGCGTCGGCACCCGCCCGCCGGACGAGCTCAAGTTCGTCCCCGACGTGAACGCGGCGGTGAGCGAGGAGACCCGCTGGTTCGGGCTCTCCGCCCGCCGCCGCCACATGATCATCGGGGTGCCGCTGCTGGAGACCCTCACCGTGTCCCAGCTGCGCGCCGTCCTCGGCCACGAACTCGGCCACTACGGCGGCCGCCACACCCGGCTGGGCGGCATCACCTACCGCGGCGCGATCGCCCTGGACCGGACGGTGGACGCGCTCGACGGCGACGGCGGCGCGCTCCTCGCCGTCCTGCGCAAGGTCTTCGACGGCTACGCGAAGATCTACTTCCGGGTGTCGCAGGCCGTGCGGCGCGCCCAGGAGATCGAGGCCGACCGGTTCATGGTCGAGATCTCCGGGCGGCGCGCCGCCGCGGCCGCGCTGGAGTCGGTCCGCGCGACCGCCGTCGCCTGGGGGTTCTTCCTGAACCGGCTGGCCCTGCCCGGCAGCCGCTACGGCCTCGCGCCCGCCGACCTGTTCGGCGGGTTCCGCGCGCTGCTCGCCGAGCCGAGCCGGCAGGAGGAGATTCGCACGACCCTCGCCAAGCCGGAGAAGCGCGACCCCTACGACTCGCACCCGACGCTCGCCGACCGGCTCACCGCCATCGCCGCCTGCCCCGAGCCGTCCGGGCTCGTCCCCGACGAGCGTCCCGCCACCGCCCTGCTCGCCGACCCGGCGGCCGTCCGGGAGCGGCTGCGGACCGCACTGTTCGGCGCGGACGCCACCGCCCTCGGCTGGGACGAGCTGGCCGCGCGGATCGAGAGCATGGGCGCCGCCGAGACCGGGCTGGACCTGCTCACCGCCGCCGAGCGCGTCACCGGCACGTCCCCCGCGAACCTCGGGACCGTCCTCGACGCCCTGGAGCAGGGGAAGGGCCCGGACCTGGGCAAGGAGGTCAGCGGCGGCACCTACCGGACGAAGAGGGAACGCGGGGAGCTGCTCGCCCGCCACGTGCGCGCCCTGGTCTCCTCGGCGCTGCAGGCGTCCGGCGGGGTCGCCGTGCGGTTCTCCTGGGCCGGCGACCCGGTGTCGCTGACCGGCCCGGACGGCGCCCCGGTCGACGTCGAGGCGGCCGTGCCGGCCGATCTGGGCCCCGGCCACGTCCCGGCCCTGCGCGCCTGGCTGGCGGACCGGGGCGCCGACCCGGCGCACCGCCCGGCCCCGCCCGCGCGCACCGGCGTCGACCTGATCGGCGTCCTGCACGGCGTGGAGGAGGACGGCGACTTCTACGACGCGCTCGTCCTCGACATCGGCATCCTGTTCGTCCGGATCTCCACGGCCGCCGCGATGCGCGGCGGCGTGTCCACCCTCCCGATCAGGGAGCGGATCCAGAAGCTGCTGGACGGCACGCCCCAAGAGCTCCTCGCCCGGGAGGGCAGCTGGCTCCTGGAACCCGAGCGCATCCTCAAGGCCACCCTCTGGACGAAGAAGGACCAGTGGGCCGTGCGCTTCCTCGTCACCTGGACGGACGAGGAGGGCCGCACCCAGGAGAGCCACATCCGCGTCGGGGGCAAGCCGCCGTGCACCGACCTCGCCGAGACGCGGCGCGTCCTCAGGGAGCTCGTCGGCTCCCGGCTGGAATGGTCGACGGAGAAGGTGTGACCGCTCACTCCTCCTTCAGGGCGGCCCCCAGCTCGCGGACGACGTCCACGAGGCGCTCCACGTCGGCCTCGGTCGTCCGCCAGTTGAGCGGCGCCGGGCGGAACACCGTCATGCCCCGGTAGGTGCTCGTGCCCGCGTAGACGCGGCCGTCGGCGAGCAGCGCCTCGCCGAGGCGCTCGTTCAGCTCGTCGAGCCGCCCCGCGGGTACGCCCTCCGGGCGGTACCGGAAGCACACGACGCACAGCTGAACCGGTGCGAGCAGCTCCAGGTCCGGCGCCTCCTCGCGCACGCCAGGCCCGCCACGTGCGCGAGCGTCGCGCTGGGCGTCAGCACGCCCCCGAACGACGCGGGCAGCCCGAACAGCTCCTTCAGCCAGCGCAGCACGACCGTCTCCGCCCGCGCCGCCAGCGGCGACGTGAGCCACAGCCCGGCCGCCTGGTCCAGCAGCGACGCCGTCCAGTCGCCCGCCATCGCCGCCGGCGTCGACCCGCCCACCACGAAGTGGAAGAACTGGGGACCGGACGAGTGCGTCGCCGCCGCCGTCCCGATCCGGACCAGCCGCTCGACCGCGGCCACCGCGCCCTCCCCGGCGGCGGGCAGCGGACCGTCCAGCTCGTCCAGGAGCGCGTCCTTCGCCCCGTCGTGGACGAGGCGCTCGCGCAGGCCGTCCAGATAGGGCCCCGCCTCCCGCGCCACCACCGCGAGCGGCTCGCCGGCCTTGTCGCGTTCGTCAAGCGGATCGCTCATGGCGCACAGCAGATCACAGCCGGAGCCCGCTGGGAACCGCCCGGCCGCGGCCCCCCTTGTGGTCTTGGGGCCGGTCGGCTACCGTCCCGCCAGGGTTCGCCCACGGCGCCCGGACGGCACGG
The DNA here is from genome assembly GCF_041463655.1 of Actinomadura monticuli. Classification (NCBI taxonomy): domain Bacteria; kingdom Bacillati; phylum Actinomycetota; class Actinomycetes; order Streptosporangiales; family Thermomonosporaceae; genus Actinomadura; species Actinomadura monticuli. The sequence continues at coordinate 11,995 of NZ_JAXCEI010000015.1, forward strand.
TCCCGGCACGCCGCGGCGGCCGCCCGCTCCCGCACCCCGCAAGGCGGGACATCAGGGGCCCGGCCACCCACCGCTGGGGTGGCCGGGCCCACCCGCGCCCCGCCGGACGGCCGTTTCCTACAAGACCCGCCGGACGCGGCCGCCGTAACGTCGGCCGCATGAACGTCCTGAACCCGTCCGACCTTGCCCGCGCCGCGGAGTTCATGCGGCTCAACGCCCGCCTCATCGACCGGCGCCGGTTCGCGCTCCACTTCCTCGGCGGACCCGCCGCGCCCGTCGTCGCCGCACTCCGGGCCTACGAGAACCCGGACGGCGGCTACGGCCACGCACTCGAACCCGACCTGCGCGGGGAGGGCAGCCAGCCCGTCCCGGCCCAGCACGCCCTGCAGTTCCTGCACGAGGCGGGCGCGGACGACGATCCCGCCGTCGGCCGCGTGGGCGACTACCTCGCGTCCATCAGCCGGGACGACGGGGGAGTGCCGTTCGTGCTGCCCAGCGTCCGCGGCACCCCGCACGGCCCGTGGTGGCGGACGCCCGACGACCCTCCCGGGAGCATCAACCCCACCGCCACCCTCGCCGGAATGCTCCACCGGGCCCGCTCCGGCCATCCCTGGCTCGGCCCCGCCGACGCCTTCTGCTGGCGCTACCTGGAGGGCCTCGACACGGAACCCGGCGCGTACGACGTCCTCGCCGTGCTGACGTTCCTCGACCACGTTCCCGACCGCGAGCGCGCCGAGGCCGCCTTCGCCGGCGTCCGGGACGTCCTCTCCGCCGGCGCCGGAAGCGACCACCAGGACGTGCTCGACTTCGCGCCCGCCCCGGGCGGATACGGGCACCGCCTCTTCGGCGCCGGGATGATCGAGGCGCGGCTCGACGCCCTCGCCGACGCGCAGGACGACGACGGCGGCTGGGACATCGCGTTCCCCAGCTGGACCCCGGTCACGCGTCCCGAATGGCGCGGCTTCGTCACCGTCGAGCGGCTGCTGACACTCCGCGCCTACGGCCGGCTCAAGCCCTGACTCTCACAGCAGGTTCCGGACGGGCTCGCCCGCCAGGTCCCGCACCTCGTGCGCGAAATGGGCCTGGTCGGCGTAGCCCGCCGCGTACGCCGCGCCCGCCTGCGTCTCGCCCGCCCGCACCATGGCCAGCGCCCGCTGGAAGCGCAGCACCCGCTGCAGCGTCTTCGGCCCGTACCCGAACGCCGCGAGCGAACGCCGCCGCAGCTGGCGCTCGCCGATGCCCAGGCCGCCCGCCGCGTCCCGCACCGACTCCCGCTCCAGCGCCGCCACCAGCGCCGGGACCAGCGGGTCCGGCGGGCCCATGCGCTCCCGCACCGCCGCGACCAGGGCCGCGCGCCGGTCGCCCGCCGCGGCCACGGCCTCCGCCAGCCGGCCGGCCTCCGCGCCCCACAGGTCCCGCAGGGGGACGCGCCCGTCCCGGACCGCGTCCGCCGGGACGCCCAGCACCGGCGGCGCCGTCCCCGGCCGGAACCGCACCGCCACCACCGCGTCGCCCGGCCGCATCACCGCCGGGATCGGCCCGGTGTCCGGGCCCGCGACCAGGATGCCGGCCTCAGACCAGATCAGGTCGACGCAGCCGTCCGGCACGACGCGCTGGACGAACGGCTCGGCGCCGCGCGGCAGCGCCGCCGTCCACACGCACGCCAGCCCCGCAGCCCGGTACTCGCGGTACGCCCGCCGGGCGGAGCCCGTCATCGGATCGGTGGCGGGCGGGGGCCGGCGGACGGTCGGGCTCACCCCTCCTGCATACCATCCGGCCATCCGGGCAAGGGCCTTGAAAGCCAACCAAACTAGGAGAAGTCATGACGAACGATCTTCAAGGCCGGAGCATCGCCTTCCTGTGCGCCCCGGAGGGCACCGAGCAGGTCGAGCTCACCGAGCCGTGGACGGCCGTCGAGCAGGCCGGCGGGAACCCGCGCCTGGTGTCCACGCAGTCGGGCCGCCTCCAGGCGTTCGACCACCTGGACAGGGCCGACACCTTCCCCGTCGACACCACGGTCGACGTCTCGGACCACACCGAGTTCGCCGGGCTCGTCCTGCCGGGCGGCGTCGCCAACCCGGACTTCCTGCGCACCGACCCGAACGCGGTCGCGTTCGCCCGGTCCTTCTTCGAGGCGGGCAAGCCCGTCGCGGTCATCTGCCACGGGCCGTGGACGCTCGTGGAGGCGGACGTCGTCCGGGGCCGCACGATGACGTCCTGGCCGAGCCTCCAGACCGATCTGCGCAATGCGGGCGCCACATGGGTGGACGAGGAGGTAAAGGTATGCGAGGCCGGGCCCAACGTGCTCGTCAGCAGCCGCAGGCCCGACGACCTCAAGGCGTTCTGCCGGGCCGCCGTCGAGGCGTTCGCGCGCTGACCGGCCGGATGTGGTCCGCGGATGTGGTCTAGACCTCTGACCTAGACCAATCGGTGAACCGCGGGCGACCATATCCTGCGCGAATATCCGTACCAACAAGTAACTAAGTACGGTTGTGCACGTGACCCGTCGAGCGAAGATTGTCAGCACCATCGGTCCCGCCTGCTCCAGCACCGAGCAGATCAACGCCCTCGTCGACGCCGGCATCGACGTCGCCCGGCTCAACATGAGCCATGGCGAACACGCCGTCCACGAGGAGGTCTACCACCGGATCAGGGCGGCCGCCGACGCCACCGGGCGCGGCGTCGGCATCCTCGCGGACCTGCAGGGTCCCAAGATCCGCATCGGGCGCTTCCCCGACGGGCCCGTACGGCTCACGCTCGGCGACGAGTTCACCATCACCACCGACGACGTCCCCGGCACCCGGCGCGAGGTGTCCACCACCTACCAGGGGCTGCCGGGCGACGTCGGCCCCGGCGACACCGTCCTCATCGACGACGGCCGCGTGGCCCTCAAGGTCACCGGTGTCGACGGCACCCGCGTGCGGACCACGGTCACCGTCGGCGGCATGATCTCCGACAACAAGGGCCTCAACCTGCCCGGCGTCCCGGTCAGCGTCCCCGCCCTCACCGAGAAGGACGAGCGCGACCTCCGCTGGGCCCTGCGCCTCGGCGTCGACCTCGTCGCCCTGTCCTTCGTGCGGACCCCCGCCGACGCCGACATCTGCTACCAGATCATGGAGGAGGAGGGCGTCCGCGTCCCCCTCATCGGCAAGATCGAGAAGCCGCAGGCCGTCGAGCGGCTCCCCGAGATCGTCGCCGCCTTCGACGGCATCATGGTCGCCCGCGGCGACCTCGGCGTCGAGCTCCCCCTCGAACAGGTCCCGATCGTCCAGAAGCGCGCCATCGAGCTCTGCCGCGAGAAGGCCCGCCCGGTCATCGTCGCCACCCAGATGCTCGAGTCGATGATCTCCGCCCCGCGCCCGACCCGCGCCGAGACCTCCGACGTCGCCAACGCCGTCTTCGAGGGCGCCGACGCGGTGATGCTGTCGGGCGAGACGAGCGTCGGCCAGTACCCGATCGAGTCGGTCCTGACGATGAGCCGCATCGTGCAGACCGCCGAGCAGGCCGTGCTGCACGCCACCCACACCCTCGAACGCATCCCGGAGACGGTCGGCGGCGCCATCGCCCGCGCCGCCGCCGAGGTCGGCGCCATCGTCGGCGCCGAGGCGCTCGCCGCGTTCACGATGTCCGGCGAGACCGCCCGGCGGCTGTCGCGCTACCGCTCGCCCATCCCGCTGGTCGCCTTCACGTCCGTCCCCGCCGTCCGGGGCCGCCTCGCGCACGTGTGGGGCGTCGAGACCTTCATCGTCCCGCAGGTCGACCACACCGACGCCATGTTCGGCCAGGTGGAGCAGGCCCTCCTCGAACTCGGCCGCTGCCAGAAGGGCGACAAGGTCGTCGTCGTGGCCGGCTCTCCGCCCGGGACGCCCGGCTCCACGAACGCCCTCCGCGTCCACACGCTGGGCGACGCCATAGCCATCCCGCACTGAGCCACTCACCCCGCCGGGCACCGCGCGACACGCACCCCGCGCGGTGCCCGGCCCTTGTCGTCCGGCCCCGCGTCGACCGGCCCTTTGGCGCGCGGCGCCGTCATTGCCCACCGCGCAGGTATCACCGCCCGGTCTCATTTGCACGTCGCTCCGGAAAAGCGGTCAACCCGTCACGGGGGGAGCGGGGGTTCGCGTCCGGGCGCGTGCCGTCCGCGCGGGCGAGCGGACTAGAGCGGCCGACGGTTCGGTGAGAGGTGCCCCGAGTGGGATTCGAACCCACACTTGATGGTGTTTGAGACCATTTCCTCTGCCGTTGGGATATCGGGGCTCAAGTCCAGATAAACCGGACATCTTGGCCGTGCGGCGCATGGCCGCCGCCGGAGGGGCGGTCGGGACCAGGGTAGCGGGTTTCGGTAGGCTCGTGCGCGTGGAGAGCGCGCGGCGAGTTGTGATCGCGGAAGACGAGGCCCTGATCCGGCTGGACCTGAAGGAGATGCTTCAGGAGGACGGCTACGAGGTCGTCGGAGAGGCGGGGGACGGCGAGACCGCCGTGCGGCTGGCCGGTGAGCTGAAGCCCGATCTGGTGATCCTGGACGTCAAGATGCCGGTCCTGGACGGGATCTCCGCGGCCGAGCGGATCTCCGCCGACAGGATCGCGCCGGTCGTGATCCTCACGGCGTTCTCCCAGCGCGAGCTCGTCCAGCGGGCGACGGAGGCCGGGGCGATGGCCTACCTCGTCAAGCCGTTCTCCAAGACCGACCTCACCCCCGCGATCGAGATGGCGGTGAGCCGGTACACCGAGCTGCGGGCGCTTGAGGCGGAGGTCGCCGGGCTGCAGGAGCGGCTGGAGACCCGCAAGGTGGTGGACCGCGCGAAGGGTCTGCTGCAGCAGGCGCACGGCTGGTCCGAGCCCGAGGCCTTCCGCTGGATCCAGAAGACCTCGATGGACCGCCGCCTCACGATGCGGGCCGTCGCCGAGGCCGTGGTCGCGGGCGCGTCCGGCGGCCGGGACGAGCCGGCCGCCGGCTGAGGGCGCCGGCGCCGCCTCCGGACGCGTTGTGACGCGTTCGTCAAGGTCCGACCAGCGGAACAGACCCGGCCCAGTGTCGTCACTCTCCGTAATCATCCCAGGCAATGCCGGGTGTCGGATGGGCACAGGGGAGTAACGAACGAGTAACCCTTCGATCGGGGGGGCCTGTTCTGAGGTGGGTCGACGGTGTACGACATAGCTGATCCCCGACTGACCGTTTTCCTTGTCCCAAGGTTCGGCGTCGGGGCATGTCTCGTACCCGATCCCCTCCCGGATCCGGATGGAAAGGTTGGGCACCTTGCGGCGCAACAAGATGAGGATCACCGGCGCGGTGGCGGTGAGCGCGGCGCTCGCGCTCAGCGCCGTGGCATGTGGTGGCGACGATAGCGATTCCGGTGGCAGCGGCAACGAGGTCACGATCGGGTTCATGGGCGACCTGACCGGTGAGAACTCGGGCCTGGTGATCCCGCCCAAGCAGGGCGCGCAGCTGGCGATCGAGCAGTACAACGCCACGAACCCCAAGGTCAAGATCAAGCTCAAGACCTATGACAGCCAGGGCAAGCCGGAGCAGGCGACGTCGCTGGCGCTCGGCGCGGTCAAGAACGACAAGATCGCCGGCCTGGTCGGCCCGGCGTTCTCGGGCGAGTCGCAGAGCGTCGGCCCGATCCTGGAAGAGGCCAAGATCCCGAGCGTGTCGCCGTCGGCGACGAACATCACGCTGGGCGAGAAGAGCTGGAAGTTCTGGCACCGCGTGGTGGCCGACGACGCGGCGCAGAGCTCCGGCGTGGCCGAGTTCGTGATGAACTCGGGCGCCAAGAAGGTCTTCCTGGTCTCCGACAACCAGGACTACGGCAAGGGCCTCGCGGACGCCATCGAGAAGGCCGTGAAGGCCAAGGGCGCGCAGACCCAGAACGACGCGGTCGACGACAAGGGCACCGACTACTCCTCGACGGTCAACAAGATCAACGAGTTCAAGCCCGACTTCGTCTACTTCGGCGGCTACTACGCGGTCGCGGGCCGGCTGTTCAAGCAGCTGCGCGAGGGCGGCTACAAGGGCAAGATGATGTCCGGCGACGGCTCGCTGGCCACCGGCCTGATCGAGGGCACCGGCCAGAAGAACGCCCAGGGCACGCTGATCAGCTGCGGCTGCCTCATCGACCCGACCGGCAAGACCAACCCGAAGGCCAAGAAGTTCGCCGACGACTACAAGGCGAAGTTCGGCTCGGACGTCGCGATCTACTCGACCGAGGGCTTCGACGCGGCCACCGCGTTCATCGAGGCGGTCAAGGCCGGCAAGACCAAGCCCGAGGACATCAACGAGTACCTCAAGTCCATCGACGTCCAGGGCGTGGGCAAGCAGATCAAGTTCGCCGACAACGGCGAGCTCGCCACCGAGGACATCTACGTCTACGAGGTGAAGGACAACCAGCTTCCGCTGCTCGGCAAGAGCGGCGAGGCGAAGGTCTCCTAGGCGTCACAAGCGCCCCTGCCGAGACCCCCTGATGGCGCGGGAGCGGGAGCGCTACAGCGCTCCCGCTCCTTCTCTGATTAAGGCGACCAAAGGTGCTCGACGACTTCATCAATCAATTCTGGCCGTCGACCATCGACGGTCTGGCCCTCGGCGCGATCTACGCGCTGCTGGCGCTGGGCTACACGATGGTCTACGGCGTGCTGAGGCTGATCAACTTCGCGCACGCCGACCTGTTCATGGTCGGCACGTTCGCGGCCCTGTGGACCGTGCGCACGCTCGGCGTGTCCACCGCGGGCGGGTTCGCCCTGGTGGGGGTGGTGGCGCTGACCGCGGTGGTGGCCGGCGTGGTCACCGCCGGCAGCGCGATGCTCCTCGAGGTGACGGCGTACCGGCCGCTCCGAAAGAGGGGCGCGTCCCGGCTGGCCGCGCTGATCTCGGCCATCGGGGCGTCGATCTTCATCCAGCAGCTGTTCGCGACGGTGGTCGTGCACCGGGTGTTCGGGACCTCGGAGGAGGGCGGCCGGCTTCCCGTCGACGAGCACTTCAAGCAGCTCACGAACGTGGTGGACTACGGCCCGATCCAGATCAGCAACGACAAGCTGATCATCTTCATCGGAGCGGTGCTGATGATGGTGGCGCTCGACCAGTTCGTGAACCGGACCAAGCTCGGCCGCGGCATCCGCTCGACCGCGCAGGACCCGGAGACGGCCGTGCTCATGGGCGTCAACATCGACCGCGTCGTGTCGGTGACGTTCATGGTCGGCGGCGTCATGGCCGGCGTCGCGGCGGCGCTGTACTTCCTGCGCTTCGAGCAGACGAACTACTTCGTCGGCTTCCTGCTCGGCATCAAGGCGTTCACGGCGGCGGTCCTCGGCGGGATCGGCAACATCCGCGGCGCCCTGGCCGGCGGTTTCGTGCTCGGGCTGCTCGAGATGTACGGTTCGAGCCTGTTCGGCTCGCAGTGGCGGGACGTCGTCGCGTTCACCGTGCTGATCCTGGTCCTGATGTTCCGTCCCACCGGCATCCTCGGTGAGTCCCTCCAGCAGGCGCGCGCATGAACCTCACGAAGACGACCAACGGCAAGGCGGGCCGGCGCGGCCCCGGCCTCTCCCTCGACCCGCTGCGGAACTGGTGGGCGGGCGCCCCCGGCTGGCAGCGCTGGATCGTGTACCTCCTGCTCATCGTCGGCGCGATCTTCCTGCCGAGCGAGTCGATCGGCAGCTTCATGGCGCCGAGCGGCGCGAGCTGGCCGTCGATGCTCAGCGACCAGATCGCCATCTACGTGCTGCTGGCGCTCGGCCTGAACGTCGTGGTCGGCATGGCCGGCCTGCTCGACCTCGGCTACGTCGCGTTCTACGCGGTCGGCGGCTACACCATCGCGATCTTCGCCGTCCGGTACCACTGGAGCTTCTGGGAGACGCTCGTCCTGGCGATCCTGTTCTCGGCGCTGGCGGGCGTGATCCTGGGGGCCCCGACGCTGCGGCTGCGCGGCGACTACCTGGCGATCGTGACGCTCGGCTTCGGTGAGATCGTCAAGCGGACCGCGAACAACAGCTCGTTCGTGAACGGCCCGCGCGGCGTGCAGGGGATCCCGCACCCGCCGAGCCTGTCGGAGTTCGAGATCCTCGGCGTGCAGCCGCTGAAGTACGGGCTGCTGGACACGCGGCCGTACTACTACCTGCTGCTCGCGTTCATCATCGTCGCGATCATCTTCGTCCGGCGGCTGGACGCCTCGCGCGTCGGGCGGGCCTGGGCGTCGATCCGCGAGGACGAGGACGCGGCCGAGCTCATGGGCGTCCCGACGTTCAAGTTCAAGCTGGCGGCGTTCGCGATCGGCGCGGCCATCGGCGGCAGCGGCGGCGTCGTGTTCGCCGCGAAGCAGACGTCGATCCTGCCGGCGAACTTCGAGTTCATCGTGTCGGCGCTGATCCTGGCGGCGGTCGTGCTGGGCGGCTCGGGGAACATCCCCGGGGCGATCCTGGGCGCGTTCGTGGTGGCGTGGCTGCCCGAGCGGTTCCGGTTCCTGGACGAGTACCGCATGCTGATCTTCGGCGGCGCGCTCGTGCTGATGATGATCTTCCGTCCGGAGGGGCTGTGGCCGTCGCGGCGGCGCAAGGCCGAACTGGCGGAGGGCACCGGCGGCATGGGCAGCATGGGCGCCGAGGTCGCCGGCCCCGGCCAGTCCGAGACCGCGGAGGTGGGCAAGTGAGCGGGACGGACGAGCGCAAGCCGGTCCTGGAGCTCCAGGACGTCGTGATGCGCTTCGGCGGCGTCGTGGCGCTCAACAAGGTGAACATCACGATCCGCGAGGGCGAGATCTTCGCGTTGATCGGCCCGAACGGCGCGGGCAAGACGACGGTGTTCAACGTGACCACCGGCGTCTACCGGCCCACCGAGGGCGCGGTCGTGTTCGACGGCAAGCGCATCGACGGCAAGAAGCGCTATGTCGTGACGAAGCTCGGCGTCGCCCGGACGTTCCAGAACGTGCGGCTGTTCCACAACATGACCGCGCTGGAGAACGTCCTGGTGGGCACGGACGCCCACCACCGGACCGGTCTCGCCGGCGCCGCGCTCGGGCTGCCGTGGTTCCACCGCGAGGAGCGGCAGGGCCGGGAGCGGGCCCGCGAGCTGCTGGAGCTGGTGGGGGTCTCGCACCGGGCCGAGGAGGCCGCGAAGAACCTCCCGTACGGCGACCAGCGGCGCCTGGAGATCGCGCGGGCGCTGGGCACGAACCCGAAGCTGCTGCTGCTGGACGAGCCGGCGGCGGGCATGAACCCGGCGGAGAAGGTCGCCCTGCAGGACCTGATCCGCAGGATCCGCGACACCGGGGTGACCGTCCTGCTCATCGAGCACGACATGAGCCTCGTGATGGGGATCAGCGACCGGGTCGCGGTGCTGGACTTCGGGCAGAAGATCGCCGACGGCCTGCCGGCCGAGGTGCAGAACGACCCGCGCGTGATCGAGGCGTATCTGGGGGCTCCTGCCGATGCTTCTTGAGATCGAGGACATCCACGTCCACTACGGAAAGATCGCGGCGCTCAAGGGCATCTCGGTGTCCGTGAACGAGGGCGAGATCGTCACGCTGATCGGCGCGAACGGCGCCGGGAAGACGACGACGCTGAAGACGATCTCGGGTCTGCGGAACCTGACGTCCGGCTCGATCCGGTTCGACGGCCGCGACATCAGCCGGCTGGCGGGCCACAAGCGCGTCTCGGCCGGGATCGGGCAGGCGCCCGAAGGGCGCGGGATCTTCCCCGGGATGACCGTGGAGGAGAACCTCCTGATGGGCGCCTACGCCCGCAAGGACGACTCCTCCAAGGAGCTGGCGGAGGCCTACGAGCTGTTCCCGCGGCTGGCCGAGCGCAAGTCGCAGGCGGGCGGCACGATGTCCGGCGGCGAGCAGCAGATGCTCGCGATCGGGCGCGCGCTGATGGCCAGGCCGAAGGTGCTGCTGCTGGACGAGCCGTCCATGGGGCTCGCGCCGATGCTGGTGCAGCAGATCTTCTCGATCATCCAGGAGATCAACCGGCGCGGCACGACGGTGCTGCTGGTGGAGCAGAACGCCCAGCAGGCGCTGCAGATCGCGCACCGCGCGTACGTCCTGGAGACGGGCCGCGTGGTGAAGGCGGCGCCGGCGAGCGAGCTGCTCGACGACCCGCAGGTCCGCGCGGCCTACCTGGGCGGCGACCTGGGCGCGGCGGCCGAGCCGGAGGCGGCGTCCGGCGAGCCGGCCGCGTCCCCCGAGCGGGCCGAGCCGGCCGGGGCGGCCGACGCCTCCGGGGCGGCCGAGTCCGCGGACGACGCGGGAGAGGCCAAGTAGGGACACCCGTTTCGCGGCGCGCGCCCGCCGGGCCCGGTACGTCCGGTCCCGGCGGGCGCTTCCGCGTCCGGGGGCGCGATCAGGTGGGCGCGATCAGGGGAGCGCGATCTCGGCGGGGGCGGGGTCGCTCACGGCGCCGACCGGCGGAGACCCGTAGAGGCGGATCGCCTTCGTCCTGGTGCCGCGCGGTATGTCGAACCACAGGTCGAACTCGACCCGCATGGCCGCTCCGACCGACAGCCGCTCCGGCTGCCGTTTGATCATCGTGGCGTTGACGTCGGGGGAGTGGGCCCGGCCGTCGGTGGTGACGAGGCGCTGCTTCCAGGTGTCGAAGACCTGGATGTCGCGGCCGGTGTTGACGGCGAGGACGCGGACGCGGGTGAACGCGCCCTTCGCGTCCATCGCGGCGTGGGTGCCCATGACGTCGGTCATGGCGTCGCTGAAGCCGACGACGGTGAAGCGCATGTCGGCGCTCTGCCCGGTCTTGCCCTCGGGGACGGCCTCGCCCTCCCGGGCCTTCTCGGCGGGGATCTTGTAGGTGGGGAGCGATGCGGCCCCGCCGGAGCCGCCGCCGGAGCAGCCCGCGAGCAGGAGGGCGGCGGCGAGGCCCAGGGCGGCGGCGAGTCGCGGGGCGGCGGCCGGGCGGGTGCGCGGGTGATGGAGGCGCATGATCCGGAACGTACGGCCGATTGGGGACGCGCTGAACCCCGCGATCTCGTTTCGCAACCCAACCGCAACCGGTGACGGACCCATACCGGTGTCGAACAGGGGAGCCGCCCGTCCCCGGACATGCGTTGACCCGGGATCACCTTTGGGGCCGTACGAACCTTCCCCGGGCGCGTACGTTGTCTACTCGGTGATCCCGGGCCGTTCCGATCCACGCTACAGACCCCGGGCCGCGCATCGCAAAGAAAGCGCGGATCACGCCGCGCCGGGCGCTGGGTCAGGCGCCGGGGGGAGCGTCCCGCAGCATGCAGGTGAGCCGGGCGGTGCAGACCCGCCGGCCCTCGTCATCGGTGATCACGATGTCGTAGGTGGCGAGGGTGCGCCCGCCGTGCGCGCGGGTCGCCACGCCCGTCACGTACCCCTCGGTCGCCGACCGGTGGTGGGTGGCGTTGATCTCGATGCCGACGGCGACCCGGTCCGGACCCGCGTGCAGCGCCGATCCGGTGGAGCCGAGCGTCTCGGCCAGCACGCAGGACGCGCCGCCGTGCAGCAGACCGTACGGCTGGGTGTTGCCCTTGACCGGCATCCGCCCCACGACGCGCTCGGCCGACACCTCCAGGTACTCGACGCCCATCCGCTTCGCCAGGTCGCCGTGCCCGTCGAACTCCTCGCCGGAACTGATCTTCGCGGCCACTTCCTGCGGGGACATCCCGCCGGTGTCAGTCACTTACGCCTCCACACAACTGTCGTACGCGCAGACTAGAGTCCTGGTGTGGCGACGACACCAGCGACCCCTGACAAGCGCGACCGGCTTCTCCTGCTCGACGGGCATTCCCTCGCCTACCGGGCGTTCTTCGCCCTGCCGGTGGAGAACTTCTCCACCACCGACGGGCAGCCGACCAACGCCGTGTACGGCTTCACCTCGATGCTCATCAACGTGCTGCGCGACGAGCAGCCGTCCCACATCGCGGTGGCGTTCGACCGCTCGGAGCCGACGTTCCGGCACGAGCAGTACGTGGAGTACAAGGCCGGCCGGCAGAAGACCCCCGACGAGTTCCGCAGCCAGGTCAGCCTGATCTTCGAGGTCCTGGACGCGCTGCGCGTCCCGCGGCTGTCGGTCGCCGGCTACGAGGCCGACGACATCATCGCCACGCTGTCCGTGCAGGCCACCGCCGCCGGCCTCGACACCCTGGTCGTCACCGGCGACCGGGACGCGTTCCAGCTCGTCGACGAGCACGTCACCGTCCTGTACCCGGTCCGCGGCGTGTCCGAGCTCGCCCGCATGGACCCTGCCGCCGTCGAGGCCAAGTACGGCGTCCCGCCCGAGCGCTACCGCGAGCTGGCCGCCCTGGTCGGGGAGAGCAGCGACAACCTGCCCGGCGTGCCCGGCGTCGGCCCGAAGACCGCCGCGAAGTGGCTCACCAAGTACGGCGACCTCGACGCCCTCGTCGCCCGCGTCGACGAGATCAAGGGCAAGGCCGGCGACAACCTGCGCGAGCACCTCGCCGGGGTGCTGCGCAACCAGCAGCTCAACAAGCTCGACACCGAGGTCGGCCTGGAGCTGACGCCGCCGCAGCTCACCATGGGCCAGTGGGACCGCGACGAGATCCACACCCTCTTCGACTCGCTGCAGTTCCGCGTCCTGCGCGAGCGCCTGTACGCGTCGCTGTCGGCGGCCGAGCCCGAGGCCGACGAGGGCTTCGAGGTCGACCTCGAAGCGCTGGAGCCCGGCGCCCTCGGCGCCTGGCTGGACGCCAACGGCGGCGACCGCCTCGGCATCGCCGTCACCGGCACCTGGGGGCGCGGCACCGGCGAGATCACCGCGCTGGCCCTCGCGTCCAAGAAGGGCCCGGCCGTCAGCCTCGACCCCGCCGAGCTCATCGAGGACGACGAGCGCGCCCTCGCCGCCTACCTCGCCGACCCGGCGCGCCCCAAGGCGATCCACGAGGCCAAGGGCCCGATGCTGGCGCTGGCCGCCCGCGGCATGGCGCTCGCCGGCCTCACCAGCGACACCGCGCTGGCCGCGTACCTCGCGCTCCCCGGGCAGCGGACGTTCGACCTCGCCGACCTCGTCCTGCGCTACCTGCACCGCGAGCTGCGCAGCGAGACCGAGGACACGGGCCAGCTCACCCTGGACGGCTCCGGCGAGGAGGAGGCGGCCGAGGCCCTCGCCGTCCGCGCCCGCGCCGTCACCGAACTGGCCGACATCCTCGACAAGGACCTCGAGAAGCGCGGCGCCACACGCCTCCTGCACGAGGTGGAGCTGCCCCTCGTCGGCGTCCTCGCCGACATGGAGCGCGCGGGCATCGCCGTCGACGCCGACCACCTCGCGCACCTCTCGGCCTCCCTCGGCGGCCAGGTCAAGGAGCAGGAGCAGCAGGCCCACAACGCCGTCGGCCGCGAGTTCAACCTGGGGTCGCCCAAACAGGTCCAGCAGGTCCTGTTCGACGAACTGAACCTCCCCAAGACCAAGCGCACCAAGACGGGCTACACCACCGACTCCGAGGCCCTCACCACCCTCCTGGAGAAGGACGGCCACCCCGTCCTGGAGCACATCCTGCGCTGGCGCGAGGTCGCCAAGCTCAAGAGCATCGTCGACTCGCTCATCCCGATGCTCGACGACGCCGGCCGCATCCACACCACGTTCAACCAGATGATCGCCGCGACCGGCCGGCTCTCGTCCACCGACCCGAACCTGCAGAACATCCCGATCCGCACCGCCGAGGGCCGCCAGATCCGCGAGGCCTTCGTCGTCGGCGAGCCCTACGAGTCCCTCCTCACCGCCGACTACTCGCAGATCGAGCTGCGCATCATGGCGCACCTCTCCGAGGACGACGCCCTCCTGGAGGCGTTCGGCTCCGGCGCCGACTTCCACACCATCACCGCGTCCCGCGTCTTCGGCCTCCCGCCCGAGCAGATCGACTCCGAGCTGCGCGCCCGCATCAAGGCCATGAACTACGGCCTCGCCTACGGCCTGTCCGCCTACGGCCTCTCCCAGCAGCTCCGGATCTCCCCCGACGAGGCCCGCGGCCTCATGGAGGAGTACTTCGAGCAGTTCGGCGGCGTCCGCGACTACCTGCGCGACATCGTCGCCAAGGCCCGCCAGGACGGCTACACCGAGACGATCCTCGGCCGCCGCCGCTACCTGCCCGACCTCAACTCCGACAACCGCCAGCGCCGCGAGATGGCCGAGCGCATGGCCCTCAACGCCCCCATCCAGGGCTCCGCCGCCGACATCATCAAGGTCGCCAGCCTCAACGTCGACCGCGCCCTCCGCGACGCCGGCCTCACGTCCCGCATGCTCCTCCAGGTCCACGACGAACTGGTCTTCGAAGTCGCCCCCGGAGAACTCGACGCCCTGAAGACCCTCGTCAGCACACAGATGGCCGGCGCCTACGAACTACGAGCCCCCCTGAGCGTCTCCATGGGCACGGGAAGGACCTGGCAAGACGCGGCGCACTAGCTTGTTTGTCTTGCCTTCGGCGTCAGGCGCTGGGCGCGCCTTCCTTCCACAGGCAAAACGGCGATCGCTGCATCGCTCCGGCTCGCCTGGCGGCTCGCTGCGCGATCGCAACGTGTCGGTCGGTGCGGGCGGAGGTCAAGGACGTTCTCCTCAGCTCTCCACGTGGTGCTGAGCGGCCGGCTTCCGCTCGTGCGCGCCTTGCCGCGACGCGGGCCGTTGTCGCTCTCAGGTGGATGGGTTTGTTCTGGGTTCTGGTTGTTGGGACGGGCGGGCTTGGAACGGTAATGCGCTCTTTGGTTGATGCGGGGCGGGCGCGGGGGGTGCGTGGGGATCATGCGGGTACGCCGGTTGGTGTCCGTAGATGTCCGGGGGGTCGTACGCTGTCCCCCTGGTCCTGTTCGGGTCTACCGGCGGGGGTATCGTGCCTCTCCTTCACAAGATCGCTGGAGTTGTGATCGTCTGTGCCGTGGTGCTCGGGCTGACGTTGCCCGGGGAACGGCGGGGGCGGGACGAGGGGAAGGCGGCCGAGCGGGCCGGAGCGACGTCCGGGGCGACGCCGACGGCGCAGGCCGCGAAGGCGGGGCGGCCGCCCGCGCCGGGCGGGTCCGGGGCGGCGAGTGCGTCCGCGTCGGCGTCCGTGCCGATCGCCGCGGCGGCGGCCGGGGCCGTGGCCGTCAAGGCCAACGAGCTGGGGCAGGTGCCGGTGCTGATGTACCACCGCATCCTGAAGAAGCCCGAGATGTCGCTGGACCGGTCGACCAAGGAGCTGTACGACGAGCTGACGGGGCTCGCCAAGGACGGCTACTCCCCGGTCACGGCGGCGGAGTTCGTCGGCGGGCGGTTCAACGTCCCGGCGGGCAGGCATCCGGTGGTGCTGACGTTCGACGACAGCACGCCCGGCCATTTCGGCTTGGACGCGCAGGGCAACCCCAAGCCCGACACCGCGGTCGCGATCATCGAGCAGGTGGCGCGGGAGAACCCCGGGTTCCGGCCGGTCGCGACGTTCTACCTGAACAAGGAGCTGTTCGGGATGGACGACGCGCAGGCCGCCGCCGGGCTCGGATGGCTCCGGCAGCACGGCTTCGAGATCGGCAACCACACCGTGACGCACCCGAACCTGGCCGGCATGTCCGAGAAGGGCGTGCGCAAGGAGATCGGTGACATGGAGGACCGCATCGTCAAGCTCACCGGGGCGCACACCACGACGTTCGCGTTCCCGTTCGGGTCCGTCCCGAAGAAGGCGAAGTGGGCCGGGAAGCAGGACGGGCGGTACACCTTCCAGGGCATGTTCCTCGCGGGCTGGCGGCCGTCGCTCTCCCCGTTCGACGGCGACTTCGACCGGTGGAAGATCGACCGCGTCCGGTCCGAGGGCAAGATCAAGGAGAACGACTGCACGAAGTACTGCTCCACCGCGTGGCTGGAGTATCTGGACAAGAACCCCGATGAGCGGTACACATCTGACGGGGACCCGAACACCGTGACGTTTCCGAAGACCGCCGAGGACCGGATCGCCAAGGAGTACAGGGCCCGTGCGCGGACGTACTGATCATCGCCGCCCCGGGCGGATTGACCACGCGAGATCGGTCCCATATCCTGATCGCTGCGCTGTGGGCCTGCGCGCGCTTCGGACGGAGCAGGCTCGCGCTCGGTCAGGTCGGCGACAACGGTTCGGTTCACTGACGCGGCACGGTTCGCGTCCCATTCCGGTCTTCGGCAGGGCGGATAACGGCCCTCCGCGCACAACCCATACGACTTCCATGTCCGTACCGGAGCCAGCCGACACATGACGAGCAGCACCGAGGCCACCTCGACCACCCCGCAGGTAGCGGTCAACGACATCGGGTCCGAGGAAGCCTTCCTCGCGGCGATCGATGAGACCATCAAGTACTTCAACGACGGCGACATTGTCGAAGGCACTGTCGTCAAGGTCGATCGTGACGAGGTCCTCCTCGACATCGGCTACAAGACCGAGGGCGTCATCCCCTCGCGCGAGCTCTCCATCAAGCACGACGTCGACCCCAACGAGGTCGTCACCGTCGGAGACCACGTCGAGGCCCTCGTCCTCCAGAAGGAGGACAAGGAAGGCCGCCTGATCCTGTCCAAGAAGCGCGCCCAGTACGAGCGCGCCTGGGGCACGATCGAGAAGATCAAGGACGAGGACGGCATCGTCACCGGCACGGTCATCGAGGTCGTCAAGGGCGGTCTCATCCTCGACATCGGCCTGCGCGGCTTCCTGCCCGCGTCGCTGGTCGAGATGCGCCGCGTGCGCGACCTGCAGCCGTACGTCGGCCGCGAGCTCGAGGCGAAGATCATCGAGCTGGACAAGAACCGCAACAACGTGGTCCTGTCCCGCCGCGCCTGGCTGGAGCAGACGCAGAGCGAGGTCCGCCAGACCTTCCTCAACACCCTGCAGAAGGGCCAGGTCCGCAAGGGCGTCGTGTCGAGCATCGTCAACTTCGGCGCGTTCGTCGACCTCGGCGGGGTCGACGGCCTGGTGCACGTCTCCGAGCTGTCCTGGAAGCACATCGACCACCCGTCCGAGGTCGTCGAGGTCGGCCAGGAGGTCACGGTCGAGGTCCTGGACGTCGACATGGAGCGCGAGCGCGTCTCCCTGTCGCTCAAGGCCACGCAGGAAGACCCCTGGCAGCAGTTCGCCCGCACCCACCAGATCGGCCAGGTCGTGCCGGGCCGCGTCACCAAGCTGGTGCCGTTCGGCGCGTTCGTCCGGGTCGAGGAGGGCATCGAGGGCCTGGTGCACATCTCCGAGCTGGCCGAGCGCCACGTGGAGATCCCCGAGCAGGTCGTCCAGGTCGGCGACGAGATCTTCGTGAAGATCATCGACATCGACCTCGACCGGCGCCGCATCAGCCTCTCGCTGAAGCAGGCCAACGAGGGCGCCGCCAGCATGGAGGAAGAGGACTTCGACCCCACGCTGTACGGCATGCCCGCCGAGTACGACGACCAGGGGAACTACAAGTACCCCGAGGGCTTCGACGCCGACACCGGCGAGTGGCTGGAGGGCTTCGACGAGCAGCGGGAGACCTGGGAGCGGCAGTACGCCGAGGCCCGTACCCGCTTCGACGCCCACCGCAAGCAGATCGAGGAGGCCCGCAAGGCCGAGGCGGAGGCCGACACCACGCCCGCGAGCAGCAGCACCGGCGGCGGCGGCGAGACCTCCTACTCCGGCGGCGGCGAGAGCGAGTCCGGCGGTGGCGCCCTCGCCACCGACGAGGCGCTCGCCGCGCTGCGGGAGAAGCTCTCCGGCGGTCAGTGAGCCGCGTCCCTTCCCCGGCGGACGGCCCGTCCGGCCGCCGGGGGAGCGGAGGCCGGTGACCGCGCGCCGATGGCGCGCACCCGCCGTCCGCACGGTGCCGCCGCGGCGGCCCGCGCGGCCGGACGGTGAACAACACGAACACGGCCGGAGAACGATCTTCTGGATCGGCCTCCGGCCGTGCTTCGCTTGCGTCACGATGGCGGGGGCCCGTGCGCCGCGGCGCCGTCGCCCCACCCCCCGAAGGTCCGCTCGTCCCCGGGAGCACTCGTTCAATTGGCCAGCACAGACGCCGGCGCCTCCGCCGGCACCAGGACCGGCGGCCCCGCCGAGGCCGGCCCCTCGATCGTCCCGCAGGGCCCCGCACGGCTCGCGCTGATCGCGGTCACGGTCGCGGTGCTCGCGCAGACCCTGCGGTTCTCGCTGCCGCAGCTCGACCACTTCGCCGACCAGACGGGCACCGCGCTCGCCGCGGTCGGCGTGCTGCTCATCTACCTCGCGGGGTTCGCCGCCCCGCTGATCCGCCGCGCGGCCGGCCCGCGCGGGCTGCTGCTCGCCGGCGTCGGCGGGCTGTTCGCCGTCCGGCTGCTCGCGCAGGCCATCGACCCGCGGACCTGGCTGGCGTTCGCCGGCACCGCGATCGGCATGATCGCCGTCGCGGCGCTGTTCGAGGGCGCCCGCGGCCTGTCCGGCGTCGGGTTCGCCACCGCGGTGATCGCGGGCCTGTCCATCGACGGCGCGGTGCGGATGTGCTTCGCCACCTGGGACCCGGTGTGGCGGGACGGCGCCGGCCCCTGGCTGGCCTGCCTGGCGTTCGTCGCCGTGGGCGCCGCCGCCCTCTACCGCGAGCTGGCCTCCGGGCCCGTCAGCGCCCCCGGGGTGTCGTGGCGGGACGCGCTGGGCGCCGCCGCGCTCGGGCCGTTCCTCGCGCTGGAGATCCTCGTGCTGTCCAGCCCCGCGTTCGTCGCGTCGTCCGGCTGGCAGTCGCTGACCGGCGCGCACGTCACGATCGTGATCGGGCAGGGCTGTGCGCTGGCGTTCCTCGCGTCCGGGCTCGCGGTGCGCGCGGTGCCGGGCGGCCTGTGCGTGCTCGGCGGGACGGTCCTCGGCGTCGGCACCGGCGCCGTCGCCGGGACGTACGCGGTCTCCGGCATCGAGGTCGTGCCCGTCGTCATCGTCGGCCAGGTGATGGCGGCGTGGCTGCTGGCCGTGGCGGTGCGGGCGCCGCTGCGCCGCGCCGGGACCGGCGGGCCGGTCTGGCGGATCGACGCCGGGGCCGCGCTCGGCGGCCTGCTGATCGCCGCGATCCTGGTCCCGTACCAGGTCAGCGCGGTGTCGCCGCTGCCGTTCCCGAACAATCTGCTGCCCGGCCTCGCCGGGATCCTGCTCGGCGCGCTCGCGGCGTTCGCCGCGGCCCGCGGCGGGCCGCTGCCCGCCCGCGCCCCGCTGCGCGCCCTCACCGCGGGCGCCGCCGCCCTGGTGCTCCTCGCCGGCACGCTGGTGTTCACCGTGGCGGCACCGGACGGGGAGGCGCGGCCCGCGGCGGCCGGCGCCGGCCATGTGCGGGTCCTCAGCTACAACATCCACGACGCCGTCGACCAGTCCGGGCAGCTCGACCCGGAGGGCATCGCCCGCGTCATCGAGGGGCAGCGGGCCCAGGTCGTCCTGCTGCAGGAGGCGGGCCGCGGCGCGCTGACGTCCGGGACCACCGACGTCGGCGTGTGGCTGTCGCGCCGGCTCGGCATGAAGCTGATCTGGGGCCCGGCCGCCGACGGCCAGTTCGGGAACGCGATCCTGACGTCGCTGCCGGTGCGCAGTTCCGGCACGGGCCGGATGCCGCGCGGCGACTGGTCGCAGATCCGCGGGTACGTGTGGGCGCGGCTCTCCGTCGGGAAGAGCACGATGGACGTGTGGTCGACGCACCTGGAGGGCGGCGACGACCAGGCCGACGAGCGGTCCCGGGAGATCGCGGCGCTGCTGCGGGCCTGGGGCGGCGCGCCCCGCACGATCATCGGCGGCGACTTCAACACCGACGCGGGCAGCCCGGAGCTGGCCGCGATGACCGACGGCACGGACCTGCGCAGCGCCGCGCTCGGCGGCGAGCCGTACCCGACCCGGCCCGACGGCTCCACGCACGACTGGATCTTCGGGTCGGACGGCATCCTGGTCACCGACTACGAGGTGCCGAAGTCGGCGGCGTCCGACCACTATCCGGTCGCGGTGACCGTCCGGATCGGGCGGTGAGCGGCCCCGGCGGCCGTCCGGCGCTAGGGTCGTGCGCATGACGCGGCGGACCCGGGACCGCGGGCGGCCCGCCCGCGGCGACGGGAGCGGACCGGAGGGAACGGCGATGAGCGAACCGCCGGTCGTGATCGAGCGGGCGGGCCCCGCGGACGCGGGGGAGCTGACGACCGTCCAGCGCGCCGCCTACGTGGCGGAGGCGCAGCTGTACGGCGACCCGTTCCTCCCGCCGCTGGTCGAGTCGGTCGAGCAATTGCGCAAGGTGCTGGAGACGGACGCGGTGGTGCTGAAGGCGGTGCGGGACGGCCGCCTCGTCGGCGCGGTCCGCGCCCAGTTCAGCGACCACACGTGCCTGGTGGGGCGGCTCGTCGTCGTCCCCGACCTGCAGGGCCGCGGCATCGGGCGGCGCCTGCTGGCGGAGCTGGAGGCCGAGGTCGCCGGGCGGGTGGACGCCTGCGTGCTGTTCACCGGGCATCTCAGCGAGTCGAACCTGCGCCTGTACCGCCGCCTCGGCTACAGCGAGACCCACCGCGAGCGCGTCGCCGCGCACCTCACCCTCGTGCACATGCGCAAACCCCTCGTCCCGGCCGGAACCGGGTAGCCGTTAGGGTGAGCCCCGTGCTGAAAGTGGGACTCACCGGCGGTATCGGGTCGGGCAAGAGCGAGGTGTCCGCGCGGCTGAGCGAGCGCGGCGCGGTGGTCATCGACGCCGACAAGATCGCCCGTGAGGTCGTGGAGCCGGGCACCCCCGGTCTCGCCGCCGTCGTGGCGGAGTTCGGCGAGGACGTGCTCCTGCCGGACGGCGCCCTGGACCGGGAGAAGGTCGGCAGGATCGTGTTCGCCGACGCCGGCCGGCTCGCGGCGCTCAACGCGATCGTCCACCCCCTCGTCGGCGAGCGGATGCAGGAGCTGATGGACGCCGCCCCCGCCGGCGCGGTCGTCGTCTACGACGTCCCCCTGCTGGCGGAGAACGGCCTCGCCCCCATGTACGACGAGGTCGTCGTCGTGGACGCCCCCGAGGAGACCCAACTCGACCGCCTGGTCGCCCGCCGCGGCATGACCGAGGAGGACGCCCGCGCCCGCATGGCGAACCAGGCGTCCCGCGACGAGCGCCGCGCCGTCGCCACCCACGTCATCGACAACTCCGGCACCCTGGACGACCTGAAGGCCCAGGTCGACGCCCTCTGGGAGACCCTCACCCGCCGCGCCGCCCGCTAGAACGGGGCGTCGAGGGGGAGGCGGTGGACCTCGGTGAGGTAGGGGTCCAGTTCGCCCGGTTCGAAGCGGCACATGCCGACGGCGTACCAGAACTCGGCGGTGGCGTTGCCCTCCCACTTGTAGCGGCCGTCGGGGGCCAGGGCGGCCCAGCCCTCGGCGAGGCCGAGGAGGGTGGCGCGGCGGGCGGGGGCGTCGCGGTCGGCGACGTCCCAGAGGATGACGGCGCCGTCGTCGCCCGCGGTGGCGAGGAGCGTGCCGTCCGGGCTGAACGCGGCCGACCAGACGCGGCGGGTGTGGCCGGTGAGGGTGTGCAGGAGGCGTCCGCTGGACGGGTTCCAGAGGCGCACCACCATGTCGTCGCCCGCGCTGGCGAGCATGGCCCCGGACGGGTGGAACGCGGTCGTCCAGAGGCGGCCGTCGTGTCCGGTGAGGGTGTGCAGAGCCTCCCCGGTGGACGGGTCCCAGAGGCGGACGGTGCCGTCGTTGCTCGCGCTGGCGAGGCTCTCGCCGGACGGTGAGAACACCACCCGGTAGACGCGGTCGGTGTGGCCCCGCAGCGCGGCGGTGAGCTCGCCCGTGCGGGGGTGCCAGAGGCGGACGACGCCGTCGTCGCAGCCGGTGGCGAGCAGCGCGCCGCCCGGCTGGAAGTCGATGGAGCGGACCCGGCCCCGGTGGTCGGCGAGGTTGACGATCTCGCGGCCGGTCGTCCAGTACCAGAGGCGGACGGTGTCGTCGTCGTTGGCGGTGGCGAGGACGTCCCCGGCGGGCGCGAACGCCTGCGCCCACACGTGGTCGGTCTCGACGTTCAGCTCGCGTTCGAAGGCCCCGGTGCCGGCCTGCCACAGGTGGACGCCGCCGTCGTTGGTGGCGGTGGCGAGCTGGGAGTCGCGGGTGTTGAACACGGCGGAGGTGAGGTTGTCGGCGACGCCGCGCAGCTCCCGGATCATCCGGCCGGAGCGCGGCTCCCAGAGCCGGACGAGGCCGTCGTTGCCGCTGGCGGCGAGCATGCCGCCGTCCGGGCTGAACGCGACGCCGGTGACGCGGCGGCCGTGGCCGCGCAGCACCGCCCGACACTGCCCGGTCTCGGCGTCCCACAGCCGGGCGGTGCCGTCGTTGCTGCTGGTGGCGAGCTGGGCGCCGTCGGGGCGGAACGCGAACGGCCACACGGCGCCGCGGTGCCCGGCGAGTTCGAGGCGCTGCCGCCCGGTCGCGGGGTCCCACAGCCGGACCGACCCGGCGCTGTCGGCGGTGGCGAGGCGGCCCCCGTCCGGGCTGAAGGTCGCCTGGTAGATGCCGCCGCCGTGGCCGGACAGGACGCTGCGCTGCCGGCCGCCCTCCCAGATGCGGACGGACCCGTCGGTGTCGCCGGTGACGAGGAGCCCGCCGCCGGGGTGGAAGGCGATGGCGTAGACGCGCCCGGTGTGGCCGAGGAGCTCCCGGCCGATCTCGCCGGTGCGGATGTCCCAGAGCCGGACGACGCCGGCCTCGTCCCCGGCCGCGAGGAGGGAGCCGTCCGGGTGGAAGACGGCGCGGAACACCGCGCCCCGGTGCCCGGTCAGCTCGCGCCGCAGCGCGCCCGTGGCCAGGTCCCAGACGCGCAGTGTGCCGCCCGCGTCGCCGGTGACCATGAGGGAGCCGGCGGGGTCGAACACGGCGGTGTAGACGGGCGCGGTGTGCCCGGAGAGCTCGTGGAGGAGCGCGCCGGACGCGGTGTCCCAGACGCGGACGGTCCCGTCGGCGGCGCCCGCCGCGACGAGGTCGGCGCCCGACGGTGCGCGTCCGCCGACGACGACCGGCCACACGCCCTCGGGGTGGACGGCGAGGGTGTGCGCCGCGTGCCCGGTGGCGAGGTCCCACAGCCGGACGGTCCCGTCCGCCGAGCCGCTCGCCAGGAGGTTGCCGCGGGAGTCGAACGCCACCGCGTAGGCGCGGTCGGTGTGGCCCTGGAGGGTGCGCAGCGGGGTGCCCGTGACGGCGTCGCACACGAGGACGCCGCCGTCCTCGCTGCCCACGGCCAGGACGGACCCGCCGGGGCTGTAGGCGAGCGGCTGCGGGAGGCGGCTGGTCTGGAAGTGGAACCCGTAGGGGACGCCGACCGCGGGCGGCGCGATCTGGATGTCGATGGGGCGCCCCGGCGCGATCGCGGCCTCGCGCAGCTCGGGCGCGGCGGCGATCCGGTCGGGGAGGTCGGCGTCGACGAGCGCGGCGCGCGTCCAGCGGCTGCCGTCGACGGCGACGTCCCGCAGGTCGGCGCGGGCGAGCCGGGCCCGGGACAGGTCGGCGCCGCGCAGGTCGGCCCCGGTGAGGCGCGCCTCGTCCAGGCGGGCCCCGGCGAGCGAGGCGTCCCGCAGGACCGCGCGCGACAGGTTCGCGCCGACGAGCTGCGCGTCGGTGAGGTCGGCGCCGGTGAGGTCGACCTCCTGCAGGTCGCGGTAGGACAGGTCCTCGCCCTGGAGGCGGGCGCCGCGCAGGTCGGTGCGCGCCGGGGTCCGCAGCCGGGTCGTGACGCGGATGGCGTTGGCGCGGGCCAGGTCGCCGGCGTCCGGGTCGGCGAGGACGCCCGCCGCCCAGTCCTGGCAGGCGCGCGTGTCGGCGAGGTCGCACAGGAAGTCGACGGTGAGCTGGGTCAGGGCGCGGCGGCCGAGCGCGGCGGGCGCCGGCTCCCGCGCGAACTCGTCGGCGATGTGCCGCGCGACGAGCCACTCCATCACCGAGGCGTGGATGAACCCGAACAGGCCCTCGTCGGTGCGGACGAGCAGGCTCCCGGCGCCGACGGCGTGCGTGACCTGGTGCGGCGACATCCGGCCGCCGGCGAGGCCGGTGAGGGTGTCGGCGACGTCCCCCATCTCGGCGAGGCTGAGGAACTGCTCGTTGCCCTCCCACAGCCGCAGCGCGAGCGTGCCCACGGCCTGCCACATGTCCTCGGCCTTCAGCCCGGACGGCCCGCCGGCGCCGCCGACCCGCTCGGCCTCGTACGCCAGCCAGGACGACAGGATCTCGTGGTACAGGTCGGCGGGGGACACGGCGCGGCGGGCCTGCGCGACCGCGCGCAGCCGGTCCTCGGGCAGGTCGGCGATGAACGACAGCATCCGCGGGTTGGACGTCAGCGCGAGCAGCTCCTCGATGCCCGCGAGCAGGGTGAGCCGCGCCTCGGCGGCCGCCTCGTCCCCGTACCGGTTCACCAGGTAGGAGCGGACCTGCGGCGGCGCGAACTCCTCCAGGCCGAGGACGCGCCGGTGCGGCAGCACGCCGACCTTCTCGCCGAGGGCGGTCAGCACCTGCGCCTGCGACTTGAAGTGCTGCGTGCGGCTCGCCACCACGATCTTCGCCTTGTCCCGGGCGGCCTGCAGCAGCGTGTCGAGGTGGTCGGCGGCCTGGTCGTAGGTCATCCGCGTCACCAGCTCGTCGAACCCGTCGAAGAGCAGGACGATGCGGCCCTGGCGGAGCATGTAGTGGAACGCCTTGAGGTCGATCAGCTCCTCGCCGTGGTTGGCGAGGTGCGCGGCGACCAGGCCGTCCACCGAGTGCGCCTTGTCCAGCGCGCGCAGCTCGATCAGGATCGGGACGACGTGCGGCAGCTCCGCGGGGATGCGGCGGGCCAGCTCGCGCAGCGCGAACGTCTTGCCGCGCCCGAAGTCGCCCAGCAGCAGCAGGAACCGCCCGTGGTCGGCGGCCAGCAGCCGCAGCATCTCGCCGACGACGTCCTCGCGGACGTCCCCGGCCGGGCGCGCCCCCTCCTCCGGCGCCTGGAGGCGGTCGAGCTCCTGGAAGCGCTGCGGGACGTACAGGGACGGCGGGTACAGCCCGTCGGCCGACAGCCGCGCCGTCTGCGCCGCCACGTACTCCGACAGGTCGAGCAGCCCCTGGAACTCGGTGAGGCTGCGCACCCGGATGCCGCGCCGCAGCGCGTCCTCGCGCAGGGACCGGGACGGCGCCGGCCCCAGGTACACGAGCTCGGACCCGTGGTCGGCGCCGTCGGCGTGGACGTGCCGGATGAAGGCGTCCACGTCCGCCTCGGTCACCTGCCCGACGTGGGCGCCGATGCGGTACTGGCGGACGAAGCCGTCCTCCAGGTGGGTGAGCAGCAGGTGCGGCGGGTCGGACCGGCCCCCCTCGCGGGCGGGCGGGACGATCCGCCGGATGGTCGCGCGCTCGAACCGCGTCTCGCACGCCTCCGTCAGCCGGTCGAGGAGCCGGGACGCGGGGTCGGGGACGGGGTCGGCCGCGCCGTTCCCGGCCGGCCCGAGCTCCGGGACGGGCGGGGCGGGCGGGGTCTCCGCGCGCGGCGCCGGGAACGTTCCGCCGGCGTTCGGCCAGGACCGTTCGAGGCGTTCGGGGCCGCGCCGGGCGGCGTCCTCGGGGATCCACCGCTCCAGGCCGTCCCGGCGCAGGACGACGATCTGGTGGCGGCCGGGCCCGAGCGCCGGGACGGCCGGGACCCCGCCGCCGAGCAGCGGGACGGCCCCGAACTCCGACTCCGTCCCCTGGAAGAACAGGTTGACGTGCGCGCCGAGCAGCGTCTCCACCGTCTCGGGGTCGCGCAGCGCGCCGGGCTCCCCGGCGATGGGCGTGTGCTCGACGGCGGCCAGCCGGAGCCACCCCTCGCCCTCGAAGTGCCGCAGCCGCTCGTTGAACCACGCGGCCTGGGCCCGGCCGACGCGCCCGTAGCGGTCCTCCTCGCGGTGGGTCTGCGGCAGGGTCGAGTTGAGGCCGGCGACCACGACCCGCAGGTCGGGGACGGGGAACAGCGTCCACGGCTGCGCGCTGTCGAAGATCAGCGCGTCGATGCCCTGGTAGAACTCCTTGAACAGGCCCGCGTAGTGCCGCCACTTCGGCCAGTACGGCGGCTGCGGCTCGATGTCGTCGGCCTCGCAGCTGGAGAAGTACGCCTGGCAGGCGGCGCGGGTGACGTCGTGGGTGCCCGGCACGACCACGACGCGCTGCGCCTCCAGCCCGAGCAGCGCCCGCAGGCTGGTGAGGAACGACAGCGCCTCGGCGAACTCCTTGCGGCTGCCCGAGTGGGTGAT
Source organism: Actinomadura monticuli (assembly GCF_041463655.1). Classification (NCBI taxonomy): domain Bacteria; kingdom Bacillati; phylum Actinomycetota; class Actinomycetes; order Streptosporangiales; family Thermomonosporaceae; genus Actinomadura; species Actinomadura monticuli. Next base: position 38,131 of record NZ_JAXCEI010000015.1, read on the forward strand.
GTTGCCGGTGACGACCAGCAGGTCGGGGCGCGGCACGCCGGAGTCGGCGAGGCGCGTCACGTCGCTCCAGATGCGGTCCTGCAGCTCGGTCGCGGTGGTCGGCTCGCCCGGCTCGGCGAGCGTCCGGCCGAACCTGGGCCCCGAGACGTGCAGGACGCTGAGATGCCCGCGGGCCTCGTGGCCGCCGCCCGCGGCCGGGAACGCCGGCGCGGCGGCGGGCGCCCGCCGGGCGGGACGCTCCCCGGCCGGCTCCTGCGGGCCCTCAGGCCGCTCCAGGCGGCCCGGCGGCGTGCCCGCGCCTTCCGGCGGCGGGGCGCCGCCGCCCGGGAACCCCGGGCCGTCCAGGGGGCGCGCATGGCCGGCGAGGGCCTCGGCGATGCGGCGCATCAGCAGCCCGCGCGCCTCGTCCGGGTCGTCGATCCCCACCAGGTCCACGTAGGTGATCGTGGAGAGCAGGCCGTCGATCGGGCAGTCCTCGATCCGGACCGTGACGAGCTTGCGGGCCGGGTCGTCGGGGTCGGCGCGCAGCGCCGCCATCCACTCCAGCCTCCCGTACCGGGAGCGCAGGTAGTTGCGCGACAGCACCGCCACCACGGCCTTGGCCTCCGACAGGCCCCGGTCCATGAAGTCGATGAAGTTGGTCCCCGGCACGAAGTCCCACGCCTGCATCATCGTCCGGTGGCCGGCGGCCTCCAGCTGCCAGGCGATCCACGACGCCCACCGCTCGTCGGCGGGGGAGTAGCTGATGAAGAAGTCGGTCGGACGCTCCTGCCCTGTACGGCCGCCGGGGGTTGTCATGCCGCCAGTATCGCGCGGAGCGGCGGGGAAAGCAGCGGCCCGCGCCGTCTTCGGATCTTGGTCAGGGCGCGCGTTATGGGATCATGGCGGCCGTGCCGCCTCGGATGGAGACCCTGCGCCGCGCCGCCGGCTCCCTGGGCGTTCTCGACTGGATCCGCCTCGGCGTCCTCGCGCTGGGCCTCGTGTTCGTCGCCACCGGCCTGCTGCCCGCCGGCACGGCGCGGGCCAGTATCGGACGGATCGCGCCGCTCCTCCTCTTCCTCTTCAGCGTCATCGTCCTGGCCGAGCTGACCAAGGAGGCCGGGGTCTTCGACGCGATCGCGCAGCGGATGGCGCGGGCCGGGCGCGGCAACTACGCCGCGCTGTTCCTGCTGTGCGTGGCGTTCGCGTCGCTCACCACGATCTTCCTCAACCTCGACACGACCGCCGTGCTGCTGACGCCGGTCATGCTGGCGCTCGCGGCGCGCGCGCGGATCGCCACCCTGCCGCTGGCCATGACGACCGTGTGGCTGGCCAACACCGCGAGCCTCCTGCTGCCGGTGTCCAACCTGACCAACCTGCTCGCCGCCGAACGGGTGGCGCTGGAGACCCGCGCCTTCGCGGCCCGCATGTGGCTGCCGCAACTGGCCGTCCTGGCCGTCACCATGGCGCTGCTGTGGGCGTTCTACTGGCGGCGGAGCATGCGCGGCGAGGACGTGTACGATCCGCCCGAGCCGGTGCCCGTCCGCGACCGGGTGCTGTTCTCCGCCACCGGGGCCGCCTGCCTGCTGTTCATCGGCGCGATCCTCGCCGGGGTGCACACCGGCGTCCAGCTCGGCATCGCCGCGACCGTCGCCGCCGTCGTGGCCGTCGCCGCCTTCGCCGTGCGGGACCGGTCGGCGCTGCGCCCGGCCCTCGTCCCGTGGCAGCTCCTGGTGTTCGTCACCGGGCTGTTCCTGGTCGTCCCCACGCTCGAACGGTTCGGCCTGGACGACGTGATGCGCGCCTTCGTCGGCCAGGACGGGGACGCCGTGGGGGCCCTGCGGGCGGCGTTCTCCGGGGCGGGGCTGTCGAACGTCCTCAACAACCTCCCGGCGTACGTCGCGGGGGAGTCGGCCGTACCGGCGTCCAACAAGGACCAGCTTCTCTCCCTGCTCGTCGGCACGAACGTGGGGCCCGTCATCACACCGTGGGGGTCGCTCGCCACGCTGCTGTGGTTCGAGTGGTGCCGCAGGTGGGACGTGCGCGTCCCGATCCGCAAGTTCGTCCTGACGGGGACGGTCCTGGCGGTGCTCGGCTGCGCGGCCTCCGTGGGGGCCCTGCTGCTGACCTAGCAGGCGCCGCGGTCTGGCAGGCGCGGTCTGGCAGGCGCGGTCTGGCAGGCGCGGTCTGGCAGGAGCCGCGGTCTAGCAGGAGGAGGGGAAGCGGCCGTCGGGCCCGGCTATCCGCGTCGTGGTCTCCAGGAGGCGGTCCAGGAGGTCCGGGCGGGCGGCGACGAACCCCAGTTCGGACGCCGGGCGGTCGATGCCCATCTCGTACGGGCCGCCGTTCAACCGGCGCAGCTCCGCGCCCGCCTCGGCCGCCACGAGCGCACCGGCGGGCAGGTCCACGATCTCGGGCAGGTAGCCCACGATGCCGTCGATGTCGCCGCGTGCGAGCATCGTCCAGGCGACCAGCGGCGCCCACAGCTGCAGCATCCGCGCGCACCGCTTCTCCACGGCCGTGCGCAACGCGAACGCCACGGGATCGTCCGACGTGACCTGATGCCCTTGCGTCCACGCCAGGACGGGGTTGTCCCGCCTGCCCGGCCGCGGGCGGCTGGGCAGCCTCACCGGCGCCCCGTCCGGGCCCAGGGTGCCTTTGCCGCGCACCGCCGACCACGTCCGGCCGGACACCGGGTCGTGGACGACGCCCAAGACCGGCTCGGCGCGCGCGCACAGCGCCAGCCCCACCGCGTACACCGGCATGCCGATCGCCACGTTGTTGGTGCCGTCGAGCGGGTCGACGAGCCACACCATCTCCTCGCCGGGCGCCCCGTCCAGGACGCCGGACTCCTCCGCGATGATGCGGTGCCCCGGATACGCCGCCCGGAGGCGCCCGAGGATCAGCTCCTCGGCGGCCGTGTCCAGCGCCGTGACCACGTCCCCGCCCGTCCCCTTCGGCCGGACGTCCAGGGGCCCGCCCACACCGGCGCTGAGCAGGGCGCCGGCGGCCTCGGCGGCGTCCACCGCCACGCCGCGGGCCTCGGAGAGATCGACCGGAAGGGCCGCTGACGGGGTGGTGGGTCTCATAGGGCCTCTCCAGAGGGCTTCGCGGCGGCCCACCGGCGTGCCGAGCAGTGGGCGGCGGCGATCTTGCCCGCGGAACGCCGCAGGGCGCGCTCGGTATCGGCTTGATCGGAACGTGCCCGGTGCACGCGGTGCGTGGGCGTGTCCAGAGGGCCCAGCGACAGGTCGCCGCCGCCCGGCGTCTGACGGCCCAGCGCGACCGTGGCCGCGTCCCGGCCGTCCTCGATGAGCGTGCTGTGGAACACACCCGCGGGCAGAGTGTACGACTCGCCCGTCCGGTGCGCGGTGGAACGGCCGGGGGAGCAGTGGACGGCCTGCCCGGTCGCCCTCAGCTCGTCCACGTCGCCGTGGCTGACGACCTCGAAGACCTGCTGCGGCGCCGTTCCGGCGGCCTCCTCCACGTCCATCCGCACGTTCCGGACGGTCCCGTAGAGGACGAAGCTGAGCAGCTCCCAGCTGTGGCAGTGCACCGGCGACGTGGTGGACGGCGCGGGCCGCACCTCCGGCGTCCAGATGTGCAGGCACACGCCGAGATCGCCGCTGCGCTCCACCGGCAGGCACAGGAACCCCAGCGGGTGCCGCACCGCCGGGACGGGCGGCGCGCCCGCCGCGAGCCCCTTGAGAACGTCGTCGAGGACGCGCCCCGCCCACGCCGGCAGCGTCCGCGCCGCGGTCCCGGCGCGGATATCCTCCCGGATCTCCTGGTACCTCACTCGTAGGGGTCCTTGGCCCGCAGCGCCTTGCGGATGATCTCGATGACGTCCCGGTCGGTGTAGCCGTGCGCGAGGTCGATGCCGATCACCTCGAAGAGCTTGCGGACCTCCTCGACGGTGGGCTCCTCGTCCAGCGGCGCCAGCCGCGCCTGCTCGACCGGGACGCGGCGCGCCTGGTCCAGGCTGGTCTGCAGCTCCGCGCTCACCCAGCTGTAGTAGAACTTCGTGCTGTCGACGACCAGCGCCTCGCCGCGCGGATCGTCCCGGGTCACCACCAGGCGGGACGCGGCGAGGTCGTAGCGCAGCGTCGTCATGGTCCGCGACAGGCCGATGTCGATGTCGAGCATGGCGAACCGCTGCTTCTGCCAGCACGCCGCCAGGATCGTCGCGTACGCCTCCTTGCGGGTGCGCTCCAGCGTCCACGGCTCGCCCGTCGCGTCCGGGCCGTCCGACACGGAGCGGCGGTGACGCGCGTACGCCTCGCACACTTCCACGTTCGTGGGGTCGAGGATCTCCACCCGGAACAGCAGCGTGCGCCGCTCCCTGCGCGCCGCCGCCACGCACTCGGGCAGCGTCCGCGCGCGGATGTAGGTGCCCGTCCCGCCCTTGAAGAACCACCGGTCGGTGTCGCGGCGGGCCTCCTCCAGGACCTGCGCGACCTGCGCGCCGCTGATGACGCGGACGACGGCGGTCTCGTCCAGCGCGCGCTTGGTGTCGGACAGGACCTGCTCGAACGTCTCGATGTGGGTCAGCTTGGCGTCCAGCTCGCCGAGCGTGGCCGACGAGGACCGCAGCGTGTCGCGGACCTCGGCCTCGACCGGGATCCGGCGGCCGCGGTCCCGGAGCACCGAGGTCGCCAGCAGGCCGATCACCGCGAGGATCCCGCTGTTGGTGATCTCGGCCTCGTTCGGCAGGTTCACCCCGAGCCCCAGCACGGCGACGACGATCGCCAGCACCAGCGCGATCACCGCGTCGGCGTTCTTCCCGAGCCAGTTGGTGAAGCGGGTCATGGTCGGCTGGCACCCCGTTCTGGTCGGCGCCGGACGTTCAACGGGGTGCGGGGTGGCCCCCATCGGACGGCACGGTCGGCGCCGTCATCGTAACCACAGTGCCTGGACTGCGGAAAAGCCCCGCAGGTAAGGGCTTCGGTCCCTTGCGCGACCAGGGGTGCCCCCGGTCGCCATAGACTCGGCGCATGCGCGTGCGGGGCCGGTGGACGGGGGCGTGGACGGGGGCTTGGCCGACCCGGCGCTCCCGCGCGCTCGACGTCTTCCTCGCCGTGTCCCTGGCCGCCGGCGATGCCGCGTTCCTGTGGTTCGCCGACCAGCGGTTCTGGCTGCCGCCGCCCGTCGTGGCGGGGTGCAGCGTCGTGCTCGGCCTGACGCTGGTCGTGCGGCGCGTCCATCCCGTCGGCCTCGCCGTGTTCGCCCTGGTGTTCGGGACCGTCACCGGTGCGGGCGTGTTCGCCGCACTGGTCATCCTGTACTCGCTCGCCGCCTACACCTCGTCCCGCCGGACGGTGGTGACGATCGCGGTCGTGACGTACGTCGCCGGGCTGGTCTTCCCCTCGCCCACGGCGGCGACCGAGAACTTCGCAGCGCAGGCGGTCTTCGGCATAGCGTTCAGCGCCGTCCCCGTCCTCCTCGGCCTTTACATGGGGGCGCGCAAGCAGCTCCTCGCATCGCTCCAGGAGCGCGCCGCGAGGCTCGAACGCGAACAGCACCTCCTCGCGGAGCGCGCGCGGGGCGAGGAACGCACCCGCATCGCGCGGGAGATGCACGACGTGGTCGCCAACCGGATCAGCGTCATGGTCGTGCACGCGGGCGCCCTGAAGGCGATCGCCGCACGCGACCCCGGCCGCGCCGCCGAGACCGCCACCGTCATCGGGGACATGGGGCGCCAGGCGCTGGAGGAGCTGCGCCACGTCATCGGGGTCCTGCGCCAGGGCGAGGAGGCCCTGCCCCAGGAGGCCGTGACGCTCGCCCACGTCCGCGAGCTCGTCGGCCAGTCCGGGGCCGCCGGCCTTCGCGTCGACCTGTCGGTCCGCGGCGAGGAGCGCCCGATGCCCACCGCCGTCGGGCGGACGGTCTACCGCCTCGTGCAGGAGGCCCTCACCAACGTCCACAAGCACGCCGGGGCCGCCGACACCCGCGTCGCCCTCGGGCTGCTGCCCGAGGCCATCGAGGTCGAGATCGTCAACGCGCCGCCCACCGCCCGGCCCGAGCACCTGCTGCCGAGCGGCGGGAACGGCCTGGTCGGGCTGCGCGAGCGGGTCAACGCCCTCGGCGGCAGCTTCGACGCCGGTCCGCGCGGCGGCGGCTACGCCGTCCGGGCGAGGCTCCCGCTGCCCGCGTCCTGACCTCGCCGGCCGCGGAATGTCGGAGGCCCTGCATACAGTTGTCAGAGCAGGGAGTTCGCCGGAGCAGGGGGAGTGCCGATGCGCCCAGTCACCGACCTGCGGCGCCGCGTCGCGCCGTTCGAGGTCGTCACCGAGATGACGCCGTCGGGCGACCAGCCGCAGGCGATCGCCGAGCTGAACGCCCGCGTTTCCGGCGGCGTGAAGGACGCCGTGCTGCTCGGCGCCACCGGCACCGGCAAGACCGCCACGATCGCCTGGCTGGTGGAGAAGCTGCAGCGCCCCGTCCTGGTCATGCAGCCGAACAAGACGCTCGCCGCCCAGTTCGCCAACGAGCTGCGCGAGATGATGCCGAACAACGCCGTCGAGTACTTCGTGTCGTACTACGACTACTACCAGCCCGAGGCGTACATCCCGCAGACCGACACCTACATCGAGAAGGACTCCTCGATCAACGACGAGGTCGACCGGCTCCGGCACTCGGCGACCAACTCGCTGCTCACCCGCCGCGACACCGTCGTCGTCGCCTCGGTGTCCTGCATCTACGGCCTCGGCACCCCGCAGGAGTACGTCGACCGCATGGTCCGGCTGCGCGTCGGCCAGGAGATCGAGCGCGACGACCTGCTCCGCCAGCTCGTCGGCATGCAGTACACCCGCAACGACCTGGCGTTCACCCGCGGCACGTTCCGGGTCCGCGGCGACACGATCGAGATCATCCCGCAGTACGAGGAGCTGGCCGTCCGCATCGAGATGTTCGGCGACGAGATCGAGAAGCTCGCCACCCTGCATCCGCTGACCGGCGAGCTGATCACCGAGGACGACGAGCTGTACGTCTTCCCCGCCTCGCACTACGTCGCCGGGCCCGAGCGCATGGAGCGGGCGATCCGCGACATCGAGGCCGAGCTGGAGGAGACCCTCGCCGTGATGGAGCGGCAGGGCAAGATGCTGGAGGCGCAGCGGCTGCGCATGCGCACCGCCTACGACATCGAGATGATGCGGCAGGTCGGCACCTGCTCGGGCATCGAGAACTACTCCCGGCACATCGACGGCCGCGGCCCGGGCACGGCGCCCAACACCCTCCTCGACTACTTCCCGGAGGACTTCCTCCTCGTCATCGACGAGTCGCACCAGACCGTCCCGCAGATCGGCGCCATGTACGAGGGCGACGCGTCCCGCAAGCGGATGCTGGTCGAGCACGGGTTCCGGCTGCCGTCCGCGATGGACAACCGGCCGCTGAAGTGGGAGGAGTTCCTCGACCGCATCGGCCAGACCGTCTACCTGTCGGCGACGCCCGGCACCTACGAGATGAACCGCGTCAAGGGCGACGTCGTCGAGCAGGTCATCCGCCCGACCGGCCTCATCGACCCCGAGATCGTCGTGAAGCCCACCAAGGGGCAGATCGACGACCTCATCCACGAGATCCGCGAGCGCACCGAACGCGACGAGCGCGTCCTCGTCACCACCCTCACCAAGAAGATGGCCGAGGACCTCACCGACTACCTCCTCGAACTCGGCATCCAGGTCCGCTACCTGCACAGCGAGGTCGACACGCTGCGCCGCATCGAGCTGCTCCGCGAGCTGCGCGCCGGCGAGTTCGACGTCCTCGTCGGCATCAACCTGCTCCGCGAGGGCCTCGACCTGCCCGAGGTGTCCCTCGTGGCGATCCTGGACGCCGACAAGGAGGGCTTCCTGCGCTCCGAGACGTCCCTCATCCAGACGATCGGCCGCGCGGCCCGCAACGTGTCCGGGCAGGTCCACATGTACGCCGACACCGTCACCCCGTCGATGGAGCGGGCGATCGACGAGACCAACCGGCGGCGCGCCAAGCAGCAGGCCTACAACGACGAGCACGGCATCGAGCCGCAGGCCCTGCGCAAGCGCATCGCCGACATCCTCGACTCCCTCGCCCGCGAGGACGCCGACACCGAGACCCTCATCGGCGGCGCCGGGCGGCAGCAGTCCCGCGGCAAGGCCCCCGTCCCGGGCCTCGCCTCCAGGACGAAGGAGGTCGGCCGGCACGCCGCCGACCTCGTCGGCGAACGGCCCCGCGAGGAGCTGGAGGCCCTGATCGAGCAGATGACCGACCAGATGCACCAGGCCGCCACCGACCTGCAGTTCGAGCTCGCCGCCCGCCTCCGCGACGAGATCAAGGAGCTCAAGCGCGAACTCCGCGACATGAAGGAGGCCGGCGTCAAGTAGGCCCGGCGTCAAGTAGGTCCGGTGTCAGGTGGGCCCGGTGTCAGGTGGGCCCGGCCTGGATGGCGCCTACGTGAAGGCGAGGACGAGCCGGTCTTCGACGGGGCGGTAGCCGAGGCGCTGGTAGATGCCGTTGCTGGTCGGGTTGGCGAGGTCGGTGAAGAGCACGACGTGCTCGGCGCCCGCGTCGAGCGCGGAGCGGGTGACGGCGGCGGTGATCGCCGCCCCGTAGCCGCGGCGCCGGTGCTCCGCCGGCGTGTACACGGGCGCGACCCTCGCCATGCCCGCGACGACCTCGGTCCGTCCCGCCATGGCCACCGGCCTGGCGCCGATCTCCCAGAACATGAGCCCGCCCGCCGCGATCCTGCCGTCGACCAGCCCGGGATTCGCGCGAGCGGGCTGCCCGGCGTCCGTATGGAACGCGGTGAACCACTCCATCGCCAGCCCGCGGTCGCCACCGCCCGCCACCCGCGCGGCGCCCTCGGGCGGCGGGGCGGGGGCGTCCAGGCCGTCGAGCCGGTAGAGCCGCTGCCGCATCGCGACGCTGCTCGCCGCCCCGGTCCTCTTCGTCCACGCGTCCGTGAACGCCTCGACGGCCTGCGGTGCCCCGTTGACGCCGGACACCCTCGCCCCCCGTCCGGCCAGTGCGTCCGCAAGTTCCGCGGCCGCCGCCTCCGGCATCGCGCTCAGCATCGGCGGGTGCGCGCCGGTCCACAGGCACGCGCCCGCGACCTGCCCGCCCGCCGTCCACCACCCGAGCAGCGCGTCCCCGAAGAGCCCGGGGCCCTGGACGCGCATGGACTCGGTCACGGTCAGCGGCACCGTGTTCGCGACGGGATCGGCCCGCAGGAAGCCGCCCGCCCGCGCGAGGAAGCTCTCAAGATCGTCGGCGAGTGTCCAGGCCATACCCGAGCATGCCCCTGCCGCCGCGCCGCCCGCATCCCGGTTTCCGGCGGAAAACCGCGCGACGGACGCCCGGAACCGTGGCAGCATCGCGCGTGTGGCCCTGCGGGAATCCGGCGACATCGACCTGGCCAGGCTGGAACGCGCCTGCGGAACGGCCGGTCCGCTGCTCGACGTGGTCCGGGAGCTGGCCGTGCAGGCCGACAGGGCCGAGAACCCGCGCAACGCGGACGACGCCTTCTTCCTGCCCCGCTCGCTGTACGCGGAGGCGATACCGGCGCTGCCGTTCCTGGTCGAGCTGGCCGGATCAGGCGAGGAGGACGTCCGCGTCGACGCGCTCAACCTGCTGGCGCGGCTGAGCCGCGAGGCGAACGACCACGAGGACCCGGAGTGGGACCCCGCGCTGCGGGGCGTCCTGCCGGACCTCGCCGTGCTGCTCGCCGCCCCGGAGGCCGAGGTGCGGCTGGCGTCGACCCGCGCGCTCGCGTCGGCGGTCGGCGACCCGGACCTGGCGGTGAGCGCGCTGTGCGAGGCATGGGACGAGGACGACGACGAGGCGGTACGGCTCTGCGCCGTGCTGGCCGTGGCGGACCTCGCGGGACTCTGCTCGGCCGCCGTCCTGCCCGAGGCGCTGATCTGGCTCCGCGAAAGGGCCGCCCACGGGAGCCCGCACGCCAGGATGGCGGCGTCGATCTCCCTGGCCCGCCTTGTCGAGGCCGATCGCGCCGACCCCGACGCGGTGATCCGGGCGCTGAGCGAACCCGACGTCGAGGTGTGGCGGTACATCCCCGACCTGGAGCCGCCCTATGTCATCCCCTCGTACGGCGGAACGTCGCGGCAGCTCGTCCACTGGGTCGACGAGCGGCTCGCGGAGGATCTCGTCACCCGCACCCGCCTGTGCGCGGTGCTCGCGCACCACCGTGACCCCGACCGGCGGAGCGAGGCGATCAAGGTCGCGGCGGCCCTGGCCGCCGGGTGGCGGTCCGCGTCCGCAGAGCTGCTGCCGGTCCTGGCGGAACGCGCGGCGGACGAGGCGGTGGAAGACCGCCTGCACGCCCTGCACGTGATCGCGGCGATGGGCCCGGACGCCGCCGCCCACACGGAACTGCTCGCCGCCGCCTTGGACGACGACCGGCGGCTGCACTCCTCGACCGACGACCGGATCGCCGACGTGGCCGCCTGGGGCCTGGCGTGGCACGGCGACCCGCGGTGCCTGCCGCGGCTGGTCGAGCGGCTCGGAGCCGAGGGCCTCGTCTACGGCCCGGGCGACCTGGGCGGCTCCGCCGGCACCTGGTACCCGGCCCGCCTGCCCGGCGCCGCGGACGTCCTGGCCCCGCTCCGCGACCATGCCGCGGCACTGCTCCCGGTGATCCGCGACCGGCTCGCCGACGTCCCCGAGACGCCGCCGCAGGCCCACATGCGGGCGCGGCCCTCCCGCGCGGAGGCGTGCCTGGTCCGGCTGGTCGGGCTGTGGGAGGAGGAGGGCGCACCGGCCGTCCCGGAACTGACCGGCCTGCTCGGGAGCAGGTTGGCGGTACCGGCGGTGGAGGCGCTCGCGGCGATGGGGCCGGCGGCCGGGGACGCCCTCCCGGTCATCGAGGAGGCGATGCGGCGTACCGCCAGGTCGGGCCGCCCGATCGACGAATTCCGGGACCTGGCCTTCGCCCGGGCGCACTGGAAGATCACCGGTGATCCGGCGCGCCTCGCCGGCCTGGTGAGCGCCCTGGCGGGCCCGCGCGGCCTGCCGGATCGGATCCTGCCGTACATCGCGGAGCTGGGGCCGCACGCCGCCGCGTGTGAGGGGTGGGTGCGGTCCTTCCTGGACTCCAACCGCGAGCGGGTCCGGTACAAGGCCGCGTACGCGATGGGCAGGATCACCGGCAGGCCGTCGACCTGGGCCGGCATGCTGGCCCGCGTTCTCGACCACATCGCGGAGGGCGTCCACCACCCGGCGAGCTGGGAGGCCGTCCGCGATCTCGCCGCCCTCGGCACCGCCCCGAACGGTCACCGGCGGGAGCTCCGGACGATCCTGGAGGCCGACCGGCGGCACCGCTGCTCCGGCGGCTGGCGCAGCTTCTCCGAGGACCGCGAGATGCGCGGCCTCGCCGCCGCGCTGCTCGCCTCCACCGAGTACTGACCCGCCCGACCCGCGGGGGCCGCTGCTCGCGGTCGAGCACTCCGGCGACAGCGACTCCACCGGCGCCCTCTGCGGAACCTCCTCGGCGCCCGGTACGGCGCCCGCGGGCTGGCACGGCCGCTTCTACTCCTGACGCGATCAGGTCGTGGCGGCACCCCGGCCGGTGCCCGGGCGTACGGGAGGCGCCGGGCGGCGGCGCGGCCTACGATCGCGGGATGGAGTACGAGGTTCGGCCGGCGCGGCCCGCCGATCTGCCGGTTCTGGCGGACATCGAGAACTCGGGCGACCCGATGTTCGGGGAGATCGGGATCGTGTTCCCGCCGGGCCCGACCGTGGTCGAGCAGTTGATCGGCAAGGACGCGGAGATCGTGGTGGCGGGCGATCCGCCGGTGGGGTTCGCGGCGGTCGAGGAGGTCGACGGCGCGGCGCACCTGGAGCAGATCTCGGTGCGCGGCGACCTGGTGGGACGGGGGATCGGCGCCGCTCTGCTGGACGAGGTCGTGGCGCGCGCGGCGGCGGCCGGCTCGCCCGGCGTCAGCCTGCTGACGTTCCGGGACGTCCCGTGGAACGGCCCCTGGTACGCCCGCCACGGGTTCGCCGAGCTGCCCGAGGAGCGGTGGGGGAGCGGGATCCGGTCCTACTGGGACGCCGAGATCGAGGCCGGCCTGCACGAGCTGGGGCCGCGCGTCGTCATGTGGGCGCCGATCGCGTAGCGGCGCGCCGCCGTCGCCGCCGGCGGTACAGGCGGAAGCCCGCGTATCCCGTGAGGACCGCCGCGACGAGCCCGATGACCGGGGCGAGGACCGCCAGCACGCTCATGACCAGGGACGCGACGTCCTCGACGGTGCTCAGGACGGGCGCTCCGGCACCCATCGTGCCCGCGTTCGCCACCGGCCGCACGGACGCCTTCGCGGCGTGGACGATCAGCGCCACGGCGATGCCGAGACCCCAGCCGATCCACGCGTGGTCCCGCATGAACGCGGAGGAGTCGACCTTTCCGGCGGCGTCGGTGGCGGCGAAGACCGCGCCTCCGGCGGCGGGCCGGACGAACGTCTGGACGGCGTCGTTGACGCTGTCCACGACCGGCACCTTGTCGAGGACGACCTCGGCGGCCAGCAGGACGGCCAGTCCGGCGAGGACCCGCCCGTCGGTCAGCCAGCCGGCCTCGGCGGGCAGCCGGACCAGGTCGCTGTAGCGGGCGATCAGGCCGACGACCAGCAAGGGGATGAAGGCGTTGAGACCGGCGGCCGCGGAGAGGCCGAAGCCGGTCAGTGCCGCGAGCATGGGTCCCTCCCGCTGACTCGTCCCTACTTGACCTACCGTTGGTCTTTGGACGCACGGTCTCCCGCCCGCGTTCCAGTAGAAGATCTACAATGTAAAGGCGGGAACCCGGAACGGCCCGCGGACGTCTTGCCCCATGGACGACGAGGAGGACGATGATCAGCCCGGTGGCATGGGTGCGGGACCGCCTCGGCGAACGGAGGGCCGCACTCCTCCTGCTGGTGGCACTGCTGGTGCTGGCCGTCCTTCCGGTGGTGGCGCTGCCGGCGGCGCGCTGCGAGGTCTTCGGCAGCGGATGCCGGACGCCCGTCCAGGAGAAGCGCGCCGACCCGGTCGCGGCCGAGAGGGCGCCGACGCCGCTCGACGTGGCGACGCGGGGCTCCTACGCCGCGCTCGGGGACTCCTACTCGGCGGGCGTGGGCGCGGAGGCGACCCCCGCCGACCACAACCCCCTGGAGCGCTGCCATCGCACGTCCAAGGCGTACTACAACGAGGTCGCCCATGCGTTCCGGTTCGCGAAGGGCACCTCGTTCTGGGCCTGCTCCGGCGCCAAGACCCGCGATGTCCTGGACGGTCACGGCGGCGAGCCCCCGCAGATCGGGCGCATCGGGCGCGACACCAGCCTGATCACGATCAGCATCGGCGGCAACGACGTCGGGTTCTCCACGGTGCTTGCCGGGTGCGTCGTCCGGCTGCCGTGGAGCAAGGGCTGCGCCGCCCAGGGCGGGGAGATCGCCGGGAAGATGAGCGACCTGCGGCAGAACCTCCCGGCCCTGCTCGCCGAGATCACCGCGAGGGCGCCCTACGCCCGGGTGATCGTGATGGGCTACCCGAAGGCGTTCTCCGAGGTGAGCGGCGTGGACGGGGACAACATCACGGTGTCGGACCAGCGCTGGCTCAACGCCCGCGCCTACGACCTGGGGCAGCTGATCCGGCAGGCCGTCCAGGAGGCGGACGCGCGCAAGGCGGCCACGCGCGGCCACGGGAGCGTCGAGTTCGTCGACGCCTACAGCGCCTTCGCCGGGCACGAGGTGGGCAGCCGGGACGCGTACATGAACGGCCTGACGGTGAACCTGCCGGCGCTCGAGGCCGAGCCGCGCAGCTACCATCCGACGGTCGCGGGGCAGCACGCCCTGGCGCAGCTGTTCATCGCCCAGATCAAGAAGGGGCCGGGCCGCCCCCTCTCCTAGCGGGAGACGGCGACCGCCGCGCGGTCCTGGACCTCCTTTCCGGCGCGGCACCGACTCGTCGCCGGGCGCGTGGGTACGGCTAGGGCATGCCCATCACGGTGGCGCTCGCCGGGGACACCATGCTGGGCCGGGGCGTGGCGGAGGAGATCGCCGTGTCGGGCCCGCACGGGCTGTTCTCGGACGGCGTGCGCGAGGCCTTCGCCGGGGCCGATCTCGCGCTGCTGAACCTGGAATGCTGCGTCTCCGAGCGCGGACGCCCATGGGACGCGCCGGGCAAGCCATTCCATTTCCGGGCCCCGCCGGCCGCCGCCGAAGCCCTCGCCGACCTGGGCGTCGACTGCGTGACGCTCGCCAACAACCACGCCCTCGACTTCGGCGCGGACGCCCTGGCGGACACTCTCACCCTCCTGGGACGGGCGGGGATCCGCACGGTCGGCGCGGGCGCGGACGCCGCGGCGGCCCGCGAACCCGCCATCCTGGAGGCGGGGGGCACGCGGGTCGCGCTGGTCGGCGTCACCGATCATCCGGCCGACTTCGCCGCGGGGCCCGGCCGGCCCGGCGTCGCCTACGCCGATCTTCGCGCCGGGGTCCCGGACGACCTGGTGCGGCTGGTCCGCCGGCTGCGGGACGAGGCCGACGCCGTGCTGGTCATGCCGCACTGGGGCCCGAACATGACGCGGGAACCGCTGCGCTACGTCCGCCGGGCGGCCCGGTCCCTGGTGGACGCGGGCGCCTCGCTCGTCGCGGGGAGCTCGGCGCACGTGTTCCACGGCGTCGCCTGGCCGGTGGTCTTCGACATGGGCGACTTCATCGACGACTACGTGGTCGACGCCCGGCTCCGCAACGATCTGGGCCTGATGTTCCTGGTCACCGTGGACGGCGGCCGCCCGTCCAGGATCGAGGCGGTCCCGCTCCGCCTCGGCCTCGCCCGCCCCCGGCTGGCGGACGGCGCCGACCGCGCCTGGATCACCGACCGTTTCATCGCGGCGTGCGGCGCCTTCGGCACGGACGTCAGCGTGCGGGACGGCCGGCTGGTCGTCGCGGCCGGCGGGTCATAGCGGGTCATAGCGGGTCGCCGAGCGGCCCGTACTCGTCGACCAGCGCGTCGGCCCAGTGGGCGGCGAAGTCGGGCCGGGTGCCGTCCGCGTCGGTGAACCCGTACTCCGCGTAGAGGCCCCAGGTCGCGAGGGCCCGGCCCGTCTTGGCCATGACGCCGGGGTCCGCGGCCAGGGCGGCGACCGCCCGCCCGACATAGGCGGGGGACTCCGAGTGGGCGAAGTGCGGGTCCCGGGCGACGGCGTCCCGCCAGTTGTCCTCGGTGACGCCGAAGTGGTCGAGGACGGCCTCGGACCGCAGGAATCCGGGCGTGAGCGCGACGGCCGCGACCCCGTGCGGCCTCAGCTCGGCGGCCTGCGCGACCGCCAGCCGGATCACCGACGACTTCGCCAGGTCGTAGAAGAACGAGCCGCGGTAGCGGGCGGTGTTGCCGTCGGTCACCTCCACCACCAGGCCGCGTCCCCGCGCGACCAGCAGCGGAAGCGCGAACCGGCTGGTGATCACGTGGGTCTCCACCGCCTGCCGCAGCAGCCGCAGGCCGGTGCCGAGGTCCTGCTCCCACAGCGGGTGCTCCCAGTCGGTCAGCGGGTCGCCGCCCCACACCGAGTTGACGAGGACGTCGAGCCGGCCGTCCTGCTCGGCGGCGATGCGGTCGGCCAGGGCGCGCACCTCGTCCGGGCGGGAGTGGTCGACCCGCACCGGGATCCCGGTGCCGCCGGCGGCCGTGACCCGCTCGGCGGTCTCCTCGATCGTCTCGGGCCGGTCGAGGTCGGAGCGTTCGGACCGGCTGCTGCGTCCGGTCACGTAGACGGTCGCCCCGGCGGCCCCGAGTTGGACGGCGATGCCCCGGCCGCCTCCGCGTGTGGCCCCGGCGACGAGCGCGACCCGGTCGGTCAGTGTTCCCATGGTTCCCCCTCAGGGACGTGCGGTGCGAGGACGGCGCCGATCTCCCGCCGGAGCCGCTCGGGCAGCGTCCCCTCGCGGTCGAGGGCCCAGGCCAGCCCGGCCCCCGCGATGACGGCCCGGACGGTTCGGGCCAGCGCCCCGGCGTCGGTGCCGGCGCGGAGCTCGCCCGCCGCCACGGCCTCGGCGAGCAGCATCCCGATCACCTGCTCGTTGGCGCGGTGGACGGCCAGGGCGTGCTCGTGGAGTTCGGGGTCGGTGAGATCCATGCACAGGAAGGCCAGATGGTTGGCGTACCGCTCCGGTGTCGACATCTCGGACATCGACCCGATGGCGAACGCCATGAGCGCGTCCAGCGCCGACAAGTGCCCGGCCCGCGCCCGCTCGTGCAGCGCCTCGGGATCCTGGACCGACCGGGCGGCCAGTGCCACCAGGAGCCCGCGCTTGGACCCGAACCGCTGGACGAGCGTGCCCGGGACGAGGCCGACCTCCCGGGCCACCGCGCCGAGCGTGAGCCCCGCCGGGCCGGCCCGGCCGACCACCTCGGCCGCCGCCCGCAGGATCGCCGAGTCGTCCACGCCGCGCGGCCGTCCCGCCATCGCACCCCCATTTATAAATGAACGAGCATTTATAAAATCATCCAGGACGCGATCCGGCAAGTGGAGTTACTGAGCGTGCCTTGAGGGTAGCTCGCTGCAATGCGAGAGTCGGACCGGCCCGAACGCGTCGTCTCCTATCCGGTCGCCGCGCTGTTCATGCTGGCCGTCTTCGTGCTCGGCGCGGCGTTCATCGCGTCCTACGTGGGCGGGCTCCACGCGCCGCGCCCGCACCGGGTGCCGGTGGCGGTCGTCGGCCCGCCGCAGGCCACCGCCCGGGTCGAGGCCGCGCTGCGCCGGGAGGGGGACACGATCGACCCGCGCGCGTACCCGACGGCCGGGGCCGCGGACCGGGCGATCCGGCGCCGCGACGTCTACGGCGCCTACCTGCCGCAGCAGGGCCGGCTGCTCGTCACGTCCGCCTTCGGCCCGACGACCGTCACCGTCCTGCGCGGCGCGTTCGGCCCCGTCGCCGCGGCCGGCGGCAAGAGCCTGTCCGTGCGGGACGTGGTGCCGGCCGACGCCGGCGACTCGGAGGGACTCGTCCCGTTCTACCTGGTGATCGGATGGATCGTCAGCGGCTACCTGGTCGCGGCGATCCTCGGGCTCTACCGGGGCATGGCCGCCGGGACGCCGCGGGACGGCGCCCTCCGCGTGCTGGCCTTCGCGGTGTACGCGGCGGCCATGGGCGGGGCCGGGACGCTGATCGTGGAGACCGGGTACGGCTACCTGCCCGGCGCCCCCTGGCTGCTCGCGGGAGTCGGCGCCCTGTGCGTCTTCGCGGTGACGGTGGCGACGGCCGCCGCCGAGAGCCTGCTCGGCATCATCGGGACGGCGCTGACGATCCTGGTGTTCGTCGTGCTGGGGAACCCGTCGGCCGGGGGCCCGTGGCCGCTCCAGTTCCTGCCGGGGTTCTGGCGGGACGTCGGCCCCTGGCTGCCGAACTGGGCCGCGACGGAGGCCGTGCGGAACGCCGTCTACTTCGACGGCCACGCCCTGACGCGGCCCCTGGTCGTCCTCGGCGTATGGGCCGCCGCCGGGATCGCGCTGGTCCTGTCCCTGGCCGGCCGCACCAACCCGGTGATGCGCTTCCCCGCCCGCGACTGATCAGGCGTCCGGGCGGCCGGACCGCCACGCCGCGCCACCGCTGCTCAGCGGGCGGGGTGCAACTCGACGATCGAGCGCGAGCCGCGCGAGGTTACCGGGCCGGGGCGCGGCCACGTCGGGCGCCTCGGCCTCCAGCCGCTGCCCCATCAGCGCGTCGAACGAGGCCCCGAGCGCGGCGTCGGCCGACAGGTCGTCCCAGTACGGCCGGGCTCGGGAGTCGCGGACGCGCAACAGGAAGGCCGTCGCGGGCGGGCGTCGCGGGCGCGGCTGGTCACTCCATGATCGGGGTGGTCTGCGCGGAGACGATGCGCCAGGCGTCGTGCTCCTTCGCCACGACGTAGGTGATCCATCCCGAGGACGCGGGCAGGGCGTCGGGCGGCGAGTCCTCCCGCCCGTCGAACACGCGCTTGACGGCCGCCACGATCGCCACGTCGGGCCGGACGAAGCGGATGTCCTCGATCTCGGCCGTCGAGGTCACCTTCGCCAGCGGCGACTCCAGGGCGGCCTTCGCGGTCCGGTGGAGGACGTCCTTGCCGCGGACCCGGCGTCCCACGAAGTTGACGATGCTGGTGTCGGCCGTGTGGAGGGAGAGGAAGCGGTCGAGATCGTTCTGATGCTCCTGGACTTCGGCGACGAGCCGTCGGACGGCGGCGGTCTCCGCCTCCGCGTCGATGTTCGCCATGGCGAGCTGCTCCTTCCCAGGGGTCGCGCGGACCCCCCAAACGGAGCGATCTGCTCCGATAGGAGGCTATCGCGGAGCGAATCGCTCCGCAAGAGATGGCGGCCACTAGCGGAGCGATCCGCTCCGCGGCAATAGGATGGGATCATGACCGAGAAGCGCAGCCGCCGCGCCCCGCGCCGTTCGGAGGCCGAACGCAACGACCGCACCCTGCTCCAGGCGGCACGGGAGGTGCTCGCCGAGGACGGCGCCCACGCCACGGTCGCGGCCATCGCGGCCCGCGCCGGGGTGGGGATCGGCAGCCTCTACCGCCGCTACCGCACCAAGGAGGACCTCTTCCAGCGGCTGACGGAGCTGTCCCTCGACCACTGGATCGAGGCCGCCGAACGCGGGCTGGCCGAAGACGATCCATGGCGGGGCCTGACGGGCTTCATCACCGAGCGTGTCGAGTACGGGCAGGGCACGCTGGGACCCATCGCCGGGACCATCGAGGTCACCGACGCGATGGCGGCCAAGTCCGCCCGTTCGGACGAGCTGACCGAGGCGCTCATCGCCCGCGCCCACGAGGCCGGGGTGCTGCGGCCGGACGTCACCAGCGCCGACATCTTCCTGCTGCTTGAGCAGCTCGGCCGTTCGCCCGCCGTCGAGCAACTCCGCCGGCAGGGCCGCACCGACCTGCTCGAAGCGGCGGCCGAGGCCCACCGCAGGCTCGTCGGGATCGCCGTCGACGGCCTGCGCGCCGGGCGGCACTCCGCCCTCCCCGGCTCGCCGCCCTCGCCCCGGCTCCTCACCGAACGCTGGACGCCCCCGCCCGCCAGCGGCTGATTCTCGGATGCGTCACACGACGCGGGTATGTGATTCCAAAGTGTGAGAGCCGGTGTCGCCTCTGCTCGGCCGGAGGGCGGTCAGGGATTCTGTGCTTTGAGGTGGTGGAGGAATGCGCTCCATGCCCGCGGCCCGAAGGTGAGGACGGGGCCGTCCGGGTCCTTGGAGTCCCGCACGGCAACCACTTCAGCGGTTTGGGCTATCTCGACGCAGTCGGCTCCCTGTGAGCCGCTCTGGCTGCTCTTGCGCCACGTCGCATGGACCAGGCATGAACCGTTCATAGTTCCGACACTATTCGGCGGATCATGTCCCGCGAAGCGGCTTCTGACAGTGCGGACGATCGGACCTGCTCGAACGTGTCCCGGTACTGGGCGACTTCTTTGTCGTCCTCCGCGATCCACTGGCCCGTGGGATGGTCGGTCAGTACGGCGCTGAGTATGCGGTTGCCGATGTCCAGAAGTTGGAACTGCCCGGCGTAGGCGGGACCTGCGTCGACGGACAACGGCAGGATGTGCAATGCCACTGTGTCGAGTTCTGACTGGTTGAGGAGTCTTCTGAGCTGGGACCTCATGACGTCCCGTCCGCCGCGCACCCGGCGCAGGGCCGCCTCGTCGAGGATGACGTCGAGGCTGATCAGCGCATCTTCGTTGAGGATGCACTGCCGGGTGAGGCGGAATTCCACGTAGCGTTCCAAGGCGGTCGGCGAATGCCGCAACGTAAGACCTCGGATGACGGCGCGGGCGTAGCTTTCGGTCTGGAGGAGGCCGGGGATGAACGTCGTCTCGGTGGTGATGATGCGTGAGGCGTCGTGTTCCAGGGAGACGCGGTCGAGGGCCTCGGGGGCGGCCAGGTCCTTATAGGCGTCCCACCAGCCTGGTTGGCGGTCCTGCTCGGCGAGGGTCATGAGGGCCGCGCGGAGGTCCGTCGGGACGTCGTACCGGTCGAGGATGAAGCCGAGGTCGCGGAGACGCAGCCACTGGACGCCGTTCTCGATCTGGCTGAGGGACGAGGGCGAGCGCTCCAGGTGCCTGCCCGCGGTCTTGAGGGTGTAGCCGGACTCCTCCCTGAGCCGGCGGAGCACTCTTCCGATCTTGCGGCGGCGCGTGGTGGAGAGGGTCGCTTCCGGCATGTGGTCAGCGTGTCACGCTACGGAGTCAGATGTCCGGAGAACCGGTGTGCGCTGAATTTTTAGTGAGAGGTCCTTTCGGGGGCTGCGGAACGTGTTGTGGCGGGTGCGCTGCGCTGACGAACCTGGGCCCCGACGAGAAGGGGTGTTCATGGCGATCAGCGAGGTCATCGCGGCGCTCACGCTGCCGGGTGTGGAGCAGTCGGCGAGGTATGCGCGGGTGTTCGCGCGGGATGTGCTGGGGGAGGGGCATCCGTCGCTCGACGACGTCCAGACGTGCGTGAACGAGGCGTTCGTGAACGGGGTCGAGCACACCGCGTCCGGCCGGGGCGGGAGGGTGACGGTGCTGTTCTCGGTCGACGGTGAGCACGTCGTCGCCGAGGTGACCGACGACGGGGCGTCGGGGGAGCGCCCGGTGATGAGGGACGATCCGCTGGCGGAGGACGGCCGGGGGCTGCGCATCATCGATGCGCTCGCCCTGGCGTGGGGCGTCAGGACGGACGGGCAGAGGACGACGGTGTGGATGCGGTTCGCCGGCCCGCCCCCGCTCCGGTCGGTCTAGTTCCGGGCCCTGGCCGGGAGCACGGCGCGGGCGAGGGTCTCGCGTTCGGCCGCTTCGCGTTCGGCGGCCTCGCGTTCGGCCGCAGACCGGGCTGGAGACCGGGGTCCCGTCCTTCGGCGTGACCTTGATCAGGGTGAGGCCGCGGTCGCCGGGTCCGTTCACCTTGTGCGTGTCGCCGCGGAAGTCGATGTCGCCCGTCGCGGCCTTGCGGACGTACAGGTGGCGCAGTTCCAGCAGGACGGCCCCCGACGTCACCGAGCGGCTGCCCGCCACGGGGCGCGTCCCGGCGGCGGTCAGGCCGAGGCCCGCGAAGGCGTTCTGCGCCGCCTGGCAGCCGGGCGCTGTCGTTCCAGCGGTCGACGGCGGCGACGGGGGAGCGGCGGTACGGGGGCGGGGCGGGGGAGCCGTCCGGGCCGGGTTCGGCGGCCGCGGCCTGGATCGTCCGGACGAGGTCGGAGCGGGGGAAGCGCAGCCGGCCGAACGGCGACCGGGTGTGGGTCCAGGTGAGCGGCTGGGAGATCGTGTCGACCAGGCCGATCGCGGCGGTGTCCGCGCCGCCCGCGGCGAGGTCGGGGGCGATCGCGGGCAGCCCGATCTCGGCGGCGAGCCGCTTCAGCTCGTCGAGGTGCCCGGCGGGCGCGTCCGGCCCGTCGGCCGGTTCCAGGACGATGACGGGGTAGGGCCGGGAGTCCAGCCGCCACGGCAGCCGTCCGGACATCCAGTCGAACAGCGCGAGGAGCCCGCGTCCGGACTCGGGGTGTCGCGGGTTGCCCACGGCTGGCCTTCCCGGGCGGGGGATCTCGTGTCGGGGGGAAAGCGTAGGGCGATGATCGCCGCGACGCCATGGCGTGATGACCGAATCACGCCATGGCGTCGCGGCCGGTTTCGGTCGTTCAGTCCTCTTCGGTGATGGCGTTGAGGCGCTCCACGGCGCCGGCGAACTCCTCGACCATGTCGTAGACGACCTGGCGGGCGGGCTTGACGGTGTTCATCAGGCCGACGCACTGGCCGACGAAGTAGTTGGCGAGGGCGCGGGCGCCGGGGTTGCCGGACTCGGCCACCTTGGTGATCTGCCGCATCGCGCCCTCGGCGACGATCATCTGCAGCGGCATGCCGAGCGGGCCGGGGCTCGCGGGGCCCTCCCACTCGTCCGTCCAGGCGGAGCGGAGCTGGCGGGCGGGCTTGCCGGTGCGGGACCGGGACCGGATCGTGTCGCGGGACGTGGCGGCGAGCATCTTCTCCTTGACCGCCGGGGACGTCTCCGCCTCCTCCGTGGTGAGCCAGACCGAGCCGCACCAGACGCCGGACGCGCCGAGGGCGAGCGCGGCGGCCATCTGGCGTCCGGTGGCGATGCCGCCGGCGGCGAGGACGGGCACCGGCGCGACCGTGTCGACCACCTCGGGGACCAGGACCATCGTGGAGATCTCGCCGGTGTGGCCGCCCGCCTCGCCGCCCTGCGCGATGATCAGGTCGGCGCCCGCGGCGACCTGGCGGCGGGCGTGCTCGGACGTCCCGACCAGCGCGGCGACGGGGACGCCCGCCTCGCGGGCCTTCTCCACCATGAGCGGGGGAGGGGTGCCGAGGGCGCTGGCGATGAGGCCGATGGGGTGCGCGAGCGACACGTCGATCAGCTCGGTCGCGCCCTTCTTGGTGACCTGCGTGCCGCCGCGCGCGTTCGAGTGCTTCGTCTTCTCGAAGTCGGGCAGCGGGACGTCGTACTTGTCGAACAGGCCGGTGAGGAACGTCCAGTGCTCCTCCGGGATGGCGGCGAGCATGGCGTCGAGGCCGCCGCCGCTCTCCGCGGACTTGTCGATCTTGCCGGGGACGAGCACGTCGACGCCGTAGGGGCGGCCGTTCACGTGGTCGTCGATCCAGCGCAGCTCCTCTTCGAGCCGCTCGGGCGTGTAGGCCACCGCCCCGAGGACGCCGAAGCCGCCGGCGTTGGTGACGGCGGCGACGACGTCGCGGCAGTGGCTGAAGGCGAAGAGCGGGAACTCTATGCCGAATCGCTTGCAGACCTCGGTGTTCATGGCTCCGACGCTAACGGACCGAATGTCATTCGGTCTAGGGGCGGAACAGGATGTAGGACTCGCCCTCGGCGGGGTGCTCGAAGGCCGCCCGCAGGGGCAGGCCCTCGCGGAGGCCGTCGCGGGTCACGCCGTCCAGGCGGGCGTGCAGCCACGGTCCCTCGGCCAGCTCGACCAGCGCCAGGTAGGCCGGCGGGTCCTTGGGCAGGACGGTCCAGGTCACGAGGGTCGCCTCGCCGCTCGCCTCCGCCCAGCCGAGGTCCTCCTCGCCGCAGCCCGGGCAGCCGGACGCGTCCGGCGCGAACCACTGGTCGCACGCCTCGCAGCGCTTGACGACCAGCCGGTCGGACGCGGTGCCGTCGAAGAACGGGTCGGTGCGCCCGTCTCGCCGCAGAACGCCGATCTCCATGGCTAGGCCCCCTTCCGGTGCGGGCTGACGATCAGGGTGGAGTGGTGGTCGAGGATGCCGCCGTTCCCGCTGACGAGGATCACGTCGTTGGCGGGCGCCTGCCGCTCGCCGCCGTCCCCGCGCGCCTGGATCACGGCCTCCGACAGCGGGGTCATGCCCCACATGTAGTACGCCGACAGCTGCCCGCCGCCGGTGTTGGTCGGCAGCGACCCGCCGGGTCCGAGCGCACCGGACGCGGCGAACGCGCCGCCCTCGCCCTTGGCGCAGAACCCGTAGTCCTCCAGCGACACGAGGACCGTGTAGGTGTAGCAGTCGTACAGCTCGCAGATGTCGACGTCGGACGTGGTGATCCCGGCCATCTTCATCGCCGTCGCGCCCGAGGAGGCGGCGCCGGTCGTCAGGCCGAAGTCGCTGCCGCGCTCCTTGCGGTGCCCGGGATGCCCCTGCCCCCACCCCCACAGCCGGACGGGCGGACGGGCCAGGTCGCGGGCCCGGTCGTCGCTCGTCACGATGACGGCGATCGCGCCGTTGGAGACGAGGCAGCAGTCCAGCAGGTGCAGCGGCTCCGACACCCAGCGGGAGTTCTGGTGGTCCTCTAGGGTGATCGGGTCGCGCATCTGGGCGAGCGGGTTGCGCGACGCCCACTCGCGGGTCGCGACGGCGATCGCGCCGAGCTGCTCGCTGGTCGTCCCGTACCGGGCCATGTGCCGCTGCGTGGCGAGC
Organism: Actinomadura monticuli; assembly: GCF_041463655.1. NCBI lineage: Bacteria > Bacillati > Actinomycetota > Actinomycetes > Streptosporangiales > Thermomonosporaceae > Actinomadura > Actinomadura monticuli. Next base: position 61,985 of record NZ_JAXCEI010000015.1, read on the forward strand.
GCGTAGAACGAGTTGACGCTGCGCAGCCCGAGCGCGGCCGTCATCCCACTGAACCCGTACCACTCGCGGGCGTCCCGGTTGTAGGCCGAGCCCGCCGACTGCTTCGGCTTGAGCGGCGCGTCGGCGAACACGCAGGCGACGGTGGTGGCGTTCCCGCTCAGCACCGACATCGCCGCGTAGGACACCATCGCCCCCGCCGTCGCGCCGAACGAGTTGACCTGCGACAGCAGCCGCAGGTCGCGCAGCCCCAGCGTGCCGGCCAGCTCGATGCCGGGGGAGCCGCCCATTCCGTGGCTGACCAGGAGCCCGTCCAGGTCGCCGAGTTCGAGTCCGGCGTCCTGCGCGGCGAGCCGCACCGCGTCCGCGGCGAGCCGCCGCGGGCTCCGCCCGTACACCTTGCCGAGCTCGGTCATGCCGAGCCCCACGATCGAAGTGCCCGTCGAAATGCCCATCGCCTCGCTCTCCTCGTCCCGTGCGCACCACGGTACCGAACGACATTCGGTGCAGGATGCGCCGGGGTGAGAAGGCCCCGATGGGCGGCTTCCCCGCCGACCTCGCCCGCCGGCACGGCGTCGGCGCCCCCGTGCCCGACTGGACGCAGATCATCGCCGCCGCCTGGCCGGGCCTCGCCTGAACCACCGCGCCGAGACGAGGGCCGCCCGCGTCCCCGGGGCGACGGGGACGCGGGCGGCGGGCGCCGGCGTGCCGGGGGCCTACGAGGCCAGGACGGCCTGCAGGAACTCCCGGGTGCGCTGCTCGGACGGCTCGCCGAAGATCTGGTCCGGCGGGCCCTCCTCCACGATCTGGCCCTGGTCGAACATCAGGACCCGGTTGGAGATGTCCTTGGCGAAGGCCATCTCGTGGGTGACGCACAGCATGGTGAGGTCGCTCTGCCGGGCGATGTCGCGCAGCAGGTCCTGGACGCCGACGACGAGCTCGGGGTCCAGGGCGGAGGTGACCTCGTCCAGCAGCAGCACCTTCGGCTGCATGGCGAGCGCCCGCGCGATCGCCACCCGCTGCTGCTGCCCGCCCGACAGCTGCGTCGGATGCGCGTTCTCCTTGTCGGCGAGGCCCACCAGGTCCAGCAGGCCCTTGGCGCGCTCGACCGCCTCGTCCTTGGAGACCCCCAGCACGCGCACCGGCCCCTCGGTGAGGTTGCGCAGCACGTTCATGTTGGGGAACAGGTTGAACTGCTGGAACACCATGCCGACCTGCTTGCGCATCTCGTGCAGGTGCTTCTGGTTGGCCGGCACGCGCTTGCCGCCCCGATCCATGTGCCACAGCGTCTCGTCGCCGATCCAGATGACGCCCTCGTCGAGCGTCTCCAGCGTCATCAGCAGCCGCAGGATCGTGGTCTTGCCCGACCCGCTCGGCCCGATGAGCGTCACGCGCTCGCCGGGCGCCACGGTGAAGTCGAGCTCGCGCAGGACGACGTTGGAGCCGAACCGCTTGACCACCTTCTCGAAGCGGATTCCCGGCGCGCCGCTCTGCGGCAGTTCCGCCGCGGGCCCTCCTCCGGGCGCGTCGCCCTTCTCGGTGACGTCGCCCTTCTCGGTGACGACGTCCGGCGCGGGTTCCGCCGCCGTGTCCCGCTGGGCGTCCTTGGGGGCTTCCGGTGTGTCAGATGGTGGCATAGCGCCTCTCCAAGCGGCGGACGAGTATCGAGGATATGACGCTGACCACGACGAACAACAGGCCGACGATCGTGATCGGCTCCAGGAACTGCAGGCTCTGCGAACCGACCTTGTACGCGGAGAACAGCAGTTCCGCGACGTTGATGGCCAGCAGCATCGGCGAGTCCTTGAACATCGCGATCAGGTAGTTGCCGAGCGTCGGGATCACGCGGCGGATCGCCTGCGGCAGGATCACGTCCAGCCACACCCGCGACCGCGGCAGGTTCAGCGCGGTGCACGCCTCCCACTGCCCCTTCGGCACGTCCGCGATCCCGGCCCGGTACACCTCGGCCGTGTAGGTCGAGTAGTGCACCCCGAGCGTGATGATGCCCGCGGTGAGCGACCCGATCGTGATGCCCCAGGCGGGCAGGACGAAGAACACGAAGTACAGCTGCGGGATCAGCGGCGTCGACCGGATGAACTCGGTGATCCACCGGATCGCCTGGTTGAAGACCCGGCTCGGGGAGCGGCGCAGCAGCGTCCACACCAGCCCGAGGACGATCGCGATCACGTAGCCGGCGAGCGTCGCGATGACCGTGTAGCGCAGGCCGCTCAGCAGGTCGGGGAGGATGTCCCCGGAGTACTGCCAGTCCCAGGTCATCAGCCCGTCACCCCCGCCCCGGGCGCGCCCGCCGCGATCGTCCCGAGCGACGGCTCACTGGGCAGCCGGCGGCCGAGCATGCGGTCCACGCGGCGCTCGGCGTAGCGGACGAACAGCTGCAGCACCTGCGCGACGACGAAGTACAGGACGAGGACCATCGAGAACGCCGCGACGGTCTCGCCGGTGCTGCCCTGGATGTTCTTCGAGACGCGGGTCAGGTCGACGAGCCCGACCAGGGACACGATCGCCGTTCCCTTCATCAGCTCGATGAGCAGATTGCCGAACGGCGGCAGCATCAGCGCGAACGCCTGCGGGAGCAGGACGCGCCGCATCCGCTGGAACGGGGTGAAGTTCAGCGCGATCGTCGCCTCGTACTGCGCCTTCGGGACGGCGTTGATCGAGCCGCGCACCACCTCCGCGCCGTAGGCGCCGACGTTCAGGCCGAGGGCCAGCACGGCCGCGAACATCGTGGTGAAGCGCAGGCCGATGAGCGGCAGCGCGTAGAAGAACCAGAACAGCAGGACGAGTGTCGCGTTGCCGCGGAAGAACTCCACGTACACGCGGTTCAGGACGCGCACCCACGCGTGGCGTGAGGTGCCCGCCATGCCGAAGAGCAGGGCGAGCACCAGCGCCAGCGCGCCGCCGAGCAGGGTGAGGCGGACCGTGACCCACGCGCCGTCCAGCCACTGGGGGTAGCTGTCGAGGACGTCGGACACGGGTGATCAGCCCGCGCAGAACTTGGCGGAGGTGTCGTCCGGGCCCGGCATGTCGGCCTGGGTGAACCCGAAGGGCTGCAGGATCGGCAGCAGCCCGTTCCGCTGCTTCAGCTTGTCCAGCTCGCCGTTCCAGGCGGTCACCAGGTCGGAGTCGGCCTTGCGGAACGCGAACGCGCCGGCGCCGAGCTGCTCCTTGCCCTCGATGACGGGGGTGAACGGCTCGGTGACCTCGAAGCCCTCGCCCTTGTGCTTGGACAGCAGGTCGGCCAGCGAGATGCGGGTCAGCCAGATGCAGTCGATGCGGCCGGCCTTCAGGCCCTCGTAGGCGCTCGCCTGGTCGGCGAACGTCTTGATGTCGCCCTTCTTCACGCCGGTCTTCTCGGCGTACTCGGCCTCGACCGCGCCGGTGAGGACGCCGACCTTGACGCCCTTCGCCGCCGGGTCCTTCTCGCCCTTCAGGCCCTTCGGGTTGCCCTCCTTGACCATGAAGGCGCTCTTGGCGACGTACTCGGGGTTCGCGAACGCCGCGGACGCGCACCGCTCCGGCGTGATGAACATGCCGGCGGCGATCGCGTCGAAACGCTTGGCGTTGAGCCCGGCGATCAGGCCGCCGAAGTCGACCTGCACGCCCTTGATCTCGTCGATGCCGAGGTTCTTGAAGATGGCGCGGGCCAGCTCCGGCGCCTCACCGGTCAGCTTCCCGGACTTGTCGGTGTAGCCGTAGGGGGCCTCGTTCGCGAAGCCCACGGTGATGGTGCCGGCGTCCTTGGCCTTCTGCAGCGTGCCGCCGCCGGCCTTCTCCTCCTCCGGATCCGTCGTGGAGCAGCCCGCCGCGGCGAGCGGGGCCGCGGCGGACAGCAGCACGGCGGTGCGGAGGAAGTCTCTCCTCGAAGAGGTCATCGTTGAACTCCTGTCGGTGTTCCAGTGCCACGCGCACGCGGGGGGCCGCGTGCGGGCCCCCCGCGTGCGCGGGGCTGACGGTCGGGATCATCGAATTGTTGTGAGCCGCTCAGTCGCGGACAGGCGTGAAATCGCGCGCCCCGATGAACGGCGGCCTCGGCGCGGGCGCCGAGAACGGCTCGACGCAAGTGTTCTCAACGCTGTTGAAGACGATGAACACGTTGGAGCGCGGGAAGGGGGTGATGTTGCCGTTCGAGCCGTGCATGCAGTTGCAGTCGAACATGGTCGCGGAGCCCGCCTGGCCCGTGAACAGCTCGATCCCGTGCTTGTCGGCCAGGATTGAGAGGCTGTTCGGATCGGGCGTCCCGATCTCCTGTCCGCGCAGGGACTCCTTGTAGTGGTCGTCCGGGGTCTCCCCGACACAGGCCACGAAGGTCTTGTGCGAGCCAGGCATGATCATTAGCCCGCCATTGTGCACGAAATTCTCGGTGAGCGCTATGGACATGCTCACCGCGCGCATCCGCGGCATGCCGTCCTCGGCGTGCCACGTCTCGAAGTCGGAGTGCCAGTAGAAGTCCTTGCCGGTGAAACCCGGCTTGTAGTTGACCCGGCTCTGGTGCACGTAGACGTCGGAGCCGAGGATCTGCCGGGCCCGGCCGACCACGCGGGGGTCGCGGACGAGCGCGGCGAAGACCTCACTGATCTTGTGGACCTCGAAGATGGAGCGGACCTCGTCCGAGCCGCGCTCGGTGACCGTGCGCTCGTCGGCCAGGATCTCCGGGTCGGACGACAGCCGGCGCAGCTCGGCGCGGTAGTCCTCGACCTCCTCCGGCGCGAGCAGCTGGTCGACGGACAGGAAGCCGTTGGCCTCGAACGAGTCGAGGGTGGCGCCGTCGATCGGCCCGTCCTGCGGGGCGCCGTACACGACCGGGTCCTGCCGGTACAGCAGCGCCGCCTCGGTGGCCTTCCGGGTGGGGTAGGCGTCATCGATGGTCGGATGGGACTCGATGATGCTCATGCGTCCTCCTCAGTCAGCAGCGGATAGACCCCGTTCTCGTCATGGACCTCCCGGCCGGTGCACGGGGGGTTGAAGACGCAGACGGTCTTGACGTCCGTGTGCGCGCGCAGGGTGTGGTGCTCGTGGCCGTCCAGCAGGTACATCACGCCGGGCCGGATGTCGTGCTTCTCACCGGTGTCGTCGTTGGTGAGCTCGCCCTCCCCCTCGATGCAGTAGACGGCCTCGATGTGGTTCGCGTACCACATCTTCGTCTCGGTCCCCGCGTACAGAATCGTCTCGTGCAGCGAGAAGCCGACGCCCTCCTTGGCGAGCACGAAACGCCGGCTGCACCAGGTGGGCGCCTGCACGTCGCGCTCGGTGCCGACGATCTCGTCAAGGGAACGAACGATCATGGATCTCCTCTTTCCAGTGGCGGGCCGGAGCCGGTTCAGACGGTGACCTTCTGGCGGACGGCCTCGACCGAGTCCGCGATGATCTCCAGCCCGCGGGCCAGCTCGGCCTCCGTCGTGGTGAGCGGCGGCAGCAGCTTGACGACCTCGCCCTCGGGGCCGGACGTCTCCATCAGCAGCCCGCGCGCGAACGCCTCCTCGCACACCTTCGGCGCCGTCTCCGGGTCGTTCATCACCAGGCCCCACGCCAGGCCGCGGCCGCGGACGGAGTCGATCGCGCCGGCGTGCGCGAGGGCGATCTCCTCCAGCGCCGCCTGGACCTGCTGGCCCTTGGCGAGGGTCTGCTTCTCCATGTCGTCGCCGGTCCAGTAGTCCTCCAGCGCGGCGACGGCGGTGACGAACGCGGGGTTGAAGCCGCGGAACGTGCCGTTGTGCTCTCCCGGCTCCCAGACGTCCAGCTCGCGCTTCATCAGCGTGACCGCGAACGGGAGCCCGTACCCGCTGAGGGACTTGGACAGGCAGACGATGTCCGGGGTGATCCCGGCCTCCTCGAAGCTGAAGAACGGGCCGGTGCGGCCGCAGCCCATCTGCACGTCGTCGACGATGAGGAGGATGTCGTGCCGGCGGCACAGGTCCTGCAGGCCGCGCAGCCACTCGGCGGTGGCGACGTTGATGCCGCCCTCGCCCTGCACGGTCTCCACGATGACGGCGGCGGGCTTGTCCAGGCCGCTGCCGCTGTCGTCCAGCATCGTGTCGAACAGCAGGAAGTCGGGCGTCCGGCCGTCCAGGTAGTTGTCGTAGGGCATCGCGACGCCGTGGCCGAGCGGCACCCCGGCGCCGGTGCGCTTCATCGAATTGCCGGTCACGGCGAGCGCGCCGAGCGTCATCCCGTGAAAGGCGTTGGTGAAGCTGACGACGGTCTCGCGGCCGGTGTACTTCCGCGCGAGTTTCAGCGCCGCCTCGACCGAGTTGTTGCCCGCGGGGCCGGGGAACTGGACCTTGTAGTCGAGCCCACGCGGCTGCAGGACGTACTCGTTGAAGCGTTCCAGGAAGTCTCGTTTGGCCGCGGTGTACATGTCGAGGCTGTGCACGATCGCGTCGCTGCCCAGATAGTCCAGCAGCCGGCGTTTCAACTGCGGGTTGTTGTGCCCGTAGTTGAGCGTCCCGGCGCCGGCGAAGAAATCGAGGTACGTTTTACCGTTCTCGTCGGTCATGTGGCTGCCCCGCGCGGTGGTGAACACGGTGGGCCACCCTCGGCAGTAGCCGCGGACTTCCGATTCCAGGCTGGCGAAAACGTCCATTTTCTGCCTCCAGGCAGGTCGGTCGGGGGAGCGGATGGGGGAGTGGAGTGGGTCAGTTCGCGGCGATCGGGCCGATCCTGAAGAGCACCTCGGGCTCGTGTCCCCCATCGGGGAAGTGCTCCGCGCCGAACAGCGGGCTGCGGGCGACCTCGCACCCGCGGTCCCGCGCGAACGATTCGAACATCGCGGTGGAAGCGGTGTTGTCCGGCGTGACCGTGGCCTCCATGTACCGGTGCCCGCGGGGGGCGAGCCGGTCGGCGAGGCGGTCGAGCATGCGGCGGGCGAGGCCCTGGCCGCGGTGGTCGCGGTCGACCGCCACCTGCCACACGAAGAAGGTGTCGGGCCGGACCGGGCGGACGTAGCCGGTGATGAAACCGCACGGCCCGGCGCTGTCACGCGCCACTACGGAAGTGTCCCCGAAATCGCGGCACCAAAGCGTGTAGCTGTACGGCGAGTTGACGTCGAGAACCCGTGAGTCCCGGGCGAGCCGCCACAGCTCCGGGCCATCGGAGAGGCTCGGCTCCTGGAGTTGCACTTCCGCGTTCGTCTCGTTCGTGTCGTGGCGTCGGGTCGGTGATTCCAGGGGTTGCGCTGCCATGTCCAGGCAACTTAGCGAATCTCGCCCCGTGATCGCAGATGAATGTTATCGGCGAGATGTTTAGCCGCGGCGCGTGCTGGGTATGGTTAAGGGCTTTGCCGAATTCGGTGCAATTTGAATGAGGCTCGGACCGGCGGGAATCCGCCTTTCCCGCTGATACGCAGGAGGTACTGCCGAGGTCACCGGAGCGGCTGCCAGGACGCTTCCTGAACGCCAGCTTAATGTTTCGGCGCCGCCCGGGGAGTGCTCCTGTGTATCGGTTGTGTGAGGTAAGTCACTCAGATTTAATGTCAACGACACCGGTGCGGCGCGCGTCACGTGGCATCGGACGAGGTCGTCCGGTCGCGGGCGCTCTGGGACGGGTGGGGGGCCAGGGCGTTCACGCGGGCTCTGGGAGGCCGCACCTGGTTACCTGCAAGGGGCTGAGTGTCTGACTGCGGGGTAAGGCGTTGGTTGCGAACGAGTAAGAAAATGAGAATTTCGGCCCGCGAACGAGCGGGCCGGGGCCGGCGTCACCGCCGAACCCCGGGCCCGTTACGGCCCGCCCGCCGGGCCGCATTATGGTGCTGCCGAATCTTCAGGCACTCTTGAAAGTCCTTTTGCCTGGGTTGCCCCGGATCGCCTTGGAATGCCCCGGGTTACCGTGGATCGGTCACGCGGTCGCGGCGAAGCGGTCGGTCGCCTCGATGAGGCGGTGCAATATCCCCGGCTCGCTGAACGCGTGCCCCGCGTCGTCCACGATGTGGAAATCGGCCTCCGGCCACGCGCGGTGCAGATCCCACGCCGTCGCCGCCGGGGTGCAGACGTCGTAGCGGCCCTGCACGATCACCGCCGGAATGTGGCGTATCTTGCCGACGTCCCGGATGAGCTGCTCGTCCTCGAAGAACCCCTCGTTCACGAAGTAGTGGTTCTCGATGCGGGCGAACGCGACCGCGTAGTCCGGCTCGCCGAACTCGTCCGCGAGACCCGGGTCCGGCCGCAGCGTGATCGTCGAGCCCTCCCAGGTCGCCCACGCCTTCGCCGCCGCGACCCGCACGTCCCGGTCCGGCGAGTTGAGCCGCTCGTGGAACGCCGAGACGAGGTCCTCCCGCTCGTCCTCGGGGATCGGCTCCACGTACTTCTCCCACAGGTCGGGGAACAGCAGCGACGCCCCTTCTTGGTAGAACCAGTACAGCTCGAACGGGCGCAGGGTGAAGATGCCGCGCAGCACCAGCTCGCTCACCCGGTCCGGATGGGTCTCGGCGTAGGCCAGCGACAGCGCGCTGCCCCAGCTCCCGCCGAACACCAGCCACCGCTCGATGCCGAGGTGCTCGCGCAGCCGCTCCATGTCCGCGACGAGGTTCCAGGTGGTGTTCGCCTCCAGCGACACCTCCGGGTCCTTCGCGTGCGGCAGGCTGCGCCCGCAGTTGCGCTGGTCGAACAGGACGATCCGGTACGCCTCCGGGTCGAACTGCCGGCGGTGGTCCGGGCCGCAGCCGGCCCCCGGCCCTCCGTGCACCATGACCGCGGGCTTGCCGCCGGGGTTCCCGCAGACCTCCCAGTAGATCTGATCGCCGTCGCCGACGTCGAGCAGCCCGGATTCGTACGGCTCGATCGGCGGATACAGGGTGCGAAGCTCCATGGAGCGCGATTGTCCCACCCGCCGCGTCCGCGGGGCGGATGTGACCCGCGGCACCGTGACGCGGCCCGTACCGGCCGCCATCAGGCGCCCTGCGTGCGGGAACGCCGCACGGCCGCCGAGAAAGTAAACCCCAAACTGGGCAAACGCTCCGCTGGTCGGGACTAGAGTGCCTTCAGTGAGCGAAGCGAGGAGCCACAGGGCCGGCTGCGGAGCGAACGAGATGTGCACAACGACCCCCGCGAACGCGGCCGCGCGCCGCCGGGCGAGGAGACACGTGAGCGAAGTGACGAGCCGTCCGAGGAAAGCGGCGAGCAGGATGGGCGGCGCCCTGCCGGTCACCGCGCTCCCGGCCGTGAGGCGAGGAGAACGGTGAGCGAGCTGAACGGATCGGGCGGCAACCGCGGCGTCCCGGACGCCGCGGCGCCCTGGCCCGCCATGGGACGCGACCCGGGCCGCGCACCCGAGGCCGCGCAGCCTCCGGCGCTGCCGGCCGCCCAGCAGCCGATCCAGATGGCCAAGCCCGGCCAGCACGCCCACGCCCAGCCGGGCCAGCACGCCCAGCCGGGCCAGCACGCCCAGCCGGGCCAGCACGCCCAGCCGGGCCAGCACGCCCAGCCGGGCCGGCCCGCGCAGGGCGGCCAGCACGGGCGGCACGGCCAGACCGGCGAACTGGTGCGCCCCGACGTCGAGCAGTCCGAGGCCCAGCCCTGGGACATGGTCGAGCGGCTCCGCCAGATGGCCGACCTCATCGGCGACGCGCTCGCCGCCGGCGAGCGCAAGGTCAACGAGGCGCAGACCGAGACGGCCTCGCAGGTCGCGGCCGTCCAGCAGGAGAAGGAGTCGGCGCAGCGCGACGCCGCGGCCGCGTGGGGCGAGGTGCAGCGCGCCCGGGGCCAGGCCGAGCAGGCCGAGCGCCGGGCGGTCGAGGCCGAGCGGCGCCTCGCCGAGTCCCAGACCGAGATCGCCTCGCAGGTCGCGGCCGTCCAGCAGGAGAAGGAGGCGGCGCAGCGCGACGCCGCGGCCGCGTGGGGCGAGGTGCAGCGCGCCCGGGGCCAGGCCGAGCAGGCCGAGCGCCGGGCGGTCGAGGCCGAACGCCAGCTCGCCGAGGCCGAGCGGCGCGCCGCCGAGGTCCAGAACGAGGCGGTCACGCAGATCGCCGCGCTCCAGGCCGAGAAGGAGAACACGCAGCGCGACGCGGCCGCCGCCTGGAACCAGGCCCAGCAGGGGCGCGTCCAGGCCGACCAGGCCCGCGCCCAGGCCGACCAGGCCCGCGCGCAGCTGGAGCAGGTGCAGGCCCAGGTCGAGCAGGCCGAGCGCCGCGTCGCCGAGGCCGAGGCGACCGTCCGCCAGGCGATCCAGCAGCGCGACGCCATGAGCGAGGCCCGCGACGACGCCCTGCGCGCCGTCGAGGACGCCGCCGGCGGGCGCCGCTCCGCCGAGGCCGAGCGCGACCGCGTCGCCGAGCAGGCCGGCGAGCTGTCCCGCGCGCTGGAGACCGCGCACGGCGAGCTGGCGGCGCTGCGCGCCAAGGTCACCGACGCCGAGATGACCGCGCAGAACCTGCAGCACGCCGTCGTCGCCGCCGGCAAGGAGGTCGACGAGTCCCGCCGCCGGGCCGAGGTCGCCGAGCGCCGCGCGCAGGAGAACGAGCGCCGCGCCCAGGAGGCCGAGCGCCGCGCGCAGGACGCCGAGCGCCGCGTCCAGGAGACCGCCGCCCGCGCCGACGCCGCCGAGGCCGAGCGCCAGCAGGCCCTCGACACGGCCGCGCAGTCCCTTGAGGCCGCCAAGAAGGCCGAACGGGAACGCGACGCCAACGCCAAGTCCAGGGAGGCCGCCGAGCGCACCCGCGAGGCCGCCGTCCAGGCCCAGGCGCGCGCCGAGTCCGAGCTGACCCTCGCCCGGGGCCGCGCCGACCAGGCCGGCCGCGAGCGCGACAATGCGGTCACCGGCATGCGGCAGATGGCCGCCGAACGCGACGCCGTCGCCGAGAAGCTCGCCGAACGCGACCAGTGGGTCGACCAGCTCGCCCAGGCCGTCACCGAGCAGCGCGCCCAGATCGCCGAACTCTCCCAGGAGCGCGACGCCGCCCGCCAGGCCGCCGACCAGGCCCGCTCCCTGATCGACGAACTCACGAGGCAACTCCGCACGATCATGCCGAGCGCGGCCACGCCCCGCCTGTGACCCGAGAGCGGACGTCCGCCCACAAGGCCAGGACGTCCGCTCGCCATGTCACCCAGCGCCCACGGCCGTGGCGTCGCAGCGGCCGGGCGCCGACCGCGAGGGATCGTCCCTAATCTGGACCTCCGACGACCTCGGCGTTGCGATCGCGTGCGAAGCCAGGTTCGAGCCTGCGAGAACCTGATCGCGCAGCGAGCCGCCAGGCGAGCCGGAGCGATGCAGCGATCGCCGCTTTGACCGTGGAAGGAGGGCGCTCCAGCGCCCGACGCCGAGGGCGAAGCGATGAACACCGTGATCGCCGCCTTGACCGTGGAAGGAGGGCGCTCCAGCGCCCGACGCCGAGGGCGAAGCGATGAACACCGTGATCGCCGCTTTGACCGTGGAAGGAGGGCCCCCAGGGCCCGACGCCGAGGTCAATGCAATGAACACGCTATCCTGGTGGCCCGTGGACGTTGAGACTCGTCCGCCTCATCACGACCACGGGAGCGCCTTCTTGCCTTCGGCAGCCAATGGCAGGTCACGTCCTACCAAGCATCTCTTCGTCACCGGCGGTGTCGCCTCCAGCCTCGGCAAGGGACTGACGGCGTCCAGCCTGGGGCGGCTTCTCGCGCTTCGCGGCCTCCGGGTCACCATGCAGAAGCTCGACCCCTACCTCAACGTCGACCCCGGCACGATGAACCCGTTCCAGCACGGCGAGGTGTTCGTCACCGACGACGGCGCCGAGACCGACCTGGACGTCGGGCACTACGAGCGGTTCCTCGACACCGAGCTGCACGGGTCCGCGAACGTGACCACGGGCCAGGTCTACTCGAACGTGATCGCCAAGGAGCGGCGCGGGGAGTACCTCGGCGACACGGTCCAGGTGATCCCGCACATCACCAACGAGATCAAGGACCGGATCCGGGGGATGGCCGAGGACGGCGACGTCGACATCGTCATCACCGAGGTCGGGGGGACGGTCGGCGACATCGAGTCGCTGCCGTTCCTGGAGTCGGTCCGGCAGATCCGGCACGAGATCGGCCGGGAGAACTGCTTCTTCCTGCACGTGTCGCTGCTGCCCTACATCGGCCCGTCCGGGGAGCTGAAGACCAAGCCGACGCAGCACTCGGTCGCGGCGCTGCGCTCCATCGGCATCCAGCCCGACGCGATCGTGTGCCGCTCGGACCGGCCGATCACCGACGGGCTCAAGCAGAAGATCAGCCTGATGTGCGACGTGGACCGCGAGGCCGTGGTGTCGGCCGTGGACGCGGCGTCCATCTACGACATCCCGAAGGTGCTGCACTCCGAGGGCCTGGACGCCTACGTCGTGCGGCGGCTGGACCTGCCGTTCCGCGACGTCGACTGGGGCGCGTGGGACGAGCTGCTGCGCCGCGTCCACAAGCCGGCCCGCGAGGTGACGATCGCGCTGGTCGGCAAGTACATCGACCTCCCGGACGCGTACCTGTCGGTGACGGAGGCGCTGCGGCACGGCGGGTTCGGCAACGACGCCAAGGTGCACATCCGCTGGGTGAAGAGCGACGACTGCGCGACCCCCGAGGGCGCCAAGGAGCAGCTGGACGGCGTCGACGGCGTGCTCGTCCCCGGCGGGTTCGGGGTGCGCGGGATCGAGGGCAAGCTCGGCGCGGTGCGCCACGCCCGGGAGAACCGGATCCCGCTGCTCGGCATCTGCCTCGGCCTGCAGTGCATGGTCATCGAGGCGGCGCGGACGCTCGGCGGGCTCGCCGACGCGGGCAGCTCCGAGTTCGACGCCACCACCGCCCACCCGGTCGTCGCGACGATGTCCGACCAGCTGGACGTCGTCGCCGGGGAGCGCGACATGGGCGGGACGATGCGGCTCGGCCTGTACCCGGCCGACCTTGCCGAGGGCTCCGTCGTGCGGGGGCTGTACGGGGAGGCGAAGGTGTCCGAGCGGCACCGGCACCGCTACGAGGTCAACAACGCCTACCGCGACCGGCTGGAGGAGGCGGGGCTGCGGTTCTCCGGCCTGTCCCCGGACGGCCGGCTCGTGGAGTACGTGGAGCTGCCCCGCGAGCGGCACCCGTTCTTCGTCGGCACGCAGGCGCACCCGGAGTTCCGGTCCCGCCCGACCCGCCCGCACCCGCTGTTCACCGGGCTGATCGCCGCCGCGCTGGACTACGCCGAGCAGCGCGCGGGCCGCGCGTGAGCGGCGAGCTCGGCGTCGGCGACGTCCGCGACCGGCCGGAGCGCTGGAACGTCGTGGAGTCGTCGACGGCGTTCCAGGGCCCGGTGTTCCGCGTCCGCCGCGACCGCGTGGAGATGCCGCGCGGCACCGGCACCGAGATCGTGGGCCGGGACGTGGTCGAGCACATCGGCGCCGTCGGCGTCCTCGCCCTCGACGACCGCGACCGGGTGCTGACGCTGCGGCAGTACCGGCACCCGGTCGGGCGGCTGCTGTGGGAGGCGCCCGCGGGGCTGCGCGACGTCGACGGCGAGCCCCTGCACGTGCTCGCCCAGCGGGAGCTGCTGGAGGAGGCGGGCTACCGGGCCGAGCGCTGGGACACGCTCGTCGACGTCTACACCTCGCCCGGCATCGCCGACGAGCGCGTCCGGATCTTCCTGGCCCGCGGCCTCACCGAGGTCCCCGCAGGCGAGATCGACTTCGAGCGCGTCCACGAGGAGGCCGACATGCCGGTCGTGTGGGTGCCGCTGGACGAGGCGGTCCGCAAGGTGCTGGCCGGCGAGCTGCACAACATGGTCGCCTGCATGGGGGTGCTGGCGGCCCGCGCGGCGCGCGACGCCGGCTTCCGGGGCCTGCGGGCCGCCGACGCGCCCGAGGACTGAGCGGATGCGGTCCCCCCGCGGCGGCCGGAGGGGGCATGATGGGCGGGTCCCCGCAGACCCCGGCCGGAAGAGGTGGCGCACTGTCCGCGAGCCCGTCCCCCCGGAGCGCCGCGCGGGACGCCGGTTCCGCGCTCGACTCGGCCGTCCGCACGTATCTGGGGCATCTGGCCGTCGAGCGGGGCCTCGCCGCCAACACGCTCCACTCCTACCGGCGCGACCTGCGCCGCTACGCCGAGGTGCAGGACGCGCGGGGCCGCGCGGCGATCGGCGACATCACCGAGGACGACGTCCGCGCGTTCCTGGCGGGCCTGCGGGAGGGTGACGAGGACCATCCGCCGCTGTCGGCGGGGTCGGCGGCGCGGGCGCTCGTCGCCGTGCGGGGGCTGCACCGCTTCGCGCTGCGGGAGGGCCTCGCCGCCGGGGACCCGGCCGGCGGCGTCAAGCCGCCGACGCCGCCGCGCCGGCTGCCGAAGGCGATCTCGCTGGACGAGGTCGAGCGGCTGCTCGCGGCGGCGGACGCCGAGCCGGGCACCGCGCGGGGGCTGCGCGACCGGGCGCTGCTGGAGCTGCTGTACGGGTCGGGCGCGCGGATCTCCGAGGCCGTCGGCCTGGACGTCGACGACCTCGACCTGCGGGACGGGTTCGCCCGCGTCGCGGGCAAGGGCGGCAAGGCCCGGGTGGTGCCCATCGGTGACTACGCGCGGGAGGCCGTGGACGCCTATCTGGTGCGCGCGCGGCCGCAGCTCGCCGGGGCGGGGCGGGGCGGCCCGGCGCTGTTCCTCAACGCGCGCGGCGGGCGGCTGTCGCGGCAGGGCGCGTGGATGGTGCTGCGGGCCGCCGCCGACCGGGCGCGGCTGTCGGAGGTGTCGCCGCACACGCTGCGGCACTCGTTCGCGACCCACCTGCTGGACGGCGGCGCCGACGTCCGCGTCGTCCAGGAACTGCTCGGCCACGCGTCCGTGACGACGACCCAGGTGTACACGCTGGTGACGGTGCGGCTGCTGCGCGAGGTGTACGCGACGTCGCATCCGCGGGCGCGGAGCTGACCGAGGGGCCCGCATTGAGGGACGAATCGGACGGACCGGGGCGCTGACAAATCGCGACGTTCGTCGCGCGTCGGCTTGAGCGACGGGGACGGCGGCCCTAGAGTCCCCGTTCTGGATGGCATTTCCGGGCCGCCGGGGAGGGATCTTGTGACCAGCACAAAGGGTGCGGATGGAGACCTCTCCTCCGCGACCATCGAGACCGATCCGAGCCGCGCCCTCGGGCCCACGCAGCGGCCCAAGCCCGACTTCCCGGAGCCGGAGCCGCTGACCGAGCACGGGCCCGCGCGGATCGTGGCCGTCTGCAACCAGAAGGGCGGCGTCGGCAAGACCACCACGACGATCAACCTGGGCGCGGCGCTCGCCGAGTACGGCCGCCGCATCCTGCTCGTCGACTTCGACCCGCAGGGCGCCCTCTCGGTCGGCCTCGGCAAGGGCGACCCGCGCCAGCTCGACGTGACGATCCACAACCTGCTGCTCGAACGCGACACCGAGTGGGAGGACGTCGTCATCGAGACCGGCGTCGACGGGATGGACCTGCTGCCGAGCAACATCGACCTGTCCGGCGCGGAGGTCCAGCTCGTCCACGAGGTCGGGCGGGAGTACATCCTGCAGGGCGCGCTGAAGTCGGCCGTCGACCACTACGACTACATCCTGATCGACTGCCAGCCGTCGCTCGGCCTGCTCACCGTCAACGCGCTGGCCGCCAGCCAGGGCGTGCTGATCCCGCTGGAGTGCGAGTACTTCGCGATGCGCGGCGTCGCGCTGCTGATGGAGACCATCGACAAGGTGCAGGGCCGGATCAACCCGGACCTCGTCATCGACGGCGTCCTCGGCACCATGTACGACTCGCGCACGCTGCACACCCGCGAGGTCCTCGGCCGCATCGTCGAGGCGTTCGGCGACACGGTCTTCCACACCGTCATCAACCGGACCGTGCGGTTCCCCGACGCGACCGTCGCCGGTGAGCCGATCACGTTCTTCGACCCGAGCTCGATGGGCGCGAACGCGTACCGCAGCCTCGCGCGCGAGGTCCTCATCCGCTGGGCCGAGACCGAGGCGGAGTGAGCCCGCCCGCCGTTCCCTGAGACGGAGTGCCGCGCCCAACGATAACGCTGACCTCGGCGGACGCGTCCGCGTTCGGCGCGCTGACCGGCAAGGCGGCGCAGGCGTACGCGCAGCGGTCGCCGGGCGGCCGGCTGGGCATGCTCCTCGGCGGGACGCTCATCGCGGAGCCCGCCCAGGTGATGTCCGCCATCCCGGGCGGCAAGCTGGAGATCACCGGCCCCGCCGGCGACGGGCCCGGCACCCGCGCGGGAGCGGAGGGCCTCGTCCGCAGGCTGACCGGGCGGTAGCGCCCGGCGCGAGCGGCGCGCCGGGCATGGGACGATGTGGCCGGTGAGCACAGCGCGGCAGGACTCCTCCGCTACCGTGAGCGACGTGGACGAGACGTCGCCGGAGCCCGAGCGGGAGGGTGCGCAGGAGGCAGGGCAGGAGGGTGAGCGGGAACAGGGCTTCCGCGTCCACCTGGACAACTTCGACGGCCCGTTCGACCTGCTGCTCGGCCTGATCTCCAAGCACAAGCTCGACATCACCGAGGTGTCGCTGCACAAGGTCACCGACGACTTCATCGCGCACATCCGCTCCTACGGCCGGGACTGGGACCTCGACCAGGCCAGCCACTTCCTGCTCGTCGCCGCGACCCTGCTGGACCTGAAGGCCGCCCGGCTGCTGCCGTCCGGCGAGGTCGACGACGAGGACGACCTGGCGCTGCTGGAGGCCCGCGACCTGCTGTTCGCCCGGCTGCTGCAGTACCGCGCCTACAAGGAGGTCGCGCAGGTGATCGCCGGCCGGATCGCCGATGCGAGCCGACGATTCCCGCGCCTCGTGCCGATGGAGCCGCGGTTCGCGAACCTGCTGCCGGAGGTGCTGCTCGGCCTCGGCCCGGACGAGTTCGCCCGGCTCGCCGCGCGGGCGCTCACGCCGAAGGCGCCGCCCGCGGTGTCGGTCGAGCACATGTACCAGCCGAAGGCCAGCGTCAAGGAGCAGGCCGCGATCGTCGTGGAGATGCTCCGCAGGCTGCGCCGGACGACGTTCCGCGTCCTCGCGGCCGACGCGGAGGGCACCTACGAGGTCGTCGCGCGGTTCCTGGCGCTGCTGGAGCTGTACCGGGAGCAGGCGGTCACGTTCGAGCAGGACGAGCCCCTCGGCGAGCTGCACGTGACGTGGACCGGCACCGACGACGGGGACGTCGAGGTCGGCGACGACTACGAGGGCGCGCCCAAGAAGGACGAGGCGCAGACGAAGGACGGGGAGGACGATGACTGAGGAACCCGGCGCGGACGCGCCGGAGCTTCCGGGGCTGCGCGCCTCGATCGAGGCGATCCTGCTGGTGGTGGACGAGCCGGTCACCGTGATGACGCTCGCGCAGCTGCTGGAGCGTCCCCGCGACGAGGTCGCCGGCGCGCTGCGCGAGCTGGCCGCGGAATACACCGAGCAGGGCCGCGGGTTCGATCTCAGGGAGGTCGCCGGCGGCTGGCGGTTCTACACCCGGGACGTGTGCGCCCCGGTCGTGGAGCGGTTCGTCACCGACGGGCAGCAGGCGCGGCTGACGCAGGCGGCGCTGGAGACGCTCGCCGTGGTCGCCTACCGGCAGCCGGTGAGCCGCGCCCGCGTGTCGGCGATCCGGGGCGTCAACAGCGACGGCGTCATGCGGACGCTGACGCTGCGCGGCCTGATCGAGGACGCCGGGCAGGACCCGGAGTCGCAGGCGCACCTGTACCGCACGACCGGGTACTTCCTGGAGCGCCTCGGGCTGCGCGACCTCGACGAGCTGCCCGAGCTCGCCCCCTACCTGCCCGATGACCTGCCTGACGACATAGTGGATGGTTGAAGTTTCCGTGAGCGAGAACGAGGGCGTGCGGCTGCAGAAGGTGCTGGCGGAGGCCGGGATCGGCAGCCGCCGCCACTGCGAGGAACTGATCGGCGAGGGCCGCGTCACCGTGGACGGCAAGAAGGTGTTCCGGTTCGGCGAGCGCGTCGACCCGGAGAGCGCCGTCATCCACGTGGACGGCAAGCGCGTCGAGACCCGTTCGGAGATGCGGTACTACGCGATCAACAAGCCGCGCGGCGTGGTGTCCACGATGTCGGACGAGCGGGGCCGCAAGTCCCTCGCCGACTACGTGGAGGTGCCGGAGCGGCTGTTCCACGTCGGCCGGCTCGACACCGACACCGAGGGCCTGATCCTGCTGACGAACGACGGGGAGCTGTCGCACCGGCTCACCCATCCGTCCTACGGGGTCTACAAGACGTACCTGGCGGAGATCCACGGCCCGATCCCGCGCGACCTCGGCAAGCGGCTGAAGGCCGGGGTGACGCTGGACGACGGGCCGGCCAAGGCCGACAAGTTCCGCGTCTTCGACCAGGTGGGCCGCCGCGTGCTGGTGGAGATCACCCTGCACGAGGGGCGCAAGCACATCGTCCGGCGGCTGCTGAAGGAGGTCGGGTTCCCGGTCCAGCAGCTCGCCCGCGTAGAGTTCGGGCCGATCAAGCTGGGGTCGCTGAAGCCGGGCGGGATGCGGGCGCTGACCGTGCGGGAGATCGGCGAACTGTACGCGGCCGTGGGGCTGTAGGGCCCGCGGGGGCACCGGGCACGAGGAGGGGAGACGGCATGGCGGTACGCGCGGTCCGCGGGGCGACGCAGATCGACGCCGACGACCGGGACCAGATCCTGGAGGCGACGACGGAGCTCGTCTCCGAGGTGATGTCCCGCAACGAGCTGAGCACCGACGACGTGATCAGCGTCATCTTCACGGTGACGCCGGACCTGACGGCGGAGTTCCCCGCGCTCGCCGCCCGCAAGCTCGGCTTCCACGAGGTGCCGCTGCTGTGCGCGACGGAGATCGGCGTCCCGGGCTCGCTGCCGCGGGTGATCCGGCTGATGGCGCACATCGAGACGGCCCGCCCGCGTGCGGACGTCCAGCACGTCTACCTCCGCGGCGCGACGGCGCTCCGGCTGGACATCGCGCAGTAGCGCCCGAGCGGGGCGGGGGCGGTCGGCGGGGCGCGGTGGCGCCTGGGCGGGGCAGTGGGCGGGGCGCAGTAGGGTGACCGGCGTGAGTGAGGACGTGGTGGCGCGGCGCATCGTCGTCGTCGGGACGGGGCTGATCGGCACGTCGATCGCCCTGGCGATGCGGGAGCGCGGCGCCGAGGTGCTGCTGACCGACCGGGACGCGGCGGCGCTGGCCCTGGCGGTGGAGCTGGGCGCCGGCGCGGCGCTGCCGGACGGGGCGCGGGAGGAGCCCGCCGACCTGGCGGTGCTGGCGGTGCCGCCGGCGGCCGTGGCGGTGACGCTGCTGGACGCGCAGAAGCGCGGCCTCGCCGCCGCGTACACCGATGTGGCGAGCGTGAAGGCGCTGCCGCTGGCGCAGGCGGCCGAGCTGGGCTGCGACCTGACGACGTTCGTGGCGGGGCATCCGCTCGCCGGGAGCGAGCGGTCGGGTCCGGGCGCCGCCCGCGCCGACCTGTTCCTGGGCCGCCCGTGGGCGCTGTGCGCGACTCCCGAGGCGACGCCGGAGACGGTCGGGGTCGTCACGGGGCTGGTGAAGGCGTGCGGCGGGATGCCGGTCCAGGTGGACGCCGCCGAGCACGACCGGGCGGTCGCGCTGGTCTCGCACGGCCCGCACGTGGTGTCGGCCGCCGTCGCGGCCCGGCTGACCGGCGCGGACGACGTGGCGCTGGGCCTGTCGGGGCAGGGCGTCCGGGACGTGACCCGCATCGCGGCGAGCGACCCGCGGCTGTGGATCGGCATCCTGTCGGCGAACTCCGCGCCCGTCGCGGACGTGCTGGAGGCCGTCGCCACTGATCTCGCGGTGGCCGCGTCGCTGCTGCGCGACGGCAGCGAGGAGGCCGCGGCGCACGTCGCCGACCTGCTGCTGCGCGGGAACGCGGGCCGGTCCCGCATCCCCGGCAAGCACGGCGGCGACCAGCCGGCGTACGCGACCGTCCAGGTGGTCATCCCGGACCGTCCCGGCGAGCTGGCGATGATCTTCCAGGCGGCGGGGATCGCGGGCGTCAACATCGAGGACGTGACGATCGAGCACTCCCCGGGCCGTCCGCTCGGCGTGCTGGAGCTGTCGGTGGTCCCCGAGGCCGCCGAGCGGCTCGCGGCGGAGCTGCGCGCCCGCGGCTGGTCCGTCCCCGGCTGACCGGCGCCCGGAGCGGAGCGCCGTCGGAACGGAGGGCGGCGGCCGGCCGGTCTCCGGGGGCGTGCCCCAGAATGACGCGTCCGCGGTGGGGGACCGGTAGCCTGGTTCGCCGGGGCCTGTCCGGGGGGACGCCTGCGCGGGGCGGCGTCGAACGCCGCCCGTTCCGCCCGCCGACCGGGTCGGCGGGTGCTCCGACGAAGAAGAGAGGGAGCGATCGTGCCGCTCGTCATCGCCATGGACGGACCCTCCGGTTCGGGCAAGTCCAGCGCGTCCAAGGGCGTCGCCCGCGCGCTGGGGCTGCGGTATCTCGACACCGGCGCCATGTACCGGGCCATGACGTGGTGGATGCTGGAGAACGGCGTCCCGGTCGAGGACGGCGTCGCCGTGGCGGCCCGCGCGCTCGACCCGGAGATCGCCTGCGGCACCGACCCGGACGCGCCGACGATCACGGTGGACGGGACGGACGTGTCCGGCCCGATCCGCGAGCGCACGGTGACGAACGCGGTCAGCGCGGTCAGCGCCGTCCCGGCGGTCCGGGCCCGGCTCGTCGAGCTCCAGCGGGAGATCATCGGTGCCGGCGGGATCGTGGTGGAGGGCCGCGACATCGGCACGGTCGTCGCGCCGGACGCGGCGGTGAAGGTGTATCTGACGGCCAGCGAGGAGGTGCGCGCCGCGCGCCGCGCGAAGGACCTCGCGGCCGACCCCGGCGCGTCGGTGACGGTCACGCAGGCCGAGCAGGCCCGGCGGGACCGGCTCGACTCCACCCGTAAGGCGTCGCCGCTGACGAAGGCGGCCGGCGCGCACGAGATCGACTCGTCCGAGCTGGGGCTCGCCGAGGTCATCGAGGCGGTCGTCCGCCTCGCCAAAGAGCATGAGTGAGCTGTGAGCGATTACGACATCGAAACGGTGGACGCCGTCACGGACGTCGCCGAGGACGCGGGGCCGGCGCCGGTCGTGGCGGTGGTCGGGCGGCCGAACGTCGGCAAGTCCACCCTCGTCAACCGGATCCTCGGCCGCCGCGAGGCGGTCGTGGAGGACGTCCCTGGCGTGACCCGCGACCGGGTCGCCTACGACGCGGCGTGGAGCGGGCGCCGGTTCACGGTCGTCGACACCGGCGGCTGGCTGCCCGACTCGTCCGGCCTGGCCGCGGCGATCGCCGAGCAGGCCCGGCTGGCGGTCGACCTGGCGGACGTGGTGATGTTCGTGGTCGACGCGACCGTGGGCGCCACCGACGTGGACGAGGCCGTGGTGGAGATCCTGCGCCGGTCCGGCAAGCCGGTGGTGCTGGTGGCCAACAAGGTCGACGACGTGGGGGCCGAGTCCGACGCGGCGCTGCTGTGGTCGCTCGGCATCGGCGAGCCGCACCCGGTCAGCGCGCTGCACGGGCGCGGCAGCGGCGACCTGCTCGACGCGGTGCTGGACGCGCTGCCCGAGGAGCCGCCGGCGGAGACGTTCGACCTGGAGGGCGGGCCGCGCCGGGTGGCGCTGCTGGGCCGTCCGAACGTCGGCAAGTCGAGCCTGCTGAACCAGCTGGCGGGGGAGAGGCGCGCGGTCGTCGACTCGGTGGCGGGGACGACCCGCGATCCGGTCGACGAGCTGATCGAGCTCGGCGGCAAGACGTGGCGGTTCATCGACACGGCCGGGATCCGGCGGCGGCACCGCGAGAACCAGGGCGCCGACTTCTACGCGACGCTGCGCACGCAGTCGGCGCTGGAGCGCGCCGAGGTCGCGGTGGTGCTGGTGGACGCCGACCAGCCGCTCGCCGAGCAGGACCTGCGGATCATCTCGATGGTGATCGACTCGGGCCGCTCGCTGGTGATCGCCTACAACAAGTGGGACCTGCTGGACGAGGAGCGCCGCCACTACCTGGAGCGCGAGATCGACCGGCAGCTGCACAACGCGCGCTGGGCGCCGCGGGTGAACATCTCCGCGAAGACCGGTCGGCACATGGAGAAGCTGGTGCCGGGCATCGAGACGGCCCTGGAGGGCTGGGGCACGCGCGTCCCGACGTCCAAGCTGAACCAGTTCTTCGCCGACCTGGTGAACTCCCACCCGCACCCGGTGCGGGGCGGCAAGCAGCCGCGGGTGTTGTTCGCGACGCAGGCGGGGGTGCGCCCGCCGCGGTTCGTGCTGTTCACCTCCGGGTTCCTGGAGGAGGGCTACCGGCGGTTCATCGAGCGGCGGCTGCGCGAGGAGTTCGGCTTCGCCGGGACGCCGCTGGACATCGCGATGAAGATCCGCGAGAAGCGCGGCAAGGGCAAGAAGTAGCGGAAATATTCGGCATGCGACCCGCCCGGGATCTTTCCCGGGCGGGTCGCGGCATGTCAGGATGCATCCAACGATCCACGAGTAAGTCTTCCATTACTCGGGGATTTCGTGACGGACACCGGTTGTCGTCCGGGAGACCAGGTCTGCCGGACACCAGGGCGCGGTCGAGGGGTGCGACGTGAAGCTCTTGCTGCTGATCTCGGTTGCTGTCGGCTGCGTGGCCCTCAGCTTCGCCTGGCGGGAGCCGTGGATAGGCGGCGTCGGCCTGCTGATCGCCTTCGTCGCCATGTTCACCGACCGCGACGACGTCCGGACCGACGACGAGCGCTCCAGCTACGAGACGACCAAGTCGGTCCGCAACATGCGCAGCCGCGACCGCCGCTGACAACCGCCGGTCAGCGGTCGTAGCGGGGGTCGCCCGCCACGTGCTGGTCGCCGTGCCTCGGTGGCGCCTGCCCGGGCTGGTTCTCCCGCGCGTAGCGCCCGTGCACGATCGGCTGCGTGGCGGTGGCCCCGCCGGCCGGTCCGGGCTCGTCCGCCCAGGACCGCTCGCGTGCGCCGATGACCGCGAAGCGGCCGAGCGCGAACGCGGCGAGGAACACGATGACGACGCCGAGGCCGGTGAATCCGGACATCTGCTCGGCGAGAACCTTGCCCTCGCCGGCGCCGAGCGGGGCGCCGATGCCCTGGACGTCCCACAGCCTGGCGACGAGCGGGCCGACGGCGAACCAGGCGCCGCCCAGTGCTGCCAGCCAGCCGCCGAACATCGCGAACGCGCGGTTGGCGCTGAACAGCAGGATGAGCCCGCCCAGCACGGTCGCGGCGGCGGGAGCGATGCTCAGTTCCAGCCGGTCGATGTTGTAGACCCAGGTGTCGTCCGGCGCGAAGCCGAAGCCGAAGTAGGGGCCGGCGAAGGGCAGCAGGCCGCCCCACAGACCCAGCAGGACCAGCAGGACTCCGCTGAGGACGCCCCGGGTGCGTGGTGCTCGCATGGTCCCAGTCATGATCAGTCCTCCTGACCGGGCGTGATTTCGTTTTGAAGCACCGTTTACCCGGCACGGGGCGGTCTACGCGGCCAGAAGGCCCACACATAACCAAAAATGGAGCATTTCCGTGGAAAGTGACAGATCGCCGAGGCGCTGCTCGACGGACGCTGACCGCATCTGCGAATGTGATGCCGGTATATGTGCGGCAATCTCGGGATGAATGACGGTCTTCCCCTCGTATCTGCGGTTGGCTAGGCTTGCCGTGTGACGACGTTCAGGATCAGCGAGGCGGCGGCGCTGCTCGGCGTCAGCGCGGACACCGTCCGCCGCTGGGTGGACGGCGGGCGGCTCCCGGCGTCCCGCGACGAGCACGGGCACCGGCGCGTCCCGGGCGCCGAGCTGGCCGCGTTCGTGCGCGACCAGGCGCGCGGCGCCGCGCCGCCCGACCAGTCCGAGCGGTTCTCCTCGGCGCGCAACCGGCTGCGCGGCATCGTGACCGACGTCGTCCGGGACGGCGTGATGGCGCAGGTGGAGATCCAGGCGGGCCCGTTCCGGGTCGTGTCGCTGATGAGCCGGGAGGCCGCCGACGACCTCGGCCTCCAGGTCGGCGTGGTCGCCGAGGCGGTCGTGAAGTCGACGAACGTCGTGGTCGAGGTGGCGGAACCGGGAGCATCATGATCAAGCGCGCCGCGGTGGCCGCCGGGCCCCTCACGGCTCTGCTCCTCACGGCCCTGGCCGGCTGCGGGGACGTCGACGGCGGCTCGTCCGGGACGGGCGACGGCGGCGGGACGCTGACCGTGTTCGCGGCGGCCTCGCTGACCGAGGCGTTCACCGCGCTCGGCGAGACGTTCGAGGGCTCGCACCCCGGCGTGAAGGTCAGGTTCAACTTCGGCGGCAGTTCGACGCTCGCGCAGCAGATCACCCAGGGCGCCCCGGCGGACGTGTTCGCCGCCGCGAGCCCGGCCACGATGAAGACCGTGACCGACGCCGGGGACGCGTCCGGGAGCCCGCGGGTGTTCACCAGGAACCGCCTGGTCATCGCCGTCCCCAAGGACAACCCCGGAAAGGTGGCGAAGGTGGGCGACCTGTCCCGGCCGGGGCTGAAGGTCGTCCTGTGCGCCGTGCAGGTGCCCTGCGGAGCCGCCGCGAAGACCGCGCTCGGCGCGGCCGGGGTCGAGGTCGGGCCCGCGTCGCGGGAGCAGGACGTCAAGGCCGTCCTCACCAAGGTCGGCCTGGGGGAGGCCGACGCCGGGCTCGTCTACCGGACCGACGCGAAGGCCGCGGCGGGCAAGGTCACGGGCATCGAGTTCCCGGAGGCCGCGAAGGCCGTCAACGACTACCCGATCGTCGAGGTCGCCAAGGCGCCGAACGGCGCGCTCGCCGGTGAGTTCATCGGGCTCGTGCTGGGGGAGCGGGGCAGGGCGGCGCTGGCCCGGGCGGGCTTCGAGGCGCCGTGAGGCCGGCGGGGCGGGCCGACCGGCTGCCGGGCAGGCCGCCGTGGGTCCTCCTGCTGCCCGCGCTGATCGGCCTCGGGTTCCTCGTGCTGCCGCTGGCCGGGCTGCTCGTCCGGGCGCCGTGGTCGACGCTCGGCACCCGGCTCGCGCAGCCGCACGTCCTGGACGCGCTGCGGCTGTCGCTGCTCAGCGCCACCCTCGCCACCTGCCTGTGCGTGCTGTTCGGGGTGCCGCTGGCGTGGACGCTGGCCCGGGTCCGGTTCCCCGGCGTCCGGCTCGTCCGGGCGCTGGTGACGGTGCCGCTGGTGCTGCCCCCAGTCGTCGGCGGCGTCGCGCTGCTGCTCGTGCTCGGCCGGCGCGGGCTGGTGGGCGGCCGGCTGGACGCCGCGTTCGGGATCACGTTCCCGTTCACCACGGCCGGCGTGGTGCTGGCCGAGACGTTCGTCGCGATGCCGTTCCTGGTGATCAGCGTCGAGGGCGCGCTGCGCGCCGCCGACCTGCGTTACGAGGAGGCGGCCGCCACCCTCGGCGCCGGCCGCTGGACGATCTTCCACCGGGTCACGCTGCCGCTCGTCGCGCCCGGCGTCGCGGCGGGCGCCGTGCTGTGCTGGGCGCGGGCGCTGGGCGAGTTCGGCGCGACGATCACGTTCGCGGGCAACTTCCCGGGCCGGACGCAGACGATGCCCCTCGCCGTCTACCTGGCGCTGGAGACCGACCCGCAGGCCGCGATCGTCCTCAGCCTCGTCCTGCTCACCGTGTCGGTGATCGTCCTCGCCGCCCTGCGCGATCGCTGGGTGAGCAGCCCGGCATGAGCGGTGCGGACCGGAGGCCGGGGAGCGAGGGGCTGGACGCCCGCCTCGTCGTGCGGCGCGCCGCGTTCGACCTCGACCTCGCGCTGACCGCCGCGCCGGGCGAGGTCGTCGCGCTGCTCGGCCCGAACGGCGCCGGCAAGAGCACCGCGCTGCGGGCGCTGGCCGGGCTCGTCCCGATGGCGGGCGGGCACGTCCGGGTGGACGGCGAGGATCTGCGCCCGCTGCCGCCCGACCGCCGCCGCATCGGCATGGTCTTCCAGGACTACCTGCTCTTCCCGCACCTCAGCGCGCTGGAGAACGTCGCGTTCGGGCCGCGCTGCCGGGGCGCGGGCCGCCGCGCCGCCCGCCGCGCCGCCGCCGGGTGGCTGGACCGGGTGGGGCTGGCGGAGTACGCGTCCGCCCGGCCGCGCGCGCTGTCGGGCGGGCAGGCGCAGCGCGTCGCCCTCGCCCGCGCGCTGGCCGTCGATCCGGGCCTGCTCCTGCTGGACGAGCCGCTCGCCGCCCTCGATGCGCACACGCGGCTGGAGATCCGGGCCGCGCTGCGTCGCCACCTCGCCGGGTTCGCGGGGGCGGCCGTGCTCGTCACCCACGACCCGCTGGACGCGATGGTGCTGGCCGACCGCATCGTCGTGATCGAGGGCGGGCGACTCGTCCAGGAGGGGACGCCCGCGGACGTCGCCCGCCGCCCCCGCACCGGCTACGTGGCACGGCTCGTCGGGCTCAACCTGTACCGGGGACGGGCCGAGGGCGGGACCGTCGTGATCGGCGACGGCGGCGGGACGCTCGACACGGTGGACTCACCCGAAGGTGAGGTGTTCATAGCCTTCGCGCCGTCCTCGGTGGCGCTGTACCGGTCCCGTCCCGACGGCAGCCCCCGCAACCTCTGGCGGGCCCGCGTGGCGGCGGTCGAACGGCAGGGGGACCGGGTCCGGGTGCAGTTGTCGGGGCCGCCTTTCGACGCCGTCGCGGACGTGACTCCGGCGGCCGTGGCGGAGCTCCAATTGTCGGAGGGGGTCGCCGTCTGGGCGGCCGTCAAGGCCACCGAGACGCACGTTTACCCAGCTTGAGGGGCCCGGACCGGCGGCGGTCAAGGTGGCGCCCGTCACGCCCGGCCGCGAGTGAGAACAATCACAAAGCGGGCATAGAGCCTCAAATACGGACGGGATTGGTCCAGACCAAATGGCAAAAACGTCGGGTGTTGTTCATCATGCAAACATCCTGCGAACAGCTGAAGGAGTTGCCCGTGTCCATCCAGGTCCCCGGCCTCGACCAGGCCCCAACCGGCCACACCGAACTGATTGAGTGGGTACGCGGGATCGCCGAGCTGACCAAGCCGGACCGCGTCGAGTGGTGCGACGGCTCGGACGAGGAGTGGGAGCGGCTGACCGGTCTCCTCGTCGAGCAGGGCACGTTCACGCGGCTCGACCCGGCCAAACGGCCGAACAGCTTCCACGCCGCGTCCGACCCCACCGACGTCGCTCGCGTCGAGGACCGCACGTTCATCTGCTCCCAGAAGGAGGAGGACGCCGGTCCCACCAACAACTGGGTGGCTCCCGCCGAGATGAAGGAGACCCTGGACGGTCTCTTCGACGGCTGCATGAAGGGCCGCACCATGTACGTGGTGCCGTTCAGCATGGGCCCGCTCGGCGGCAACATCTCCCAGCTGGGCGTCGAGATCACCGACTCCGCCTACGTCGCCGTGTCCATGAAGATCATGACGCGGATGGGCGCGGGCGCGCTGCGGCTCATCGAGGAGCGCGGCTCGTTCGTCAAGGCCGTCCACTCCGTCGGCGCGCCGCTGGAGGCCGGCCAGGCGGACGCCAAGTGGCCCTGCAACTCCACCAAGTACATCACCCACTTCCCCGAGACCCGGGAGATCTGGTCGTACGGATCCGGCTACGGCGGCAACGCCCTGCTGGGCAAGAAGTGCTACGCGCTGCGGATCGCCTCCACGATGGCGCGCGACGAGGGCTGGATGGCCGAGCACATGCTCATCCTGAAGCTGACGCCGCCGACCGGTGAGACCCGCTACGTCGCCGCGGCGTTCCCGTCCGCGTGCGGCAAGACCAACCTCGCCATGCTGGAGCCCACCATCCCGGGCTGGAAGGTCGAGACCATCGGCGACGACATCGCCTGGATGCGGTTCGGCGACGACGGCCGCCTCTACGCGATCAACCCGGAGGCGGGCTTCTTCGGCGTCGCGCCCGGCACCGGCGAGAGCACCAACGCCAACGCCGTGAAGACGCTGTGGGGCAACAGCATCTTCACCAACGTCGCGCTCACCGACGACGGCGACGTGTGGTGGGAGGGCCTCACCGACGAGCCGCCCGCGCACCTCACCGACTGGAAGGGCAACGACTGGACGCCGGAGTCGCAGACCCCGGCCGCCCACCCGAACGCCCGCTTCACCACGCCGGCCGGGCAGTGCCCGATCATCGCCGACGAGTGGGAGGACCCGAAGGGCGTCCCGATCTCGGCGATCCTGTTCGGCGGCCGGCGCGCCTCCGCCGTCCCGCTGGTCACCGAGGCCTTCGACTGGCAGCAGGGCGTGTTCCTCGGCGCCAACATCGCGTCCGAGAAGACCGCCGCCGCCGAGGGCGCCGTCGGCGAGCTGCGCCGCGACCCGTTCGCGATGCTGCCGTTCTGCGGCTACAACATGGGCGACTACTTCGGCCACTGGCTCGACATCGGCAAGGCCACCGACCCGGAGAAGCTGCCCCGGATCTACTACGTCAACTGGTTCCGCAAGAACGCCGACGGCAAGTTCATCTGGCCGGGCTTCGGCGAGAACAGCCGCGTCCTGAAGTGGATCGTCGAGCGGCTCAACGGCAAGGCCGACGCCGCCAAGTCCCCGATCGGCCACCTGCCGACGCGGGAGGCGCTCGACACCGACGGCCTCACCATCGACGACGCCGACCTGGAGACGCTCCTGACGGTCGACACCGAGGTGTGGAAGCAGGAGGCCGCGCTCGTGCCGGAGTTCTTCGAGAAGTTCGGCGACCACCTGCCGAAGCCGCTGTGGGACGAGTACAGCGACCTGGTGCGCCGCCTGGAGCACTGATCGGGGAGCACTGATCGGGCGGCGGCCGACTCAGGCGTGATCCATGGGCCGGTCGCGGACTTTGCCGAGTCCGCGACCGGCCTTGGCCTTTCCCGTGGCATATGGGGGCACAAGGGAAGAAGTCCCCTTCCTGGGAGGGTCCGGATGTTCGACCTGATGACCCGCCACTGGTGGGTGCTCGCGCTGCGCGGCGCGTTCGCGATCCTGTTCGGCATCGTCGCGTGGGCGTGGCCCGGCATCACCGTGTGGGCGCTCGTCCTGCTGTTCGGCGCGTACGCCCTGGCGGACGGCGTGATCGCGGTGGCGCACGCGTTCCGCGGGGCGACCGGCGGGTCGCGCGCCCTGCTCCTGCTCGTCGGCTTCGCGGGCATCGCGCTCGGCATCGCGGCCCTGGTGTGGCCGGGCATCACCGCGTTCGTCCTGCTGATGCTCATCGCCGCGTGGGCGGTCGCGGTCGGGGTGCTGGAGATCGTCGTCGCCGTCGCGATGCACCGGGAGCTGCGCGGCGAGTGGGCGTACATCCTGACCGGCGCGATCTCGCTGCTGTTCGGGATCCTGCTGTTCGCCTGGCCGGTGTCCGGCGCGATCGCGATCGTCTGGCTGATCGGGCTGCTCGCGATCCTGAGCGGCGCCGCCATGCTCGGCGCCGCGTTCCGGCTCCGCCGGCTCGGCCGGCAGGCCCAGCGGCACGGCCGGACGAGCCCGGCCGCGCGCTACTGACCGTCCCGGGCGCCCCGAAGAACCTCAAGTCCGGTTGAGGTCGCATAGGATGCGGGTCATGACGCGGCTTGAGCACCGGGTGCACGAACTGACCGTCGGGCAGCTCGCCGAGCGGAGCGGCGTGGCCGTCTCGGCGCTGCACTTCTACGAGTCCAAAGGGCTGATCAGCAGCCGGCGGACGGCCGGCAACCAGCGCAGGTTCAGCCGCGACACGCTCCGCCGGGTCTCCTTCATCAAGGTGTCGCAGCGCGTCGGGATCCCCCTCAGCGACATCCGCGACGCCCTCGCCACCCTCCCCGAGGAGCGCACCCCCACGGTCGCGGACTGGGCGCGCCTGTCCGAGACGTGGCGCAGCGACCTCGACGAGCGCATCCGGCAGCTCGAGCGGCTGCGCGACGACCTCACCGACTGCATCGGCTGCGGCTGCCTGTCGATCAACAAGTGCGCCCTGGCCAACCCCTACGACCGGCTCGGCGACGAGGGCCCCGGGCCGCGCAGGCTCCTCGTCGAGCACGCCCCGTCCGGCGCCCCGTCCGGCTCCCCGTCCGGCTCCCCGTCCGGCGCCCCGTCCGGGAGGAGGCGGCGCGCGGGCGGCCCCGTCCCCCCGGAATGCGCGGACGTCTGCGCCCCGGCGGACTGACCCGCCGTCAGCGGCGGCGTCCGCGCGGGTCGCGGGCGTGCGGGTCGAAGCGGCGCGGCGCCGGCTCGCGTCCGGCGGGTTGCGTCAGCGCGGGGCGCGCCGGGATCTGCTCGATCGGCAGCTCCACGGCCTCGTCGCCGAGCGTGAACCTCTCGCCGTGGTGCAGCATCGGGAGGCCCGGGCCGTCCAGCAGCTCGTAGCGGGCCGCCTCCGCGGTGACCCCGACCTTGATGAGGTTGTCCCGGTAGCGCATCCGGAACGTCAGCCGGCTGATCCCGCCCGGCAGCCGCGGCGCGAACCGCAGCTCCCCGCTGCAGGCCCGCATCCCGCCGAACCCGGCGACGAGCCCGCTCCACGCCCCCGCCATCGAGGCGATGTGCAGCCCGTCGCGGGTGTTGCGGTTGAGGTCGCGCAGGTCCATCAGCGCGGTCTCGCCGAGGTAGTCGTGCGCCAGCTCCAGCTGGCCGACCTCGGCCGCGACGACCGCCTGCGTCTGCGCCGAGAGCGAGGAGTCGCGGACGGTGAGCCCCTCGTAGTAGGCGAAGTCGCGCTCCTTCTGCTCGTCGGTGAACGATTCGCCGCACAGGTGCAGGGCGAGGACGAGGTCCGCCTGCTTGACGACCTGCTTGCGGTAGAGGTCGAAGTAGGGGAAGTTCAGCAGCAGGGGGTAGTGGTCGGGCTTGGTGGCCGCGAAGTCCCAGCGGGCGTGGTTGGTGAAGCTCTCGCTCTGCGGGTGCACGCCGAGCCGGTCGTCGTAGGGGATCAGCATGGCCGCCGCCGCGTCCCGCCAGGACGCCGCCTCCTCGGCGTTCACCCCGAGCCGGTCGGCCACGTCCGGATGGCGCATCGCCATCTCGGCGGCCTCCTGCAGGTTCCGGCGCGCCATGAGGTTCGTGTAGACGTTGTTGTCCACGATCGCGCTGTACTCGTCCGGCCCGGTGACGCCGTCGATGCGGAACACGCCGCCGACGTCGTGGTGGCCGAGGCTCCGCCACAGCCGCGCCGTCTGCACCAGGATGTCGAGGCCGATCTCCCGCTCGAACTGCTCGTCCCGCGTCGCGTCGAGATAGCGGACGATGGCGTCCGAGATGTCGGCGTTGATGTGGAACGCCGCGGTTCCGGCGGGCCAGTAGCCAGAGCACTCCTGGCCGCGGATCGTCCGCCAGGGGAACGTGGCGCCGTGCAGGCCGAGCTGCCGGGCGCGCTCGCAGGCCAGCGGCAGCGTCATGTGCCGCCAGGCGAGCGCGTCCGCCGCCGCGCTCGGGGACGTGTAGGTCAGCACCGGCAGGACGAACGTCTCGGTGTCCCAGAACGTGTGCCCGTCGTAGCCGGGACCCGTCAGCCCCTTGGCGGGGATCATGCGCCGCTCCGCGCGCGCGCCCGCCTGCAGGATGTGGAACAACCCGAACCGGACGGCCTGCTGGATCTCGGCGTCGCCCTCGACCTCGACGTCCGCGCCCTTCCAGAAGTCGTCGAGGTAGGCGCGCTGCTCGGCGAGCAGGCCGTCCCAGCCGGTCTGCCGCGCCCCCGCCAGCGCCCCGACCACCTGGTCGTGCAGCGCCGGCCGGGACCGCCGGCTCGACCACCCGTACGCGATGTACTTGACGATGCGGAGCTTCTGCCCCGGCTCCAGCCGCGTCGCGACCGTCAGCCGGCCCACGTCCGGGGCGCTCTCGGTCTCCACCCGCATCGACTCGGGGCCCTCGATGTCGTGCGACATCCCGGCGCCCATCCGCAGGCCGCTGTGCCGCGTCCGGTGCAGCAGCAGGACCTTGGTGCCGTTGGCGAAGTGCTCCTCGCTGACGAGCGGGCTGTCCAGGATCGCGGAGGCGCGCGGGTCCTTGCCGCCCCCGGGCAGCGCCTCGTTGGCCACCAGCTCCGACTGCGCGACCAGCCGGACCGCATCGCCCACCGGTTCGACCTCGTAGCAGATCGCCGCGATCGCCCGCTGCGTCAGCGACACCATCCGCACCGACGTCACCTTGATCGTCTTGTCGGCGGGGGACGTCCACTCGACCTGCCGGGTCAGCGTGCCGGCCTGCATGTCCAGCACCCGCTCGTGGTGGTGGACGCGGCCGTAGCGCACGTCGAGCGGCTCGTCGTCCACCAGCAGCCGGATCACCTTGCCGTTGGTGACGTTGATGACCGTCTGCCCCGACTCGGGGTAGCCGTAGGCGGTCTCGGCGTGCGGCAGCGGGCGCTGCTCGTAGAACGAGTTCAGATACGTGCCCGGCAGCCCGTGCGGCTCCCCCTCGTCGAGGTTGGCGCGCATGCCGAGATGCCCGTTGGACAGCGCGAACACCGACTCGCTCTGGGCCAGCCGGTCCAGCCGGAGCTCGGGCTCGCGCACGCACCACGGCTCGACCGTGAACACCGCCCGGTCGGCGGCCTGGCCCTCCCGCTCCTTCACGCGCCCTCCAGCAGCTCGGACAGATCGTCGACCACCACGTCCGCGCCGTGCTCGGCGAGCGCCTTGGCGTGCGCGTCGCCCACCCGGTTGACGCCCACCACGTACGCGAACCCGCCGGCCCGCCCCGCCTGGACGCCGGCGAGCGCGTCCTCGAACACCACCGCCTTCGCCGCCGGGACGCCCAGCTCCCGCGCGCCCTCCAGGAACATGTCCGGCGCCGGCTTGCCGGGCAGGTGCCGGTCGGCCGCGACGACGCCGTCCACCCGCGCGTCGAACAGGTCGGTGATGCCCACCGTCCGCAGCACCTGGACGGTGTTCGCGCTGGACGACACCACCGCCGTCCGCAGCCCCGCCGCGCGCGCCCTGCGGACGTAGTCGATCGAGCCGTCGAACGTCTCTACGCCCTTCTCCTCGATGAGCCGCAGCACCTGCGCGTTCTTCCGGTTGCCGAGCCCCCGGATCGTCTCCTTCTCGGGCGGATCGCCCGGTTCTCCCTCGGGGAGGGTGATGCCGCGCGACTCCAGGAACGAGCGCGTGCCGTCCTCGCGCCTCTTGCCGTCCACGTAGCGGCCGTAGTCGGTCACGGGGTCGAACTCGGCGAACGGCTCCCCCGTACGCCGGGAACGTTCCCGCAGGTAGCCGTCGAACATCTCCTTCCACGCCGCGGCGTGGACGGACGCCGTCCGGGTCAGCACGCCGTCGAGATCGAAGAGACACGCCGCCGCCTCGTCCGGCAGTCCCAGCATCCGCACCCCCTGGAGTGTCACCATCGAAGTGAAGGCCAACCATGATCGGTACCGCCGCGAGCCGTCCCCCGGATCGGGCGCGGGCACACCGCCCGGGCGCTCGAACGAGCGGATCACGCTCCGCGTACCACCCCTTGGTCAGGGTCGCACACGAGGAGGAGTGAGCCAATGCAGAAGGCGCGAATCGGCGTCACCGGGCTGGCGGTGATGGGCCGGAACCTGGCCCGCAACCTCGCCCGGCACGGGCATCCCGTCGCCGTCCACAACCGGACGCCCAGCCGGACCAAGGCGCTGGTGGAGGAGTTCGGCGACGAGGGGACGTTCCTGCCGGCCGAGACGCCGGAGCGGTTCGTCGAGTCCCTGGAGCGCCCCCGCCGGCTGGTGGTCATGGTGAAGGCGGGCGGCCCGACCGACGCGGTCATCGACGAGTTCGCCCCGCTGCTGGAGCCCGGCGACATGATCGTGGACGGCGGCAACGCCAACTTCGCCGACACCCGCCGCCGCGAGTCCGCCCTCCGCGAACGCGGCATCCACTTCGTCGGCACCGGCGTCTCCGGCGGCGAGGAGGGGGCCCTGCACGGCCCGAGCATCATGCCCGGCGGCTCCGCCGAGTCCTACGAGGCCCTGGGGCCGCTCCTGGAGGACATCTCCGCCAAGGTGGACGGGACGCCCTGCTGCACCCACGTCGGCCCCGACGGCGCCGGGCACTTCGTGAAGATGGTGCACAACGGCATCGAGTACGCCGACATGCAGCTGATCGCCGAGTCCTACGACCTGCTCCGGCACGCCGCCGGCCTCGCGCCCGCAGAGATCGCCGAGGTCTTCCGCACCTGGAACACCGGCCGGCTGGAGTCGTACCTGATCGAGATCACGGCCGAGGTCCTCGCGCACACCGACGCCGCCACCGGCGGGCCCTTCGTGGACGTCGTCCTCGATCAGGCCGAGCAGAAGGGCACCGGCCGCTGGACCGTCCAGACCGCGCTCGACCTGGGCGTCCCGGTCGGCGGCATCGCCGAGGCCGTCTTCGCCCGGTCCGTCTCCGGCCACGCCGCCCTCCGCGAGGCCGCCCGGAACCTGCCCGGCCCCTCCCGCGCCGCCGCCGCCGGCCCGGGCTTCGCCGACGCGGTCGAGAAGGCCCTCTACGCGTCCAAGATCGTCGCCTATGCGCAGGGCTTCCACGAGATCCAGGCGGGCAGCGCCGAGTACGGCTGGAACATCGACCTCGGCGCGATGGCCACGATCTGGCGCGGCGGCTGCATCATCCGCGCCCGCTTCCTGGACCGCATCCGCGCCGCCTACGAGGCCGACCCGCAGACGCCGACGCTGCTGACCGACGACCACTTCGCCGAGGCCGTCGGCGACGCCCAGGGCGCCTGGCGCGACGTCGTCGCCACCGCCGCCCGCCTCGGCATCCCCGCGCCCGGCTTCGCCACGGCCCTGGCCTACTACGACTCCCTGCGCGCCGACCGCCTGCCGGCCGCGCTCACCCAGGGCCAGCGCGACTTCTTCGGCGCCCACACCTACCGCCGGACCGACCGCGAAGGCTCCTACCACACCCTGTGGGGCGGAGACCGGACCGAGGTGACCGCCTGAGCGCCGCCCCCGGGGTCCGCGATCACGCGGGCGGTCGCCGCGACGGCCGTAGGGTTGGCGGGTGCGGATTCCGGAGGACGGCGAGATTCGGGCGTTGCACGAGCGGTGGGCGCCGGGGCGGGAGGCGTTCGAGCTCGTCTGGACGCACTGCCGGATCGTCTGTGAGATCGCCGAGCAGATCATGGCCGTCACCGGCGCCGGCGTCGACGCCGGCCTCGTGCGGGCCGGGTGCCTGCTGCACGACGTCGGGGTCTACCGGCTGTACGGGCCGGCCGGGCGCCTCGACCACTCGCGGTACGTCCGGCACGGGGTCCTCGGGCACGAGCTGCTCGCGGGCGAGGGGTTTCCCGAGGAGATCTGCCGGTTCTGCTCCCGCCATACCGGGATGGGGCTGACGAGGGACGACATCGAGCGGCAGGGGCTTCCCGTGCCTCCGGGGGACTACGTGGCCGAGAGCGGCGAGGAGCGGCTCGTCATGTACGCGGACAAGTTCCACAGCAAGACCAATCCGCCGACGTTCGTGTCCGCGGAGACGTATGCCGTTCACGTGCGGCGTTTCGGGGCGGGGAAGGGAGCGGTCTTCGCGGCGATGCGCGAGGTCTTCGGGGAACCCGACCTCAGGCCGCTGGCGGAACGGTACGGGCACTCCCTCGTGTGACACCGGGGCGCGGCCGTGTCGGCCGTGCCGGCGATGACGCGGGCAGTGGGCGGGCGGGGGCAGGATGGAGGGGTGAGCCTTATCGATGAGCTTCCCTCGGGAAATGACGCCGACGCCGATTCGTTGTTCGAGGCGTTCGAGCGGTGGGTGTCGGGGCGCGGGATCACGCTGTATCCGGCGCAGGAGGAGGCGCTCATCGAGGTGGTGTCGGGCGCGAACGTGATCCTCTCGACGCCGACCGGGTCGGGCAAGAGCCTGGTGGCGGCCGGGGCCCTGTTCGCGGGCCTCGGGAAGGAGCAGGTCGGGTTCTACACCGCGCCGATCAAGGCGCTGGTGTCGGAGAAGTTCTTCGACCTGTGCGAGATGTTCGGGCGCGAGAACGTCGGGATGATGACCGGCGACGCGAGCGTGAACGCGGACGCGCCGATCATCTGCTGCACCGCGGAGGTGCTCGCCAACATCGCGTTGCGGGACGGCGCCGACGCCGACATCGGCGTCGTCGTCATGGACGAGTTCCACTTCTACGCCGAGCCCGAGCGGGGGTGGGCGTGGCAGATTCCGCTGCTGGAGCTGCCGCAGGCCCAGTTCCTGCTGATGTCGGCCACGCTGGGGGACGTCGCGTTCTTCCAGAAGGACCTGACCCGGCGGACGGGACGGCCGACGGCGCTGGTCACGTCGGCGGAGCGGCCCGTCCCGCTGATCTACGACTACCGGCTGACGCCGCTGCACGAGACGATCGAGGAGCTGCTGGCCGAGCAGAAGGCGCCGATCTACCTGGTGCACTTCACCCAGGCCGCGGCGATCGAGCGGGCGCAGTCGCTGATGAGCGTCAACGTGTGCACCAAGGCGGAGAAGGCCCGGATCGCGGAGCTGATCGGCAACTTCCGCTTCACCACGAAGTTCGGCCGGAACCTGTCGCGCTTCGTGCGGCACGGGATCGGGGTGCACCACGCGGGGATGCTGCCGAAGTACCGGCGGCTGGTGGAGCGGCTCGCGCAGGCCGGGCTGCTCAAGGTCATCTGCGGGACGGACACGCTGGGCGTGGGCGTGAACGTCCCCATCCGGACCGTCGTCTTCACCGCGCTGAGCAAGTACGACGGGCACCGGGTGCGGCGGCTGAGGGCGCGGGAGTTCCACCAGATCGCCGGACGGGCGGGCCGCGCCGGGTTCGACACGGTCGGCTTCGTGGTGGCGCAGGCCCCCGAGCACGTGGTGGAGAACGAGAAGGCCCTCGCCAAGGCCGGGGACGACCCGAAGAAGCGGCGGAAGGTGCAGCGCAAGAAGCCGCCCGAGGGGTTCGTCGGCTGGGACGAGGACGTCTTCGCGAAGCTCCAGGAGGCCGAGCCGGAGATGCTCCGGTCCCGGTTCCAGGTCAGCCACGCGATGCTGCTGTCGGTGATCGCGCGGCCGGGCAACGCGTTCCAGGCGATGAAGCGGCTGCTGACCGACAACCACGAGGAGCCCGCGGCGCGGCGGCGGCACATCTCGCGGGCGATCGCGATCTACCGGTCGCTGCTCGCCGGCGGCGTCGTGGAGGTGCTGCCCGAGCCCGACGACGCCGGCCGGTACGCGCGCATCACCGTCGACCTCCAGGAGGACTTCGCGCTCAACCAGGCGCTGTCGACGTTCGCGCTGGCGGCGTTCGAGGTGCTCGACCCGGCGTCGCCGTCGTACGCGCTGGACGTCCTGTCGGTGATCGAGGCGACGCTGGACGACCCGCGGCAGATCCTCGCGGCGCAGGTCAACAAGGCGCGGGGCGAGGCCGTCCAGGAGATGAAGGCCGAGGGCATCGAGTACGAGGAGCGGATGGAGCTGCTCCAGGAGGTCGACCATCCGAAGCCCCTCGAGGAGGAGCTCGGCGCCGCGTACGAGATCTACCGGGCCGGGCACCCGTGGGTCGGCGACCATCCGCTGGCGCCGAAGTCGGTCGTGCGCGACATGTACGAGCGGGCGATGACGTTCACCGAGTACATCGCGTACTACGAGTTGGCGCGAACGGAGGGCCTCGTCCTGCGGTACCTGTCGGGGGCGTACAAGGCGCTGCAGCAGACCGTCCCCGAGTCGATCAAGACCGATGACCTGATCGACCTGATCGAGTGGCTGGGCGAGCTGGTCCGGCAGGTCGACTCCAGTCTGCTGGACGAGTGGGAGCAGCTCGCGAACCCGGCCGACGAGGACGTGGACGAGCCGATCGAGGACCGGGTCACGAAGGTGACCGCGAACACGCGGGCGTTCCGGGTGCTGGTCCGCAACGCGATGTTCCGGCGGGTGGAGCTGGCCGCGCTGGAGCGGTACGGCGACCTCGGCGAGCTCGACCCGGACTTCGGCGCCGACGCGTGGGCGGACGCGATGGACGGCTACTTCGCCGAGCACGACGAGCTGCTCACCGGGGCCGACGCGCGCGGGCCGAAGCTGCTGCGGATCGAGGAGGTCCCGGAGGACGCGCTGTGGCGGGTCCGGCAGGTGTTCGACGACCCGGAGGGCCATCACGACTGGGGCGTCAGCGCCGAGGTCGACCTCGCGGGCTCCGACCAGGAGGGCGAGGCCGTGATCCGGGTGACCGGCGTCGACCGGATGTAGGAGGCAACCCATGGTGCAGGTCGCGGTGGCGCAGTTCGCGCCCGGCCTCGACAAGGACGAGAACCTGGCGGCGATCGGAGAGCTCACCGGGGAGGCGGCCGGGCGCGGCGCGCGGGTCGTGGTGTTCCCCGAGTTCGCGATGTTCACCGCCCCGAAGCTGGACGGCCGGTTCGTCGACTCCGCCGAGCCGCTGGACGGCCCGTTCGCGGGCGGGCTCGGCGCGCTGGCGGGGCGGTACGGCGTGCATCTGGTCGCGGGGGTGAACGAGCGGCTGGACGACCCCGACGGTCCGCCGGCCCCCGCCCGCCACCACGCGACGGACGAGCCCCGCTCGACGGCCCGCATCTCCAACACGCTCGTCGCCCTCGGCCCCGGCGGCGACATCGTCGCCGAGTACCGCAAGCTCCACCTGTACGACGCGTTCGGGTACAAGGAGTCGGCGCTGGTGCGGCCCGGCGAGATCGGCGCCCCGGAGACGTTCACCGTCGACGGGGTCACGTTCGGCATGCAGACCTGCTACGACGTCCGCTTCCCGGAGGTGACGCGGCGGATCGTGGACGCGGGCGCCGACGTCCTGGTGCTGCCCGCCGCCTGGGTGCCGGGCCCGCTGAAGGAGGACCACTGGCGGACGCTGGTCCGGGCCCGCGCGATCGAGAACACGATCTACGTGGCGGCCGCCGGGCAGTGCGCGCCGATGGGCGCCGGGAACAGCATGCTCGTCGACCCGATGGGCGTCGTCGTCGCCGGTTTGGGGGACGGGTCGGGCGTCGTGTCCGGCGAGATCTCGCCCGCGCGGGTCGCCGCCGTCCGGAAGACGAATCCGGCGCTCGGCCTGCGCCGGTTCACCATCGCCCAGGCCGGGTGACCCGCGCCGGCTCCGGTGTTCGACCGTTCGCCTTGACCTTTGAGTGAGCACCCACTCAAACTGGTGGGGACGACGGCGCTCACGGGGAGGCACGGCGATGGCGGATCGGCTGTTCCGGTTCGGAGTGATGGCGGCCTGGGCGCGGGACGGCGCGCACTGGGCGGCGCAGGCGCGCCGGGCGGAGGACCTCGGGTACGCGACGCTGCTGACGCCCGACACGTCCGGGACGGCCATGCCGGCGGCGTCCCTCGCCGCGGCGGCGGGCGCGACCACGACGCTGCGGGTCGGCACGTTCGTGCTGTCCGCGGCGACCCGGCCCGCGCACATGATCGCCTGGGAGGCCGCGTCGATGGCCTTCGCCACCGGCGACCGCTTCGAACTCGGCATCGGCGCCGGCCGCCCCGGCGGCGAGGACGACGCCGCCCTCTTCGGCGTCCCCTACGGCGCGCCCGCCGAGCGGATCGCCCGGGTCGAGCGGGTGCTCGACGCGGTCGCGCGGCCGCCTGAGGGGCTGTTCGCGGGGACGGGCCGCTCGCCGCGCGTCGTCGTGGCAGCGTCCCGTCCCCGGATGCTGGAGCTGGCCGCGCGGCGGGCCGACACGGTCGCGTTCGGCGTCCCGCCGCTGACCGGCGACGCGGAACTCGCCGGGTACGTCGACCTCGTCCGGGATGCGGCGGGGGAGCGGTTCGACGACCTGGAGCTCTGCACCCAGGTGCACGTCGTCGGCGACGAGGTGCCCGCGTGGCTGAGCGGCCAGATGGGCGTGGACCCGGCCGCCATGGCGGCCTCCGACGCGATCGCGAAGCTGTCGGGGACGGCGCGCGAGATGGCGGACGCCCTCGCCCGGCGGCGCGACGAGCTGGGCGTGTCGTACGTGTCGGTCTCGTCCGCCTTCGTCGAGGAGTTCGCGCCCGTGGTGGAGCTGCTCGCCGGCCGGTGACCGGGGATCACGGCGACCCGGGACACGCCGTCCGTGTATCAACCCGGCAACGGTCCCGGCGATTCTGCGTGCCAGGACGGCTACTTAGCGTGAGCATCGTGGGGTGCGCCTTTCTTCCAGTCTCCCGCCCGCCGGATTCACCCGGGCCGAGCCGAGCCCGCCCACCCGCCGGCGGGCGCTCCGCGCGCCGTGGCCGCTGCTCGCCGCCGTCGTCGTGCTCGTCCTCGGCGCCGGCCTGATCGCGGCCGCCTACGGGGAGCTGCGGACGGCGTCCCGCTCGGTGACGCCGGACGCCGCCACGCAGCCGCCGCCCGCGAAGCGGCCCGCGCCGCCGGCCGAACGGCCCGAGCCCGTGGACGCCGTGACCGCCGCGCCGTCGCCGGAACCGGCCCGCCACCGCGGTCGCCCGGCCCCGAGGTCATCGCGCCGCACTCCGGCCGCATCGCGCCGCCCGGCCGTGCCGGACAGGCCGCGCGCCCGCCCGACCGTGAAGCGCAAGACGCGTGCCGCGCGTCCGGCGCCGCCGTCCTGGATCGACGCCGAGTGCCGCCGCCGCTTCCCGGACGACCCGCTCCGCAGGAGGTACTGCGCCGCCGCCTACGTCCGGGGTTGGGAGGCCATGCGCGGCTGAGCCGGTCAGGCGGCCTCGGCCGTGAGCAGCCGCTCGACGTCGGCGCGCAGCGCTCTGACGTCCACCCCGGCCTCCACCGCGAGCCGCGCCGCGAGGAAGTCGTCGTCGTGCAGGACGCCGAGCAGGATGTGGCCGCCGCGGATCTGCTTCTGCTTGAGCCGGATCGCGTGCCGCAGGCTCAGCTCCATGGCCTTCTTCGCCTTCGGCGTGAACGGGATGTGCCCCCGGCCGTAGCGGTGGAGCTTGCCCGCGGGCACGTCGAGCGCGCCTTCGCCGAAGCTCTCCTCGGTCGCCTCCCGGACGGCGTCGAGGTCGATCCCGATGCTCCGCAGCGCGTCGGAGTCGAGGACGTCCCCGCCGGACCGGTTGACCCGGACGATCCGGGCGCGCAGGTCGCCGGCGTCCAGGCCGGCCTCGCGGAGGGCGCGCGCGACGGGGTCGTCGCCGGTCAGCAGGGAGAGCAGGACGTGCTCGGTGCCGATGTGGTGATCGTGCATGGCCCGCGCCTCCGCCTGGGCTCCCGTCACGGCCTGCCGCGCTCCCTGGGTGAAACGCTCGAACATCGTCCTACCGCTCCTTCTTCTGCGTGGTGCCGGTGTCGGGGGCGGGCGACGCTCCGCGCCCCCCGCCCGGCTTCGCCGGGAGTGAGAGGCGGCGTCCGCCGCCGTGCTTCTTGTGGACGGCCTGCCGGCTCACGCCGAGGCAGACCGCGATCTCCTGCCAGGACCAGCCCTGGTCGCGGGCGCTGGCGACCTGCAGCGCCTCCAGCCGCTCGGCCAGCTCGCGCAGCGCCCGCACGGCCCGCAGGCCCACGGCCGGGTCGCGGCTGCTCGCCTCCTGGGCGAGCGTCACGCCATCTCCATCGCTCATGCTGTCAATGTAGGTTGACATCAGCGCCATGTCAACCAACGTTGACGATCGAGGCTCGGGCCGCCGACCGCCGCGGCTCAGCGGACGGCCAGCAGCGTGGTGAGCAGGTCGTCCAGGCTGACCAGCCCGGCGACGCCGCCGTCCCGGGCGATGGCCAGGCCCAGATGGCTGTGGTGCGACTTCAGGACGGCCACGGCCTCGCCGACCGGGGTCCCGACCGGCATCGCCGGGACCGGGTGCGCCAGCTCCCCGGCCGGCGTCGCGAGTCCCCGCGCGCGGGCCAGGTAGGCGTCCCGGACGTGCACCATCCGCGCGGCGCCCGGCCGGCCCGAGCCGCGCAGCATGAGCCGCGTGTGCCCGCTGCGGGCGGCGGCGTCCACGACCTCCTGCGGGGACGCCGTCACCGGCACCGACACGATGCCGGACACCGGGACGACCAGGTCGGCCAGCGGCGTGCGCGGCGCGTCCAGCGCGGTGGTGAGCAGCGTCAGCTCGCTCTCCTCGATCAGCCCGAGCCGCCGCGACTCCTGCGCGATGCTGCGCAGCTGCTCCGGCGTGCGCGACACCTCCCGCGAGTCGGCGGGCCGGACGCCGGCCGCGCGCAGCAGCAGGTTCGTCGTGCCGTTCAGGGCCGCCAGCGCCGGGCGGACGACGGTCGTGAACGCCCGGAACGGCAGCCCCAGCACGGTCGCGGACCGCTCCGGGTCGGCGATCGCCCACGACTTCGGCGCCATCTCCCCGACCACCATGTGCAGGAACGTCACCAGCGCCAGCGCCAGCACGAACGCGACCGCGTGCGCGGCCCCGCCGGGCAGCCCGGCGGAGTGGAACAGCGGGCTCAGCGCCCCCGCGAACACCGGCTCGGACACGAGGCCGAGACCGAGCGAGCACATCGTGATGCCGAGCTGCGCGCCCGCGAGCGTCAGCGACAGCTCGTCGATCCCCGCGACCGCGGCGCCGGCGGCGCGCCCGCCGCGCGCCGCGGCCCGCTCCAGCCGCGGCCGGCGCGCGGCCACCAGCGCGAACTCGGTGGCGACGAAGAACCCGTTGCCGGCCAGCAGCGCCAGCGTGACGGGCGCGCCGAGTGCGAGGTTCACCGGTCCTCCCGGGCGGTCTCGACGGTCCGGACGCGGATCAGC
This sequence comes from Actinomadura monticuli, assembly GCF_041463655.1. NCBI lineage: Bacteria > Bacillati > Actinomycetota > Actinomycetes > Streptosporangiales > Thermomonosporaceae > Actinomadura > Actinomadura monticuli. The sequence goes on from NZ_JAXCEI010000015.1 coordinate 104,405, forward strand.
TCGGGCACGTGCCGGTGGATCGTCAGGACCTCCACGACGGCCGTGCGGGGCGGCTCGTCCAGCCGGTCCGGCGGGATGTCCACGCTGACCACGTCGCCGGGCGCCGCCACCCGGCCGAGCCGCTTCAGCAGCAGGCCCGCCACGGTCTCGTAGTCGCCCTCCGGCAGCGCGATGCCGGTCTCGTGGGCGACCTCGTCGATCCGCAGGCCGGCGTCGGTCGTCCACCACTCGCCGGTCCGGATCGCGAGGTCCTCGCCCGGCTCGTTCTCGTCGGCGATCTCCCCGACCAGCTCCTCGGCGACGTCCTCCCAGGTGACGATGCCGGCGAAGCCCCCGTACTCGTCCACCACGCAGGCCAGCGGCTCGGCCGCGCCTTGCAGCCGCAGCACCACCTCCGGCAGCGGCAGCGACGACGGCAGCAGCAGCGGCGGCCGGGCGATCTCGCCGACGCCGGTGCGCGCCGCCTCGTCCGGGTCCAGCACGACCAGCTCCTCCAGCCCGACGACGCCGACGACGTCGTCCACCCCTTCACCGAGGACGGGGTAGCGCGTGTGCCCGCTCGCGGAGATGACGTCGCTCAGCTCGGCCGCCCGCGCGGACGCCTGCACGGTGATCACGTCCACCCGCGGCACCATGACCTCCTCGGCGTCGCGCTCGGAGAAGGCCAGCGCGCGCTCCAGCAGGTCGACCTGGCCCGCCGGCAGCTGCTCGCCGGACTCGCCGATGATGTGCCCGAGCTCCTCCAGCGTCGCGCCGTGGTGCAGCTCCTCGACCGGCTCGATGCCGACGGCGCGGACGAGCCGGTTCGCGGACGCGTCGAACAGCCTGATCAGCGGTCCCGCCACCATCAGGTAGACCAGCGTGGACCCGGCGAGCGCGCGGGCCAGCGGCTCCGCCCGCGCCAGCGCCAGGTTCTTCGGGAACAGCTCGCCCAGCACCATCTGGACCACGGTGGCCAGGACGAACCCGAGCGCCACCGCCACGCCGCCCGCCGCCGCGTCCGGGACCCCGCCCGCGCGCAGCACCGGGTCGAGCAGGTCGGCCAGCGCGGGCTTGGCGATGAACCCCACGACCAGCGCGGTCACCGTGATGCCGAGCTGGGCGCCGGAGAGCATGAACGACAGCCGCCCCATCACCCGCAGCGCCCGCGCGGACGCCCGGTCGCCCTCGGCCGCCCGCTGGTCGAGCGCCGGCCGGTCCGCGGTGACGAACGCGAACTCCTGCGCCACGAAGTAGCCGGTCGCGGCCGTCAGCACCAGCACGGCCAGCAGCCCGAGCGCGCCGTTCACCCGGTCTCCCTCCGCCGCGGGCGGCCGCGAGCGCCTCCGCCGGCGCCGCCGTCCACGATCTTCCTTACCCCGGCGGGACGGTGTCTCTCCCGATCCCCGGACGGTTATCGACCGCTCTGCGTGGAATGAACCCATGAGCGAGCAGGAGCCGCGGCCACGAGTGCGAGGGGGCCCGATGCCCAGACCGTTCGCGTCGTCCGCAGATCTGGGCGACAAGACGCCGACGCTGGAGATCCTCGCCGACGGCGTGTACGCGCTGACGGCCGAAGGCGACCCGAACGTGGGCGCCGTCGAGGGCGAGGACTTCCTGGTCTGCTTCGAGGCCCTCGCCACGCCCGCCGCCGCCCGCGACTGGCTCACCGTGCTGCGCGCGCACACCGACAAGCCGATCCGCTACCTGGTCCTGTCGCACTACCACGCCGTCCGGACGCTCGGCGCGAGCGCGTTCGGCGCCCCGGTGGTGATCGCGCACGACCTGACCCGCGCGCTCATCACCGAGCGCGGCAAGCAGGACTGGGAGTCCGAGCTCGGCCGGATGCCCCGGCTGTTCAAGGACCCCGACGGCATTCCCGGCCTCACCTGGCCGTCGGTGACGTTCACCGGCACGCTGACCATCGACCTCGGCGGCGATCGCGGCGACCTCGACCTGGCGTACTGCGGGCGCGGGCACACCGAGGGCGACATCGTGGCGTGGCTTCCCCGGCACCGCGTCCTGTTCGCCGGCGACCTCGTCGAGACGCAGGCGGCGCTCTACACCGGCGACGCGTTCCACCGGGAGTGGGCGTCCGGCACGCTCGACCACGTGAACTCGTTCGGTGCCGAGACCCTCGTCGGCGGGCGCGGCGCCGTCGCGCACGGCCGGGACGCCGCCCGCGCCGCCGTCGGCCAGACCCGCGACTTCCTCACCACGATGACCGGCGAGGCGGGCCGGGTCCGGCGGGACGGCGGCACGCTCAAGGACGCGTTCGCCGCCGTGCACGCCGCCCTCGCGCCCGCCTACGGCGGCTGGCCGATCTTCGAGCACTGCCTGCCGTTCGACGTGTCCCGCCTGTGGGACGAGCTGGACGGCGTCGAGCGCCCCCGGATCTGGACGGCGGACCGCGACCGGGAGGTCTGGGCGGAGCTCCAGGACTGACCGGGGCGGTGGCCATGCGATGCCTGGATCTCGTGACAATCCGCAATCGACCGGGTTCGTCGGCGAGGATTGACTCCGTCCGCGGCCGCCGGACGCCCGGACCCGGAGGGGAGTGGCGATGACCGGAGAAGACCGTCCCCGTCCGGTGTTCGACCCGGCCCTCGGCGACGAGGTCCGCACCCTGCTCGCCGCGGCGCCCGAACGGCTGGTCGCGGCCCACCTGCCGGCGCCGCCGCCGCCGCGGCTGCGCGCTCCCACGATCGTGGCGCGGCTCGTGTGGATCCCGGCGTTCGCCGTCTTCTACGGCGTCCTGCCCGGCGGCTGGCTGCGCGTCTGCCTCCTCGGCTCGCTGGACGACGACGAGATGCTGGGCGGCGCGACGCGCTGGGGGCGGCTGCCCGTCCTCGCGATGATGCTCACCCCGGCCCTGCAGATCCTCCTGCTGCTGCTCGGCCAGGCCGGGGCCGCCGCCGTCCTCGCCGCCGCCAGCTTCACCGCCTGGGCGGCGGGCGCGCTGCGGCACGTGCAGGAGCCGGCCGCCGCCCGCGCCGCGCGCGAGCACCACGGCTCCTACCTGCTGCCCGCCGACTTCGACCGGCCCGCCGCGCGGCTGCTCGTCCGCGCCCAGCGGGCCGTCGACGCCGTCCTCGGGTCGCGGTCCCACGGTGCCGGGCTGCTCGACGACGTCAACAACACGGTCGTCCTGCCCCGGCAGGAGTGGGCGATCGCGGGCGCCCTCGCCGAGCACAGCCGGCTGCGCCGGGAACGCCTCGCCCAGCGGCCCGACCGGCTCTCGCCGCGGGTCCTGGCGCTGCTGGAGCCGCAGGACCGCGCCCTCGAACTGTCGATCGGCTCGGTCACCGGGCGGATCGAGGCGCTGGAGGCGTACGCGCGCCGCGCCGGCGAGGCCGACGACGCCTACCACGAGTCGCTGGTGGTGCAGGCGCTGCCGGAGCAGAACGCCCGCTACCGGGACCTGCTGGCGAGCACCGTCGGGGACGAGATGGCGGGCGCGGAGATCCGCGGCATGGCCGAGGACGCCCACCGCGCCGAGCTGGCGCTGCGCGAGCGCGTCGCCGGGGCGCTGCGCGCGGGCCGCGACCTGGCCCCGCCGCCGGGGGACTGCGGGGTCAGTCCTCGGCGAGCACGATGACGCGGTCGTCGGCGGCCAGGGTGATCGGCGCCGCCTTGTCCGGGTTGAGCGCCACGCCGTAGCCGGGCGGCTCGTGGAACCGCGCGGTGATCCGGTAGCCGAGGGCGACCTCGCCGCGCCGCCGCGCGGACTCGATCAGCGTCGCGAAGTTCGCCTGCACGCCCGGCACCAGGTAGTCGCAGGCGGGCTTGAGGTAGATCTCCGAGCCGGCCGGGTCGAGCAGGTCCACGAAGACGTCGTACAGGTGGCGGTTCTCGCTGAGCTGGGTGAGCATCAGGCTGATCAGCTTCTCGCTGACCACGAAGTCGTCGGCCTTGGTGACCTGGGCGATCTCCCGGTTGGCGTCGTCGTGCATTTCGCTGACGATGGCAAAAGGGTCGTGTCGGGGGGTGTGGGGGGTCGTCCCCCCACGGGTGGGTGGGTCGTGTCGGGGGGTGTGGGGGGTCGCCCCCCGGGCGGGGGGTGGGGCGCCCAGCGCGTCCGCCATGTCGCGCAGGTGCAGGAGTGTGACGAGGGTGCGGGCGTCGGCGTGGTCGGGGGCGTGGCCGGCGTCCGACAGGACGATGACCTTCTGGTAGGAGCCGACGTCGAGGGACTCCAGCGACGGCCGCTCGGTCGGCTCCGCCCGGACGAAATCGATCTTGAGGTTCGCGGGGGCCGGCAGGCTCTCGGTGGGGTCCTCCCGCGGCGCGGCCACGGTCAGCTCCGACGCGGGGGCGAGGAACTCGTCCAGCAGCTCGATGATCTTGGGGGCGCGGTGGTTCCAGCCGAGCATCAGGGTCCGCTCGGGCACCGGCTCCCGCGCGACGGCGGTGCTGATCGCCTCCTCCCGGACGGCTGGTCCGCGGTCGCCGGCGAGGCTGATGAGCAGGTCGTCCTCGGCCAGGATGATGATCTCGTCGTCGGCGCGGATCACGGTGTCCATCGGCGGGTTGAGCAGCACGGTCCCGTCATGGCGCCGCAGTCCGGCCGGGACGCCGAGGTCGTAGGCCGACAGCGACTCGCCGAACGGCCGTCCCGCGAGGGACGGCTCGGGCCGCATGTAGAACTCGTGGCCGGCGAAGTCGAGCAGCTCGGTGCAGACCTGCGACAGGCCCGACTGGCGGTGCGACTGCACGATCAGCCGGATCGCGACGTCGTCGGCGTCGATGATGTGCGCGCGGTCGCCGCCGGCGAGGCGCGCGGCGGGCAGGTTGGCCGAGTCGTGCACCGCGGCGACGACGTGCGGGGGGTCGCGCTCCCACGTCCGGGCGCCGAGCGACAGCAGCACCTTGATGACGCGGGTGTCGGCGTCCTCCAGCTCCGGGGTGACGATGAGGATGGAGCGCGCGGTGCCGGGGCTGACCAGCTCCACGTCGGCGACCTTCAGCGGGTCGCCGGTGCGGCACACGATCCGGGTGCGGCCGAGGTCGCCGACCCGGGCGCGGATCGCGTCCTCCATCTCGACCTTGTCGCGGTTGGCGAGGATCGCCACGCATGATCTGCGCTTGCTCTGGTTGGCCTCCACCAGCTCGGCGACGACGGTGAACACCTGCTCCGACCAGCCGAGCAGCACGGTGTGCCCGTGCTCGACGATCCGCGACCGGCCCTTGCGCAGCTCGCCGATCTTCGCCTCGAGGCCGGTGGTGAGCACGCCGATCAGCGAGCTGACGATGAAGATGCCGCCGATGGTGGACACGAGCATGAGCGCCAGGAACGGGCCGGTGCCGGTGTCGTCGCCCATCGTGCCGGGGTCGAGCGTGCGCAGCAGGCTCCGCCAGACCATGCCGGGCCAGTGCCCGTTCTCCTCGCTGTCGCGCGGCGCCAGGACGACGGCCGCGCTCGCCACCACGAGCACCAGCGCCACCGATGCGAGGCCGAGCCAGCCGATCAGCGCGGGCGTCCCCTTCGACATCGTCCGGTCGAACCAGTACCGGACCCGGTCCCGTCGCGTCACAGGTGCCAACCGGTCCGCCCCCCTCCAGCCGTTGCCCGCCCCCAGCCTATTGCGATGACTCACACCATTCCCGGCATTCTCTCCTAATTAGCGATTTTCCCGGTGCGCACGGAAGGGGCCGGGGTGTGAGAATTCCACCCCGGCCCCTCGGTGCCGTGCCGGAACGCAGCCGGCCGCGCGGCCGCTAGTGGGCGGCCTCGTACTGCTCGATCACATTGGCGGGGATACGGCCCCGCTCATTGACCTTGATGCCGTGGTTCTTCGCCCACTCGCGAATCTCGGCGGAGCGCTCGCGGCTGCCCGCGGTGCGCGACCCGCGGCCCGCGCGGCCGGTGGTCTTGCGCGCCTTGCGGGCGCTCGCCACGAACGGCTCCAGGCCGTTGCGCAGCTTGGCGGCGTTCTTCTTGCTCAGGTCGATCTCGTAAGTGGTGCCATCGAGGGAAAAGCTGACGGTCTCGTCAGCCTCTCCGCCGTCGATGTCGTCCACGAGAAGGACTTCGACCTTCTGTGCCATGCGGGGACTCCCTCTAGCTATACGTCCGGCCTGGCGTCCGGATGTGCCTCGATGAATGCAGCATAGACCTCATCCGATATCTTGCCACGTTCGGAGACTTCGATGTCCTGACGCAATGCCCACTCGCGGACATCGCCGTTCGTGTAGCCCTTGATCTTCGCGACGCGGGACTTGCGGCCCTTCCCGGCGGGCTTCACCTCCGCGGCGTTCTCGATGAAGGGCGCGAGGGCGTCCAGCATCTCGTTCAGCCGCTTGTAGTTGTCATCGCTCAAGTCGATCGTGAACGTCCGACCCAAGACTTCGAAGTCTCGCTTTACGACATCGCCGCCTTCGGAGCCGTCGATGTCGTCCACGCGAATGACCTTCTCGGCCATGTGCTCTGTGTCTTCCTTCCCCTCGCCTACGCGGCGTCCCCGACCGTAGCGGATTCCGGGTCGACCAGGGATGGGACACGGGGGGCGGGACGGGGAGGGCGGAGATGTCAGCCTTCGTGGCGCCGGATCCAGGTATGCAGGAGGAGCATCATCTCCAGCCGGATCTCCGGGTCCTCGATGTCGAAGCCGAACATCTCGTGGAGCTGCGCCAGCCGGTAGCGGACGGTCTGCGGGTGCACGCACAGGACCTCGGCGGCGCCGGTGGCGTTGAAGCCGTGCTTCATGCACTCCAGCAGCGTCACGGCGAGCCGCAGGCCCTGCCGGGGCCCGGCCTCGTCCAGTGGGGCCAGCCGCCGGGACGCCACGATCTCGGCGAGCGTGCCGCCCTCGCGCAGCAGCAGGCCCGGCAGGTGCTCCTCGGCCCGGACGAGCACCCCGGCGCGCCGGGCCGCGCGCCCGCCGGCGGGCGCGGACCGGGCCGGGCGGCGGGGCGCGGCGGGGGCGAGGTCGAGCGCGCGCCGCGCCCACAGCAGCGACGTCCCGGCCTGCTCGACCGGGACGGACGGGCCGATCGCGCCCGTCCAGCCGACGAGCGTCGCGGTCAGCTCGTCGATCCGGCCGGGGCCGTCCGGGTCGGGCATGATCAGGCAGGGCCGGCCGTGGTCCAGGCCGGTCAGCAGGGACGGCGGCAGCCCCGCCGGGCCCTCGCCGCCGTTGCCCGGCCGCGGCCGCAGCACGATCACCGCCAGCCGGCGCGGCAGCGGCCAGCCGGCCCGCGCGGACTGCTCGCGGGCGACCTCGGGCGGCGCCGGCGGGTCCGACAGCAGCAGCGTCAGCAGCCGGCCGCGGCGCTGCTCGCGCTCCCCGGCCGCCTTCTCCCGGGCGCGCGCGTAGCCGTGCGCCGCCGCGGACGCCAGCGCGTCCAGGTAGGCGAAGTTCGCCTCGGCGAGCAGGCTGATCAGCGCGCGGGGGCGGCCGAGCCGCTCGGCCTCGACCGCGAGGTGCCGCCAGGCGATCCGCGACCCGACCCGCATCGCGTTCTGCAGGTGCTCCAGGCTGCGGCCCTCGACGGCCTCTCCGTAGCCGACGTCGAAGAAGACCTGGGACACCTCCTTCCATGAGGTGTCCGGGTCGGCGATCATCTGCACGAAGTGCTCCATCGCGTGCGCGACCGCGGCCTCCGCCACCCGCCAGTAGGCCGCGTCGCCCGGCCGGTCGTACTCGGGGACGAGGCGCAGCACGCCCTTCACCATCACGCCGAGCAGCCCGGGCAGGTGGGGCCGCATCCAGCGCGCCTCCTCCGCCGGGACGTCCCGCCAGGGCTCCTCCGTCAGGCTCTCCAGGACCGGTGATCCGGAGTGCGCCTCTTCGTATGCCGCGGTCACGGTGCCACCTCCCGCTCAGCCTTCTGCGAAAGCGCCATCTTCCGGGCGGCCTGGCGTCCCGGTGGATCCCAACCTAGGTAGGCGGCGTGATAAGCGACACTCAGCTTCCTTCACCGTATGGAGGCACGTTTGTCAGCGTGCTGACAAGGGCTCGCGCCGGCCGTGGAAACGGGTGTGCCGGAACGGCCTCAAGTTCCGGTCAAAGCGCGCATGCCGCACGCACCGGCGGGTAGCCGCCCGGCAAGCCCATTCACCGTCGAGGGAGCTGGACCATGGCCGACCCCGCCGACCGCGCGGACCCGAAACAGGAGCAGATGGACCGACGGCGGGTGAGCCCCGAGGGCACGGAGCTCACCACCGATCAGGGGATCCGGGTCGACGACACCGACAACACCCTTTCCGCGGGTGAGCGCGGCCCGTCCCTGATCGACGACTTCCATATGCGCGAGAAGATCACGCATTTCGACCACGAGCGGATTCCGGAGCGGGTCGTGCACGCCCGCGGCGCCGGCGCGTACGGTCAATTCACGCTGCACGAGTCGCTCGCCGAGTACACCACGGCCGAGTTCCTCACCGACACGTCGCTGACGACGCCGGTGTTCGTGCGGTTCTCCACCGTCGCCGGCTCGCGCGGGTCGGCCGACACCGTCCGGGACGTCCGCGGCTTCGCGACGAAGTTCTACACGCGGCAGGGGAACTTCGACCTCGTCGGCAACAACATGCCGGTGTTCTTCATCCAGGACGGCATCAAGTTCCCCGACTTCGTGCACGCGGTGAAGCCGGAGCCGCCGAACGAGATCCCGCAGGCGTCGTCCGCGCACGACACCCTCTGGGACTTCGTGCAGCTCCAGCCCGAGACCATGCACATGATGATGTGGCTGATGTCGGACCGGGCGCTCCCGCGCAGCTTCGCGATGATGCAGGGGTTCGGCGTCCACACGTTCCGGCTGGTCAACGCGCAGGGCCGCGGCACGTTCGTGAAGTTCCACTGGAAGCCGAAGCTCGGCACCCACTCGCTGGCCTGGGACGAGACCCAGAAGATCGCCGGCAAGGACCCCGACTTCAACCGGCGCGACCTGTGGGACCGGATCGAGGACGGCGACTTCCCCGAGTACGAGTTCGGCGTCCAGCTCGTGCCCGAGGAGGACGAGCACAGGTTCGGGTTCGACCTGCTCGACGCGACCAAGATCATTCCGGAGGAGGAGGTGCCGGTGCGGCCGGTCGGCACGATGGTGCTGAACCGCAACCCGCGGAACTTCTTCGCCGAGACCGAGCAGGTCGCCTTCCACATCGCCAACGTCGTGCCCGGCATCGACTTCACCAACGACCCGCTGCTGCAGGCGCGGCTGTTCTCCTACCTCGACACCCAGCTGATCCGGCTCGGCGGCCCCAACTTCCCGCAGATCCCGGTCAACCGGCCGATCGCGCCGGTGCGCAACCACCACCGGGACGGCTACCACCAGATGGACCTCCACCCGGCGCAGGCGGCCTACCACAAGAACTCCCTGTCGGGCGGCTGCCCGGCGGTCGGCGGTGCGGGCTCGTTCAGCCACTACCAGGAGCGGGTAGACGGCAACAAGATCCGCAAGCGCAGCGAGAGCTTCGCCGACCACTACTCCCAGGCGACGCTGTTCTGGAACAGCATGACCGACTGGGAGAAGGAGCACATCGTCGGCGCGTTCCGGTTCGAGCTCGGCAAGTGCGAGCACATGCACATCCGCGAGGGCGTCGTGGGGCACCTCGACCACGTCGACCACGACCTCGCCGTCCGGGTCGCCGAGGGCGTCGGCGTGACGCCTCCCGGGACGGCCGCGACCGCCAACCACGGGCGCAGCTCGCCCGCGCTGAGCCAGGCGAACGCGCCGGGGGACTCGGTCCAGGGCCGCAAGATCGCGTTCCTGGTGGCGGACGGCGTCGACTCGGGCGCCGTGACCGCGGTCGGGGACGCGCTCACCGAGGCGGGCGCGGTCTGCGAGGTGCTCGCCGCCGGGGACGGCCACGTCCAGGCGGCCAACGGCGGCCAGGTCGAGGTGACCCGGGCCATGCCGACCGTCGCGTCCGTCCTCTACGACGCGGTGTTCGTGCCGGGCGGGGAGGAGAGCGTCCGGACGCTCGCGCAGGACGGCGACGCCGTCCACTTCGTCGCCGAGGCGTTCGTGCACTGCAAGGCGGTGGCCGCCCTCGACGCCGGCATCGGGCTGCTGGAGCGCGCGGGGATCACCGGCGTGGAGTTCGCCGACGGGAACACGGTCAGCGACAGCGGCGTCGTCACCGGCGAGGGCCCGACCGCGGAGTTCCCCGCCGAGCTGATCGCGGCGGTCAAGGCGCACCGGCACTGGACGCGGGCCAAGGCGCACGTGCCGGCCTGACGGGACCCGGCGCCCCCTCCGCGGGGACGGACCGGGGACGGGCCCGGTCCGCCGAGGCGCGGTGCGCGCCGCCGGGCCGGGCTCCCGCATGACCGCATTCTGCCAATTGATTGTGGGCAACCTCACAGCCGCGCCGGTATCCGTGCTGATTTGAACGAAATTCTGAAAATATATCTTGTGCGACCGGTCCGGTAAAACGCGCCGGGCGGGCGCGGTGAAACGCGCGCCTATCGATCCGCATTGCGGCCGGGTGACGTGCGCGGTCGGCCCGCGAGGCGGCCCGCCGCGACCTGCAAGCGGACCCTGACATGCGGTTTCCAAGCCGGGACGGCCCCGCGCGCCGCCTCCCCGGGCGGGGCCCGGTTGCCTGCCTGGGCAGCCCGGCACCGGCCGGACTGCCCAGGGGTGCAGTTCATCGATGCGCATTTCTGTAGCAAGATGACGGCCGTCCGATCGGCTTATCCGCCGTTACCGAGAAGGGCGCTCGACGCCGTTTTCGGTAGGCGGGGGCCGTGGAGGCAGGGTCGGCAATTGGAGGGAGGGCGCATGGCCGCGTCCGTTATCGAGCGATTCCGCGCGCTGGTCGTCGACGAGTCGGATCCCTTCTACTTCGATCATCCGCTCGACCATGTGCCGGGGATGCCGCTCTTCAGCGGCCTGCTGGAGCCGGCCGCCCGCGCCGACGGGCTGCGGTCGCGCGGGCGGCCCCCCGGGGCCGGGTCCCGGCGAGGCGGCCCCGCGCGCCGGCACGGTGCGGCGCGCGCCCGGCCCCGGCGGCGCCGCCGCGGGCGGCAAGGTGCTCACCGCGCTCGCCGTCGGCAGCCACCTGCCCGCCCGGCTCCTCGCCGGCCTGCCGGTGACCGCCACGACCCGCGCCGCGCTCGGCGCGGAGCTGTCGCGCGGCTGGCTGGCGCTGCACGCCGCCGCCCGCCACTCGGCGCCCGCGCGCGCCGAGCTGACCGCCTGGATGCTCGACGACGAGGTCGTCGACGCCTACGCCGCGTCCGTCGCGCCGCTGGTCGGGCGGGCGCACTGCCTGCTCGACCTCCTCGGCGGCGAGCCGGGGTGCGTCCGGGAACTGCACGGGCTGGTCGACGAGACCGTCGCCCACCTGCCCAGGCCCCGCCTGGCCGTGGCCTAGGGGGCCGGCGCCGATGACCGCTCCCGGCCGACTCTCCGACCTCCTCGTCTCGCACGGCCCGCGGATCGCCGCAGCGGTCGGCGAGGCCCTGCACGGACACCCCGCCTACCTGCCGATCCGGCGCGCCGCCGGGCCCATGTTCGGCGGGCGCGGGGAGACCTGCACCCGTCTCATCACCCTCGTCCTCACCGGCGAGCCGCTGCCGGACGACGACCTGGGGCGCTTCCGCGACCTCCCCTTACCGCGCGGACGAGCTGCTGGTGGAGCTGGCGATCCTGGAGCAGCCCGCGATCCGCGGCCGGCTCGCCGCCGTGCTGAAGCCGCTCGACGCCGGCACCGACCTGCGGCGGACGCTGGAGGTGCTGCTCGCCTGCAACCTGGACCGCGAGCGCGCCGCCCGCGAGCTGTGGATCCACCGCCGCACCCTGCACTACCGGCTGGACCGCATCCGGGACCTGTCCGGCGTCGACCCCAGCTCCGCGCGCGGCATCCAGCTGTTCCGCGCCGCCCTCACGTCCGCGCGGCTGACGAGCGACCGCGTCCCGCGCCCGGGGGGCGAGGGCCGCCGCGCGCAGGAGGCGTCGCTGCCCCCACCGCTCACGCCAGCCCCATCTCCCGCCGGACCTTCTCGAACTCGACCGCCATCGCGTCCGCCAGCGCGCGGGCGCCCGACAGCGGCCGGACCATCACGCAGAACTCGTCGATGAGCCCGGTGTCGTCGTGGTGCAGGAAGTCGCAGCCGTGCACCTCGCGGTCGCCGACCCGCGCCTTGAACACCAGCGCGTGGTCGCTGCCGTCGCTGATCTCGCGGACGTAGCGGAAGCCGGTGAACACCCGGGTCACCGCGCGCAGGATCGCGGTGACGGCGGCCCGCCCCTCGTACGGCGCGAACGCGACCGGGCTGAGGAACGTGACGTCCTCGGCCAGCAGCGCCGGGAGGGCGTCGACGTCGCCCTTCTCAATGGCCGCGCGGAACGGGTGCATGGGGCCCACCTCCAGGGCTCGGGTCATCGGCACGCCCCGTGAGGACGTGGCGAAAGCCTAGGGGGAGCGGGGCCCGTCCGCGATCACCGCGGGGAGCGGCGTCAGGCGCCCGGCTGCAGCAGCACCTTGATCGCGCCGTCCTGCTTCTTCTGGAACATCTCGTACGCCCGCGGCGCCTTCTCCAGCGGCCAGCGGTGCGTGGCGAGGTCCATCACGCCGAGCGGGTCGGCGTCGTCGGCGACCAGCGGCATCAGCTCGTCGATCCACTTCTTGACGTGCGCCTGGCCCATCCGCAGCCCGATGCCCTTGTCGAACATCCTGAGCATCGGCAGCGGGTCCGTCATGCCGCCGTACACGCCGATCACGGAGATCGTCCCGCCGCGCCGGACGATCTCGATCGCGGTGCCGAGCGCGGCGAGCCGGTCCACCCCGACGCGCTGCATCACCGGCGCGGCGGAGTTGCCCGGCATCAGCCCGGTGAGGGTCTGCGCCAGCTTGGCGCCCGGCGAGCCGTGCGCCTCCATGCCGACCGCGTCGATCACCGAGTCGGTGCCGCGGCCCCCGGTCAGCTGGCGGACCGCGTCGGGCACGTCGTCGGCGTCGTCGGAGTCGACCACCTCGATGCCGTGCCGCCGCGCCATCTCCAGCCGCTCCGGGACGAAGTCGACCGCGATCACCCGGTATCCGAGGTGGCGGGCGATCCGCGCGCACATCTGCCCGATCGGGCCGAGGCCGAGCACGGTGACCGACCCGCCGTCCGGGACGTCCGCCCAGTCCACGGCCTGCCGCGCGGTCGGCAGCACGTCCGACAGGTACACGAACCGCTCGTCCGGCGGGCCCTCCGGCACCTTGATGGGGCCGAAGTGCGCCTGCGGCACCCGCAGGTACTCGGCCTGCGCGCCGGGCACCTGCCCGTACAGCTTGGTGTAGCCGAACAGCGCCGCCCCCGAGCCGTGCTCGCGGACCTGCGTCGTCTCGCACTGCGCGTACAGCTGCATGCCGCACATGTGGCACCGGCCGCACGAGATGTTGAACGGGATGACCACGCGGTCGCCGGGCTTGACGTGAGAGACGTCCGGGCCGGTCTCCTCGACGACGCCCATCGGCTCGTGGCCGAGGATGTCGCCCTCGTCGATGAACGGCCCGAGCACCTCGTACAGGTGCAGGTCCGACCCGCAGATGCCGGACGAGGTCACCCTGATGATCGCGTCGTCCGGTTCCTTGATCGTCGGATCCGGCACGCTGTCGACGCGGACGTCGCGCTTGCCGTGCCAGGTGACAGCCTTCATCGTCTTCCTCCTCGGACACGGGACGGCCTCGTTCCCAGCCCGCCCTACCCTGACGAGCAGGGCGAAACGTCCGCCACGGGCGGCGGTGGGGGCCCGCCGCCGTGCGGACCGCCGGGGGTGTTCCGGCGGGCCGGTCCGGACTGAGAGCGTAAACAAGGGGTAAAGCAGGCTGCATGAACGATGCCCCCCTGCGCCTCGGCGTGCTCGACATCGGCTCCAACTCGGCGCACCTGCGGGTCGCCGACCTCGTCCCCGGGCTGCCGCCCATGCCCGTCCGCTCGGTGAAGAGCAGCGTCCGGCTGGCCGAGGCCACCGACCTGCACGGCGTCATCGGCCGGCCCGCCGTCGGGCGGCTGATCGCCGCGGTGCGGGAGGCGGTCGCCGCCGCGGCGGCCCTCGGCGTCGACGAGCTGGTCCCGTACGCGACGTCCGCGCTGCGCGACGCCGCCAACCGCGACGACGTCGCCGCCGAGGTCCGCGCCGCCACCGGCGTGCGGCTCGGGTTCCTCACCGGCGAGCGGGAGGCACGGCTGACGTTCCTCGCCGCGCGCGGCTGGTACGGGTGGTCGGCCGGGCCGATGCTGCTCGCCGACATCGGCGGCGGCTCCATGGAACTGGCCTACGGCGCCGGGCGGGAACCGGAGGTCGCGCTGTCGGTGCCGCTCGGCGCGGGCCGCCTCACCCGGCACCATCTGCCGCCGCGGCCGCCCGTGCCCAAACGCACCCGGAGGGCGCTGCGCGCGCACGTCCGGTCCGTGCTCCACGAGGCGACGGCCGGGATCGCGGGGCTGCCGGCGCCGGTCCGCGCCGTGGCGACGTCCAAGACGTTCACCCAGCTCGCCCTGCTGTGCGGCGCGCCGAAGGCGAAGGCCGGACCCTACCGGGCGCGGCGCCTCGACCGGCGCGATCTGCACGACTGGATCCCGAAGCTCGCGAAGATGCCGGACGAGGAGCGGGCCCGGCTGCGCGGGGTGAAGGCGTCCCGCGCCCATCAGATCCTCGCGGGCGCGATCGTGGCGGAGGGCGTGATGGACGTCCTCCGCCTCGACCGCCTCGACGTCTGCCCGTGGGCGCTCCGCGAGGGCATCTTCCTGCACCGGCTGGACGAGGCGGTGCGGGGGCGCGCTCCCGAGCCGTTCCCCGAGCAGCGGCCCATGACCCTGCGGGGCGCGTCGCTGCGCGCCGTCACCTGAGCGTCCCGCGGGCCCGTTTGGCGCGCGGCGCGGCGGGCAGTTCCGCGACCAGGACGGCGCCACCCGGCGCACGCTCATGGGGGGAGCACGTCATGGCATTCGCCGACGCGCGGGAGATCAAGGAGATCCTCGGGGACCTGGCGTTCCCGGCGAGCAAGGAGCGGATCGTCGAGCACGCCCACGACCGGCGGCCGGAGGGGGAGGCCGAGCACGCGCTGCTGTCGCTGCCGCTCGGCACCTACGACAGCGTGGCCGAGGTGGTGCGGTCGGTCCCGCTCGACCCCGACCCCGGGCGGACCCCGTCCGAGCGGGACCACCAGCGCCGCCACCACGAGAAGCCCGGCCTCGGCGAGCACCTGCGGCACACCGAGCGGTCGCCGTTCGAGGAGGAGCTGGACCGCGGCGACGAGGTGTGACGCCGGGCCCCGGCGCCCGCGCCCCTCCGCCCGCGTTTGAAAGGGGCCCGCGCGGCAAGTCCCCCGATGGGTCCGGACGAGGGAGGAGAGCCGCGGATGACGGCCGTGCGGGGGAGGAACGACACCAGCGTCGCCGACGCGCTCGCGCGGCACCGCAAGGGCACGCGGGTCGGCGACGTCCTGGCCACCACCGACCACAAGGTGATCGGCTACCTGTACCTCACGACGTCGTTCATGTTCTTCCTCGCCGCCGGGCTCATGGCCATGATCATGCGGGCCGAGCTCCTGGAGCCCGGCAAGCAGGTGGTCGGCAACCACCTCTACAACGAGCTGTTCACCATGCACGGCACGATCATGATGCTGCTGTTCGCGACCCCGACCTTCCTCGGCTTCGCCAACGTGATCGTCCCGCTGCAGATCGGCGCGCCGGACGTCGCGTTCCCCCGGATGAACGCGCTCACCTACTACCTGTTCCTGTTCGGCGGCCTGATGGTCCTCGCGTCGTTCATCGTGCCGGGCGGCGCCGCCGCCTACGGGTGGTTCGCCTACGCGCCGCTGACGTCCGAGACGTTCTCGCCCGGCCTCGGCCCCGACATGTGGATCATGGGGCTGGTGCTGTCGGGCTTCGGGACGATCCTGACCGCGGTCAACATCACCACCACGATCGTCGCGATGCGCGCCCCCGGCATGGTGATGTTCCGGATGCCGATCTTCACCTGGAACGTGCTGCTGACCAGCCTGATGGTGCTCCTCGCGTTCCCCGTGCTGACCGCCGCGCTGTTCGCGCTGGAGGCCGACCGCAAGCTCGGCGCGCACATCTACGACCCCGCGCACCACGGCGCGCTGATCTGGCAGCACCTGTTCTGGTTCTTCGGCCATCCCGAGGTCTACATCGTCGCGCTGCCGTTCTTCGGGATCGTCACCGAGATCCTGCCGGTGTTCGCCCGCAAGCCGCTGTTCGGCTACCTCGGGATGGTGGCGGCGACCATCTCGATCACGGGGCTGTCGATGACGGTCTGGGCGCACCACATGTTCGCCACCGGCGGCGTCCTGCTGCCCTTCTTCTCCATCACCTCCTTCATGATCGCCGTCCCGACGGGCATCAAGTTCTTCAACTGGGTCGGCACGCTCTGGAAGGGGCACCTGACGTTCGAGACCCCGATGCTGTTCGCGCTCGGGTTCCTCGTCACGTTCCTGTTCGGCGGCCTGACCGGGGTGCTCCTCGCCTCGCCCGCCCTCGACTTCCACCTCACCGACTCGTTCTTCGTCGTCGCGCACCTGCACTACGTGCTGTTCGGCACCATCATCTTCGCGACGTTCGGCGGCTTCTACTTCTGGTGGCCGAAGATGACCGGCCGCATGCTGCACGAGGGCTGGGGCAAGATCCACTTCTGGACGCTGTTCCTCGGGTTCCACCTGACGTTCCTCGTCCAGCACTGGCTGGGCGCCGAGGGCATGCCGCGCCGCTACGCCGACTACCCCGACGAGTTCGCCACCCTGAACTTCGTCTCGTCGATCGGCGCGTTCATCCTGGGCGCCTCGACGTTCGCGTTCCTGTGGAACGTCCTGCGGACGTGGCGGCGCGGCGAGAAGGTCGACACCGACGACCCGTGGGGGGCCGGCGGTTCGCTGGAGTGGGCCACGTCCTGCCCTCCGCCCCGCCACAACTTCACGTCGATGCCGCGCATCCGCTCCGTGCGTCCCGCGTTCGACCTGCACTACCCGGCGTTGGAGCCGCCGCAGGAGGCCGAGCCGGCGCTGCCGCCGCCGCGCGAGTCCTGAGAGCCGCGCGAGTCCTGAGAGACCGGGCCGGCCGGGGCCGGGTCAGTCGCCCCGGCCGTCCTCCGCCGGTCCGCGCTCCAGGTCGCCCTGGCCGCCGCCGTACGACTCGGACTGGTAGTCGAGGTAGAAGCGGTTGGCGCGGGTCCGCACCTGCGTGCGGGCGCGGTCCGGGGTCGGCAGCGGGATGAGGTGGTCGGGGTAGGGGGCGACCAGTTCGCCCGGCTGCCGGGTCCGCACGATCGCCTCCCTCTCCTCGGACGGCCGCTCGTGCCGCTCCTCGAAGCCGCCGGCCGGGCTCAGCGAGATCAGGCCGCTCTCCACGCCCTCCTCGCGGATCCGGAGGTCGCGGCGCTGCAGGCTCAGGCAGACGCGCCGGGCGATGACGAACGCCAGGACGGGGGCGACGAAGCACCCGACGCGGGCGAACCAGGTCGTCCAGAAGAGCGGGATCCTGAAGGTGTAGGAGATGATGTCGTTGCCGCCCGCCAGTAGCAGGGTGACGTACCAGGCGACGGCGGCGGCGCCGATCGCCGTCCGCGTGGGCGCGTTGCGCGGCCGGTCCAGCAGGTGGTGGACGCGCTCGTCGCCCGTGGCCCAGCGTTCCGCGAACGGGTACAGCCCGATGAGCGTGAAGAAGACCCCGGGCAGGACGACGGCGGGCAGCAGCACGTTCCACGAGACGGTGTGCCCGGCCACGGTCGTCGACAGGGGGCCCATGACGCGCAGCGAGCCTTCGAGGAAGCCGACGTACCAGTCGGGCTGCGAGCCCATCGAGACCTGGTCCGGCGCGAACGGGCCGTAGAGCCAGACCGGGTTGATCTGGAAGAACGTCGCCAGCGCCGCCAGGACGCCGAACGTGAACAGGAAGTACGCGGCGCTCTGGGTGGCGAAGTGCGGGAAGGTCTTCTCACCGCTCACCGCCATCTCCCGGCGGCCCCGGCCCGGCCACGTGGTGTGCGTCTGGTGCCAGAGGATCATCAGGTGGACGGTGACGAGCGCGATCAGGATCCCGGGGACGAGCAGGATGTGCACGGTGAACAGCCGCGGGATGAACTCCTCGCTCGCCGGGAACTCGCCGCCGAAGGCCCACATGCTCACGTACGTCCCGACGACGGGGATCGACAGCATGATGCCCTGGGCGATCCGCAGGCCGGTGCCGGAGAGCAGGTCGTCCGGGAGGGAGTAGCCGGCGAACCCCTCGAGGAGCGCCAGCACGAACATGGTGACGCCGATCACCCAGTTGATCTCCCGCGGCTTGCGGAACGCCCCGGTGAAGAAGATCCGCATCAGGTGGACGATGATCGCCGCGACGAAGACGTTCGCCGCCCAGTGGTGGATCTGCCGCATCAGCAGCCCGCCCCTGACGTCGAACGTGAGGTGCAGCGTGGAGGAGTACGCCTCGCTCATCCGCACGCCCTTGAGCGGCGCGTACGAGCCGTCGTACACCTGCACCGCGCCGCTCGGCTTGAAGAACAGCGTGAGGAACACGCCCGTGAGGATGAGGATGACGAACGAGTAGAGCGCGATCTCGCCGAGCAGGAACGACCAGTGCTTGGGGAACGCCTTCTTGATGTTCTCGTCCAGGAACGTGGTGGAGCCGAGCCGGTCGTTCACCCCCTCGACCAGGTTCCCCAGCCTCTGCGAACCCGACCGTCCCTTCCGTCTCGCCATCGCGCGTCTCCCCTGGCCGAGCCTCGTTCTCCGCTGGGCGGGTACCCGAGCCGCATCACCGCAAACGGAGGGTCACGCCGCGCGCGGGCCGCCGGCGGAGCCGAGGCGGTGCCGGACGATCTGGATGTCGGCCCGCAGCCGGTCGGCGGCCAGCGGGTCCGGCTCCAGGCCGCCGAGCCCCGCCTCGATCAGCTCCAGCTGGTCGGCGCGCAGCCGGGCGAGCAGCCGGCGCGGTTCCCCGGCGGGCACGCCCCACCACTCCTTGCGGCGCCACTTGCGGAACGCGAGCACGTGCCCCTCGCCCGGGACGAGGACGCCCTTCGCCGTCTCGGCGTGCACCGTCCGGCGGAAGTGCGACAGGTAGCGCCGCCTCGCGATCCTGTACGCCACGATGGCCGCGAGCAGGATCGGCGCGCCCTTCACCGGCAGCAGCAGCACCCCGGGCAGGACGGGCGCGTCCCACCACGAGTGCAGCGCCATCGCCAGCAGCAGCGCGCCCGCCGCGACGGCCAGGCTCGTCCGGGACGCGCGGCCGAGCAGGCAGCCGAGCCCGGCGCCGCCGACCGCCGTCATCGCCCAGTGGCTCCACCACGCCCCGCCGATCACCCGGCTGCCGAAGGAGAAGAACGCCGCGTTCGCGTCCTGCGTGGCGCCCGTCAGCACGATCGTGTTCAGGACGTACAGGAAGTTCTCGGCGAACTGGAAGCCCAGCCCGGCGAGCGCCCCGTACCCCCAGCCGTCGAGCGGGCCGCGGACCGCCGCCGGCGCCATCAGCGCCAGCACCGCGACGCCGAGCAGCTTCAGGATCTCCTCGTCGACGGGCGCGGCGATCGACGCGCCCCACACCGAGTTGAATCCCGGTCCCGCCGTCTTCCCGAGGATCGCCTGGAACGCCGCGTTGGCGGGCAGCGCCATGCCGAACGCGGCGAGGCCGCCCCACGCCACCGCGATCAGCGCGTACCCCAGCGGGCGGGACCGGACGGGGTGCAGCCGCCGCAGCACCCAGACGCCCACCACCAGTGTCGGCGTCAGCAGCGCGAACCCGATGATCGCGCCGGCCGGGAACGCCGCGACGCCCACGCCGATCCCGCGGAAGGCGATCCAGACGCCGAGCAGGCACGCCGCCGCCCACAGCCAGAACGCCGGCCGGCGCGTCATGACGGCGCCGAGATCGTGATGGTCCGCACCATGGCCTCCACCTCCGAAGAGAGCCTCTGGTACGCGCCCGGCGGGCCCGCCGCGGTCACGGTCGCGCCGAGCGTGTCCCGGGCGAACACGGTCGCCATGCCGGCGCGCTCCCGCCCGGCGAGCCGCCCGGTCAGCCCGGTCAGCCCGTGCGCGGTGGTGATCGGGACGGGCTGCGCGTGCAGCCGCGACCGCCCCCCGACGGCGACGATCCGGCCGAGGCCGTTCCAGAGCCTGCGCGCGTCCAGCGGCCCCAGCGGCACGACGACGCTCACGGAGAGGCCGACCCCGGAGTTGGCCAGTTCGACGTTGCTGGTGAGCGAGGACCGCGCCCGGTCGAGGACCCAGCCCGCCGAGGGCACCGTGAACGTCACCGGGCGGACGCCGTCGCGCCGCACCCCCACCGACAGGACCGTCCCCGCCGCGAGGGGCTTGCCGGCGCTGCCGAGGGCGGTGTCGAGGAGGGGCAGGCCCGCGCCGAGGACGAGCAGTACGAGGGCCACGAGCCCAGTGCCCCACCATCTCACCCGCGCCACGTGACCCCCCGATGACGTGCGCTGCCGAAATGCCCCTTGACGGCGGCCCTAAACGAGATCGGTGCGCGGTGGTCACCAGTGCGCGGGGCGTTCGAGGGCGGCGGGCAGCCGGGTGGCGGCGTCGCCGCGCGCCGAGTTCAGCTGCGCCTGCGTGAGGAAGAGGCACCCGGTGAGGTCGGCGCCGCGCAGGTCGGCGTCCCTGAGGTCCGCGCCGATCAGGTCGGCCGAGCGCAGGTCGGCGCCGCGCAGGTCGGCGGCGATCAGGTACGCGCCGCGCAGGCAGGCGCCGCGCAGGTCCGCGCCCTTCAGCCGCGCCCCGATGAGGTCGGCGCCCCGCCGGTTCCTCCGGCGGCCGGGCACAGCGGCCCTGGCCAGCTCGCTGGCGCGCAGGAGCAGCGCGTTCACCCGGTCGCGCACCGCCGCGACGTCCACCGCGGCGACCTCTTCGGGACCGCCCAGGGTGAGGCGGTCGACCTCGTCGAAGGCCCGCCGCAGCTCGTCGCGGACGGGAGCGGCCGCGGGCATCGCCACCGCCTCGTCCAGGTACCACAGCAGCTCGTGGAGCCCCCGCATGACGGGGAACACCTCGGACATCCGGCGCGCGAGGCCCGGGTCCGCGCGCCAGTCGCGGCCGGCGAAGGTCTCCCGCGACACCTTCTGGCCCGCGCCGAAGCAGTCGAAGACCGTGCAGCCGGCGAAGCCGCGCCGCCGCAGGTCGGCGTGGATGCCGCAGCGGAAGTCGGCCAGCAGGTTGCGGCACGGCTCGCCCGCGCCCTTGTCGAACGCGAAGTCGGCCGACTCGGCGAACGGCAGCGCGACGCAGCACAGGCCGAGGCAGTTCGCGCAGTCGGCCTTCAGGCCCGCCCGCTCGGTCACCCCGCGCCTCCGTCCGTGGACAACGTCCATTCTCGCCCTCCGCCGCCCCTGCTCCGGACGGGCACGGTGGGATACAGTCCGGAAACGCCCATGACGACACCCATGACCGAGTCCGCCATCGTCGCCCGGCTGCGCGCCGCAGGCTGCGTGTTCGCCGAGGACGAGGCGCGGCTGATCCTCGCCACCGCCCGCACGCCGGACGACGCCTCCGCCATGGTGGAGCGGCGCGCCGCTGGGCTGCCCCTCGAACACGTCCTCGGCTGGGCGGACTTCTGCGGCCTGCGGATCGCCGTCGAGCCCGGGGTGTTCGTGCCGCGCCGCCGCACCGAGTTCCTCGTCCGGCGGGCCGCCGCGCTCGCCCCGCCGCGCCCCGTCGTCGTCGACCTGTGCTGCGGTTCCGGCGCGCTGGGGGCGGCGCTCGTCGCCGGCCTGGACGAGTACGCCCTGCACGCCGCCGACGTCGAACCCGCCGCGGTGCGCTGCGCCCGCCGCAACATCGCGCCGTTCGGCGGCCACGCCTACGAGGGCGACCTGTTCGCGCCGCTCCCGGACGCGCTGCGCGGGCGCGTCGACGTGCTGCTCGCGAACGTCCCCTACGTGCCGACGGGCGACGTCGCGACGCTGCCCGCGGAGGCGCGCGACCACGAGCCGCGGGTGGCGCTGGACGGCGGCCCGGACGGCCTGGACGTCCTGCGCCGCGTCACGGCCGAGGCGTCGCGGTGGCTGATCCCCGGCGGCCACCTGCTGTTCGAGACGAGCGAGCGGCAGGTCCCTGAGGCGGTCGCCGCCGTCGAGCGGGGCGGGCTGGCCGCCGCGGTCGCGACGTCCGAGGAGTTCTACGCGACCGTCATCGTCGGAGCAAAACCTGTGTAAAACCCGTCGGGTGGGTACAGGTCGGTCAGGACGACCTGAAGGAGTGAAAACAATGCGCCGCATCAGTGCAGCGCTCAGCGCGATCGTCGGCACGATCATCAGCATCGTGACCCTTCCGATCCGGGTTCTGCAACGGCTTCTGACCCCCTCCCGAGGCCGCGCGACCCGCACCCGGCGCTAAGGGCGCGACGTAAAACGGAACGCCCCGGGCCGTACCCCCCTCGAACGGCCCGGGGCGTTCGCGCGTAAAAAATGCTTTGCGCGTTCGCGGGCCGTCCAGCACCCTATGAGTAACGAATTCATGCACGTCAAGGGTCTGTAGCTCAATGGGAAGAGCGCCCGCCTTGCAAGCGGGAGGTTGCCGGTTCGAGTCCGGCCCGATCCACCCGGCGGGGCCTTCAGCGTCCCGCCGCACGCCGCACAGGCCTAAATGGGTGAGGCGCCTGACTTCCAATCAGGAGAATCGAGTTCAATTCTCGGGTGCGGCTCTGGACTGGACCGAAGGGAGTAACGACCCCCGGCCGGTTCTGCACGTGCCCGAGGCGGGCGGACGCCACCGCCCGCCGCAGGGCGCCCAATGCTGGATCGTCCAATGGCAGGATGCGTGATTCTGGATCACGTCATGCGGGTTCGACCCCTGCTCCAGCAGCCGCCGTTCACGGCCGCCCGCGATGCGGGCCCGCCGCGTCGTCCAGGCGACCCGGTCGGGGGCCGCCGCCCCGGCGGGCGATCCCGGCACCTCAGCGCACCCGCCTCACGAGCTCCGCGAGCTCGGCGGTCTCGGCGCCGGTGAGGTCCGTGAGCGGCGGGCGGACGGGCCCGGCGGACCGCCCGGTGACCCGCATGCCCGCGCGCGACCAGGCCGTCCTGGGACGCCTCGGTCAGGTAGGGCGGGAACAGCAGCACCCCGTCGGCGCCCGCATCCTCGGCCTCGCGGGCCATCCGCGCCGCCGTCGCCGTCCCGTACCCGGCGGGCGCGATCACCGGGAGGCCGTCCGGCGCCTCCTCGACGGCGGCGCGCACCACCCGGCCGACCTCCTCGGGCGCGAGGGAGAAGAACCCATCATGTACTCGCCCGTCGAGGCGCGCTACTTCCACGAGCTGGTGATCAGCCTGTTCCGGCAGGCCGGCGTCTCACCCGTGTACGCGCAGTACCTCAGCCAGGTGCACAGCATCCTCGCGCTGGTCGGCTGCGGCTGGGGCGTCGCCATGGTGCCCGCCGCCGCGTCCCGGCTCCGCTACGCGGGCGTGACGCTCCGGCCGGTCGCCCTCGCCGGGCCGGACCCCGTCGAGCTGAGCCTCACCTGGCGGCGGAGCAACGACAATCCGGCGCTCGCGAAGCTGCTCCGGCACCTCTGAGGCGTCTTGACCGGATCCGGGACGTCAATTATTTTGTCGTTCAAATATTGGTCGTCAAAGTAACGGTCAGGTGGAGGGGCGATGAGCGACTACCCGGCGTACGCGCCGTCTGAGGAGCATGAGCTGCTGCGGGCTACGGTGCGTGAGCTGGCCGAGGCCAAGATCGCTCCTTTCGCGGCGGAGGTGGACGAGGAGTCGCGGTTCCCGCAGGAGGCCCTGGACGCGCTGGTGGCCAATGGCCTGCATGCGGTGCACGTGCCCGAATCGTACGGGGGTGCGGGGGCGGACGCGTTGGCGACGGTGATCGTGATCGAGGAGGTCGCGCGTGCGTGCGGGTCGTCGTCGTTGATCCCGGCGGTGAACAAGCTGGGCACGGTGCCGGTGCTGCTGGCGGGTTCGCGGGAGCTGAAGGAGAGGTATCTGGGGCCGGTGGCGCGGGGGGAGGCGATGTTCTCCTATGCGTTGTCGGAGGCCGATGCGGGGTCGGACGCGGCGGGGATGAAGACCCGTGCGGTGCGTGATGGTGATGCGTGGGTGCTCAACGGGGCGAAGATGTGGATCACCAATGCGGGGGTGTCGGAGTTCTACACGGTGATGGCGGTGACCGATCCGTCGGCGGGTGCGCGGGGGATCTCGGCGTTCGTGGTGGAGAAGTCCGATCCGGGGGTCTCGTTCGGTCCCAAGGAGCGCAAGCTGGGGATCAAGGGGTCGCCGACCCGGCAGGTGATCTTCGAGGACACCCGGATCCCGGCCGATCGGATCATCGGCGCCGAGGGCACCGGCTTCAAGACGGCGCTGGCGACGTTGGATCACACGCGGATCACGATCGCGGCGCAGGCGCTGGGGATCGCGCAGGGGGCGCTGGATTTCGCGCTGGGGTATGTGAGGGAGCGGCGGCAGTTCGGGAAGGCGATCGCCGATTTTCAGGGTGTGCAGTTCATGCTGGCCGATATGGCGATGCGGTTGGAGGGGGCCCGGCAGCTGACCTACCACGCGGCGATCAAGTCCGAGCGGGCGATGGGCGGGGAGAAGGTGGCGGATCTGACGTTGGTGTCGTCGGCGTGCAAGGCGCTGGCCTCGGATGTGGCGATGGACGTGACCACCGACGCCGTCCAGCTTCTGGGGGGGTACGGGTACACGCGGGAGTTCCCGGTGGAGCGGATGATGCGCGACGCCAAGATCACCCAGATCTACGAGGGCACCAACCAGATCCAGCGCATGGTCATCGCCCGCCAGCTCCTCAAGTAGCCGGCAGCCGCACCTCGAAGAGCGCGCCGCCGCCGGGGGCCTCGCCGACGGTGAGGCTCCCGCCGTGCGCCAGCACCAGGTCCCGGGCGATGGCGAGGCCCAGCCCGGCGCCGCCCTCGTCCCGGCTGCGGGCGTCGTCCAGCCGCACGAACCGCTCGAAGATCCGCTCGCGGTCGGCGGGCGGCACCCCCGGCCCGTCGTCGGCCACGTGCAGCACCGCCGCGCCCGGTTCCTCGCGCAGTGACAGCCGGACGGCCGCGTCCGCGTGCCGCTCGGCGTTGTCGAGCAGGTTGCCGACGACCCGCGCCAGCCGTCCCGGGACGCCCATCACCTGCGGGTCCCCATCGATCGACGCCTGGACGGCGATCCGGTCGCCGGCCGCGCGGCGGTCCAGCTCCTCCCGCACCAGCCGGCCCAGCGCGACCGGACGGGCCGGCGGGCGCTCGCCCGCGTCGATCCGCGCGAGGAGCAGCAGGTCGGCGGCGAGATGCTGGAGCCGCACGACGTCCTCGACGAGGCCGTCCACGTCCAGCAGCTCCGGGTGCGCCGCCGCGACCTCCAACTGCGTGCGCAGCGATGCGATCGGGCTGCGGAGCTCGTGCGAGGCGTCCGCGACGAACCCGCGTTGCCGCGCCACCGACTCCTCCAGGGCGGCGAGGGTCTCGTTCGTCGTGGCGGCGAGCCCCGCGATCTCGTCCCGCGCGTCCGGCACGGGCACCCGCCGGGCCAGGTCGCCGGACGCGGTGATCTCCGCCAGCTCCGCCCGGACCGCCTCCACCGGACGCAGCGCCCGCCGGGTGACCAGCCACGTCACGCCCGCGACGATGGCGAGCAGCAGCGGCAGCCCGGTGAGCATCGCGCGGGTGACCGTGCCGACCGCGTTCCGCGTGGCGGCCAGGTCGGCGCCCGCGTACACGGTGACCGTCTCGTCGCGCGGGGTCGTCACCTCGACCGCCGCGAACCGGTAGTCGGCGGTCCGGCCGTCCACGGTCGCGCTGCCGGTGGTGAGCTCCGGGTCCCGGTCCGACACCTGGCCCCGTCCCGGATCGTCGCCGTGCCTGTCACCGCGGCCGTGCCCGTCGTCCTCGCCGTGGCCGCGCGGGGACGCGCCCGGCCGCACGGCGGGAGCGCCGGTGCCGTGGACGGCCTGCAGGCCGCTGCTCACCGCGAGGACACCGCCGTCCTCGCCCACGACCACCACCGGCACCTCCTCGGCGTCCGGCAGGTCGAGGCTCCCGTAGGGCGTGCCCGCCGCCAGCCGGGACGCGACCTCCCGCGCCGCCACCTCGGCCCGCAGGTCCGCCTGCCCGGCGAGGTTGGCGCGCAGCAGCAGCACCACCGCGAGCCCGGCGACGACCAGCGCGACCGCCACCACCGCCGTCGCGGCCGCGGTCGTCCGGGCCCGTACCGACCCCGGGAGGCGGGCCATGTCAGGCGCCCCCGTCCCGGGCCAGCCGATACCCCGCGCCGCGCACCGTCGTGATCGACCGGCGCCCGAACGGGACGTCGAGCTTGCGGCGCAGGGCGCTCACGTAGACCTCGACGATGTTGGGGTCGCCGGCGTAGGCGAAGTCCCAGACAGCCTCCATGATCTGCGCCTTCGACACCACCTGCCCCGCGTTCTCCGCCAGGTGCTCCAGCACGGCGAACTCCTTGGCGGTCAGCTCCACCTCCGTGCCGCCCCGGAACACCCGCCGCGCCGCCGGGTCCACGGTGAGGTCGCCGAGCGCGATGACGGGCGCGGCGCCCCGCGTCCGGCGGCGCAGCAGCGCGCGGACGCGAGCCACCAGCACCACGTACGAGAACGGCTTGGTGAGGTAGTCGTCGGCGCCCGTGTCCAGGCCCTCGGCCTCGTCGTACTCGCCGTCCTTCGCGGTCAGCATCAGGATCGGCGTCTCGTCGCCCTCCGCCCGCAGGGCCGCGCACACCCGGTAGCCGTTCATCC
The DNA here is from genome assembly GCF_041463655.1 of Actinomadura monticuli. Classification (NCBI taxonomy): domain Bacteria; kingdom Bacillati; phylum Actinomycetota; class Actinomycetes; order Streptosporangiales; family Thermomonosporaceae; genus Actinomadura; species Actinomadura monticuli. The sequence goes on from NZ_JAXCEI010000015.1 coordinate 131,058, forward strand.
CGGGCAGCATGATGTCGAGGATGATCAGGTCGTAGCCGCCGCCGAGCGCCCGGTGCAGGCCCTCCGCGCCGTCGTGGACGGTCTCCACCACGAACCCCTCGGCCGACAGCCCCCGGGCGAGGGACGTGGCCAGGCGTTTCTCGTCCTCGACGATGAGCAGGCGCATGCCCTCAGAGTGCCAAACGGCACCTGAAGGGGGCTTCAGGTTGGTTCAGGATCGCTACAGGAACGCGCGGCACCGTCGATCTCGCAAGGGGAGACCACACGGAAGGCGGGACCCGATGAAGATCGACGCAAGGCGCATGCTCACCGGACGCAGGCTGCTGGTGACGGCCGTCGCCGCGGGCGTGCTGGCGGGTGGCGGGACGACGGCCGCCTTCGCCGTCGCGCACGCTGACCCCTCGCCGAGCGCGTCCCCGTCCGATGGGCGGCATGACGGCCGGCCGGAGGCCGCCGAGGCGGCCGTGTCGATCGCGCAGGCGGCGGACGCGGCGCTGAAGGCGGTGCCCGGCACGGTCGCCGAGGTGGAGCTCGAGGACGAGAACGGCAGGACCGTCTGGGAGGTCGACGTCCTGTCCGGCAGCGGGGAGCGGCGCGATGTGACCGTCGACGCCGGCGACGGGAAGGTCCTGGCCAACCGCGCCGACGACCGCGGCGGCGACCGGGGCCGCGACGGCGACCACCGCGGCGGCGACGACGGGGACCACCGCGGCGGCGACGACGGGGACGGCGGCGCGGCCGCGCTGCGCGGTGCGAAGGTGGCGGCGCCGGCCGCGGTGGAAGCGGCGCTGAAGGCCGTCCCGGGACGCGCCACGTCCGCCGAGTTCGAGCACGAGGGCGGCAAGGCCGACTGGAAGGTCCGCGTGACCGGCGAGGACGGCGCCCGCCACGGCGTCATCGTGGACGCCGCGACCGGCGAGATCCTCGCCAAGAGGACCGCCGAGAAGGACGGCCGCGGGCACCGGGCGGACCACGGGAAGAGGCACGGCGACGGGCACGGCGACGGGCACGGTGACAGGCACGGAATGGACCACGGCGAGGACTGACGATCTCGGGGGCCGGGAAGGAGAGCGGGGGGGAGGTGCGCATGAGCGAACAGAGACCGGCCCCCGGCATCGACACCAGTGTCTCGCACGTGGCGCGCATCTGGAACTACTGGCTGGGGGGCAAGGACAACTACCCGGTGGACCGCGAGGTCGGCGACCAGATCCTCGGGATGCTGCCGGACGTGGCGCGGCTGGCGCGCGCGTCCCGGCTGTTCCTGAACCGGGTCGTGTGGCATCTGGCCGCCGAGGCCGGCATCCGCCAGTTCATCGACATCGGGACGGGCCTGCCCACGGTCGACAACACCCACGAGGTCGCCCAGCGGGCCGCGCCCGAATCGCGGATCGTCTACGTCGACAACGACCCGCTCGTCCTGGAGCACGCGAAGGCCCTCCTCACCAGCACTCCGGAGGGCCGCACCGCCTACATCCACGCCGACCTGCGCGAGCCGGAGGGCATCCTGGAGGGCGCCGCCGAGACGCTCGACTTCGGCCGGCCGATCGCGTTCACGCTGATGGGCGTCCTGGAGTTCCTGCCCGACGAGGACGGGCCGTACGGGATCGCGCGGCGGCTGCTCGACGCGGTGCCCTCCGGCAGCTACTTCGCCATGTACGACGGGACGAACGTCGTCCACGGCGAGGCGTCCGACCGGATCGTGGACGTGTGGAACGCCTCCGGCAACGCGCCGCTCGTGCTCCGGACGCCCGAGCAGATCGCCGGGTTCTTCGAGGGCCTGGAGGTGCTGGAGCCGGGGATCGTCCCGGTGACGCACTGGCGACCGGACGCGCCCGGCGAGCCGGAGGCCGTCGACGCCTACGGCGGCGTGGGCCGCAAGCCGTAGCGCGTCCGCCTTGACATGCAGCCATTTGGTTGCCTAACGTTTCAGGCAACCAAATGGCTGCATGTTGGGACGACGGCATGGACGAGGTCTTCAAGGCGCTCGCCGACGCGAGCCGCCGCCGGCTGCTGGACGGGCTGAACGCCCGCAACGGCCAGACCCTCCGCGAGCTGTGCGCGGGCCTGGACATGACCCGGCAGTCGGTCAGCAAGCACCTGGCGGTCCTGGAGGCCGCCGGCCTCGTCACGACGCTGCGCCGCGGGCGCGAGAAGCTCCACTACCTCGACGCCGCCCCGATCAACGCCATCGCCGACCGGTGGATGAGCCGGTACGACCGGGAGCGGGCGCGCGCGCTCGCCGACCTGAAGACCGCATTGGAGCAGGCCCCGATGACCGCGAACGAGTTCGTCTACACGACCTACGTCAAGACCACGCCGGAGCGCCTCTGGGAGGCCCTCACCGACCCCGCCTTCACCCGCCGCTACTGGGGCGTCGCCTTCGAGACCGACTGGAAGCCCGGCTCCACGATCACCTGGCACGAGGAGAGCGCCACGACGGCCGACACCGAGCAGGTCGTCCTGGAGGCCGAGCCCGGCCGCCGCCTCTCCTACACCTGGCACACCTTCACGCCCGAGTGGGCGAAGAGCGTGGGCGTGGACGAGGAGACGCGCCGGAAGCTCATGGCCGAACCCCGCTCCAAGGTGACCTTCGACATCGAACCGGCCGGCGAGACGGTCAAGCTCACCGTCGTCCACGAGGCGGGGGAGACGCTCCTCGGCATGTCCCGGCACGGCTGGCCGCACGTCCTCTCCGGCCTGAAGACGCTCCTGGAAACAGGCGCCCCCCTTCCCACCGCCTGACCCGAAACTGATCTCCGGCCATGCGCGCGGCAGCAGACCCTGGCCGGTGAGCTCTGGCCAGGGTCGGGCTGGGCGGGCGGGGGCCGCCTCCGCGGAGGCGGAGGCGGGTCAGAGGCGCATGCCGCTGCCGCCGGATTCCTCTTCGCCGTCGGTGGTGGGCTCCATCTCCAGGTACTCGTCCTCGGGCCAGAGTTCGTCGGCGAGGCCGGCGAGGTACTCCTCGTCGCCCGGGTCGAGCTCGGCGGTCATGGACTCCGGATGGGCGTCCTCGGCGGGCGCCGGGCCGGGAGCGGGCCTCGGCGGCATCGGGCGGAGCAGGCTGGGCAGGCAGAGGCCGAACATGGCGAGCAGGGACACGAGGACCAGGACTGTGATCACACCACACCGTCCTTTCGCGGTCGAGTTCCACATGATTCTTGCGTAAGTAGCAAAACAGTTGAACGTTATCGGGACGGTCCGCCGGATGGCAGCCCGACATGCGGGCCGCCGGGGACAATGACCCCGTGAGCCCCGTGAACCCCCTCGACCCTGTGCACCCCGTGGAGTCTCATGTGGACGCGCGTGCGCGCGAGCTGGCGAGGATCATCTGGGATCACCTCGTCCTGTCCGGCCCCCTCTCCCAGGCTGACGTGATCCTCGCGCTGGGGTGCCACGACACGCGGGTGGCGGCGCACGCGGCGAGGCTTTGGCACGAAGGATGGGCGCCGCTGGTGATCGTCTCGGGCGGGCGCGGGAAGATCACCTCCGGGTGGGACGAGACGGAGGCGCGGGTGTTCGGGCGGGTCGTGCGCGAGCACGGCGTCCCCGAGGGCGCGCTCCTGCTGGAGGAGACGGCGACCAACACGGGGGAGAACATCACCGCGTCCCGGCGGCTGCTGGAAGAGCGGGGGATCGCGGTGGAGCGCGGGATCCTGGCGGCCAAGCCCTACATGACGAGGCGGGCGCTCGCGACGGCGCAGCGCCAGTGGCCCGGCGTCGGCTGGTCCGCCTCCGCGCCCGAACTCGGGTTCGAGGCGTTCGGCGCGGACGAGCGCCAGTTCATCGAGCTGATGGTGGGCGACCTGCAGCGGATGGTCGTCTACGCGGAGCGGGGCCACCAGGTACCGGCGCCGGTCCCGGCGGCGGCCTGGGCGGCGTTCGAGGAGCTCGCCCGGCTCGGCTACGACGGGCACGTGATCGGCCGACCCGTGCCCCCGGCGGGATCCTAGGCGGTCGTGACGGGACGGTGCGGGGCGATCACGCGGCCGTCGGGCAGCAGCTCGCCGGTGTCCTCGAAGACGACGATGCCGTTGCAGAGCAGGCTCCAGCCCTGCTCCGGGTGGTTGGCGACGGTGCGCGCGGCCTCGCGGTCCACGTCGTCCGGCGCCGGACAGTGCGGCTCGTGCGTGCAGATGGTCTCGTTCTGAGCGGTCACGGGGTTCCTCCACGGTGTCCCTGTGATTAAGGACATAGTGCAGCCTGCCGCCGTGCGTCCGAAATATGCAAGTGGATGGCGAATTCTTTACTGTTCGCCACGTGTGAGAGGCGACAAAGTCGGGCAATCCGGACGTTTCACCGCAGGAGGCCGCCGTCGGGTTCGTCGCCTCGGTCCACGTCCAGGCCCACGACGGTCGTGCAGCCCGTGCAGATCCACTCGGCGATGACGGCCTCGGAGTTGGTGGCGTGCGTCCGGTACGGGCGGTCGACCGTCCGGCGGCGCATCCCGTGGCCGCACGAGGAGTGCAGGAGCCGCCCGCAGGTCGGGCACGGCCACACGTCCTCGCGGCGCCGGTCGCAGCGGGGGCACAGCGGCGCCTCGTACGGCCCCGGCGGCTCCCCGAAGGCCAGCTCGTCCAGCCAGTCGTGCTCGAGGTCGAGGTACTCGTCCCCGGGCCAGTGGTGGTCGGCCAGCCACGCGAGGTACTCCTCGTCCCCCGGTCCGAGGACGGTCGTCAGGGACTCGGGGTGCCCGTTCTCCGGGCACGGTCGGCGCCTGCCGTGCCGCGCGGTGGCCAGGAGCGTCAGCAGGCCCAGGAGCGCGGCCGCGGCCAGGCCTGTCGCCAGGGGCATCGCGGCGTCCTCAGATGATCTTGTGGCGGGGAGGTCCGATCATGAATGCACTTCACAAAACGCTGCGAACGCTACAAGAAAGGGTTGACAACGGAAAAGTCGATCAGAAAGATCCTTTACTGAATCATGACCGGGCCCGGTGTCCGAAACCGGGCGGTCACCGCGTCCGCAACCGCGCGGCCTGCGGGAACCGGGCCTCCGACCCTCCCGGACGGCCCGCGCCCGGCGGCGCGGTTTCACTCTCCGCTGAATCCGGGTTTTCCCGGAGTCGATCAGTCCTTCCGGCCGAGCACGGCCACCATCTGCGTGTGCAGCGGGTGCTCCAGCGGACCGGGCGGCCCGTCCGGGCGCCACTCGGTCACGTGCGCCACCCCGGGCTCCAGGATCGTGAGCCCCTCCATGAACCGCTCGATCTCCGAGGAGGGGCGGAAGTAGGAGCCGCCGAGCCCCGACTGCAGGATGCGCTTGGCCTCCTCGACCCGCGGGTCGTTCCCCGCGTCGTGCAGGTGCGTCAGGACGACGTGGCTGCCGGGCGCGAGGAACGGGAGCAGCGCCTGGACGACGCCGGCCGGGTCCCGCTCGTCCGGCACATGGTGGATGACCGCCGCCAGCACGACCGCGACCGGCCGCGACATGTCGATCAGCCTGGCCAGCCCCGCGTCGGCGAAGATCTTCGCGGGCTCGTAGAGGTCGCCCTGGATGAACGTCGCGACGCCGTCCTCGGTGAGCAGCGCCCGCCCGTGCGCCAGGACGATCGGGTCGTTGTCGACGTAGACGACCTTCGCGGCGGGGTTCGCCGACCGCGCGAACTGGTGCACGTTCGACGAGGTCGGCAGCCCGGACCCGATGTCGACGAACTGGTCGATGCCCAGGTCCCGCGCCATGTAGGTCACGGCCCGCTCGATGGCGACCCGGTTGCCCCGCGCCACCACCGGAGCCTCCGGCACGAGCTGCATCACCATGTCGGCCACCTCGCGGTCGGCCGCGAAGTTGTCCTTGCCGCCGAGGAAGTAGTCGTACACCCGCGCGAACGTCGGCGTGGAGGGATCGATGCCGGGAGGCGCGCTCTCGGGGAGATCATCGGCCACGATCTGCGGCTCCTTCCGTCCTACGCCCGCACGGCCCGCGCCAGGCGATCCTGAGGCCCCAACCCTAAGCCGAAACCCCTTGCCCGTCGGACGGTTCAGCCCATCCTTCGCGCCCGCCGATCACCGTTTCCTCGGGCGCGCGGCCGGGGTCCAACCCGGAGGGCAGCCGGTAGATGCGGAGGGCCAGCGGACTCTGCCATGCGTGGTCCGAGTCCGGTGGGGTGCGGTTTTCCGCAGGGCGGGGGTGCGGGAACCGGCCGGGAAGGCGGGCGGTGTTCTCCATGGTGACGGGCCCGGCCGGTTCCTAGCGTCGTAGCCATGATCGGAATGGTGAACGCTGTGTCCGGAAACGGCCCCACCGGCGGCATCGCGGGCTGGGCGACCGACCTGATGGACAGCCTGGGCGCGCCCGGCGCGGGGCTGGCGATCGCGCTGGAGAACCTGTTCCCGCCGCTGCCGAGCGAGGTGATCCTCCCGCTCGCCGGGTTCACGGCCGCGCAGGGCGGGATGAGCCTGACGTCGGCGCTCGTGTGGACGACGCTGGGCAGCGTCGCGGGTGCGCTCGCGCTCTACGGCATCGGGGCGCTGATCGGGCGGGACCGGGTCCGCGCGCTCGTGCTCCGGGTGCCGCTGGTCAAGGTCGCCGACCTGGACCGGACGGAGGCGTGGTTCGCGCGGCACGGCGCCAAGGCGGTGTTCTTCGGCCGCATGATCCCGATCTTCCGCAGCCTGATCTCCGTCCCGGCGGGGGTGGAGCGCATGCGCGTGGCGACGTTCGTCCTCTACACGACGCTCGGCAGCCTCCTGTGGAACACCGCGTTCGTGCTGGCCGGGTACGGGCTGGGCGACAACTGGCGGACGGTCGAGGAGTACGTCGGCGTCTACTCCAAGGCGGTGGTCGCGCTGGCCGTCCTGGCGGCCGTGGCGTTCCTCGCCGTACGTATCGTGAAGGCACGGCGGGCCGCGGACCGGCGGCCGGCAGGGGCGCACCGGGCGGAGACAAGAGAACGCGAACGTGACCGAATCCTCTGAAACCTCTGAACCCTCTGAAACCTCTGACCCCTCTGCCGCCGTTCGCCGCGGCCCCGCGATGGCCGGGCGGGTCGTGGCGGGGCTGCTCCTCGGCGCGGTCTCCGCCGGGCTGGAGCTGATCCTGCTGGCGTTCGCGGCGCTTCTGCTGGCGTACTCGCTGGCGTTCTCGCGTGGCCGGCGGACGGTCCCGGCGGCCGTCGCGGACGGCGCGGAGTTCGCGACCGAGCTGGAGCGCCGCCGGCTCCGCGCCTTCCTGGGCGAGGACCTGGCCGTCCGGTACGGGCCGCTGAGAGCGCTCGCGTATCTCGTCCTGCGGGTCCCCGTCGGGCTGCTCGGCGGGGTGATCCTGCTGCTGGTCGCCTACGGGGCGGCGGTCGCGGTGCGGCTGGCGGTCGGCTGGTGGATCACCGGCGACCACCTCGACGGGATCCCGCCGCACTGGTGGATCGTCCTCTACACCGCCGTCGCGGGCGTGGTGCTGCTCTTCCTCGCCGTGCAGGGGCTGGTCGGGGTCGCGGCGCTGGAGCGGGCCGTGGCGCGGCGCTGCCTCGGGCCGAGCCCCCTGGTGGAGTACGAGCGCCGCATCGCGCAGCTGTCGGTCACGCGGGCGCAGGTGGTGGACGCGGTGGACGACGAGCGCCGCCGCATCGAGCGCGACCTGCACGACGGCGTCCAGCAGCGGCTCGTCGCGCTCGGCATGCTGATCGGCCGTGCCCGCCGCGCCGGCGACCACGGGGCGGGCGGACACGAGCGGGCCGCGGAGCTGCTGCGGCAGGCGCACGAGGAGGCGCAGCGGGCCCTCGCGGACCTCCGGGAGGTGACCTGGCGGGTCTATCCGGCCGCGCTGGACGGCGAGGGGCTGCACGCGGCGCTGGAGACCGTGGCGGAGCGGTCCGCGGTGCCGGTGACGATCGACTACGACGTGCCCGGACGTCCGCCGCACGCGGTGGAGACCGCCGCGTACTTCGTCGTCTGCGAGGCCGTCACGAACGCCGCCAAGCATTCCGGCGCCGTCACCGTGCGGGTCGGCGTCAAGGGGTCCGGGACAATGATCGGCGTGCGGATCGAGGACGACGGGGCGGGCGGGGCGGACCCGGGCGGCGGCGGGCTGGCGGGGCTGGCCCGCCGCGTGGCGGCGCTGGACGGGACGTTCGCCGTGCACAGCCCGGCGGGCGGCCCGACCGTGATCATCGCGGAGCTGCCGTGCGGGTGATGCTGGCCGAGGACTCGACGCTGCTCCGCGAGGGGCTGGTGCGGCTGCTGGCCGAGGAGGGCCACGAGGTGGCCGCGGCCGTCGGCGACGGCGACGCGCTGCTCGCCGCGATCGCCGCGGCGGGCGAGCAGGGCCCGCCCGACGTCGTGGTCGTGGACGTCCGGATGCCGCCGACGCACACCGACGAGGGGCTGCGCGCCGCGCTGGAGATCCGGCGGCGCTGGCCGGGCGTCGGGGTGCTCGTCCTGTCCCAGTACGTGGAGAAGAGGTACGCGACCGAGCTGATCACCGCGGACACCTCCGGGGTCGGCTACCTCCTGAAGGACCGCGTCGCGCAGGTGGACGAGTTCCTCGACGCGCTCGACCGGGTCGGCGCGGGCGGCGCGGCGTTCGACCCGGAGGTGGTCCGGCGGCTGCTGGCGCACAGCGCGCACGCCGACCCGCTGGCCCGCCTCACCCCGCGCGAGCGGGACGTCCTCGACACCATGGCGCAGGGCCATACGAACGCCTCGATCGCCGCCAGCCTCCACATCTCGCAGAGCGCCGTCGAGAAGCACATCAACGCGATCTTCGACAAGCTCGACCTTTCGCACGCCGCCGGGTACAGCCGCCGCGTCCTCGCGGTCCTCCGGTACCTGGGAACCTGAATGACCCGTCCAAAATCGGACTAACGGGCATAAGTCGGGTATGGGTTCTGGATCGATCCTCAACGTGGAGGGAGAGATCGTGGCGGACACCAACCGAGGCGTCGTCTACCAGGCGCCGGGCGAGGTCACGGTCGAGGACCTTGACTTCCCCAGGCTCGAACTGGCCGAGCAGGACGGCCGCAAGCTCCAGCACGGCGCGATCCTGAAGGTCCTGGCCACCAACATCTGCGGCTCCGACCAGCACATGGTGCGCGGCCGGACGACCGCGCCCGCCGGGCTCACGCTCGGGCACGAGATCACCGGCGAGGTGATCGAGACCGGCAGGGACGTCGAGTTCGTCAAGGAGGGCGACCTCGTCAGCGTCCCGTTCAACATCGCGTGCGGCCGCTGCCGCAACTGCAAGGAGCGCCACACCGGCGTGTGCGAGAACGTCAACCGGGACCGGCCGGGCGCCGCCTACGGGTACGTCGACATGGGCGGCTGGCACGGCGGCCAGGCCCAGTACGCGGTCGTCCCGTACGCCGACTTCAATCTGCTGAAGTTCCCCGCCGACCGCGACACCGTGATGGCGAAGCTGCCCGACCTCGCGATGCTGTCGGACATCTTCCCGACCGGCTACCACGGCGCCTACACCGCCGGCGTCACCACCGGCTCGACCGTGTACGTGGCGGGCGCGGGACCGGTCGGCCTCGCGTGCGCGACCGCCTGCCTGCTGCTCGGCGCCGCCGTCGTGATCGTCGGCGACATGAACGAGCAGCGGCTCGCGCAGGCCCGCGGCTTCGGCTGCGAGACGATCGACCTGTCGGAGCACGCCGACGTGGGCGCGCAGATCGAGCAGATCCTCGGCGTCCCCGAGGTGGACGCGGCCGTGGACTGCGTCGGGTTCGAGGCGCGCGGCCAGGGCCACGACGGGGCGCGCGAGGAGCAGCCCGCGACCGTCCTCAACACGCTGATGGGCATCACCCGCGCCGCCGGTGGGATCGGCATCCCCGGCCTGTACGTGACCGGCGACCCGGGCGCGGCGGACGAGAACGCCAGGGTCGGGCAGCTCGGCCTGCGGATCGGGACCGGCTGGGCGAAGTCGGAGTACTTCGTCACGGGCCAGTGCCCGGTGATGTCCTACAACCGGCAGCTGATGATGGCGATCCTGCACGACCGGACGCGGATCGCGCGGAACGTCAACGCGGCCGTCATCCCGCTCGACCAGGCTCCCGAGGGGTACGCCGAGTTCGACCGGGGCGCGGCGCGCAAGTACATCCTCGACCCGCACGGGGTGCTGGGCGCCGCGGCCTGAGGGAGGCGGGCTCGCGACCGCGAGGCCGCGGGCCCGTCACCCGATGCCGCCGGCGATCCGCAGCGCCATCGCCATGATGGTGAGCTGCGGGTTCACCTCGGGGCACGTCGGCAGGACGGAGGCGTCCGCGACGTGCACGCCCCGCACGCCCCGCAGCCGCCCGGACGCGTCGACCGGGGCGGTGGCCGCGTCCGCGCCGAGCCTCGCCGTCCCGGTCGGGTGGAAGCCGGCGAGGTGCAGGTCGGCGCGCGTCGCCGCCGCGACCGCCCGGGTCAGCGCGGCCTCGTCCCGGACGGCGGGGTCGCGGGCCAGCCCGGTCAGCACCTCCTCGGCCCCGGCGGCGAACAGGACCCGCCCCATGGCGACCATCGCGCGCCGGAGCCGCCCGGCGCCCTCCCGGGTCAGGTCGTAGCGGAGCAGCGCGCGGTGCCGGGCGCCGTACACCCGGCCGGACGGGGCGTCCGCGATCATCGCGCCGAGGACGGCCAGGTGCCGGGCGCCGTCCAGCTCGCCGCGCAGCCCCCGCCCGATGCCGGGCAGCGGGAAGGAGGTCATCCCCGGCGGGGTCGCCGTCGCCTCGATGAGGATGCCGTCGCCGTGGAGCTCCTCGATCCCGACGCTCTGCATCACGCCCGACCACGACTCGACCGGCTCGGCGAAGCGTCCCGCCACGTTCGTCGCGGGATGGACGGCCATGCCCCGGCCCAGCTCCGGATGCCCGCCGAGACCCGAGCGCCGCAGCAGCAGCGGCGTCTGCGTGGCGCCGGCCGCGACGACGACGCGGGACGCGAGGATCTCGAACGCCGTGCCGTCCGGGCGGCGCGCGCGCACACCGGTCGCGGCCCCGCGCTCGACGAGTATCCGCTCGGCCCGCGCATGGGTCACGATGCGCGCCCCCGCCTCGCACGCCTGCGGGAGCGCGTTCAGGTGGACGCCGTACTTGGCGTTGTGGGGGCATCCCACGGCGCACTGCGCGCTGCCCCTGCAGCCCGGCGCGTTGCGGCGCAGCGGGGCGGCCCGCCAGCCGAGCCGTTCGGCGCCCGCGAGCGCGAGCAGCCCGTTGCGGCCGAGCGGCCCGACCGGCTGCCGCGCGACGCGCAGGGTGGCCTCGACCTCGTCCAGGTCGGCGCCGAAGCCCTCCACCGGGACGCCGAGGGACGCCCAGCGCCGCAGCACCCGGTCGGGCGTCCGGTAGCAGGTCCCGCTGTTGACGACGGTCGTCCCGCCGACCGCGCGGCCCTCGGGCAGCAGCACGGGCGGGCGTCCGAGCGCCACCGTCGCGCCGCCGTCCCGGTACAGGTCGAGGAACCGGTCGAGCGGCGGGCGCTCCCGGAACTCGCCGGCCGTGAACCGCCGCCCCTCCTCCAGGACGACCACCGTCATGCCGCGCCGGGCGAGGGTCCGCGCCGCCATGGCGCCGCCCGCGCCGGACCCGATCACGACGGCGTCGGCGGTCGTGCAGGCGGGCCACCCGGCGGACGGCGTGCAGTCCAGCGCGGCGTCGGGCCGCACCAGCCCGCCGGGCGGCGGCGGGCCCGGCAGCAGCCCGGTGCCGGCGGCCAGCAGCAGGGGGATCTTCACCGTCTCCACGATCCGGGCGGTGGACGCGCGCGACGTCAGCAGGGCGCAGAACGCCTCCCGGCGGCCCGCGTCGAGGCGGTCCAGGGGCCGCCCGGTGGTGAGGCGCGACAGCGCGTCCAGCGTGCCGGCGCCCGCGGCCAGCCCGAGCCGCGCCGGGCCCGGCAGCGTCCGCGTGATCGCCTCCGCGCCGGCGGCGACGCGGGCCAGTTCGTCCGCGTCCTCGATACCGAGCAGCATCGAGATCGTCCCGTCCATGGTGGTCACCGCAGCCCCACCTCCGCGTGGCCGGTGCCGTCCAGCCGCCACTCGCGCTCGGTCTCCCAGGAGCGTCCCGCACGGCGCGCCAGGACGATCCGCACGTCGGCGCGCTCGGAGTTGTGGCAGACCGCCGGGGCGCCGTTTGGGTCGGCGTAGTCGACCCGGACGGACTCCTCCGGCCGCTGCGTCACCTCCACGCGCAGGTACCGGTCACCGATCCGTCCCCGGACGGTCCAGGTCGGCAGCCCGATGCCGGCGCGCAGCCGGAGCGCCGCGAGCAGCGGGTCGCCGGACGGCAGGTCCCGCCCGTCCACCCGCAGCCGGACGAACGGAAGCGGGGGCAGCCGGTCGAGGCCCGGCCGCGTCGACACGGCCGCCACGATCTCGCACACGTCCCCGCCGCCGAGGTCGGCGTGCAGCCACGCCCACCGGCGCGCGTTCCCGTGCCCGTAGATCCGGGCGGACGCGCCCGGCGCGGCCGCCAGCTCCAGCGTCCGGTCGCCGAAGCGCACCAGGCCGTCGTACGCCGCCGCCGGCTTCGGGACGATCTGCGCCGCCGGCAGCAGCTCTCGCTCCCACGCCCAGCGCGGGAACGTGCAGACCGGCCGCCCTCCGCCCGACTCGCGCAGGTCCCAGGAGATCGTCCCGGCCGTGCCGGTGAGCCGCTCGGCGGTCTGCGCGACGGGCCCGGCCGCGAACGCGGCGTCCTCGGGACGCTCCCACCCGTACGGGCCGAACCGTGCGAGCACGGGCCTCTCGCCGGGTGGGAACACGGCGGCCCACCCGTGCGCGCGCGCCCCGCCCTCGACCGGCGCGACCAGTTCGTGGTGGAGCCACACGCCGGTGCCGGTCGCCGGGTCGGTCAGCGTCGTGTACCAGACCTCCAGCCGCCCCGCCTGCCCCCGCCACCGCGACCGCATGGGATCGTCCGGCGGCGCGGGCACCCGGAAGCTCGCGAGGAACGCCGCAAGATCGCGCCGCAGGTGGAACCGCAGCCGGGCCTCGCCGACCACGCCCCCGTCCGCGTCGGTCACCGTCGCCGGCAGGACCGTCATGGACCGGACGGGCCGCCGCGCGGACACCGACTTCCACCCGTCCAGCCTGAGCCGCCGGCCGTCACCGGCGGTGAACTCCAGCGTGTACCGGATCCGCCGCGCCGCCACCGGCGCCACCCGCAGCCGCCCCGCGACCGGGACGTCCGCCCAGCCCGGCACGCGCAGCCGCCCGGCCAGATCGCCCTCGACGTCGCCCCACGGCCGCAGGACGCCCGGCAGGCGGACGCTCAGCTCCAACCGCATCGGGCGCTCCGCGTCCTCTCCGGCGAGCCGCAGGGTCCCCTCCATGACCTCCCTGAACGTCGTCAGCCGTCCGCTCATCGAGACCTCCCGGCGATCGCGGCGAGGAGGAGCACCGCGCCGCACGTCCCCTCGCTCCGGCACGGCGCGGTCATCGCGCGTCCAGCATGACCGACTCGGTTTCGGCGAAGTAGGCGCTCGCGGCGGCGCGGGCGCGCTCGGCGTCCCCGTCGCACAGGGCGCCGATCAGGGGGGCGAGGCGGTCGGCCGCGGCGGGCGGGTCGGCGAACGCGTGCGCGAAGCCCTCGCGGACGGTCAGGTAGGCGTTCAGCAGCGCGTTCACCATGAACCCGTACACCCGGTTGCCGGTGGCGGCCGCGATGACGCGGTGGATCTCGCACTCGACGAGCTGCGCCGCCTCGCCGCCGGCGGCCTCCCGCACCTCGGCGGCGAGCTCCCGCAGCCGCGCCCGCTGCGCGTCCGTCGCGTTCGCCGCCGCCTTGGCCGCGACCTGCGCGCCGACCTCGCGCCGCACCTCGAAGATCTCCGCCATCCAGGCCGGCCCGACGGTGCTGACCAGCATCGGCAGCAGCTCCGGGCCGCCGAGCCGCTCGTAGTCGCGGACCCGCGTCCCCACCCCGTGCCGCGTCTCCACCAGGCCCAGTTGCGCGAGCCGGACGATCGCGTGCTTCAGCGACGTCCGGGTGACCTCGTAGCCGGCCGCGAGCTCCCGCTCGGGCGGCAGGTAGGAGCCGGGCGGGTAGCGGCCGCTCAGCACGTCGTCGCGCAGCCGCCCGACGAGCGAGTCGACGACGGTGTCGCGGGGGATCGGCGTGGACGGCACCGGGGAACCTCCAGAGGTCTAGTGGCTCAGCCACTGGACCACGGAATGCGTTCCGGCGTCAAGACCGTGGCAGGCTGGAGGGCCGGGAAGGAACGAGAGGGGACGGAACACATGCTCGGCACGCTCGACTGGGGACCGGCGAACGCGCGGCCCGACCTCCTGGCGGACCCAGTCGCCGCCGCGATCGGCGCCCTGCCGGACGCCGAGGCCGCCCCGATCGACCCGGAACTCGCCGACACCGCCGCGTTCTGCGAGCGCTACGGCGTCCCCCTCGACGCCAGCGCCAACTGCGTGGTCGTCGCCGCCAAGCGCGGGGGCGAAGTCTCCTACGCCGCGTGCATGATCCTCGCCACCGGCCGCGCGGACGTGAACGGCGTCGTCCGCAAGCACCTCGGCGCCCGCAAGGCGTCGTTCGCGCCGATGGCGGACGCGACCTCGCTGACCGGCATGGAGTACGGCGGCATCACCCCGGTCGGCCTGCCCGGGGGCTGGCCGATCCTGGTGGACGAGGCCGTCGCCGCCGCCCCGCACGTCGTCATCGGCAGCGGCCTGCGCAAGTCGAAGATCCTCCTCCCCGGCAAGGCCGTCGCGGGCCTCCCCGGAGCCGAGGTCCTCGCCCTGGCCCTCTGAGACCGGCGCGCGGGCCCCCGCGCCGTCCCCGCGACCCGCCGGCCTGCGGCCATGCCCCCGACGCCTTGGGCCGCGCGCTGACGGACCCGGGCCCCTCCCGGGCGGGTCAGGCGCCCGCCGACCGGCGGCTCGCCTTCCAGGCCGCCTACCCGGTCGAGTCGATGGGGTAGCGGGTTCCGCCGACGGCCAGGGCCCTCTCGAGGAGCACGCGGTTGGCGGCGAGCATCCGCGGGACGGTCGCGCAGCCCGGCGAGGCCGTGCGCAGGACGCCGAACAGGACCGGGTCGTCCGGCAGGGCCGGCGCCGGGAGGCGGCCGGCCCGCAGCGGCTTGACCACGATGACGCCGCTCAGGCCCAGGTCGTCAGCCGTCATCCCGGCGAGCGTCGCCTCGATCACGGCGGCGGCGCGGGGGGCGGGCAGGAAGACCGTCCCCCACGGGTGCGGGCGCGCCCACTCGCCGAGCACGACCAACTCCGCCACGTCGGGGCGCATCCGGTCCGCGAAGTCGAGGTAGCCGAGGCGCTCGGTCTCCGCGGTGCCCGGCGGCGGCGCGCCTTCGTCCCCGTACAGGACGGCCTTGGCCTCGAAGGCCCAGCCGCCGTCCGCGGGCTTGACCTGGCCCGCGACGTGCTCGGCGCGCGCCTCGCGCAGGACGCGGAGCATGCCGGCGGCGTCCCGGCACGGGATCGTGCAGGCCAGCACATGCTCGGGTGCGGGGACGAGCCGCAGCGTCGCGGCCGTGATGACGCCGTGCCGCCCCAGCCCGCCGAGGACGGCGCCGAAGAGCTCGGGCCGGACGGAGGGCGAGCAGGACTCCAGGTCCCCGTCGGCGACCACGTCCAGGGCGAGGACGTTCTCGGCCTGCGTCCCGTACAGGCGGGACGTCCCGCCGACGCCGCCCGTGGAGATCGTCCCGCCGACCGTCGCGTCCAGGTAGTCGATCAGGACGGGCGGCGTCAGGCCGTGCGGCAGCGTCGCGTCGAGGACCTCGCGCCAGGTCGTCCCGGCCCCGGCGACGGCGTGCCGCGCGCCGACCTCGCGGACGCCGGCGAGCCCGCGCAGGTCGATCGAGACGCCGGTGGTCACCGACTGGCCGTATGCGGAGTGTCCGGCGCCGCGCGGGACCGCGTCCAGGCCGTCCGCCGCGGCCTCGCGCACGGCGGAAACGACCTCCTGCGCCGAGGCGGGCCGGACGGCGCGCGCGGGCGAGCGCTCGATGATCCCCCCGAAGTCGCGCATGCTCGTGCCCCCCGGCCGGTGACGGTGCCCACCGACCACGTTAGCGGGCGGGCGGCTAGTGGCCGCGCAGCCGGTCGGCCACGCGGCTGAGCGCGTCGCCCAGCAGGTCGATCTCCTCCGGCGACAGCACGTCGATGAGCGCCTCCCGGACGACTCGGCGGTGCCCCGGCCTGACGCGGTCGAGGGCGGCGGCGCCGTCGTCGGTCAGCTCCGCCCACACCGAGCGCCGGTCCGTCGCGCAGCCCGTCCGCTTGACGAGCCCGGCCCGTTCGAGCTGGGTGACCTGGTAGGTGAGGCGGCTCTTGGACACCATCACCTCCCGCGCCAGGTCCGACATGCGCAGCCGGCGGTCCGCCGCGGAGCGCAGCCGCACCAGCACCTCGAACTCGGCGTGCGACAGCCCGCCGTCGTGCTTGAGCTGCCGCTCGATCTCGTGGTCGATCAAGTGGCCCGCGGCGAGGAAGGCCGTCCAGGCGCGCAGCTCGCGCGGTTCCAGCGCGTCCCCCGCTTCGTTCATGCGGTGATTCTAGTTGGCATGAAAACACCCTTGAAGTTTCTAAATGGTCTGAATTTGAATCATCTTGGTCGGCGTCCCGCTAGGACCCGTTCCCATCCCCGACCTGGAGGAGACGAGGCATGCTCCCACCCCGCCGCCATCCCGCCCTGCCCGACACCGGTCTGCTGATCGGCAGGCTGGCGGTCGGCGCCGTCTTCGTCGCGCACGGCTGGCAGAAGCTCGCCGACGAGGGCCACGGCGCCGTCGCCCGGACGTTCGACCATCTCGGCATCCCACTGCCGGGGCTCGCCGCCGTCTACGGCACCTGGGTCGAACTGCTCGGCGGCCTCGCGCTCATCGCCGGCGTCCTGGTGCCCCTGGCGGGCGTCCTCATCGCCCTCGACATGGCCGGGGCCTTCTGGTACGTCCACATGGGCAAGGGGCTCTTCAACCAGGAGGGCGGGTACGAGTACGTGCTCATCCTCGGCGCCGTCTGCCTGCTCTTCGCCTTCACGGGCGCCGGCCGCTTCTCCGTGGACTCCGTTCTGTGGGGCCGCCGCCGCGAACCCGCGCCCGAACGGCGGTCCGTGCCCGCCTGACCGCCCTGATCAGGGCCGGGCCGCGCCACGCCCGGGGCCCGGCCCGCGGGAAATGTGATCTGGGCAACATTCCGGCCTCCGCTCCAGGTGCCGTGACCATCGCGTCAGGACCGGTCACCTGCCCGGAAAGGAATATGGTCCGCTCCAATCGCCCGGGAGCGTCCTCCCAGGCCCCTGACATCCGCCTTTTCCGCCTCCTGATCCTTAGCGTCGAAGTGACAAGATGTTCCTGATGACCGTTTTTGGGCATGAGTGCTCGCTGAGGGTTCTCGGAGAGGCGGGTCGCAGGTGTCGCGCGGTAGTGAGTTCGTTGTGGTGGCCAATCGGCTTCCGGTCGACCGGAGCGTCGGGGCGGACGGCGTCCCCCGCTGGCGGCGCAGTCCGGGCGGGCTGGTGAGCGCCATCGCCCCGGTCATGCGGCAGCGGCAGGGCACCTGGATCGGCTGGACCGGCGCGCCGGACGAGGAGATCGAGCCGTTCGAGGAGGACGGCATGTCGCTCCACCCCATCGCGCAGTCGGCGCGGGAGGTCGAGCTCTACTACGAGGGCTTCTCCAACGCGACGCTCTGGCCGCTCTACCACGACGTCGTCGCCCCGCCCGTCTACGACCGCGCCATGTGGGACGCCTACGTCGGCGTGAACAAGCGGTTCGCGGAGGCGGCGGCCAAGGTCGCGGCGAAGGACGCGATCGTCTGGGTGCAGGACTACCAGCTCCAGCTCGTCCCGTCGATGCTGCGCGAGCTGCGCCCCGACCTGCGCATCGGCTTCTTCCTGCACATCCCGTTCCCGCCCGTCGAGCTGTTCTGGCAGCTGCCGTGGCGGCGGCGGATCCTGGAGGGCCTGCTGGGCGCCGACCTGGTCGGGTTCCAGCTGCCCGGCGCGGCGGCCAACTTCGTGCGGCTCTGCCGGCGCCTCCTGGACGCCCGCTACGTCAAGCACGACGTCTTCTGGGACGACCGCGTCGTGCGGGCCCGCGCGTTCCCCATCTCGGTGGACGTCGGCGAGCTGAACGACCTGGTCGGGCGCCCGGACGTCCAGGAGCGGGCGCAGGAGATCCGCTCCGACCTGGGCGACGCCACCGTCCTGCTCGGCGTGGACCGGCTCGACTACACCAAGGGCATCACGCAGCGGCTGCAGGCGCTCGGGGAGCTGTTCGAGGAAGGCCACCTCAAGCCGGGCCAGGCGGTGTTCGTGCAGATCGCCACGCCGAGCCGGGAGCGCGTCGAGCAGTACCAGCTGCTCCGCGAGGAGATCGAGCAGCAGGTCGGGCGGATCAACGGGGAGTACGGCGAGATCGGATTTCCGGTCATCCACTATTTGCACAGTTCGTATGACCGCGCCGAGCTGACCGCGCTCTACCTGGCCGCGGACGTGATGGTGGTGACCCCGCTGCGGGACGGCATGAACCTGGTCGCCAAGGAGTACGTCGCCTGCCGCAAGGACCTGCGCGGCGCCCTGGTGCTGAGCGAGTTCACCGGCGCGGCGGCCGAGCTGAAGCGCGGCGCGTTCCAGGTCAACCCGTACGACATCGACGGGCTCAAGGACACGCTGCTGGAGGCGCTGCACGCCGAGCCGGCCGACCAGGCGCGACGGATGCGCTCGATGCGCCGCCGCGTCATCGAGCACGACGTGGACCGCTGGGCCCGGTCGTTCCTCAGCGAGCTGGAGCGTCCGGAGCGGTCCGTCCCGGACGAGCAGCCGCTTCCGGCGGCACTGGAGGGCTGACCCGCAGGTCGAAGGCCGCCCAGACGGCCTTGCCGCCGGTGGCGAGCCGCGCCCAGCCCCACGCGTCGCTGATCGCCCCGACGACGACGAGGCCGCGGCCGCCCTCGACGAACCGGTCGGGCTCGCTCGGCAGCGGCTCGGGGGCGCGCGCCGACGGGTCGGTCACCGAGACGACGAGCCGCCGCGGGTGGCCGACGAGCACGAGCTGGATCGGGCACAGCGGCAGCGGCTGGGGGAGCCCCTCCAGGCCGTGCCGCAGCGCGTTGGTCACCAGTTCCGACACCGCGACGACCACGTCTCCGGCGTCGCCGGACAGACCCCACTCGTCCAGCGTGGCGTGGGTGAACTCGCGCGCCGAGCGGGGCGCGGTGATCTCCGCGGGCAGCACCCGGCGCGCGGTGCGCGGGGTGCCGGCGTGCGGGGCCGGCCAGAGCCCGGCGAGGCCGGGCACGGCGACCGGGACGCTCGGCCGCGGCTGTGCCGGCGCGTTCGGCCGGGGCGGCATCTGGGCCGCGTCCGGCCAGGGCGCGTGCACCGCGGCGGCGGCGTGCCGCGGCCGGCCGCCTCCCACGGCGGCGGGGGCTGCGACTTCGTCTGCCTGGTCAACGGTCATGGTCAAACCTCAGAGGCGTGCGGAGTGGTCACCGGCGGGCGTTCGCTATCTTGCTCCCCAAGCCGTGCAGATGCAAGACCGTCTGCATGAACGAATGCAAGAACGAATGCACGTGCATCTCGTACCATTGTGTGGGGTGGGGCGAGATCGCGGTCTCCCTGCGGGGAGACCAAGACGCCTAGAGGGGGCAGACATGGACGGCCACCACATGTCGGACGTCCGGCGCAGCGGGCTCGTCTGGCAGAAGAGCCGGCGGAGCAACCCGTCCGGGAACTGCGTCGAGATGGCCGAACTCCCCAACGGGGAGATCGCCGTGCGCAACTCCCGGGACCCCGAGGGAGCGGTACTCGTCTACACGCGCGAGGAGGTGGAGGCGTTCGTGGGCGGAGCCAAGGACGGCGACTTCGACCACATGCTCGTCTGAGGGCCGGCCCGTCCGGTCCGGTCGTCCCGGCCCGGCTTGCTCGGCCCAAGAAACCGAATGGCATTCCATTCGGCGGTCCGGCCCGGTAGGTTGCGGCCATGCACCTGGGGCAAATCGCAGCTCAGACGCCCGATAAGCCCGCCGTGATCATGGCGGGCTCCGGGCGGGTCGTCACCTTCAGGGAACTGAACGAGGAGTCCAACCGGCTCGCGCAGCTGCTCCGCGCGGAGGGGCTGCGCCCGGGGGACCACATCGCGTTCATGCTCGAGAACCATCCGCTCTACCTGGCCATCGCCTGGGCCGCCCAGCGGTCCGGGCTCTACTACACCGCCATCAGCTCGCGGCTCCAGCACGAGGAGCTCGCCTACATCGTGGGCAACTGCGAGGCGAAGGTCTTCATCACCAGCGCGTCCATGGAGACGGCCGCGCAGAACCCGCCGGACGTGCCGCTGCGCCTCATGCTCGGTGGCACGGCCCCCGGCTACGAGTCGTACGAGGAACGCGTCGCCGGGCACCCGCCCACCCCGATCGAGGACGAGTGCGAGGGCATGGACATGCTCTACTCGTCCGGCACCACCGGCCGGCCCAAGGGCGTGAAGCCGCCGCTGTCGCAGGCGCCCATGGGCGAGGCGGGGCCGCTCTACATGCTGATCTCGCACCTGTTCGCGGCCACCGCGGACTCGGTCTACCTGTCCCCGGCGCCGCTCTACCACGCCGCGCCGCTGCGGTACTCGCTCATCTTCCACCGGCTCGGCGCCACCGTCGTGGTGATGGAGAAGTTCGACCCCGAGCAGGCCCTCGCCGCCGTCGAGAAGTACCGCGTCACCCACAGCCAGTGGGTGCCGACCATGTTCATCCGGATGCTGAAGCTCCCGGAGGAGACCCGCGCCCGCTACGACATGTCGTCGCTGGCCTGCGCCGTGCACGCGGCCGCGCCCTGCCCCGTCCCGGTCAAGGAGCGGATGATCGACTGGTGGGGCCCGATCCTGCACGAGTACTACGCCGGCACCGAGGGCAACTGCTTCGTCTACACCAACTCCGAGGACTGGCTCGCGCACAAGGGCACCGTCGGACGCCCCGTCCTGGGCGAGGTCCACGTCTGCGACGAGAACGGCGAGGAACTGCCGGCCGGGGAGTCCGGGACCCTCTACTTCGGCAACGGCCCCACGTTCGAGTACCACGGCGACGAGGAGAAGACCGCCTCGACCCGCGACCCGAAGGGCCGCGGCTGGACGACGCTCGGCGACGTCGGCTACGTCGACGAGGACGGCTTCCTCTACCTCACCGACCGCCGCGCCTACATGATCATCAGCGGCGGGGTGAACATCTACCCGCAGGAGGCCGAGAACGTCCTCGCGGTGCACCCCAAGGTCGCCGACGTCGCGGTCTTCGGCGTCCCGGACGCCGAGATGGGCGAGGCGGTGAAGGCCGTCGTCCAGCCCCTGTCCATGGACGAGGCCGGGCCCGAGCTGGAGGCCGAGCTGATCGCGTACTGCCGCGACCAGCTCGCCCACTACAAGTGCCCGCGGACGGTCGACTTCCGTCCCGAGCTGCCCCGGCACCCGACCGGGAAGCTCTACAAGCGGCTGCTGAAGGACGAGTACTGGGCCGCGAAGCCGCCCGTGACGTCCTGAACAGCCCCTCCACGGCCCGGCATGGGCCGTGGAGGGGCCTCAGAAGGCCGTGAACGGCCAAGCCCCGCCCGGGTCCACTCACGGGACCCGGGCGGGGCTTGGAATGCGCCAGGGACGTCCTAGTGCATCGGCATCGGGGCGTCGACCGCGCTGGTCTCCGGCCGCTTGCGCGGCAGCAGCAGCGCCGGCAGGAACCCCAGGGCGATGAGGCCGACCGCGTACCAGTAGGTGTGCTGGAACGCGTCCGCCATCGGGCCGGCGATCTTCTCCATGACCGCCGCGGGCACCTTCTCGGTGCTGCCGATCTCGCCGCCGGCCCCGCCGCCCAGCTTGGCGCTGAGCTGGTTGGCCAGCAGCACCGACATCATCGCGGTGCCGATGGACGCCGACACCTGCTGGATGATGTTCAGCATCGTGCTGGCCCGCGGCACCTCGTCGTGGGTGAGGGTCTGGATGGCCGCGGCCATCGTCGGCATCATCGTCAGGCCCATGCCGAGGCCCATCGCGAACAGCACCGCGCCGAGCGTCCAGTAGGACGTGTCGCCCTCGAGCACCGCCGCGAAGCCCGCCACGGACAGCACCACGACGACCATGCCGCCGAGCACGACCCGTCCGGGCCCGATCCGGTCGGTGAGCTTGCCGCCGATGGGCATCGTGACCATCGCGCCGAGCCCCTGCGGGGCCAGCAGCAGGCCGGACGCCATCGCGCCCTCGCCGCGCACGACCTGGTAGTACAGCGGCAGCAGCAGCATCGCGCCCATGAACGCGGTCACGAACAGCAGCATCGTGCCGGAGGCCGCGGCCACCGACCGGCGCTTCAGCAGCCGCAGGTCGATCAGCGGGCTGCGGGCGAACAGCGCCCGGATCACGAACCCGACCATCAGCACCGCGCCGACGGCCGTGAACACCAGCGGCTCGGTCTTCAGGAAGTCGCGCGCCTCGGCGCCGCGCGCGACGCCGTAGATCAGCGACGCCAGGCCGGGGGACAGCAGGAGCAGCCCGAGCAGGTCGAGCCGCTCGGCCGGCTTGGGCTCGTCCTTCTTGAGGATCCGGGCCGCCAGCACCAGCGAGACGATGCCGATCGGCAGGTTGATGAAGAAGATCCACCGCCACGACACGTCGTCGACGAGGTAGCCGCCGATGATCGGGCCGAGGATCGGGCCGAGCAGCATCGGCACGCCGACGATGCTCATCACCTGGCCGACCCGCTGCGGGCCGGCCGCCTGCGTCATGATCGTCATGCCGGCCGGCATGATCATGCCGCCGCCGAGCCCCTGCAGGACCCGGAACAGGATCAACGACTCGGCCGACCAGGCGAGGCCGGCGAGGGTCGAGCCGATCACGAACAGCCCGATCGAGACCATGTAGAGGCGCTTGGTCCCGAACCTGGCGCACGCCCATCCGGTGATCGGGATCACGGTGGCCAGCGCCAGCGTGTAGCCCGTCGCCACCCACTGGATCGTCGCCAGCGAGGTGTTGAACTCCTTGGCCAGGTCGTTGATGGCCACGTTGACGACGGTCACGTCCAGGATGGACATGATCGCGCCGAGCACGACGACGCCCGCCACGGCGAGCACACCGCGGTCGAGGCCGCCGCCGGCGTCGGGTGCCTTCAGCGGGCCATCCGCGGTCGCTTGGGACGCGGGAGCGGTCAACTCTCTTCCAATCGTCAAGGCCCGCACGAGGGCACGCGAGGACCGTGGGCATGTTTCCGGGGGTGTCGCAAAAATACTGCAGCGACTGACACTTTCGCGAACCGTTAAACTCCGAGCGCTCCGGGAGTATTCCAGCGGGGTCCGACAGATCCGCGCAGCTCCCAGGGCTTCAGGCTGAGACCTCGACCACACTCGAGGTCAACCGGATGTGACCGACGCGACACCGAACCCCTCCCTTCACGAGTCACGAGGGGGCAGACCCCCGGCAGCCCCCGAAGTCATCGCCGTCCGGGAAGGAAAACTTCACCCGAACTGGCCCCGCTATGCGACGTGGCGAATACTTTCAGTAGTAATCCCAGGTGAGGGGCTGGAAAATGGCGTCCGAAGCAGCGGAGGACCCGCTGGCGATCTCCCGCCGCCATGTGATCCCTGCCTCAGGTGGGGACGCGAGTCGGACGCGAGCCAGCGCTTCAGTCTCTCGCGCGGGGCGAATCAGGGCGACGGTCATCCGGCGCGCATCTCGAACCACACGGCGTGGCCCTCGTCGCGCTCGATGACGCCCCAGTCGGCGGCGAGGAAGGCGACGATGCGCAGGCCGCGCCCGCAGACGTCCATCTCGTCCACCGTGGCCAGACGGGGGACGGTCTTGGAGCCGCCGCCGTCGATGACCTCGACGCGGACGAGTTCGTTTGAGCGGGTCACCTCCACACGGATCTGACCGTCCTTCCCTGACTCGGTGTACCGCGGGGCGTTGGTGACCAGCTCGCTCAGGCAGAGTGAGGCGTCGGCCGCCCGTGGGTCTCGCCCGTGTACTTCGCGACGGCCGACTACGCCGAGTTCTACTGGGTGTCCGCCCACGACGCCGCCCACTCGCGCAACATCGGTCGGCGTCGGCGGTGCCGAGCGTCAGGTACAGGTTGGCGTCGATGAGCGAGCGGGCGTGCGCGTCCAGGTCATCCACGGTGATCACGTCCTAGCGGCGCACTTTGTACTTGAGGTGGAGGACGCGGTCGCCCTGGACGACCACGTCGGGTTCCTCCAGCAGATGCTGCCCCGTGATGCTGCCGAAGTAGCGCTTGCCCGATCCGAACACCACCGGCACGACGTCCATGGCCACCTCGTCCACGAGGCCGGCCGCGAGGATCTGCCCGCCGACCTCGCCGGCGTTCACGCTGACGACCCGGTCCCCGGCGAGCTCCTGGGCCTTGCCGATCGCGGCCGTCACGTCGTCCACGAAGTGGTAGGACGCCTCGGGGTGCCAGCCCTCGGGTTTCGGGCGGTGCGACACGACGACCACGTGGTCGCCCGCGGGTGGCCGGCCTTCCCAGCCGTTGACCAGGTCGAACAGGTGGCGGCCCATCACGATCGCGCCGATCGACTCCCACATGGGCCGGACGTACTCCGCCGACGCGCGTGACACCTTGATGGCGCTCCCGGAGCCGGAATGGTCGTACTCCTCGTCGCCGGCCTCGGTGAGCGGGACGTCCCCGTTGAAGTACCACTCGTGGAGCGGCCCCACATCGTCGTTCGCGTCCGCGATGAAGCCGTCCACCGACGCCACGCTGTGCATGATCACCGTGCCCACGGGGTCCCCCCTCGAAGTCCGCCTGCGCGTTCGCCGCCGATCCTGCCGCCCGCGGCGGCGGGCGTGCATGTAAAAAATCAATCGGCGGGCATCGGACCATTGTCCGGCGGGAACCCCCGGTCGGCGGGGAACCGGCGCCGCAGGTCCAGGTATTCCGTCGGTGTGTGGCCGGTGAAATCCTTGAACTCCCTGGTGAAGTGGGCCCGGTCGAAGTAGCCCGCCGTGTGGGCGAGCTCCGACCAGTCGACCGGGCGCTGGGCGTCCACCGACAGGATCAGCCGGGCGAACCGGTAGATCCGCGCCACCCGCTTCGGGGTGACCCCGACATGGCATTTGAACTGCTCGGACAGATGATTGCCGCTCACCCCGGCTGCGTCGGCGAGGGCGGCGACCGGGATCGCGCCGTGGGACGCCTCCAGCCGCCTGCCCGTGTGCCGGACGAGGTCGAGACCCCGCGACGACCCTTCGGCCAGCCGTGACCGCAACTCCTCCTCCAGAACCCGGAGTGTCTCGGCCGCCGACACCGTGTCGCCGACCTGGTTGCGGATGCGGTCCAGCGACCGTCGCCAGACGGCGTCGACCGGCGCCCACCGGTTCCGCAGCTCGCTCGCCGGCATGTCGATGAACGGCGAAATGCCCCACGGCTTGAAATGCACCCCGACGAGCCGCACCCGCGCGGGGTACTCGTAGAGGAAACGCCTGGTCCATGTGCCCATGAACCATCCGTCGGGGAACACCGCAGAAGGCACCGAAGGATCGGAGTCCCAGAGGTGGGCGGGTTCGCCCAGGTTGATGAACAAGTGCGCCGACGGCATCGGCGGGACGTTCATCCGGTGGTGGCGCGGGACCCCGGTCAGGCAATAAATATCGTCGATGAACAGGTCGAGCGGCGGGGCCGGCACCCGGCCGACGTACTCCATCGACCCGGCCTCCATCGACCCGGCCGGCCGCGGATCTCGGCTTCGGGTGTCCATCCGGCAGATCCTTCGAGTTAGACGGCGGCGTGCGGCCCGCTCACCGGCCTTCCGGTGCCACGAACGGCTCCACATCGTTCCTATCCGGTGCGCGCCTTGCCGGGGTGCGCCACCAGCGACGCGACAATAGCGCGGCCAGCGCGGCGCCGGTGGCGTTGAGCAGGACGTCGTCCACCGAGGACACCCGGTCCAGTCGCAGGACGTACTGCGCCGTCTCGACGATGGCCGAGCCGCACGCCGCGAGCGCCAGGATCCGCGGCAGCGACGCCAGCGCAGGGAACCGCAGCGGGACGAGGAGGCCCAGCGCCGCGAACACCAGCAGGTTGCCGACGATCTGGCCCGCCGGCATCGTGACCAGGTCCCGCAGCGGCACCAGGCTCACCCGGCCGGGGACGGTTCCGGCACGGTCGCCCGGCAGCATGATCATCCATACCCAGGGGACCGTCCCGTAGAGGATGCCGACGTCGGCGACCGCCGTCCGCCACGCCGACGCCCGGTCACCGGTCGCGCTC
Organism: Actinomadura monticuli; assembly: GCF_041463655.1. Lineage (NCBI taxonomy): Bacteria > Bacillati > Actinomycetota > Actinomycetes > Streptosporangiales > Thermomonosporaceae > Actinomadura > Actinomadura monticuli. Next base: position 157,188 of record NZ_JAXCEI010000015.1, read on the forward strand.
CGGCGGTGTGCCAGCGCCCACGCCGCGAGCGCGGCCGGCGGCAGGGCGGCCACCGTGATGAGCACGACGCCGGTGAAGGTGCCGAGCAGGCCGTGCCAGCTCCTGAAGATCACGCCGTCCCCGCTTTCGTCCGTCCCCGGCGCCCCGCGCGCCGGTCCGCGACTTCTTCGATCGCCGGCCGCGCGTCAGGGTTGGCCGGTGATCGCCCGCGTTTCCTGCTGGAGGATGTCCTGTATCGGTACGTCGTCGTAGTTGCTGAGGACGACGCCGACCCAGCCGGTGTCCGGGTAGACGTTCCAGTTGGTGCTGCTGCCGCCGGTGCCGCCGCCGCGGCCGAACAGCCACTGGCCATCGATGATCTTGATCGGCCCCGTGTAGCCGGTGAAGGACGGGCGGGTGAGCGGGGCGCCGTCCCGGCCCTCCCCGCGGGGGATCTTGGCCCCGGTCAGCAGGTCGGCGTAGGGGCGGCCGAGCACCGTGCCGTCGCGCAGCGCGTTCGCGAACCGGACCAGGTCGGGCGCGGTGGCGAAGCCGTCGTCCGTGGCGTAGCCGATGAAGCTGCGGCCCGGGTTCTTGCCGGCGATCGCCGGATTGACGCTGCCCTTGTCCAGGTTGCGGACGGCGTCGACCCGGCTGCCGTCGGCCTGCCGCATGTACGAGTGGGCGATGTGCGCGTCGGTGAGCCATTGCGTCCTGGTGTAGAACGCGGAGCCGGTCATGCCGCAGCGCCGGAAGACGTGCTCGTGCACGTAGTCCCAGTACGCCATGCCGCTCAGGGCCTCCACGATCTGCGCCGCGATGGAGAGGCCGGCGCCGGCGCCGTCGCTGTGGGTCTGGGACCCCGAGCCGGGAGGGGCCGCGAGTTCCGCCTGCCGCGTCCACTGGCGGTTGAACTCATGCACTTCTTCCTTGCTGTTGAAGACGCGTTGCAGGTCCAGCTTCGGGACGCTCAGTCCGGCGGTGCCGGTGAGCAGGTGGTGGACGGTCACCTGCTCGGCGACGTCTTCGGCGAAGCCGGTCAGGTGGGCGCCCACCGCGTCCGCCAGGCCCAGTTCACCGTGCTGCACGAGTTGCATGACGGCCACCGCGAGGAATGGCTGGATTCCCGAGGAGAGGTTGACCGCGACACCTTCGTGGTTGCGGATTCCTTTCTCCTTGTCGGCCATGCCGTAACTGCGGGACAGCACCGTCCGGCCCTTGTGCGAGAGCAGCACGACGCCGGAGAACTTGTCCTCGGCGGCGAGTTTCGCGATGTACCGGTCGTAGGCCCCGCCGGGCCGGGCGTCCGGTGGAATGTCGGAGCGGGGATGCGCCGGGCTCGCGTGGGCGGGCCGGGCGCTCGCCAGCGGCGCGCCCGCCGCCACCGCGCCCGCCGCGAGTCCGCCCCACCCGAGCAGGCGCCGCCGGTCGACACCGCGTACGGAATTCGCATCCATGGTCACACCTTTCGGAATCGCCTTTCGCGGCCATTCCTATCCGGCGGGCGGTCACAGCACGGCGCCAAGAGCTGTGACCCGGCTGTGACCAAGGCCCGCGGCACGATGCCCGTGGCGGTGTTCACCGGCTGAAGGTCCAGAGACGGGTGGTGCCGGCGCCGCTGGTCGTGGCGAAGTTCTGGCCGTCGGGGGAGAACACCACGGTCTGCTCGCTGTCGGGGTCGCCGGGGAGCGTCGCCGTGTTGCGGCCCGTCGGGACGTGCCAGAGACGGATGTTCTTCTTGTCGGCGGTGACGAGGGTGTCGCCGTCGGGGCTGAACGCCACGGCCCGGACTTCGCCGTCGAGGTCCTTGACGGTCTTCTTGAGGCCGCCGTCGTCCGCGTTCCGGAGTTCGAACCCGTAGTAGCCGCCGGTGGAGACCGCCATGGTCGTCCCGTCCGGACTGAACGCGAGGCACGGGACGTCGGTGGCGTAGAGCGGCGAGACCTCGGCGCCGTCGCCGTTCGAGGCGTCCCAGAGCGTGAAGCGGCCCGACAGGGACCGGTCGCCGGCGAGTTTCCTCCCGTCCGGGGAGAAGGCCAGCGTGCCGGCGGCGTAGTCGATCTTCATCGCCACGGTCCGGCCGGTCACGGTGTCCCAGATCTGGACGTACGGGGAGCCGCCCTCGCTGCTGACGGCGAGCGACCGGCCGTCCGGGCCGAATTCGAGCGCCTTGCCGCCTCGCGGCCCGGTCTTGCGGATCCGCCCGGACGCCACGTCCCAGAGGCGGATGGTCCCGGCGTCGCCGCCCGTGGCGAGGGTCCGGGCGTCGGAGGTGAAGGACATGGGGCGCTTGTAGGTCTTGTCGTAGTCCTCGATCTTGCGGGCGGTGACCTGCGCGGTGGCCAGGTCCCAGCGCAGGATCGAGGAGTAGCCGGCCCCCCACAGGGTCCGGCCGTCGGGGGAGAACGCCAGGTCGAAGACCGCGACCTCCGAATTCGGGAGGCTGATTCCGGTCGGGACGCCGATCGGGGTCTTCGGGGCGTTCCGCTTGGCCGCGGGCGCGTCCGAGGGCCACAGCAGGACGGCCGGGACGGCGACGGCGGCGGTCGCCGCGACGGCCGCGCCGCCGAGCAGGAGGGCGCGGCGGGGGAGCCCGCGCGGCGGTGCGGAGCTCAGCCCGCTCAGGACCTCCTGGACGGACGGCCGCCGCCCGGGGTCCTTCTCCAGGCAGCGGACGACCAGGTCGCGCAGGTGCGGGTCGGTGAGGCCGGCCACGTCCGGCGGCGCGCCGACGATCTTGTGGACGATCGCGGGGACGGTCGGCGCGTCGAACGGGCCGCGGCCGAGCGCGGCGTAGGCGAGCACGCAGCCGAGCGCGAACACGTCGCTCGCCGGGCCGGTCGCGTCGGCGCGCAGCTGCTCGGGCGACATGAACGAGAAGGTGCCGACGACCGCGCCGGTCGAGGTCAGCGCGGTCGCGTCGGCCGCGCGGGCGATGCCGAAGTCGATGATCCGGGGGCCGTCCGGGGCCATGATGACGTTGCCGGGCTTGAGGTCGCGGTGCACCAGCCCGCACGCGTGGATCGCGGCCAGGCCCTCGGCGAGGCCCCGGCCCAGTTCCCGGACCGCGGGCGGCGCGAGCGGCCCCTGGCGCGCCACGACCTGCCGCAGGGACGGGCCGGGGACGAACGCGGTCGCCATCCAGGGCGACGCGGCCTCCGGGTCGGCGTCGACGACCTGCGCGGTGTGGAACCCGCCGACCTTGCGGGCCGCCTCGATCTCGCGGGCGAACCGGCGGCGGAAGCCCGGGTCGGCGGCGTACTCGGCGCGGACGACCTTCACCGCGACCTCGCGCCCGCTCGGCGAGGAGCCGAGGAACACCTCGCCCATGCCGCCGGCGCCCAGCCGTCCGTCCAGGCGGTAGGGGCCGACCTGGCGGGGGTCGTCACTGCGGAGCGGATCCAAGGGTCAGACCTTCCATAGCGTCACGGTGCCGTCGGCCTTGCCGCCGCCCACGCCGGCCACGGTCCGGCCGTCCGGGGTGAGGGCGATCCGCTCGACCGGCTGGGCGTGGCCGACGAGTGTCGCGGTGAGCGCGCCGGTGTCGGCGTTCCAGATCCGGATGGTCCGGTCGGAGCAGGCGGCGACGACGGACGTTCCGTCCGGGGAGAACTTCGCGTCCCGCACGGTCGCCTCGCCCGCCGTGAGGACGCGCACGGCACGCCGGGACGCGACGTCCCAGATCCGGACGGTCTTGTCGGCGCCGCTGCTGGCCAGCCGCTTGCCGTCGGGACTGAACGCCACGCCGGTCAGGGCCGCGGTGTGGCCGACGAACTGGCCGCGCTTGCGCAGCGTCCGGCCGTCGAAGAGCTGGACGGTCCTGCCGGGCGGCTTCTCGTAGTACCCGTCCACCCCGACCGCGACGAGCCTGCCGTCCGGGCTGTAGGCGACCGCGTTGACGCCGCTGTTGCGGAGGTCGAACGACCGCAGCCTGCCGCCGGTGGCGGCGTCGAAGAGCTGGGCGTCGGGGTTGGCGCCCGCGATCGTGCGGCCGTCCGGGCTGTAGGCCAGCGAGTTCAGGCCGAACTCCCCGCTCCGCACGTTGACCTTGATGCGGCCGGTGGCCGCGTCCCAGATGAGCAGGAGCCCGGGGGTGCTGCACGAGCTGGCCAGGGACCGGCCGTCCGGGCTGAACGCCAGCGCGCTCACCCAGCCGGTCTTCTGGATCGTCCGCAGGACGCGTCCGCTGGCGACGTCCCACAGCGTGATCGTGGAGTCCAGGCCACCGGCGGCGATGGTCCGGCCGTCGGCGGTGATGGCGACCTCGTTGAGGGCCTTGACCTCCCCGGCGCTGAGCGAACCGCTGGGGGAGACGAGGCCCTGCGGACGGGGAGCGGGCGCCGGGGGCGCCGCCGCCTTCGCCTCCCCGTCTCCCCGGGTCAGGAACATCGCGGCGGGGACGCCCACGACGGCGGCGGCCGTGACCGCGCCGGCGCCGATGAGCAGCGCCCGCCGGCCGACGGGGGCCGGGCCGGACGGCGCGGCGGCCGGGACCTCCCCCGGACGGGTCGCGGCGAGCGTCGCGTTGACGTGCGTGCGGGCGGTGTCGTCCGGCGAGTCCGCCGGTTCCGGCGCGGGGGCCTCGATGCTCCGCGGCGCCTTGATGAGCGTGTCCAGCGTGGGCCGCCGCCCGGGGTCCTTGGCGAGGCAGGCGGCGATCATGTTGCGCAGGTCCGCGGGGAGCGCCGACAGGTCCGGCTCCTCGTGCAGCACGCGGTGGACGATCGCTGGGATGGACGTGGCGTCGAAGGGGCCGCCGCCGGTCGCCGCGTAGGCGAGCACGCAGCCGAGCGCGAACACGTCGCCGGGCGGACCCGGCACGTCGCCGAGCACCTGCTCAGGCGACATGTAGGCGTAGGTGCCGACGACCACGTTGTGCGAGGTCAGCGCGGTCGCGTCGGTCGCGAGGGCGACGCCGAAGTCGATGATGCGGGGCCCGTCCGCCGCCATGATGACGTTGCCGGGCTTGAGGTCGCGGTGCACCAGCCCGCACGCGTGGATCGCGGTGAGCCCCTCCGCCAGCCCCGCCGCGAGCGCCCGGACCGCGTCCGCGTCGAGGGGGCCGCGCTCGGCGACCACCTCCCGCAGGGACGGCCCCGGGATGAACGCGGTCACCAGCCACGGCGGGTCGGCCTCGGGGTCGGCGTCGACGACCTGCGCGGTGTGGAACCCGCCGACCCTGCGGGCCGCCTCGACCTCGCGGGCGAACCGGCGGCGGAACCGCTCGTCCTCGGCGTGCTCGGCGCGGATGACCTTGACGGCGACGCTGCGGGCGCCGGGCGAGACCCCGAGGAACACCTGCCCCATGCCGCCGGCGCCCAGCCGGGCCTCCAGCTCGTACGGTCCGATCCGGCGGGGATCACCGGGATGCAGGGGTTCCATGTGCCACCCGTCGTTGGGCCTGCAAGCGTCCGGGTTTTTCTAGCAGACACTGGTGTACTCTCGACACCGCCTCGGAGCAGGTGTGACGCACGGCATGGACCCGGCCGGCGGGCGGGCGGTCAGGCGCGCTGGAGCCCGTCCTTGGTGCGGAGGCCGTAGCCGAGGGCGCGGTCGAAGGAGATGTGGGCCATCCAGCCGCACAGCGCGGCGAACAGCGGCGGCCACGCCACGGGCGCGAACGTGTAGATCACCATGAGCCCGAGCGGGACCGGAGCCCGGTGCGCGGCGTTGTAGTACGGGACGGCGCGCGGCGGAAGCCGGCCGTGCTCGGTCTTGCGGGCGTCCCGCAGACCGGCGAGGAAGGTCAGGTCGGGGGCGGCGAAGAAGGCCGCGGCGAAGAGGGCGGCGAGCCAGCCGTGGTTGACGCCTTCGAGGACGGCGAACGCGGCCCAGAAGAGGGCGTTCGCCGACCAGGCGACGCGGCGGGCGGTGCGGACGGCGGAGAACCTGCCGGGTGCGGTGAGGGCGCTCATGGTCTGCGGCCTTCCGGGGAGGGGTGGCTAACGACATTAGCCAAATTAAGGCTAATGGAGTTAGCTGTCAAGCTATCAACTACTCTCTGGTCGGCCCGGTTCGGTGGACGGCCGTAGACGGGGGGCGGCGCGCCGCTACCATGATCGAATGTCGCGGATGACGGGGATCGCCGGGTTCATCACAGGGCCGAGCGATCTCGACGAGTGCCGGGCCGGGACCGACCTGATCGGCCGGGCCGAGGTGCAGGCGTTCCTGCGGTCGATCACCGACCCCGACGCGGCCATGGCGGAGGTGGCCGCGTCGCTGGAGTCAGGCGACGTCTTCCGGGCCGGGATGATGGCCTTCGTGTGCGGGGTCCTGGTCGAGCGGGGCGGGACGGTGACGGTCCCGGTCGACGCGGTCCTGCGGGTGATGGAGCGCGGCCTGCGCCTGGCCAAGGACTACGTCGTGAACGGCGGGGCGGGCGCGGAGGACGAGCTGTTCGCGGACGACCCCGACCTCGTCCGGGCCCACCATGCCCTGCCCTTCGTCCTGCTCGCGGCCATGACGATGCTCAGCCGGGACGAGCAGGCGCGGCGGCGGCTGCGCGACCGGCCGCACGTCTCCCCGCTCGCCGACGAGCTGGAACCGCACTACGAGACGCTCTACTACATCCGGGAAGTGCTGGCCCTCCTGGACGGCCGGGAGATCATGCTGCTCGACGCGCGCAACCGCCGCGGCTTCGTCCTCGGCCTGACCGGCGTCCAGGACCGGATGTACCACTTCTTCGCCCTCGCCCAGGACGCGCTGCTGCGCCACGCGGGCCCCGGATACCTCGGAGCCGACCCGACCGACCCCGCCGCCGTCCGCTACGCGCAGAACCGCGGCCTGTCCCAGCAGGACCACCAGAACGCCGGGCAACTGATCGACCGCCAGCGTCTCGGATTCCACTATCCGGGCGTCGAGCGCGGCGACGGCGGCGCGAGGGCGGTCCCGACCCTGTTCTTCCCGGGGTCCGCGTCCATCGAGGACGTCCCCGTCGTCAACGGCGTCCCGACCCTCTTCCTGGCCGAGAAGTCGATCAACGCGCAATGGTCGCCGGCGAACATGTACCCGGTCCTCCACGAGGCGCTGGAGTCGCGCGTCAGCCTCCGCGAACTACCCGCCGAAGCCGTGGAGGGACACCTGTCGGCCCTCGCGGCGCCCGCGGGCTAGCAACCGGACGCGGGCGTCCGCGAGGCGCGCGTGTTCACGAAACGCGGGACGCGACGGTCGCCATGGTGGCGTAGCGCATGGTGAACGCGCCGCCGGCCTCGTCGACGGCGGCTCCGATGCCCGCCAGGACCTCCTCCCGCCCGTCCGGCGGGATCTGGCCGTGGGGGCCGAACGTCGGCACCACGTCCAGCCACTCGTCGCGGACCGGGCCGACAGCCCGCCCGAGCGCGCCGCCGTCCACCCGATGGTCGCCGCGGTCATCGCCGGAGCCGTCCGCTGACGCTCATTGCGGCGCGGGCGCTGCGGACGGCGCGTCCGGCGCGGCGGGCGACGGCGCGCCGCCTGACCGGGGAGGTCAGTCCGTGCGCAGCCGGGCGTAGACGTCGCCGGAGCGGCCGCGCGGCCGGATGCGCTCCAGCCGCCTCCGCAGCGCGTCGCCGTCGAGCCAGCGAGGGCTGGCGAACCGCATCGTCTCGACGGGGGAGTAGTTGTACTCGTACGCGCCGAGCCGCTCCACGAGGCCGAGGACCTCCAGGGACGCGTCGTGCGCCGACGGGATGTACTCGAACGACAGCGCGGGAACCGGCCGCGACAGGCCCGCGAGGACGTCCGCCTCGAACCCCTCGACGTCGATCTTGCAGAAGGCGGGCACGCCGTGGGCCGCGATGAGGTCGTCCAGCGTGGTCACCTCGACCTCGACCGAGCGGTCCCAGCGGACGCGGGCGAAGCTGCTGTCGGTCGTCACGGACTCGATCCAGCCGGGCGACATGGACGACACCGTCGGCGTCGCGGACGACAGGGCCAGCCGCGCCCTCCCCCGCTCCGCCCCGGCCGCGCCCGGCACGATCGTGACGTCCCGGTCCCGGCCGAAGAACAGCCGCAGCACGCGCAGGCAGTCGGGCTGCGGCTCGACCGCCACCACCCGCGCCCCGAGGTGCCGCCACACCCGCACCCGGCCGCCCACGTGGGCGCCGATGTCGAACGCGACGTCGCCGTCCCGCAGGAACTCGCCGTACAGGCGCGCCGCGCGCCGGTGCTTGCCCGGAACCCCGTAGTACATGACCAGCGACCGGGCGATCCCATAGGCGCGCAGCAACATCCGCCGACCCTATCGCGCGCCCCCGGCGCGAAGGGGCGTGCAACAGTTTCGGGGCGCCGCGCGTCCTGGGGGCGAGGAAGGGATGTGCCTTTGGACGAGGACGGCGTGACGTACGAGGATTTCGTGGCGGCCCGCGCCCAGGCTCTGCTGCGTTACGGCTTCGTCCTGACGGGCAACGCCGACGACGCGGCCGATCTGCTGCAGGAGGGGCTGATCAGGCTGCGCGGCGCCTGGGGACGGGTCGCCAACAAGCACGACCCCGAGGGCTACGCCCGGAAGATCATGGCGCGGCAGCACATCAGCATGTGGCGGCGGCGAAGACGCGAGCACCTCGTCGGCAGGGTGCCCGAGCGCCACTACGACGACCGCGGCCTGGAGCGGGCCGAGCACGACCCGCGGCTGTGGGAGGCGCTGCGGACGCTCCCGCCGAGGCAGCGGGCGGTGCTGGTGCTGCGCTACTACGAGGACCTGTCCGACGAGGAGATCGCCGGGACGCTCGGCATATCGCGCGGGACGGTGCGCAGCCAGGCCGCCCGCGCGCTCGACAAGCTTCGCGCGGACTGGCGTCCGGCCGCCGCGTCCGCCGCTGGAGGGCACCATGACCGATGACCTGGACCGCGCGCTGCGCGGCACGCTGTCGACCGCGGCGCGGGAGGCGCCGGCGGTCCCGCCGGAACTGCTGGAGCGCGTCGAGGCGGGCCACCGCCGGATGCGGCGCCGCCGGGCGACGGCCGCCGGGCTCGCCGTCGCGGCGGTCATCGCCGGGACGGGCGCCGCCGGCGCGGTGGTGCGCTCGGGGGGCGAGGCGGCTCCCGTCGCCACGGCCGGGAAACTGAAGCCGGTGACGCGCGCCGACCTCGGCACGCCGGTGAAGGTGCGCGAACGATGGCCGGACGCCGTCCGGAGCCTCCCCGGCCGGCTGCCGAACGGGCGCGGGCTGCACCCCGTCGAGCTGCTGGACGACGGCACCCTGGTGGGGGCGACCTGGTCGTCCCTCCAGCGCCCGGACAGGCTGTGGTCCTACGACCTCGGCGCCGGCCGGGCCAGCGCGATCACCGACATCGTGGTCCCGCGCGGGTCGAAGATCTTCGCGTCCGACATCACCGTCGGGGGAGACCGGGTCGTCTGGTGGCTGTCGTACCGGGTGGACGGCCGCGACACGGTCGAGATCTGGGGGGCGCCGCTCCGCGGCGGCGCCGCGCGCAAGCTCGCCGGGATGCGGGGAGCGGAAGTGTCCACGCTGCTCATCGACGGCGCCACCATCGTGTGGGGGATGGGCGACGGCGTCTACCGGATGCCGCTGTCGGGCGGCGAGCCCGCGAAGATCCCCGGCACCGACGGCTTCGGGATCGTGTCCTGGCCCTGGATCGGCTCACCCGTGCGGGACGGGGCGCGGTCCGGGGACATCACGTACCGGTCGCTGCGGAACGTGCGGACCGGCGAGCGCCGCAACGCCCGTCTCGCGCCGTTCAGGGGAACATGGTCATGCTCCGTGACCTGGTGCGCCGCCAACCGCCCGGATGTGGGCACCGCCGTGCAGCGCAGGGACGGGAAGGCCGGCAGATTGCTGACCGCCCAGCAGGCGGGACCGCCGGCGAGCGTGATCTACGGGCGCTTCCTTCCCTACTTCCCGGCGGGGCCCTCGACCAAGACGCACGTCCTGTACGACGTCGAGACCGGCACGCTGCTCGACACCGGGATACGGCGGCACAACGAGGTGATGGGCCGCGGGAAGAACGACCGCGACCCGCGGTTCTTCCTCACCGGCAAGGACGTGACGACCCTGCTGGACCTCTCGAAGATCCGCTGACGGCCCGCCGCGACCGCCGCCCGTCCCGCGACCCCGGGGACGGGCGGCGAGTCGCTCAGGAGGGCGGGAGGCCGAGGGCGCGGGCGATGAGCATCCGCTGCACCTCGGAGGTCCCCTCGCCCACTTCGAGGATCTTGGCGTCGCGGTAGAAGCGGCCGACGGCGTACTCGTTCATGAAGCCGTAGCCGCCGAAGATCTGCGTCGCGTCGCGGGCGTTGTCCATGGCGGCGTTCGAGGCGGCCAGCTTGGCGATCGCGGCCTCCTTCTTGAACGGCTCGCCGCGCAGCATCTTCGCGGCCGCCGCGTAGTAGGCGAGGCGGGAGGTGTGCGCGCGCAGCTCCATGTCGGCGATCTTGAACTGCATGGCCTGGTAGCGGCCGATCTCCTTGCCGAACGCCTGCCGCTCGTGCACGTAGCGCAGGCACTCGTCCACGCAGCCCTGGGCGAGGCCGACCGACAGCGCGGCGATCGCGATGCGGCCCTCGTCCAGGATGCGGAGGAACTGCGCGTAGCCCCGGCCGCGCTCGCCGACGAGGTTCTCGGCGGGGACGCGGACGTCGTCGAACGACAGCTCGCGCGTGTCGGACGCCGACCAGCCCACCTTGGAGTACTTGCGCCCCACGGTGAAGCCCGGCGTGCCGTTCGGGACGATGATCGTGGAGATCTCGTTCGCGCCGGTGAACGCGGTGACGGTGACGAACGCGGTGATGTCGGTGCCGGAGTTGGTGATGAACGCCTTCGACCCGTTGATCACCCAGGAGTCGCCGTCCAGCCGGGCGGTGGTGCGCATGCCGCCGGGGACGTCCGAACCGCCGCCCGGCTCGGTCAGCCCGAACCCGGCCAGCCGCTCGCCGGACGTGAGCAGCGGCAGCCACCGCTCCTTCTGCGCGGCCGACCCGAACCGGTAGATCGGCATCGCGCCCAGCGAGACGCCCGCCTCCAGCGTGATCGCCACGGACGAGTCGACCCGGGCGAGTTCCTCAAGGGCGAGGCACAGCGCGAAGTAGTCGCCGCCCATGCCGCCGTGCTCCTCGGGGAACGGCAGCCCGAACAGCCCCATCTTGCCCATCGCGGCGACGATCTCGTACGGGAACTCGCCGCGCTCGTACAGGTCCCCGATCACCGGGGCGACGCTCTCGCGGGCGAACCGCTCGACCGTCCGCCGCAATTCCTCCTGCTCGTCGTCGAGCGTGAAGTCGATCATGGAGTTACTCCGATTCCGGGGAAGGTTCCGGCGAAAGGGCCTGGACTACGCGGGACGGGCTGGGCCGGCCGAGGTGCCCGGCCATCCAGCGGCTGGTGGCGACGAGCCTGCCGAGGTCGACGCCCGTCTCGATGCCGAGGCCGTCCAGCATCCACACGAGGTCCTCGGTGGGCAGGTTGCCGGTGGCGCTCCCGGCGTACGGGCAGCCGCCGAGGCCGCCCGCCGAGGCGTCCACGACCGTGACGCCCGCGCGCAGCGCGGCGAGGGTGTTGGCGAGCGCCTGCCCGTAGGTGTCGTGGAAGTGGACGGCGAGCCGCCCGGTGCCGATCCCCGCCTCGCCCAGCGCCTCGATGAGCGCGGTGACCTGGCCGGGCGTGCCGACGCCGATGGTGTCGCCCAGGCTGAGCTGGGAGCAGCCCATGTCCATCATGCGGGACGCCACGGACACGACCTGCGGGATCGGGACGTCGCCCTCCCACGGGTCGCCGCACGCCATCGACACGTAGGCGCGCACCCAGAGGCCCTCGGCGCGCGCGCGTTCCACGACCGGGGCGAACATCGCGAGGGACTCGTCCACGGTGCGGTTGAGGTTGCGGCGGGCGAACGTCTCGGTCGCGCTGCCGAACACGGCGATCTCGGTGACGCCGTTGGACAGCGCCCGCTCGAGGCCCCGCTCGTTGGGGACGAGGACCGGATAGCGCAGCTCGGGCGAGCGCGGCAGGATGTCGAGGAGCTGCTCGGCGTCGGCGAGCTGCGGCACCCACCGGGGATGGACGAAGCTGGTCGTCTCGATCGTGCGCAGCCCCGCGTCCGCGAGCCGGGTCACGAACTCCGACTTCACCTCGGCCGGGACGACCGCCTTCTCGTTCTGCAGCCCGTCCCGCGGGCCGACCTCGTAGATCGTGACCCGCTCCGGAAGACCGGGAAGGGGTGTCCTCATCGTCGTGCTCTCCTTTCTGGGGGGCGCCCCCCGGACCCCCGGGCCGGGTGGCCCGACGATCCTCGCTCCGCCGCGGTCATCGAGTCTCCTCGATCACGACCAGTACCGCGTCGAGGGCGACCTGCGCGCCCGCGCGGACCGGCAGCTTCGCCACGACCCCGGACAGGGGCGCGGTGACGGTGTGCTCCATCTTCATCGCCTCGACGACCACGAGCGGCTGCCCGGCGTCGACCAGGTCGCCCTCCGCCGCCTTGACGGCGAGGACCGTGCCCGGCATCGGGCTGCGCAGCACGCCGTCGCCGACGGCGGCCGAGGCGGCGCCGCCCTCGGCGCGGACGTGCTCGCTCAGCGCCCACGCGTGCCCGTCCCGGCCGAGCCACAGCGTGCCGCCGTCGCGGGCGGCCTCGAACGAGGTCGTCCTTCCACCGTAGGTCAGCGTGAACGGCGCGCTCAGCGCGGCGGCGACCGGCTCGCCGCCGCCGATCGCGACGCGGGCGGACGCGGCGCGGCCCTGGACGCGGACCTCCACCGGGTCGCCGCCGGCCGGGGTGATGATCCACGGCGCCCAGGCGTGCGCGCCGGGACGCCAGCCGTCCGGGACGTCCCACGGGTCCCCGGTGCCGGCGGTGCCGGATTCGAGCGCCCGCATCCGTTCCAGCGCGGCGGCGGCGAGCACCTCGTCCGGCACGGACGCGCCCGCGACCAGGTCGTCCAGGACGCGCTCGACCAGGCCGGTGTCGAGATCGCCCGCCGCCACGGACGGGTGCCGGAGCAGCGCCCGCAGGAACGCGGTGTTCGCCGGGACGCCCAGCAGCGTGTACGAGGCGAGCGCCCGGTCGAGGCGGTGCAGGGCCTCGGCGCGGTCCGCGCCGTGCACGATCACCTTGGCGAGCATCGGGTCGTAGGAGCCGCCGACCTCGGTGCCGGTGTCGAGGCCCGAATCGACGCGGGCATGGGCGGGCTCGGCCAGCGCCAGCACGCGCCCGCCCGTGGGCAGGAAGCCGCGCGCCGGGTCCTCGGCGTAGACGCGGGCCTCGATGGAGTGGCCGTCGAGGCGGACGTCGTCCTGCGCGAACGGCAGCGGCTCGCCCGCGGCCACCCGCAGCTGGAGCTCGACCAGGTCGAGGCCGGTGACGAGCTCGGTGACGGGGTGCTCGACCTGGAGCCGGGTGTTCATCTCCATGAAGAAGAACTCGTCCGGGCGGTCGGCGGAGACGATGTACTCGACCGTCCCGGCGCCCACGTACCCGACGGCCCGCGCGGCGGCGACGGCCGCGGCGCCCATCCGCGCGCGGGACGCCTCGTCCAGCAGCGGCGACGGCGCCTCCTCGATGATCTTCTGGTGCCGGCGCTGCAGGCTGCACTCGCGCTCGCCCAGGTGGACGGTGGTGCCGTGCGCGTCCGCGAACACCTGGATCTCGATGTGCCGGGGGTTCTCCACGAACCGCTCGGCGAGCAGCGTGTCGTCGCCGAACGAGCCGAGCGCCTCGCGGCGGGCGGAGGCGATGGCCTCCGGCAGCCCGGCCGCCTCCCGGACGAGCCGCATGCCCTTCCCGCCGCCGCCGGCGGACGGCTTGAGCAGCACCGGCAGCCCGACCTCCAGCGCGGCGGCCTTCAGTTCGGCGTCGGAGAGGCCCGGCTCGTCCCGTCCGGGGACGACGGGGACCCCGGCCGCCGCGACCGTCCGCTTCGCGCGGATCTTGTCGCCCATCGCGTCGATCGCCGCGGCGGGCGGTCCGATGAACACCAGCCGCGCCTCGCCGCACGCCCGCGCGAACGCCGTGTTCTCGGCGAGGAACCCGTACCCGGGGTGGACGGCCGCCGCCCCGGCGTCCCGCGCCGCCGCGATGACCGCGTCGATGTCCAGGTAGGACGGTATCCAGAGGGCCTCGTCCGCCTCCCGCACGTGCCGGGCGCCCGCGTCGGCGTCGGTGTGGACCGCCACCGAGCGGATGCCGAGCCGCCGCAGGGTCCGGAACACGCGGACGGCGATCTCCCCGCGGTTGGCGACCAGGACGCTGTCGAACATCACACCCTCACATCCGGAAGACGCCGTAGCCGACCGGCTCCAGCGGTGCGTTGGCGGCCACCGACAGCCCGAGGCCCAGCACGCGCCGGGTGTCGAGCGGGTCGATCACCCCGTCGTCCCACAGCCGCGCCGTCGAGTAGTACGGGTTGCCCTGCGCCTCGTACTGCTCGCGGATCGGCGCCTTGAACCCTTCCTCGTCGGCGGCGGGCCACTCCTCGCCCCGCGCCTCCAGCTGGTCGCGGCGGACGGTCGCGAGGACGCTCGCGGCCTGCTCGCCGCCCATGACCGAGATGCGGGCGTTGGGCCACATCCACAGGAAGCGCGGCGAGTACGCCCGCCCGCACATCGCGTAGTTCCCCGCGCCGAACGACCCGCCGATCACGACGGTGAACTTCGGGACGCGGGCGCACGCGACGGCGGTGACCATCTTCGCGCCGTGCTTGGCGATGCCGCCCGCCTCGTACTCGCGCCCGACCATGAACCCGGTGATGTTCTGCAGGAACACGAGCGGGACGCTGCGCCGGTCGCACAGCTCGATGAAGTGCGCGCCCTTCTGCGCCGACTCGCTGAACAGGATCCCGTTGTTGGCGACGATCCCGACCGGGTGCCCGTGGAGGCGGGCGAACCCGGTGACGAGCGTGGCACCGTACTCCTTCTTGAACTCCTGGAAGCGGCTGCCGTCCACGATCCGCGCGATGACCTCGCGGACGTCGAACGGGGTGCGCGAGTCGGGCGGGAGGATCCCGTACAGCTCGGACGGGTCGGCGGTCGGCTCCTCGGCCGGCGCGACGTCCCACGGGCGCGGCTCGCGCGGGCCCAGGGTCGAGACGATGTCCCGGACGACGCGCAGCGCGTGGGCGTCGTCCTCGGCGAGGTGGTCGGTCACCCCGGACGTCCGGGAGTGCAGCTCGCCGCCGCCCAGCTCCTCGGCCGTCACGACCTCGCCGGTCGCGGCCTTCACCAGCGGCGGCCCGCCCAGGAAGATCGTCCCCTGGCCGCGCACGATGACGGCCTCGTCGCTCATCGCCGGGACGTAGGCGCCGCCCGCCGTGCACGAGCCCAGCACCGCCGCGATCTGCGGGACGCCCCGCGCCGACATCGTGGCCTGGTTGTAGAAGATCCGGCCGAAGTGCTCGCGGTCGGGGAACACCTCGTCCTGCCGGGGCAGGAACGCGCCGCCCGAGTCGACCAGGTAGAGGCAGGGGAGCCGGTTGTGCAGCGCCACCTCCTGCGCCCGCAGGTGCTTCTTCACCGTGACGGGGTAGTACGTCCCGCCCTTGACGGTGGCGTCGTTGGCGACGATCACGCATTCGCGGCCGGACACGCGGCCGACGCCGGTGATGATCCCGGCGCCCGGCGCCTCGTCCCCGTACATGCCGTTCGCGGCCAGGGGCGACAGTTCCAGGAAGGGCGAGCCGGGGTCGAGAAGCGTGTCGACGCGGTCGCGGGGGAGCAGCTTCCCGCGCGCGACGTGCCGCTCGCGGGCCCGCTCGGGACCGCCCCGCCCCGCCCGGTCGATGCGGTCGCGCAGCTCCGCGACCAGCGCCTCGTTGTGCGCGGCGCTCGCCTTGAACGCCTCGCCCGCGACGTCGGCGCGGGAGCCGATCTCGGGTCCGCCCATGACCCTCCTTCCCGGTTAACGCTCATTAACAATGTTCTCGGCACGGCCGATGTTAACGGCCATTAACAACCCTAGTCTAGACTGCCCGCATGACCTCCGCACGGGCCGCGGCCGTGGACGGCCCGCCGAACCCGCGACGCGCCGAGATCCTCGCCGCCGCCGCCGAGCTGTTCGCGCGCCGCGGCTACCACGGGGCCTCCATCTCCGACCTCGGCCGCGCCGTCGGCCTCACCGGCCCAGCCCTGTACCGGCACTTCAGCGGCAAGGAGGCCGTGCTCGCCGACATGCTCCTCGACATCAGCGAGCGGCTGCTCGCCGAGGGCGTCCGGCGCGCCGCCGACCCCGACCCCGGGCGCGCCCTCGACGCGCTGCTGCGCTGGCACATCGCGTTCGCGCTCGACAACCCCGCCCTGATCACCGTGCACGAGCGGGAGCTGGACAACGTCCCCGAGCCGCAGCGGCACCGCGTCCGCCGGCTGCAGCGCGCCTACGTGGAGGAGTGGGTCGCCGTCCTGCGCCGCATGGACCCGGGCCTCCCCGACGACCGGACGCGCGCCGCCGTGCACGCCTGCTTCGGCCTGCTCAACTCCACCCCCCGCAGCGCCGCCGGGCTCGACCGCGACGCCATGGGCGACCTCCTGCACATCATGGCCCGCGCCGCCCTGGCCGGTCTCCAGCGGCAGGACGCCCGCTAGCCCCGTTTTCCGCACATGAGTGATCGTCAGCGGAGTTGTCGCGGGTCGATGTCCAGCAGGTCCAGGAGATGGAGTTGGACGGGTGTGGGCTGGGGGATGACCGGTGGGTCTTGGCCT
>NZ_JAXCEI010000016.1:0-150276 GCF_041463655.1 Actinomadura monticuli
AGACGTTCGGTGGTTTTGGCGAAGGGGAAACACCCGGTCCCATCCCGAACCCGGAAGTTAAGCCCTTCAGCGCCGATGGTACTGCATGGGAGACTGTGTGGGAGAGTAGGACACCGCCGGACTCATATTGCAGAAAGGGCCCCGCCGACACCGGCGGGGCCCTTCCTCATTTCACCTGTACAAGGACCTGGGATGGAGGTGGGCGGCGCATCCGCCCGGCCGGTTGCGGGGGGCGTCAGCGGGCCGCGGCGAGGGCCGTGTCGAGGGTGGCGGCCCACTGGTTCAGGAGGCGGGTGCGGCGGGCCGAGTCGTCGGTGAGGAGATCGGCGAGCCCCAGGCCGCGGACCAGGTCGAGGGTCGCCTGGACGGTCTCCCGGACGCCGGGGACGCGCTCGTCCGCGCCGAGGGCCTCGACGGTGAGCCGGTGCGCCTCGCGTCCCACGCGGGTCTCCAGGGGCACGACCTGCGCGCGGAGCTGCTCGTCGGAGGCGGCCGCGACCCAGAGCTGCAGCGCGGCGCGGAACAGCGGGCTCGTGTACATCTCGCCGAGCAGCGTGACGACGTCCAGGGTGGACGGGCGGCGGCCGGCGCGGACGGCGAGGCGTTCGCGCATCTGGGCCATCCGCACCTCCGAGCCGTACCCGACCGCCGCGGTCACCAGCTCCTCCCGCGTCCGGAAGTGGTGCTGGGCGGCGCCCCGGGAGACGCCCGCGCGCTCGGCGACCACGGCGACCGTCGTCCCCGCCCAGCCGACGGAGGCGAGGCAGTCGATGGCGGCCTCCAGGAGCCGGCGCCGGGTGGCGCGGCTGCGGTCCTGCTGCGGTTCGCGGGGGAGTGCCTGGGCGGTCATGGATTCCTTGGCTCGACGGATACTCCAGTGAACCAAATGGCCCCCGCAGAAAACAATCATGCGCGATTGATTTTTTCGGTCCGGGCTGGCAGGGTTCAGCCATGAGCCAACCGTTGCGGGTCGGCAACGCCTCGGGCTTCTACGGCGACCGCTTCTCGGCGGTGCGGGAGATGCTGGAGGGCGGGCCGCTCGACGTCCTCACCGGCGACTACCTCGCCGAGCTGACGATGCTGATCCTGGGCCGCGGCAGGATGAAGGACCCGGACGCCGGATACGCCGCCACCTTCCTGCGGCAGATGGAGGAGTCCCTCGGGCTCGCCGTGGAGCACGGCACCGCGATCGTCGCCAACGCCGGCGGGCTCAACCCGCGCGGGCTCGCGGAGCGGCTGCGCGAGCTGGCGTCCCGGCTCGGCATCGAGGTGCGGGTCGCCCACGTGGAGGGCGACGACCTGCTGGGGCGGGCCAAGGAGCTCGGCCTGGCGGACTCCCGCCACGGCGCGCCGCTCACCGCGAACGCCTACCTGGGCGCCTGGGGGATCGCCGAGTGCCTGCGCGCCGGCGCCGACGTGGTGGTGACCGGCCGCGTCACGGACGCCTCGCTGGTGGTGGGCCCGGCCGCCGCGCACTTCGGCTGGGCGCGGGACGACTGGGACGCGCTGGCCGGCGCGACCGTCGCCGGGCACGTCCTGGAGTGCGGGACGCAGGCCACCGGCGGCAACTACGCCTTCTTTGAAGAGATCTACAATGTAAAGGACCCGGGTTTCCCGATCGCCGAGATCCATGCCGACGGCTCCAGCGTGATCACCAAGCACGACGGGACGGGCGGCGCCGTCACCACCGAGACCGTCACGGCGCAGCTCCTGTACGAGATCGGGGGGCCGTCCTACGCCGGGCCCGACGTGACCACGCGCTTCGACACGATCGAGCTGGCGCAGGACGGGCCCGACCGCGTGCGGATCAGCGGTGTCCGCGGGACCCCGCCGCCCCCGGCCACCAAGGTGTGCCTGAACCACCTCGGCGGCCACCGCAACGAGATGACCTTCGTCCTCACCGGACTCGGCGTCGAGGCCAAGGCGGAGTCGGTCAAGGCCCACATGGCGGCCGCGTTCGGCGACGCCGCGCCGGCCCGCGTCGAGTGGACGCTCATCGGCACGGCCGCGCCCGACGCCGCCACTCAGGGGGAGGCCACGGCCCTGCTCCGGTGCGCCGTCCTCGACCCGGACCCGCACAAGGTCGGCCGCGCCTTCAGCGACGCGGCGGTGGAACTGGCCCTGGCCGGCTACCCGGGCTTCACCATGACGTCCCCGCCTGGCAAGGGCGGACCGTACGGGGTGTACACGCCCGCGTACGTCGCGAACGAGGCGGTCGACCACGTCGCCGTCACCGCCGGCGGCGCGCGCACCCGCATCCCGCCCGCGCCGGTCACGGCCGCGCTGCCCGCCGCCCCCGTGACCGCGGACGACCCGCGTCCCGTCCCACCTGGCCCGAGCGCCCGCCTCCCCCTCGGACGCGTGGCGGGTGCGCGCAGCGGGGACAAGGGCGGGGACGCCAACATCGGCGTCTGGGCCCGGACGGACGCCCAGTGGCGCTGGCTGGAGCCCTTCCTCACCGTCGGACGGCTGTACGAGCTGATGCCCGAGACCAGGGAGCACACCGTCCACCGGCACGTCCTGCCCAACCTCCGCGCGGTCAACTTCGTCGTCGAAGGGCTGCTGCAGGAGGGCGTATCGGCCTCGACCCGGTTCGACCCGCAGGGCAAGGCCCTCGGGGAGTGGCTGCGGTCCCGCCTCGTCGACATCCCGGAGGCAGTCCTTTGACCCTGAAGAGCACCCTGGACGCGCGGAGCCCCGAGTACCGGGAACGCCGCGCCGCCATGCTGGAGAAGCTGGCGGCGCTGGACGCCGAGCACGCGAAGGCCCTCGAGGGCGGCGGCGAGAAGTACGTCGCGCGGCACCGCAAGCGCGGCAAGATGCTGGCGCGGGAGCGCATCGAGCTGCTGCTCGACCCCGACTCGCCGTTCCTGGAGCTGAGCCCCCTCGCCGCGTGGGGCAGCGACTTCCCCGTGGGCGCGAGCGTCGTCACCGGCATCGGCGTCGTCGAGGGCGTCGAGTGCGTGATCGTGGCGAACGATCCGACGGTGCGGGGCGGGTCCAGCAACCCGTGGACGGTGAAGAAGAGCTTCCGGGCGTCCGACATCGCGCTGGAGAACCGGCTGCCGCTCATCAACCTGGTCGAGTCGGGCGGCGCGGACCTGCCGACGCAGAAAGAGATCTTCATCCCGGGCGGGCGGATGTTCCGGGACCTCACCCGGCTGTCCGCGGCGGGCATCCCGACGATCGCGCTGGTGTTCGGCAACTCCACGGCCGGCGGCGCGTACATCCCGGGCATGTGCGACTACGTCGTCATGGTCAAGGAGCGCGCGAAGGTGTTCCTCGGCGGGCCCCCGCTGGTGAAGATGGCGACGGGGGAGGAGGCCGGAGACGAGGAGCTCGGCGGCGCGGAGATGCACGCCCGCGCGTCCGGCCTCGCCGACTACATGGCCGCGGACGAGGCCGACGCGCTCCGCCTCGGGCGCCAGATCGTCAAGAACCTCAACCACCGCAAGCTGGGCCCGGCCCCCGGGAAGGCCGAGGAACCGCTCTACGACCCGGAGGAGCTGGCCGGGATCGTCCCCGAGGACCTGAAGGTCCCGTTCGACCCGCGCGAGGTCATCGCCCGGATCGCGGACGGTTCGCGGTTCGACGAGTTCAAGCCCCTCTACGGGACGAGCCTCGTCACCGGCTGGACGCGCGTCCACGGCTACCCGATCGGGGTGCTGGCCAACGCGCAGGGCGTCCTGTTCGGGGACGAGGCCCAGAAGGCGGCGCAGTTCATCCAGCTCGCCAACCAGAGCGACACCCCGCTGCTGTTCCTGCACAACACCACCGGCTACATGGTCGGCAAGGAGTACGAGCAGGCCGGGATCATCAAGCACGGCGCCCTGATGATCAACGCGGTGGCCAACAGCCGGGTCCCGCACATTACGATCGTGATGGGCGCCTCGTACGGGGCGGGCAACTACGGCATGTGCGGCCGCGCGTACGACCCCCGGTTCCTGTTCACCTGGCCGTCCGCGAAGTCGGCGGTGATGGGTCCGCAGCAGCTCGCCGGCGTCCTGTCGATCGTGGCGCGGCAGGCGGCGGAGGCGCGCGGCCAGGCCTACGACGAGGACCAGGACCGCGCGATGCGGGAGATGGTCGAGGCGCAGATCGAGGCCGAGTCACTGCCGTTCTTCCTGTCGGGGCGCCTCTACGACGACGGCGTGATCGACCCGCGCGACACCCGCACCGTCCTCGGCCTGTGCCTGTCCGCCGTCCACAACGCGCCCGTGCGCGGAGCCGACGGCTTCGGCGTCTTCCGGATGTGAGAGCGCAGATGATCAAAAGAGTGCTGGTCGCCAACCGCGGCGAGATCGCCCGCCGCGTCCTGCGGGCCTGCCGGGACCTCGGCATCGGGACGGTCGCCGTCCACTCCGACCCGGACGCGGGCGCGCCCTACGTCCGGGAGGCGGACGCGGCGGTGCGGCTGCCCGGCGCGTCCCCAGCCGAGACGTACCTGTCGGTGGAGAAGGTCCTGGACGCGGCGCGCCGCGCCGGCGCCGACGCCGTCCACCCCGGCTACGGGTTCCTGTCGGAGAACGCGGCGTTCGCGCGGGCCGTCGCCGACGCCGGCCTCACCTGGATCGGGCCGCCGCCCGCCGCGATCGCCGCGATGGGCTCCAAGATCGAGGCGAAGAAGCTCATGGCGGCCGCCGGGGTCCCGGTGCTGCCCGAACTGGACCCGGCCCGGGTCACCGCCGCCGACCTGCCGCTGCTCGTCAAGGCGTCCGCGGGCGGCGGCGGACGCGGCATGCGGATCGTCCGGACCCTGCCCGAGCTTCCGGACGCCGTCGCCGGCGCCCGCCGCGAGGCCGAGTCGGCGTTCGGCGACCCGACCGTGTTCTGCGAGCCGCTGCTGGAGGACGCCCGCCACATCGAGGTGCAGATCATCGCGGACGCGCACGGCGTCGTCTGGGCGCTCGGCGAGCGCGAATGCTCGATCCAGCGGCGGCACCAGAAGATCGTGGAGGAGGCGCCGTCACCGGCCGTCGGGCCCCCGCTGCGCGCCGAACTCTGCGAGGCGGCCGAGAACGCGGCCCGCGCCATCGAGTACGTGGGCGCCGGGACGGTCGAGTTCATGCTCGCGCCGGACGGCCGGTTCTACTTCCTGGAGGTCAACACCCGCCTGCAGGTCGAGCATCCGGTCACCGAATGCGTGTACGGGGTGGACCTCGTCCGCATGCAGATCGAGTACGCCGAGGGCGGCGCCCTCCCGGACGGAGGCGTCCCCGAGCCGCGCGGCCACGCCATCGAGGTCCGGCTGTACGCCGAGGACCCCGCGCGCGACTGGCGCCCCGCCAGCGGCACGCTGCGCACCTTCGAGGTGCCCGGCGTGGACGCCGAGTTCGCCGTCCCCGCGGCGTACGGGGTGCGGCTCGACAGCGGCGTGGAGAGCGGCGCCGAGGTCGGCGTCCACTACGACCCGATGCTCGCCAAGGTCATCGCGTGGGCGCCGACCCGCGCCGGCGCCGCGCGCCGGCTCGCCGCCGCACTGCGCGGCGCGCGCGTCCACGGCCTCACCACCAACCGGGACCTGCTCGTCCGGATCCTGGAGGAGCCGGGCTTCCTGGACGGCGGCACCGACACCGGCTACCTCGACCGCGTCGGCCTCGGCACGCTGGCCGCGCCGCTGGCCGACGAGGCCGCGGTGCGCGTGTCCGCGCTGGCCGCCGCGCTCGCGCTGGCCGCGGCGGACCGGTCCGCCGCCACGGTGCAGCGCGGGCTGCCGTCCGGATGGCGCAACGTCCGGTCCCAGCCGCAGCGCCGGACGTTCGACGGCCCCCACGGGACGATCGACGTCGACTACGACCTGCGCCGGGACGGCCTGGCCTCCGAGCTGTGCCCCGGCACGTCGCTGATCGGCGCGACGCCCGACCGGGTCGTCCTCGACGCCGGCGGCCTCCGCGAGACCTTCGCCGTCACCGTGGACGGGGACGCGGTGCACGTCGACTCCCGCCTCGGCCCGGTGACGCTCACGGCCGTCCCGCGCTTCGCCGACCCGAGCGATCAGATCGCCCCCGGATCGCTCCTCGCCCCCATGCCAGGGACCGTCGTCCGCGTCGAGACCGAACCGGGCGCGGGCGTCGCCGAGGGGCAGACCCTCGTCGTCCTGGAGGCGATGAAGATGGAGCACCGCATCGCCGCGCCGTCCGCCGGGACGGTCGCGGAACTCAACGTCGCCGCGGGGCAGCAGGTCGAGTCGGGCGCCGTCCTCGCCGTCATCGAAGGGACCACCGGATGAGCTTCGTCGAGACCGAGGAGCGGCGGGCACTGCGCGCGGCCGTCGCCGAGCTGGGCGCGAAGTACGGCGCCTCGTACTACGTGGAGAAGGCCAAGGCCGGGCAGAAGACCGACGAGCTGTGGGCCGAGGCCGGGCGGCTCGGCTACCTCGGCGTCAACGTGCCCGAGGAGTACGGCGGCGGAGGCGGCGGCATCGGCGACCTCGCCGCCGTGTGCGAGGAGCTGGCCGCCGCGGGATGCCCGCTGCTGCTGATGGTCGTGTCCCCGGCGATCTGCGCGACGATCATCGCCCGGTCCGGCACCGCGGAGCAGCGGGAGCGGTGGCTGCCGCGCTTCGCGGACGGCTCGGTCAAGATGGCGTTCGCGATCACCGAGCCCGACGCGGGCTCCAACTCGCACCGCATCACCACCACCGCGCGCCGCGACGGCGACGGCTGGGTGCTGAATGGGCAGAAGACGTTCATCTCGGGCGTCGACGAGTCGGACGCCGTCCTGTTCGTCGCCCGAACCGAGGACCAGAAGGGCAACCTGCGGCCGTCGCTGTTCATCGTCCCGGCGGACGCGCCCGGCTTCGCCCACACCCCCATCGACATGGAGATCGTTTCGCCGGAGAAGCAGTTCATCTGCCACCTCGACGACGTCCGGCTGCCGTACGACGCCCTCGTCGGCGACGAGGACGGCGGCCTGCTGCAGCTGTTCGCCGGCCTCAACCCCGAGCGGATCATGGCGTCCGCGATGGGCGCCGGAATCGGGCGCCTCGCTCTCGGCAAGGCCATCTCCTACGCCCGCGACCGGCAGGTGTTCAGGACGCCCATCGGCGCGCACCAGGGCCTCGCGCACCCGCTCGCCGCCGCCAAGATCGAGCTGGAGCTGGCGCGGCTGATGGGGCAGAAGGCCGCCTGGCTGTACGACGAGGGCGACGACACGGGTGCGGGCGAGGCCGCGAACATGGCCAAGTACGCCACCGCGGAGGCCGCGATCCACTGCGTCGACCAGGCCATCCAGACCCACGGCGGCAACGGCCTCACCACCGAGTACGGCGTCGGCATGCTCGCCGGCGTCGTCCGGCTGATGCGCATCGCCCCGGTCAGCCGCGAGATGATCCTCAACTTCGTCGCGCAGCACTCGCTGGGCCTGCCCAAGTCCTACTGAGCGGAGCGGTGGCGGCGGGGGACCGCGCGTCCTACACTCCTGACGGTCCGAGCTAGATCAACACCACAGCGCGAACCCGAGGGACTCCCGTGTACGGTCCTCCGCCCGTCCCCCCGCCCGCTCTGCCCCCGCCCGGCGCGCTCGTGGAGCCGCCCGGCGCCCCGCCCCGCGGGCGGCGCCTCGCGGCCTGGGGCATCGACACCGCCCTGCTCGCCGGCGCCGCCGTCCTCCTCGGCATGATGACCTGGGGGCGGCTGAACGGCCTCCTCGGGGACGGTTTATGGGGCGACGCCCTGTCGGCGACCGGCGGGCTCCTGCTGTCCGGCGGCGACGTCCAGAAGGCCGCGGAGGACTTCGGCATGGGCCTGTGGCGGGACGTCGTCGCCGCTGTCGAGCAGGCATTGCTCCTGCTCGTCCTGATCGAGTTCCTCCACCAGTTCGCCGGTCAGGCCCTCGCCGGGAGGACCGTCGGCAAGGCCGCCCTCGACCTGCGCGTGGACAACGTGAGGTCGGCCAAGTCCCGCGCGCTGCGCCGCTCCCTGATGACCACGGCGGGCGGCACCGGCCTGTACTGCACCGCCTGGATCCTGCTGCTGCACGGCCTGTTCTTCCTCGCCCTCGTGATGTGGCTGGCCGCCGTGGCGGTGTTCCTGGCCAACAGCGCGCCCGCTCTCGTCGGTGCCCGCCGCCGCACGCTCGCCGACGTCGTGGCGGGCACCGCCCTGGTCCGCGCCGGCGCGTACCGGCGCGCCGCCGAGGCCGCCCGGCAGGGCGTCGGCGCCGCCTGGGACGGCACCCAGGCCGCCGGACAGGTCGCGGGACAGGCCGTCCGCGACAACGCCCTCCGCCTGGCGCAGGCCGAGCAGGTGCGCCGCGCCGTGGAGTCCGAGCGCGCCCGGCAGATCCAGGACGTCGGCCGCCAGTCCGCGGAACGGTTGCGCGGCGCGGTGACCGGCGAACGGGCCCGGCAGGCGCAGGACGTGGGGCGGCGCGTGGGCGGGCGCCTCAAGAACGCCTACCAGGAGCGGCGGGCCGCCCGCGGCCGGCCCGAGACGCTCCCGCCGGCGCCGCGGCCCGCGGCCCTGCCGCCGCCCCAGCCGCAGTTCGGCGAGCACCCGTACGCGCAGCCTGATCCGTACGCGCAGCCCGGCCAGCCCGCCCCGTACGCGCAGCCCGGCCAGCCCGCCCCGTACGCGCAGCCCGGCCAGCCTGACCCGTACGCGCAGCCCGGGCAGCCTGACCCGTACGCGCAGCCCGGCTCATACGCGCAGTCTGACCCATACGCGCAGCCTGGCCCGCATGCGCAGCCCGGCCCATACGCGCAGCCCGATCCGCATGCGCAGCCGTACGGCGCGTGGCAGCCTCCCGCCGACCCCGGAGAACCGCCCGCCGCTCCGTCCCGCTGACCCCGCGACGTCCCGGCGGAGGCCCGTGCCGGGCCTCCGCCGGACGCTCATGCGAGCAGGGCGTCCAGCTGGGCTTCGAGCGGCACCGGCGCCGAGACGCGGTTGTCCAGGGCGATGTGCGGCACCGGGGGCGGCTCGTCCGGGCGCATCCGGGCCGTGAACGCCTCGAACGCGGCCAGCTTGGCGGTGTCGCGAGGCGAGCCGCGCTCCTCCAGCCGGCGGCGGAGCGTCCCGGCGTCCGACCGGATCCAGACGAGCCGGACGGGCGGCCCGCCCAGCTCCGCGGTCCACTCCGCCCAGCGGGACGCGTCCCTGATGTGCCCGGTGAACGGCCCGCTCAGCAGCACCGGGCAGCCGTGCGCCCGGATCTCCCCGGCCGTGGCGGTCATGCCCGCGTACTCGTACCGCTTGACGTGCTCGTCGTACCAGGCGCCCTCGCGCTCGCCCGGGTCGCGGGAGGCCGCGGCGAGGGTCGCCGCCACGAACGGCCCGTACATCGTGTCCTTGTCCAGCAGCGCGGGGACGGGACGCAGCCGCCGCAGCAGCAGCCCGGCCACGGTCGACTTGCCGGAGCCGGGCGGGCCCGCCACCACCCACACGGGGGCGGGCGTCACGTCGTCAGGCGCATCCGGCGGGTCGCCAGCCGCTCGATGCGCTCGTCGTCGATCTCGTGGCCGAGGCCCGGCTGGGTGAGCGGGACGCCGACGACGCCGCCGGACGAGCGGACGGGCGGCGTCACGAACACCGGCCCGCCCGCCGGGTCGGACACGTCGCTCGGCAGGGTGCAGCCCGGCAGCGCGGCGAGCGCGACCGCCGCGGCCTGCCCGATACCGAACGCGCCGGTCCCGCTGCACCACACGTCCCAGCCCGCCGCGTACGCCAGGTCGTGGGCGCTGCGCGCCGCGGTCAGCCCGCCGAGCAGGTCCAGCCGCAGATGCAGGGCGCGGCCCGCGTCCAGCGACAGGGCGGCATCCAGGGTCTCCAGGTCGCCGACGGCGGGGGCGACGGCGGTGCCCACCCGCAACTGGAGGCGGGCGTGCGCGGCCAGGTCGCCCGCCGGGAACGGGCGCTCGACCGCCGCCAGGCCGTAGGCGTCCAGCGCCTCCAGGGCCGCGAGGTGCTCGGGCGACTCGGTGTAGGCGTGCCCCGCGTCGGCGACGAGCGCCAGCGCCGGGTACACCTGCCTGATCGCCCGGACCGGCTCGACGTCCCAGCCGGGGCGGACGTCCAGGGTGACGCGGGTGTGGCCCGCTCCAACGACCTTGTTGACGCGGGCCGTGATCGTGTCGAGCGCCGGTTCCGGGCTGATCCGCGCGCCCGTCACGATGGACGTGCGGGTGCCCCCGAGCGCGTGCGCGAGCGGCAGGCCCCGCGCCCGGCACCACAGGTCCCAGCAGGCCGTGTCGACGGCCGCGGCGGCCTCGCTGGCGCCGAGGTCGGCAGCGGCGGACACGTCCTCGGGCCGGTCCCAGTCGAGCCCGATGAGGGCGGGGGCCATCCGCGTCTCGAGATCCGCCCACGCCGCGCCCGGGTCCGCCGCCCCGCCCGGGACGGCCATCTCGCCCCAGCCGACCGCGTCGACGCCGGTGACGCGGACGAGCACGCTCTCCGGCCGCCGGCCGCGCGGCATCGCCACAAGGTAGGCGTCGCAGCCTTGGATCAGAGGCACCCGCACCCGCCCTTTCGCAGAGGTCGTCTCCCTCTATGATCCACCCGGCCGGACCCGCCCCGTCACGGGCAGCTGGCCTCCAGCGACACCGGCTTGGTGTCGGGCTTGGGGGACGACGTCCCGTCCGGCGCGCCGGGGGACTCGCTGCGCGTCGGGTCCGGGGAGGCGCTCGGGGATCCGCTCGCGCCGCCGCTCGGGGGCGCGCTCACCGCGCGCGGGTCGCTGTTGACGGCCTCAGACGCCAGCTTGCGGATCAGCTTGAAGTCGGGGTTGCCCGTGTAGATCAGCGGAGGCACGAACTGCAGGCTCCTGATCTCCGCGCCGTTCTTGACCTTGTTGGACAGCTTCACCAGCGCGGGCAGCAGCTCCTGCGGGATGTCGGTGGCGAGGGTCCGCTTGGCGGCGGCGGCGAGCTTGTCGAAGCTGGTGAGGACGGTCTGCGGGTCGGCCTGCTCGGCGATCGCCCGCATCAGGCACTTCTGCCGGCTCATCCGGACGTAGTCGCTGCTGTTGGTGCGCGACCGGCCGTACCAGAGGGCCTCCTTGCCCTTCAGGGTCCGGTAGCCGGGCTGCAGGACGGCGCCCTGCAGCCCGTACGGGATCGGCTCGGTGACCTTGATCTTGACGCCGCCCATGGCGTCGACGATGTCGGCGAAGCCGAACATGTCGACCAGGATGTAGTAGTCGACGCGCAGCCCGAGGACGCCCGCGATGGTGGCCTTCAGCAGTTCGGGGCCGCGGTGGTTCTTCGGGACTCCGGGCACCACGTCCGGGTGCTGCTCGGCGTACTCGTACACCTCGTTCAGCAGGCCCGGGTTCAGCGGGCCGTCGCCGGTGAAGCCGTAGGGGAACCGGTCGCGGGCCGGGCCCGGCGGCATCGGGAAGCGCTCCAGGTTGCGCGGCAGGCTCAGCAGCACCGTGTCGCCGGTCTCGGTGTCGACGCTGGCGACCGTCATGCTGTCGGTGCGCACCCCGGTGCGGTCGGAGGCGGAGTCGCCGCCGAGGAGCAGGATGTTGACGCGGGCCTGCCCGTTGAACGGGTCCTCGGTGTCGACGTGCTTGCCGTTCTCGCTGCCGGTGCGGAAGATGCTGGTCAGCGCGTCCCGGTAGACGTAGGTGCTGTGCGCCGACCACGCCACCGGAACGCCGACCGCGAAGCACAGCACGGCGACGGAGGCGGCGCCGAGCGCCCTCGCGCTGATCGACATCCGCAGCGGCCGCAGGATCTGGTACGAGCGGATCACCACGAGGACCCACAGCACGCCGAGCGCGACCAGCGCGGCCGACAGGCGCTGCAGCACGTCCGGCTGGACGGCGAGGTGCAGCAGGTCGGAGCGGTACACGGTGACGGCGGCCGCCGCCACCGCGGCGAGCGCCACGTACAGGGCGAGCAGCAGGGAGCCGGCGACCCGGCGGCCGGTGACGAAGTGGGCGACGCCCCAGACCAGCGCGGACGCGAGCGTCAGCGCCAGAGCGCGGGGGAGACCCCGCGCCCCGCCGGAGGGACCGTCCCCGCCCCCGTCCCGGGCATGCCGACTCGACGACCGACCCATGTACGCTCCGATTCCCACCCACGGTGATTTAAGCCCCGGCTCACATTATGGACGCGCGGAACCGGGCAAAGGTTGCGTGGGAGTCGACCGCATGCGAGCGGGTGATGCCTCTGGGACAGATAGTGCCCAGGATAGGGAATCCGGCCTCGTTTGGGGAGCCCGCGATGATCGAAAACCGTCCGGCGGGGCTTTACCAACTCGTGGACAGCGGCATGCCCTCGACGAAGCCGGACGGGTTCTGGATGCCGACCGTGGCCCGCTCGTGGAACTCCTCCAGCGTGCGGGCGCCCGCGTAGGTGCACGAGCTGCGCAGCCCCGCGACGATCTGGTCGATCAGGTCCTCCACGCCGGGGCGCCGCGGGTCCAGGAACATCCGGGACGTGGAGATGCCCTCCTCGAACAGGGCTTTGCGCGCGCGGTCGAACGGGGAGTCCTCGGCGGTGCGCAGCCGCACGGCCCGCGCCGACGCCATCCCGAAGCTCTCCTTGTAGAGCCGCCCGTCGGCGGCGCGCTGCAGGTCGCCCGGCGACTCGTAGGTGCCGGCGAACCAGGACCCGACCATCACGTTCGCCGCGCCGGCCGCGAGGGCCAGGGCCACGTCGCGCGGATGCCGGACGCCGCCGTCCGCCCACACGTGCCGGCCGAGCCGGCGCGCCTCGGCGGCGCACTCCAGGACGGCGGAGAACTGCGGGCGCCCCACCCCCGTCATCATCCGGGTCGTGCACATCGCGCCGGGGCCGACGCCGACCTTGACGATGTCGGCGCCCGCCTCGATCAGCTCGCGGGTGCCCTCGGCGGTGACCACGTTCCCCGCCACCACGGGGACGGCCGGGTCCAGGCCGCGGACGGCGGCGAGCGCGCTCAGCATCTTGGCCTGGTGGCCGTGCGCGGTGTCGACGACGAGGAGGTCGGCGCCCGCCTCCAGCAGCGCCTTGGCCTTGCCGGCGACGTCGCCGTTCACGCCGACCGCGGCCGCGATCCGCAGCCGGCCGGCGCCGTCCACGGCGGGCTGGTAGAGGGTGGCGCGCAGCGCGCCGGTGCGGGTGAGGACGCCCGTGAGCCGGCCCTCGGCGTCGACGACGGGGGCGAGCCGGTGGCCGCGGTCGTGCAGCCGGTCGAACGCCGCCCGCGGGTCCACGCCGGCGGGCAGCGTCACCAGGTCGCGCGACATGATGTCGCGGAGCTGCGCGAACCGGTCGACGCCCTGGCAGTCGGCCTCGGTGACCACTCCCACCGGGCGGTCGTCCTCGACGACGATCACGGCGTTGTGGGCGCGCTTGGGCAGCAGCGCGAGGGCGTCCCCGGCCGTGCTGCCCGGGTCCAGCCGGATCGCGGTGTCCACGACCAGGTCGCGCCCCTTGACCCAGCCGACGACCTCGGCGACGACCTCGGCCGGGATGTCCTGCGGGAGCACCGCGAGCGCGCCGCGCCGGGCGACGGTCTCGGCCATCCGCCGGCCGGACACGGCCGTCATGTTGGCGACTACGAGCGGGATCGTCGTCCCGCTGCCGTCCGCGGTGGACAGGTCGACGTCCAGGCGCGACCCGACCGAGGAACGGCGGGGGACCATGAAGACGTCGTTGTAGGTGAGGTCGTGAGCGGAACGCTCACCGTTCAGCAGGTGCACGGCTGTACTACACACCAATCGCGGATCCGGAGTGGCTGGGCCACCGTACATTGTCGGCCATACCCGGCGATGGTCCGGACAAGCCCTCCCGGAAAGGCCGCACCGGGCCGTACCCAGGGGTGATGACTGTGTGTCCCCCCGGCGCGACCGGCCGGTCCGCGGCGATGTTCCCGCCTTCTTCCTGGCATAACGAAAGTGAACCGCCGGACCCGGTGGAAAACGGTGCAACGTAGGGCTTGGCTCTCTGTAAAGTTACCTCTTGACGTAACTGCGCCCACGATGCACTTTTTTTACATGTGTCTCACGCGGACGGCGGAACCGCCGTAACGGGCGTGACAGCAGAACACCGGGAGAAGCGCATGCAGGTCACGCACTTGGGCCCGGTCAGCCATGCCCGCCCGCGCCGCCCGCCGTGCCGGCCGCGCGGCGCCGGGCGTGCGGCGGGGCCCGGTCCCCGCCCGGGCGCCCGCCGGGGTGACCGGCGCCACCCCGCCCGCCCGCCGCCCCGCGGTGCGGCCCGGCCCGCGCGGCAGCGTTGTGTTGCCGCAGCGGTTTTCGCGGCGTCGGAAACGTCGCCGCGCCGAACCGGTCGCCGACGCTTCGACGGCCGACGGGCAGGGCGAACACGAGCAAGATCAATATTTGACGTCATACCGTCCTGAAATGGAATGATCTTGCAGTTGCTGGCAAAACGATTCATCACATGTCGAGGAGGAGAGCCGTGCTGGATGCGGTCGACGCCGTGCTCGTCCGCGAGCTCCAGCGGGATGGCAGGGCGACGTTCCAGGCGCTCGCCGATCGCGTCGGGCTTTCCCGCACGGCCGTGCGGGCACGGGTGCAGCACCTTCTCGAAACGCAGGTCGTCCGCGTCGTCGGCATCGTGCACGCCGCCGTGGTCGGCGCGGAGGCGATCGGGCACGTGTCGGTCACCGTGGACGGCTCCGCCCGGGAGGTGGCCGCGGCCATCGCCGAGCGGCCCGCCGTCAGCTTCACCGCGCTGACCGCCGGCCCGCACGACCTGGTCGCGCAGGTGCGCACCCGCGACGACGCCGCGCTCGCGGCCGAGGTGGACCACATCCGGTCCGTCCCCGGCGTGCGCGCGGCGGAGGTGTTCCGCTCGGTCGCCACCGTGCGCGACACGCACTCGGTGGTGCGCGAGCTCGGCGAGGTCAGCCTCGACGGCATCGACTGGCGGCTCCTGCACGAGCTGCAGCGGGACGGGCGCGCCCCCTACACCCGGCTCGCGCACGTCATCGGCCTGTCGCAGGCGGCCACCCGCGCCCGGGTGGTGCGGCTCATGCGCACCGGCGTCATCCAGGTCACCGGGCTGGCCGACCCGCTCGCCCTCGGCGCCGCCGAGCTCGGCGGGTTCGGCCTGGTGGTGACCGGCGGGCTGCGCAAGGTCGCGGAGGCCGTCGCCGCCCAGGACGGCGTCCGCTACCTGGCGACGGGCTTCGGCCGCTACGACATCGTCGGGCAGGCGGAGGCGGCCTCCCGCGCCGAGCTGGTGGCCGTGCTCGACGCCATCAGGTCCGTGCCCGGCGCGACGGTACTGGAGTCCTGGCACCACCTGGACGTGGTGAAGGAGTCCTACGCCGTCGAGCTGCCCGAGCACCCCCTCAACGGGTCGGTCTGACCGGTCCCGGCGTCCCGGCCACGGCGCCCGCCGTGGCCGGGACGGCATCCGCCCGCGGGGGCGCCGCTAATCGCGGTTGAGGGCGACCTCCTCCAGGTCCAGCTCGTGCATGACGCGGGTCAGGACCTCGTCGTCGATGCGCCGCTCGTCCCGCATGCGGACGAACACCACCCGCTCGGCCATCAGCATCTCCCGCCGCAGCCGCCGGTACGTCGCCGTCGGGACCTCCTCGCCCTCCGGGCCCGTCCCGCCGCCGAGCCGCTCCCAGGCGCGCAGCTGGCGGTGCTCGGCGAGCTGGCGGAGCCGCTCCACCACCGCCTCGTCCAGCCGCTCCTCGGCGTTCAGCTCCTCCAGCCGGTCCAGCGCCGCCTGGGCCGCCGCGTGCTGGGCGCCGGCCTCCGCGACGGTGTCGGTGTAGCGCTCCCGCTCGCCGCCGATGCGCAGCGCGCGGATCAGCGCCGGGAAGGTCAGCCCCTGCACCAGCAGCGTCCCGAGGACGGTCGTGAACGTCAGGAACAGGATGAGGTCGCGTCCGGGGAACGGGCCGCCGGCCGCGCTGAACGGGATCGCGGTCGCCGCGGCGAGCGACACCACCCCGCGCATCCCCGCCCACGACACCACCGTCAGGCCGCGCCAGCCGAGGCTCTCGCGCGACCGCTCCCGCCGCGACAGCAGCCGCGGGAGCCGGGAGGCGGGGAACACCCACGCGAAGCGCGCGGCGACGGTGACCGCGAAGACCGCGACGGCCCACCAGGCCAGCTGCTGCCAGCTGCGGTCCGACAGGCCGTGCACGACCGGCGGCAGCTGCAGGCCGATGAGCAGGAAGACGACCGACTCCAGCAGGAAGACCATGACCTTCCAGAAGGAGTGCCCGATCAGCCGGGTCACCGCCGCCGACTCGGTGGCCCGGTGCCCGAGGTACAGGCCGCTCACGACCACCGCGATCACGCCGGAGGCGTGCACGCTCTCGGCGATCAGGTAGGCGGCGAACGGCGCCACGAGCGCGACGCCGTTCTCCACCAGCGGGTCGCGGAGCCGCGTCCGCAGCCAGTGCAGCGGCGGCCCCAGCAGCAGCCCGACGGCCGTCCCGGCGGCCGCGGCGAACAGGAACCTGCCCACGCCCTCCGTGAGCGTGAACCCGGCGCCGGTCGCCGCGATCAGCGCCACCCGGAACGCCGTCAGCGCCGTCGCGTCGTTGAACAGGCTCTCGCCGACCAGCACCGTCACCGTCCGGCGCGGCAGCCCGAGGCGCTGCGCGACGCTCACCGCCGCGACCGCGTCCGGCGGCGCCACGATCGCGCCGAGCACGAACGCCGCGGACAGCGGCAGGCCGGGGACGAGCAGGTGCGCCGCGTAGCCCACGGCGAACGTGGTGAACAGCACGAGCCCCACCGACAGCAGCCCGATCGACCAGACGTTGTCGCGCAAATTGCTGTAGGAACTCTGCCAGGCCGCCGCGAACAGCAGCGGCGGCAGGAACACGTACAGCACGAACTCCGGGTCGAGCTCGAACTCGGGGACCCCCGGGACGAACGACAGGCCCAGCCCGGCGATCACCAGGATCAGCGGCGCCGGAAGCCCGATGCGCCGCGCCCCCGCGGCCACCATCAGGGCCGCCACCGGTACTGCCAGCAGCCAGAGTGCGTGCGTCGTCTCCACTCGCCAGATCATGACATGACCGGCGTGGGCCGGTGTGCGGCGCGGGTCGGTGTGCGGCGCCGGTCAGTGGGCGTCGCGCCCGGCCTCCTTGGCGAAGGTCAGGAAGTCGCGGGCGGCGGGCGGCAGCTTGCGGTGCGCGTGGACGAGCCCGATCATGCGGGTGATCGGCGGCATGAACGAGCGGACCGTCACGCCCTCGGTGTCCTCGATCTGGTTGCGGTACCACAGCAGCGAGCCCATCCCCGCGCGGACCCAGCCGAGCCACGCGCCCCGCTCGTCGGACTCGATCGCGGCGACCGGGGTGGCGCCGGCGCGGCGCAGCACCGCGTCGATCTCGGCGCGCCGGGCGGTGCCGCGGGCGGGCAGCACGAGCCGCATGCCGTGCAGCGCGGCGGGCGGCACCGGCTCGCGGACCTGCAGCGCGGGCGGCGAGATCAGCACGACCTCGCGCTGCTCGAACGGGTGCGCGGACATGTCGCCGGGGACCGGCAGGTCGGTGAGCGCGAGGTCGGCGCGGCCCGTGCGCAGCGCCGACGCGACCTGGTCGCGGTCGTCGCAGCGGACCACCCGGACCCGGACGGCCGGCTGGTGGCGGGCGAAGCGGGGGACGAGCCGGCCGGTCAGCTCCGGCTCCAGCGACGCGGTGACGGCGATGCGCAGCTCCGCGCCGCGGCCGTTGGCGCGGGCGACGGACAGCCCCTCGATCGCCTCGACGGCGTCCAGCGCGACACGGGCCTGCCGGACGACCTGCTCGCCGACGGGGGTGAGGACGACGCCGCGGCCGGACCGGGCGAACAGCTCGACGCCGAGCTCGCGCTCCAGCTCGCGGACGGCCCGCGACAGCGCGGGCTGGGCGACGTAGAGAGCCTGGGCCGCCGACGTCATCGTGCCGTGGTCGGCGGTCGCCACGACATAGCGCAGCTGCCGCAGATTCATGTGCCGACCGTATGCCACCGAACCGCTGCGGTCCTGGACATAGCCGGAATCGGCCCGCGGAATCGTCCCGGACGGGCGGGCGGGCGGTCAGGCGCGCGGGCCCTCCGCCGGGCCTCCGGCGGAGGGGACGGTCTCCGGCTCCGGCTGCAGCTGCGGGGCGCCGACCGCGCAGTGGCTCCTGCACTCCGGCGCCACCGTCTCCCCGGACGGGGTGCGCAGCGCGTCGTCGCCGATGGTGAGGAAGCTCAGCACGGCCCCGGCGGCGAGCAGCGCCGCGCACACCGCCATGGAGATCCAGAAACCGCTGGAGAACTTCGCGGGATCGTCGAAGGCGTCGCCGGTCAGCCCGGCCAGCGGCGGGATCGCCGCCACCGCCAGCAGCCCGGCGGCCCGCGCCACCGCGTTGTTGATGCCGCTGGCCACGCCCGCGTGCCGGGCGTCGGCGGTGGCGAGGACGGTGGCGGTGAGCGGCGCGACGACCGCCGACAGCCCGAGCCCGAACACCAGCACGGCGGGCAGCACGTCCCGCACGTAGGACGCGTCCTCCCCGATCCGGCCGACGAGGAGCATCCCGGCGGCCGCGACCAGCAGCCCGGCGGTCATCGGCAGCCGGGGCCCGATCTTCTGCGCCAGTGCGCCCGCCCGCGACGACAGCAGCAGCATCAGCACGGTCACCGGCAGCAGCGCCGTGCCCGCCGCGATGGGAGAGAACCCGGAGACGACCTGGAGGTTCACCACGACCAGGAAGAACAGCACGCCCATCCCGCCGTACATGAGGAACGTGACGACGTTGACGGCGGAGAACTGCCGCGAGGAGAACACGCCCATCGGCAGCATGGGCTGCGGCGCCTCCCGTCCCGGCCGCGCGCCCGGCAGGCGGCGGCCCCTGCCGCGCGCCCGCTCCAGCAGCACGAAGGCGACGGCCGCGGCGAGGCCGAGCACGGCGGCGGTCCCGATCACCGGCGGCGGGGCGCCCCCGCCCGGCGCCTCGGTGAGCGCGTACGTCGTCCCGGCCAGCGCGAGCGCCGCCAGCACGGCGCCGAGCACGTCGAAGCGGCCGCGGGCGTCCGGGTCGACGGTCTCGGGGACGTGCCGCAGCGACACCAGCACCACGACGGCGGCGAGCGGCACGTTCAGCAGGAACACCCACCGCCACCCGGCCGCCTCCACCAGCCAGCCGCCGGCGAACGGCCCGACCGCCGCCGCGACGCCGCCGAACCCCGACCAGGCGCCGACCGCGCGGGGCCGGTCGTCGGCGGCGAACGACGCCTGGATGATCGCCAGCGATCCCGGGGTCAGCAGCGCCCCGCCGACGCCCTGCAGCGCCCGCGACAGGATCAGCATCTCGATGTTCTGCGCCACGCCGCACAGGACCGACGCCGCCGCGAACCACACGACGCCGATGAGGAACACCCGGCGGCGCCCGAACCGGTCGCCCAGCGACCCGCCGAGCAGGATGAACCCGGCGAGCGTCAGCGTGTAGGCGTTGATCGTCCACTGCAGGCCGGCCACGTCGGTGTGCAGGTCGCGGCCCAGGGCGGGCAGCGCGACGTTCACGACCGTGGAGTCGAGCAGTGCCACGCCCGACCCGAGCACCGTCGCCAGCAGGATCCAGCGGCCGGGCCCGCTGCGCAGCGGGACGTCCGGCATCAGACGATCAGTTCGTCGGCGAAGCACCAGCGCCAGTCCTCGCCCGGTTCGAACGACCGGACGATCGGGTGCCCCTCCTTCCGGTAGTGCGCGGTCGCGTGCCGCATGGGGGAGGAGTCGCAGCAGCCCACATGGCCGCAGCCGAGGCACAGCCGCAGGTGGACCCAGCGCGTGCCCTCCGCCAGGCACTCCTCGCATCCCTGCGGGGTGTTCGGGGCCGGGTCCACCGCCGGAACCGACTGCACATGCTCACAATTGCCCATATCTGCATCGTGCCACGCGGACGGTCAGCGGATCACCAATGGTCGGGGCTGAACGGCTCGTCCTCGGGGCGCGCGGACTCCGACAGCAGCCGCAGGTCCGACTCGACCATCATCGTCACCAGGCCCTCGAAGGTGATCTCCGGCTCCCAGCCGAGCTGCTCGCGGGCCTTCTTGGGGTCGGCGCACAGCAGGTCGACCTCGGCGGGCCGGGTGTACTTGGCGTCCAGGACGACGTGGTCCTCCCAGTTCAGGCCCGCCGTGCGGAACGCGAACTCCACCAGCTCCCGCACCGACTGCGTCTGGCCCGTTCCGATGACGTAGTCCTCGGGGGCGTCCTGGGCGAGCATCAGCCGCATCGCGCGGGCGTAGTCGCCCGCGTAACCCCAGTCGCGCCGCGCGTCCAGGTTGCCGAGGCGCAGCTCGGTGGCCAGGCCCAGCTTGATGCGCGCCGCGCCCAGCGACACCTTCCGGGTCACGAACTCGGCGCCCCGGCGCGGCGACTCGTGGTTGAACAGGATCCCGCTGACCGCGAACATCCCGTAGGACTCGCGGTAGTTCTGCGTGATGTAGTGCCCGTAGCTCTTCGCGACGCCGTAGGGGCTGCGCGGGTGGAACGGGGTCTTCTCGTTCTGCGGCGTCTCCCGGACCATGCCGAACATCTCCGACGACGACGCCTGGTAGAAGCGGATCTGCTCGCGGTCCGGCGTGCGGGACGGGCTGATGCCCGACACGACGCGGATCGCCTCCAGCGTCCGCAGCACGCCCATCCCGGTCACTTCGGCGGTGAGCTCGGCCTGCTGCCACGACATCGGGACGTAGGAGATCGCGCCCAGGTTGTAGACCTCGTCGGGCTGCACCCGCTCCACCGCCGAGATCAGGCTGCCCTGATCCAGCAGGTCGCCGGTGGTGATCTGCACGTCGCCGATGTGCTTGCGCAGCCGCGACACATGGGGGTTCGCCTGCCCCCGCACCAGGCCCCAGACCTCGTATCCCAGCTCAAGCAGATGCTCGGCCAGGTACGAGCCGTCCTGTCCGGTGATGCCGGTGATGAGTGCTCGCCTGGACAGCGGATCCTCCATGGCTGAAAAAAGTCCGATGTGGGCCCACCACGGGTGAACCCGTAACGAGCGTGATTTATGAGATTACCGACCACGCCGGGGTGATGACGAGGGAGGGCACCGTTTGAACCGAATTCACTTCTGGTTCGCCCGCCGGGGCGCCCCTGTGCCAACGTGGGACCCATCATGAGCTCTCCGGACGCGCCGCCGCTGCGGCTGAACGGGCGCGAGATCGGCCGCCACGCGATCATGGCCGTGGTGAACCGCACGCCCGACTCGTTCTTCGACAGGGGCGCCACCTACGGCTTCGGCGCGGCCCTGGACGCCGTCGGCCGGGCCGTTGCGGACGGCGCCGACATCGTCGACATCGGCGGCGTGAAGGCCGGTCCCGGCGAGGACGTCGGCGTCGACGAGGAACTGCGCCGGGTGGTGGACCTCGTCGCCGCCGTCCGCGAGCGGCACCCCCGCGTGGTGATCAGCGTCGACACCTGGCGCGCGGAGGTCGGCGAGGCCGTCGCCCGCGCCGGCGCGGACCTGCTCAACGACACCTGGGGCGGGCCCGACCCGCGGCTGGCCGAGGTCGCCGCCGCGCACGGCATCGGCCTGGTCTGCGCGCACGCGGGCCCCCTCGGCCCCCGCACCCGCCCGCACCGGATCGGCTACGGCGACGTGGTCGCGGACGTGATCGGTCACGTGACGGCCGAGGCGGAGCGCGCCGTCGCGCTCGGGGTGCGGCGGGACGCGATCCTCATCGACCCCGCCCACGACTTCGGCAAGAACACCCGCCAGTCGCTGGAGATCTCCCGGCGGCTCGGCGAGATGACCGCCACCGGCTGGCCGGTACTGGTCGCGGTGTCCAACAAGGAC
Source organism: Actinomadura monticuli (assembly GCF_041463655.1). Taxonomy (NCBI): domain Bacteria; kingdom Bacillati; phylum Actinomycetota; class Actinomycetes; order Streptosporangiales; family Thermomonosporaceae; genus Actinomadura; species Actinomadura monticuli. The sequence goes on from NZ_JAXCEI010000016.1 coordinate 21,705, forward strand.
TTCATCGGGGAGACGCTCGGCCGCCCCGTGGACAGGCGCGGCGTCGGCACCATGGCCGTCCTCGGCGTGTCCGCCCTGCTCGGCGCCCGCGTCTTCCGCGTCCACGACGTTCCCGCGGCCCGCCGGGCCCTGGACGCGGTGTCCGCCCTGACCGGCTAGTGGGCCGCCTCGCGCTGGCGTGCGCGGTAGGCGGCCACGTGCATGCGGTTCCCGCACGTCCGGCTGTCGCAGTAGCGGCGGCAGCGGTTGCGGGACAGGTCGACCAGGACGCGCGAGCAGTCCGGCGCCTCGCAGGTGCGCAGCCGGTCCAACTCGCCGGCGGCCACGACGTAGGCCAGCGCCATGCCGCAGTCGGCGGCCAGGTGCTCGCCGAGCGGCGCGCCGGGCGCGAAGAAGTGCACGTGCCAGTCGTAGCCGTCGTGGTCAGTCAGGTGCGGGGTGGTGCGGACCTCGCCGACGATCTCGTTGATCCGGGCGACCGCGGCCGGCACGTCGCCGGCGCGGAACACCGCGTGGAACCGCTCGCGCAGGTCCAGCACCCGGACCAGGTCGGCCTCGGTCAGCTCGCCCACGTCGCTGAAGGCGTTGCGGTCCACGAAGGCGCGCAGGCCGGGCAGCCCGCCGAGCTCCTCGGCGCCGGACGTCCCCGCGCCGGTGTTGATCAGGTCGACGACGACGGCGAGCGCGTGCTCGGTGTCATGAGTGAAGATCACGATGACTCCAGTCTCGGGGGACCGGGGCGGTCGTGCTCCCGGCGCCGTCGCCGGGGCCGGAACGCGGCCCGTGGCCCCCACCATATGACGGCGGCCGGACGCGCCGGGGTCCGCCCCGGCGGCACGTGCCGGCGTGCCCGGCGGCCTGATCCGGCCGGAACGTTCCACCGGCCGGCGCCGCCCGCGACGCGTACCCGGCCCCGCTCGCGGTGCGGATCGCGGCGTGGTGGAGGACCCCGCCCGAGGCGGTGCTGTACGGCGAGGGGGGATCGGTATCGAGACGCTCCGGCTACATCCGCCGGGAACTCGACTTCGGGGAGCCCCTTCGGGGCCCGCGGGCCGCCGTCCCAGGGGCGCGGCTCAGCGCTCGTAGTGCGGGTCGGCGACGACGGGGTAGTAGGCGTCGGTGTGCTGGACCCGCATCGTGACGGCCGTCCCGTCCAGCGTGTAGTCGGCCTTCACCTGGCGGAACATCGAGTCGCTCGCCCACGGGTTGTAGAGCCGTCCCACGGTGGCGCCGTAGCGCAGGTGGACGACGTCGTAGCCGCCGGACGGCATCGACTCCAGGGCGAGGCCGTCGGCGAGGGAGACGGCGAAGCGGAACTCCGTCGGGGCGTCGGGGCCGTGGATCACGGTGAGCAGCCGCACCCCGCCGGCCGTGGTCTGCGCGACGATGTCGGTGTCGACGTCCACGCCGACGAACACCCGCAGGCTGGGGCGCAGCACCTGCGCGACCGTGTCGGCGGCGGTGGCGTCGATGCCGAGGTGGATGCGCTGCCCGTCCCTGGTCGGCACCCACACCCCGTCACGGGCCCGCTGGCCCCACGCGACGTCGGGGTTCTCCATCTCCTGCGGCTCGTTCTTGCCCCGTGCGACCAGAATCCTGGAGGCGGCGCTCATCGCCGCGGCAGCCCCGTCCCGTGCATGCCTCATGACGGGCCCCCTCGCCTTCTTTCATCACTCGCGTGACTTCGCGCTCGTCCTGGATTTACCACGGGTAAGGGCGACGGGGCGTCCCGTTGCCCTGCCGCTGGTCGATTAGTGACGTTCGCCCCGTGCGTCGTTGGACCTTACACCACCCTTATCCGCCCCGGTCGGGCCGGGCGGGGAACCTTCGCGCGGTCTTTCCCGGCCGTCCCCGCCAGGGGTGACGGTGCGCGCCCGCCCCCTCACGCAGAGGGCCGCGGCCCGCCCGGTGATCGGACGGGCCGCGGCCCCGCGCACCGCCCTCAGGCGAGCGCGGGCTCGCCTGCCGTGATGCTCACCGTGAGGTCGCCGAGCACCTCGCCCAGCCGGTCCAGCGCGCCCGCGATCCACGGCAGGGCGGCGGGCGCGGGGGAGGCCAGGGCCGTGCGGCGCTGCTCGTCGTCCTCCCCGTAGAGCAGGCTCGGCGCCACCCGCATGGTCAGCGCCGAGGGCGCGTCCCCGAACGAGCTGCCGGGCAGGACGCCGATCCCGTACCGCTCCAGCAGCAGGTGCGTGAGGTCGGCGGCCGTGCGGACGCCGTGGTGCTCGCGCAGCACGTCCCGTAGCGGCCCGAAGTCGGGGTAGACGTAGAAGGCCGCTTCCGGACGGCGGAGGCGCGCGCCGGCGGCGGCGAACCGGTCGGCGACCGCGCCGGTGACCGCGGCGTGGAGCCGCCGGCTGCGGTCGACGTGCTCGACCAGCTCGGGCGGCTCGGCGAAGGCGTAGGCGGCGGCGTGCTGCATCGGGGCCGGGGCGCTCGACCAGATCTCGCTCGCCACCCCGAGCAGGCTGTCGCGCAGCGCGCGGCCGAACGGCCCGTCCGGCAGCCGCGCGACGCCGAGCCGCCAGCCGCCAGCGGCGAGGCTCTTGCTCAGCGCGGTCGTCACCACGGTCCGCTCCGGCGCGTACAGGGCGGGGCTCGGCACCGGCCGTCCCGGCGCGTGCACGAGGTCGCGGTAGATCTCGTCCGAGATGACGACGAGGTCATGCTCGCGCGCCACCGCGCACAGCCGCCGGACGGTCTCCTCGGAGGCGATCGTCCCCGTCGGGTTGTCGGGCAGCGTCACCACGACCGCGCGGACCTCGCGTCCCCGCGCGCGGGCCCGCACCACGGCGTCGGCGAGCAGCGCCGGGCTCGGCACGCCGCCCTCGCCCGGCGGGGTGGCCACGCGGATCGGCTCGGCGCCGGCGAGGGACGCCTGCGCCGCGTAGCTCACCCAGCTCGGCGCCGCCACGACCACGTCGCCGCCGAGCGAGGTCAGCAGCGCGAACAGCAGCGGCTTGCTGCCGGGCCCGGCGACGACCGCGGCCGGGTCGGTGGGCAGCCCGCGCCGGGCCCAGTACCCGGCGGCGGCGGCGCGCAGCGCGGCCGACCCGGCGACCGGGCCGTAGGCGCCGCGGCCCGCCGCCGATTCCAGCTCCCGGGTCAGCGCGGGATGTATGGGGATCCCGGCCTCCCCGAAACCGAGGGGGAGCACGCGCTCGCCCTCCCTGCGCTTTCGGGCGATCGCCTCGTTGACCGCGAGGGTCGCCGACAGGGGAACCGGGCGCGGCGCGAAGGACAGCGGCCGGACGGGTGCGTACTCGTTCTGGGCAGGCATCAGTGCTCCCGAAGGTGAAAAGGGCATGGCGAAACAGACGGTGGGTGACCGTGGAATCCCCGTGTGCGACCCGGCCGGGCTCGCCTCACTCTTGCCCGATGCAAGCATCATTACAAGCGAGTCTCATCGATGCTGACCATAAGATGGACTGATGCTCGAACTGCGCCGCCTGCGGCTGCTCGCCGAATTCGCCCGCCGCGGCAGCATCGCCGCGACCGCCGCCGCCCTCGGCTACACCCCGTCCGCGGTCTCCCAGCAGCTCGCCGCGCTCGAACGGGAGGCCCGCGTCCCGCTGCTGGACCGGACCGCCCGCAGCGCCGAGCTGACCGACGCCGGGCGCCGCCTCGCCGAGCGCGCCGAGGAGATCCTCGGACTGGTCGAGACGGTCGAGGCGGAGCTGTCGGCGCAGGCCGACGCCCCCTCGGGCCGCATCGTGGTGACCGCCTTCCCGACCGCCGCCGTCGCCTTCGCGCCCGCACTGGCGCGCAGCCTGGGGGAGCATCCCGGGCTGACGTTCGTGCTGCGGCAGACCGCGCCCGGCACCGGCATCCGCCAGGTGCAGAGCGGCGAGGTCGACATCGCCCTCATCGACGACTGGACGGGCAAGGTCCCCGACCAGGCGCCCGCCGCGCTGGAGTTCTTCCACCTGCGCCGCGACCCGCTCGTCCTCGTGGTGCCGGAGGCGCACCCGATGTCGGACCCGGGGCGGCCGGTCGACCTGGAGCGGCTCCGGGAGGAGCCGTGGATGGCCGCGCCGCCCGGCGAGCCGTCCCGGCAGGCCGTCGAGCGGCTGCTCGACACCGTCGGCGGCGCCCGCCCGGTGCCGTGGGAGTTCGAGGGGCTGCACACGATCCTGAGCCTGGTGGCGCGGGGCATCGGCATCACCGCGGTGCCGGCGCTGGCGCTCGCCGCGGGCGACCGGGGCGTGGCGGTGCGGCGCATCCCCGAGTGCACGCTGGCCCGCGAGGTGTACGCCGTCACCCGGACCGCGAGCGTCCGCAGGCCGTCGGTCGCGGTGACCCTGCGGGCGATCTACGCGGCGGCCAGGGACGTCCAGCCGACCCCGCCCGAAGGGGGAGCGGAGGGGCGCAGCGGCGGGGCGCCGGCGGACTGAGCATGTTGAGTCCAGCGGCTCCCCGGGGGGTCTCGCAGTCGCCCCAAGGTGAGCCGCACCCCGGATGAGCAGCGAGGTGAGGGAGGCTTAAAGTCGGAAATAAGCCCCGAAGCAATCGGTTCGACTCTGGCCGCATCCGGCCGCGGCCCGCACCCGGCGGGTCCAGGAGCCGAACTAAGGAGGGAACAAGCCGCTCGGCGCGGATCGTTCGAAAACGGACGGACGGCCACGGCTCATCACGTACGGTGGGGCGAATCGTGAGCACATCCGAGTCCATGCACACCGATCGGGGAGCGCAGCGCTCGATGGAACCAACGGCGACCGCGCCCGCGGCGGAGGCATCCTCCCCCGCGACGCAGGGCGGCCTCACCAGGGCGCCCAAGGAGCACGACGGGCACCACGTCTTCGAGCTGCCGCGGGTGACCGCGCTGCTCATGCACGCGCTCCCGCGGTTCGTGGAGGGCGTGATCGCCCCCGTGGCGGTGTTCTACGCCGCGCTCATGCTCCTCGGCCTGAACGGCGCGCTGGTCGCGGCCGTCGCCTGGGTCTACGGCGGCATCATCTACCGCTACGTGCGCGGCCACCCGGTGTCGGGGATGCTGATGCTGGCCGCGGTCGGCGTGACCGTCCGCGCGGGCCTGGCGGCCGCCACGCACAGCGCGGTCATCTACTTCCTGCAGCCGACGCTCGGCACGCTCTGCGTGAGCATGGCCTTCCTGGCCTCGGTGCCGCTCGGCAAGCCGCTCGCCATGAAGCTCGCCAAGGACATGGCGCCGATCCCGGACGCCTTCTACAAGCACGACAGGGTCCACCGCTTCTTCCTGAAGATCTCGCTGCTGTGGTCGGCGGTCCTGCTCGCCAACGTCGGCGTCAGCCTCTGGATGCTGTTCAACCAGTCGATCAGCATGTACCTGTGGATCCGCACCGGCATCGTGACCGGGCTGGGCGCGATCGGCATCGGCGTCTCGGTGTGGGGCTTCAAGCGCCTGCTGCGGCGCATCAACCGCGAACCCGCCTCGTCCGGCACGACCGCCTGAGCAGCGGTTCCCCGTCGAACGCCCCGAACTTCCCCGAGGTTCGGGGCGTCTTCATGTGTAGGTAGATTCACTGACACGGGGTGAATTGACGGATTTGGGGGATTTGTGGCGATCAAGGGTCGTATGGGGCTCGTGCTGGCCGGGGGCGCGGGAGCGGTCGCGCTGCTCGCGACCGGCTGCTCGATCGGCGGCGCGGGCAAGCTCGCCTCGGGCGAGTCCGAGACCGCGGTGACGATCACCCCGGCCAACGGGACCGCCCAGGTCAAGCCGGACGGCACCATCGAGGTGAAGTCCTCCGGCGCCAAGCTGCAGGACGTGACCGTCCAGGGCGAGGGCGCCGCCGTCGGCGGCCGGTTCGACGACGGCCGCAAGACGTGGCGCTCCACCCGCACCCTGACGCCCGGGACGTCCTACACCGTCACCGCGCACGCCCGCGCCGGCGGCGAGACCCGCACGGTCACCAGCTCGTTCACCACGCTGAAGCCGGCCGAGACGCTGAAGATCGTGGACGTCACCCCGAACGTGACGGGGGAGAAGGTCGGCGTCGGCATGCCGATCTTCGTCCGGTTCGACCGCCCGGTCACCGACAAGGCCGCCGTGGAGCGGACGCTGCGGGTGACCCCGGACAAGCCGGTCGAAGGCGCGTGGCGGTGGCTGGCGCCCGACCAGGTCGTCTACCGGACGAAGACGTACTGGCAGCCGCACCAGACGGTCCGCTTCCACGCTTCGCTGGCCGGCGTGAACGCGGGCGGCGGCGTGTACGGCGCCAAGGACTCCGAGGCCACCCTCAGCATCGGCGCCGCGCAGATCACCACCGGCGACATCGGCGGTCACAGCATGACCGTGACGCGCGACGGCAAGAAGCTGCGCACCATCCCGTTCAGCGCCGGCAACGGGCAGACCCGGGAGTTCACCACCACCAGCGGCGTCCACCTGCTGATGGAGAAGGGCAACCCCGTCACGATGACGTCGCCCGGCCGCCAGGAGGGCGACCCCGGCTACTACAAGACGGTCGTCAACTACGCGGTCCGCTTCTCCAACAGCGGCGAGTACGTCCACTCGGCGCCCTGGTCGGTCGGGTCGCAGGGGTCGGCGAACGTCAGCCACGGCTGCCTGAACGTCAGCCCCGCCAACGCCAAGTGGTACTACGACACCATGCAGCGCGGCGACGTCATCAAGCTGACCGGCAGCGACCGCGAGGTCGAGTACGACAACGGCTGGAGCTTCTGGCAGATGCCGTTCGCCAAGTGGAGCGAGGGGAGCGCCCTCCGCTGATGCAACGCTTTGATCTCGGACGTTCGCCAAAACCCCCGGTCGTGGCATGATCGACGGATTTTGTCGCTAATGTCTTCCAGATAGACGGCGGGGTACTGGAGGTCGTGGTGCAGCGGAGGGTTTCCGCAGGAGTCCGGGCAGGCGCGGGTATGGCGGGGGTCGTCCTCCTCCTCACGACCGCCTGCAGCGGGGGCGAGAAGGACGCCGGCGTGACCGTCGGGGAGAAGGGCGACTCGAGCGTTCCGCAGGTGACGATCGACCCCGGCAACGGCAACACCAAGGCCAAGCCGGAGGACGGCGTCGTCGTCACGGCCGCGGGCGGCACGCTCGAGCAGGTCACCGTGACCCTCAGGGGCAAGCCGGTGGCCGGCGCGATGGGCGCCGACAAGACGCGCTGGAAGTCGCGCACGCTGCGCCCCGGCGCCAGGTACCAGGTCACCGCGGTCGCCAAGAGCCCCCAGGGCAAGTCGACCACGGTCAACGCGACGTTCGCGACGCTGAAGGCGGCGAACGAGCTGCAGATCGCCGACGTCACGCCGAGCAAGAACGAGAAGGTCGGCGTCGGCATGCCGATCCAGGTCGTCTTCAACCGCGCCGTCGGCGACAAGAAGGCCGTGGAGAAGGCCCTGGAGGTCAAGTCCGCCAAGCCGGCCACCGGCGCCTGGTTCTGGATGAACGACACCACGGTCGTCTTCCGCACGAAGAACGGGCAGTACTGGCAGCCCAACCAGACGGTGTCCCTCAAGGCCAGGCTGGCCGGGGTGAAGTCCGGCAAGCGGACCTACGGCGTGGCCGACTTCACCCGCACCTTCCGCATCGGCGACTCGCACATCACGCACATCAGCACCAAGAAGAAGAAGGCCGTCGTCAAGAAGAACGGCAAGACGGTCCGGACCTGGCCCATCAGCGCGGGGCGCGGCGGCCGCGTGGTCAACGGCGTCGACACCTTCCTCACCACCAGCGGCGTCCATCTGACGATGGGCAAGGAGAATCCGGCGATCATGACGTCGGAGTGGATGGGCGTCGACCCCAAGGACAAGAAGAACGGCGGCTACAAGGAGGTCATCCCGTTCGCGGTGCGGATCTCCAACAGCGGCGAGTACGTCCACTCCATGGCCGCCACCGTGTGGGCGCAGGGGCGCCAGAACGTCAGCCACGGCTGCGTCAACTCCCCGCCCAAGGACGCCCGGTGGTTCTACAACTTCTCCTACCGCGGCGACCCGGTGATCATCACCGGCAGCAAGCGCGGGCTCGACTGGAACAACGGCTGGAGCTACTACGAGATGTCGTGGAGCCGGTGGGTCAAGGGCGGCGCCCTCGACCGCACCGTCACCACCGGCTGACCGAACACCGGCCGACTCCACCACCGGCCGTACTTGACCACCGGCCGACTCCACCACCGGCCGTACTTGACCACCGGTTGGCGTTGACCAGGCCCCGGACGGGAAGGACGCGAGACACGTCCGTCTGCGATCGGGGGCCTGGTGAACGAGTCGGCGCGACCGCTGAGACTGCGCCGCCGCGTCCGGCGCGCGGCACACCGGGCCGTGCGCCGCGGGGCGCTGTGGACGCTGCGCCCGCTGCGGTGGCGGCGGCCCCCCACGCCCGGTGAGCGGCTGCGCGTCCGGGTCCTCCTGCAGAACGCCCACGGGACCGGCGGGACGATCCGAACGGTGCTCAACCTGTCCGGGCATCTGGCCCGCGACCACGACGTCGAGATCGTCAGCGCGCTGAGGCGGAGCAGGAAGCCGTTCTTCCCGGTGCCGCCCGGCGTCGCCGTCACCTACGCCGACGACCGGTACGCCCCGGGGAACCGGCGCGCCCGCCTCCTGGCCCGGCTGCCGAGCCTGCTGACACCGGCCGACGAGGCGTCGTTCCGCCACATGAGCCTCTGGACGGACGTCCGGCTCCTGCGCGTCCTGTACGGCGCGCCGGCCGACGTCCTCATCGCGACCCGGCCGTCCCTCGTCCTGCTGGCCGCCGAGCTCGCCCCGCGCGGCACCGTCACGATCGGGCAGGACCACATGAGCCTCGGCTCCTACCGGCCGGCGCTGCGGCGGCAGGTCGTCCGCGCGTACCGGCGGCTCACCGTCCTCGCCACGCTCACCGAGGCCGCCCGCGCCGACTACGCGCGTGCGCTCGCCGGGTCCGGCGTCCGCATCGTCCGGATCCCGAACGCGGCGCCGCCGCTGCCGGGCCCGCCGTCGCGGCGCGAGCACCCGGTGGTGCTCGCCGCCGGCCGGCTCGTCCGCACCAAGGGGTTCGACCTGCTCCTGCGCGCCTACGCGCCGATCGCCGCCGAGCACCCGGACTGGACCCTGCGCATCTTCGGCTCCGGGGCGCGGCGCGACCGGCTCCGCGCGATGATCGGCGACCTCGGCCTGACCGGCGCGGTCGAGCTGCGCGCCAGGACGCCCGACCTGCCCGCCGAGATGCGGCGCGCGTCGGTCTACGTCCTGTCGTCGCGCCGCGAGGGCATGCCGATGGTCGTCATCGAGGCGATGGGCATGGGCCTGCCGGTCGTGTCGTTCGACTGCCCGCACGGCCCCGCCGAGCTGATCACCTCGGGCGAGGACGGGCTGCTCGTCCCCGCCGGGGACGTCGAGGCGCTCACCGCGGCGCTCCGCAAGCTGATCGAGGACCCGGACCTGCGCGACCGCCTCGGCGAACAGGCGCTGCGCTCCGTGCGCCGCCATGATCTGGACCGCATCGGGCCCCGCTGGTCCCGGCTGATCGCGGACGTCGGGGGCGCGGGCACCGGGGGACGCGGCTCCGGGGGCCGCGCGGCCGGGCGTGCGGACGCCGGAGGCGGCGCCGTCCCGCCGGTGCCGTCCGGGACGCTGCGCCGACCCTGATTCCGAGATCGGCCGCATAGTGGGAATACTGGCGGTGTGAGTGAGGAGTCTCGTTCCGGGGCGGAACGCGCGCGGCTCGTCCTGCCGGAGCTGAAGCTGGACGACCTGCTGGCCGAGCTGCAGTCGCGGCTGGACACCGCGCGCGCCACCCGCGACCGCGTGCACGCGCTGCTGGAGGCCGTCGTCTCGATCGGCGGCGAACTGGATCTGGAGACGGTCCTGCGGCGCATCGCCGAGGCCGCCACCACGCTGGTCGACGCCCGGTACGGCGCCCTCGGAGTCATCGGGGAGGAGGGCGAGCACCTCGTCCGGTTCGTCACCACCGGGGTGAGCGACGGGGAGATCGAGGCGATCGGGCACTGGCCGTACGGGCACGGCATCCTCGGGCTGCTGATCCGCGAGCCGCGCCCCCTGCGGCTGCCGGACCTCACCGAGCACCCCGACTCGTCCGGGTTCCCGCCGAACCATCCGCCGATGCGATCGTTCCTCGGCGTGCCGATCCGGGTCCGGGACGAGGTGTTCGGCAACCTCTACCTGACCGAGAAGGCCGGCGGCGGCCCGTTCGAGGAGGAGGACGAGGTCGTGGTGACCGCGCTCGCCACCGCGGCGGGCGTCGCCATCGAAAACGCCCGGCTGTACGAGGAGACGCGGCGCCGGGAGCGGTGGCTGGAGGCGTCCGCGGAGATCTCCACGGCACTGCTGTCCGGCACCGGCACCGGCGAGGTCCTCGACCTCGTCGCGCGGCGCGCCCGGGAGATCGCCGACGCGCGGCTCAGCAGCGTGACGCTGGTGGACGAGACGGGCCGGGAGGCCGTGCTGGAGGCGGCCGACGGCGAGGACGCCCACCGCCTGCGGGGGAAGCGGCTGCCGCTGGAGCACTCGGTGTCGGGGAAGGTCTTCGCCGAGGGGGTGGCGCTGCGGCTGGCCGACGGCGCGCCGGCGGTGCGGGAGGCCGGGGTGCCGGTGGACCTGCCCGTCGGGCCGCTGCTCGTGGTGCCGCTCGGCACCGGCGCGTCCGCGCGCGGCGCGATCACGGTCATCAACCCGCCGGGCGGCGCGGTGTTCAGCGACGGCACCCGGCGGCTGCTGGAGGCGTTCGCCGGGCAGGCGGCGGTCGCGCTGGAGCTGGCCGACCGCCGCCGCGACACCGAGCGGCTGGCGCTGCTGGAGGACCGCGACCGGATCGCCAAGGACCTGCACGACACCGTCATCCAGCGGCTGTTCGCGACCGCGATGACGCTGATGGCCGCCATCAAGATCACCCAGAAGCGGGAGGTCGCGACGCGGGTGCAGCGCGCGGTGGACGACCTGGACGACACCATCCGGCAGATCCGCTCCACCATCTTCGCGCTGCAGGCGCCGCCGGACGAGGAGTCGCTGCGCAGCCGGGTGCACGCGCTGGTCGACGCCGCGGCGGAGCGGCTGGGGTTCGCGCCGTCCGTGCGGCTCGCCGGGCTGCTGGACACCGCGGTCGACGACGCGGTCGGCGAGCAGCTCCTCGCCGTCGTCCAGGAGGCGCTGTCGAACGTGGCCCGGCACGCCCGCGCCCGCGAGGCGGTCGTGGTCATCGACGTCGGCGACGACCTCACCCTGCGGGTCGAGGACGACGGCGTCGGCATCCCCGAGGGCGGCCGCCGCAGCGGCCTGCGCAACATGCGCGAGCGCGCCGAGGACCACGGCGGCTCCTTCAGCACGCGCGCCCGGCCGGGCGGCGGCACCGTCCTCGTCTGGCGGGTCCCGCTGAAGGGCCTGTAGCGGCCCGGCGTCAGCCGCGCTCGATGAGGCCGCGGACGTAGGCGGCCTGGCCGGCGTGCTGCAGGTCGTCGGAGATCACGCTGATCAGCCGCACGCCGAGGGTGACCGGCGGGTCCCACGAGCGGTCCACGACGCGCTCCAGGTCGCCGTCGTCCAGCGTGGACACGTACGCGACGGTCCTGTCGTGCACGGCGTCGTGGTAGCCGGTCAGCAGGTCCGCCGACTCGACCCGGACGGCCGCGACCTCGTCCGCGGTGTGGCCGTACCCGATGTCGGACGCGTCCAGCGGCAGGGCGAACCGGCCGGCCCAGCCGTCCTCGGTCCACGCCTGGCCGGTCCCGGCGGCGCCGGCGACGTGGTCGTCCTGGATGCGGGTCAGGTGCCAGACGAGCCACGCGATCGAGTTGGCCCCGTCGGCGGGCCGGTGGGCGAGCTGCCGGGCGGTGAGCCCGCCCGCCGCCCCGTGGACGGCCTCCCTGATCCTGCCGAACGCGTCGGTGAGCAGTTGCGCACTGGTCATTGGACGGACGCTACCCCGATCTGGCGGGATCTCTCGGCCCGGGCGCGGCGTGTTCCCCGGCCGGGACGCGGGACGGCAGGCGGACGGTGACCGTGAGACCGCCGCCCGGGCGCGGGGACGCGGCCACCGCGCCGCCGTGGGCGGTCGCCGTCGCCCGGACGATCGACAGCCCCAGCCCGGAGCCGCGGTCGGAGCGCACCCGGTCGTTGCCGAGCCGCCGGAACGGCTCGAAGATCGTCTCGACCTCGTAGCCGGGCACGACCGGCCCGGTGTTGGTGACGGCGATCTCCGCCCAGCCGTCCCGGCCGCGGGTGGCGACCGACAGCGCGCCGCCGTCGTGGTTGTGCCGGATCGCGTTCTCGACCAGGTTCTGCACCAGCCGCTCGATCAGCACGGGGTCGCCGGAAGTGGGCGCCGGGCCGAGCCGCCGGTCGGTGGTCACGCCGCGGGCGCGGGACTCGGGCCCGGCCTGCTCCAGGACGTGGCCGGCGACGTCGGCGAGGTCGAGCGGCGCCGTGTCCATCACGGCGTTCTCGGTGTCGGCGAGGGTGAGCAGGCCGTCGATGAGGCGCTCGTGCCGGCCGTTCACGACCAGCAGCGACTCGCCGAGCCGCTTGACGTCGTCGGTGGCGTCCGGGCGGCGCACCGCGACGTCGACGAGCGTCCGGTTGATGGCGAGGGGGGTGCGCAGCTCGTGCGAGGCGTTCGCCACGAACCGCCGCTGCCCGTCGAACGCCCGCGCCAGCCGGCCGAGCATGGTGTCGAAGGTGTCGGCGAGCTCCTTGACGTCGTCGCGCGGCCCCTCGTAGGCGATCCGCTCGGTGAGGTCGTGGCTGCGCGCCACCCGCCGCGCCGTCTCGGTGATCGCGTGGACGGGGCGCAGCGCCCGGTCGGCGAGCAGCCAGCCGAAGCCGAGCCCGGCCGCGCCCACCAGCCCGAGCGCGATGCCGCCCTGGGTGAGCAGCGCGTTGAGCGTCTCGTGCTGCACGTCCCTGCGGCTTTTGACCAGCGCGCCCTGCACCTTCTGGACGGTGATCGCCGCCCCGTCCGGCGGCGGGGCGTCCACGCTGGTCCCGGGCTCCGCGGTGCTGGCGAAGACGCGGTCGGCGTCGCCCTTCGGGTCGCCCGGCCGCGCCAGCGTGTTCTGCACGAGCAGGTACGTCAGGCCCAGCAGGACGATCCCGGTGCACAGGAACAGGCCGGTGTACAGAAGCGTCAGCCGCAGCCGGATCGTCGGCCGGAACCGCTCGGCGAGCCCCGCGCGCATGGTGGACGTCATGGAATCCGGTACCCCACTCCCGGGACGGTCTCGATGACCGGGGGATCGCCGAGCTTGCGGCGCAGCTTCATCAGCGTCACCCGGACGGTGTTGGTGAACGGGTCGGTGTGCTCGTCCCACACCTTCTCCAGCAGCCGCTCCGCGGACACGATCGTCCCGTCCGCGCGCATCAGCTCGGCGAGCAGCCCGAACTCCTTGCGGGCCAGCTGCACGTACCTGCCGTCGCGGACCACCTCCTGGCGGGACGGGTCGAGCCGGATCCCGGCGCGCTCCAGCCGGGGCGGGGCCGCCGGGCGGGACCGCCGGCCGAGCGCCTGGATCCGCGCGACCAGCTCCTCGAACGCGAACGGCTTGGTGAGGTAGTCGTCCGCGCCGAGCCGCAGCCCGTCCACGCGCGCCGGGACGGTGACCGCGGCGGTCAGCATCAGCACCCGGACGAGGGCGCCGGACTCCACGACGGCGCGGCACACGTCGTCGCCGTGCACCACGGGCAGGTCCCGGTCCAGGACGAGCACGTCGTAGTCGTTGACGCCGAGGCGTTCGAGCGCGGCGTCCCCGTCGTAGACGACGTCCACGGCGAGGGCCTCGGCCCGCAGCCCCTCGGCGATCGAATCGGCGAGCATCCGCTCGTCCTCGGCGATCAGTACCCGCACGCTTGCCGCCCCCTGTCCCGCCCTGCCGTTCCCACCGACCCAGCTTGCGGCAACCGGGGTAACGCCGGCATAACGCGATCCGGTTACGCCGGGGTTATCGGTCCGGCGCTGGACTTGCGGTCGCCGCCGGCGGTCCGTCCGGCGGAAGCGACGAAGGAGACCGACCGATGCGACGACAGGCGCTCGCGGCGCTGGCGCTGGTTCCGGCGCTCGCCCTCGGGATACAGGGCTGCGGGACCGGGGGTGAGGGCGCGAACGCGAGCAGCACCTCCAAGAAGTCCGGCGACCAGGAGAAGATGCGCGAGTTCGCCCAGTGCATGCGCGAGAACGGGGTGGACATGAAGGATCCGGAAGCGGACGGCCGGGTGGAGATCCACGCGTCCGCCAAGCCCGGCCCGGCCGGCCCCGGCAAGGCGCCGAAGGCGGACGGCACGATCGAGGCGGCGCAGAAGAAGTGCCGGCATCTGATGCCGAACGGCGGCAGGCCGCCGAAGCCGAAGCCGGAGGAGCTGGCGAAGATGCGCGCCTTCTCCACGTGCATGCGCGACAACGGCATCAGCACGTTCCCCGACCCCGAACCCGACGGCGGCATCAAGATCCGGGCCGGGAAGGGCACGGGCCTGCACCCGGAGAGCCCGCGGTTCAAGAAGGCGCAGCGGGCCTGCGCGGAGTACTCGCCGGACGGCGGCAAGGACGGCCCCTCCACGACGATCGGCAGGGACTAGTGGCCAGGACGCGCACCATCGTGCTCGGCGCGGCCGGAGTGGTCGTGGCCGGCGGCGCCGGGCTCGCCACCGTCGGGCTCGGCGGCGGCGAGCCCGGCGCCGCGCACGGCTCGCCGCCGCCCGCCACGGCGTCGATCGAGCGGACGACCCTGGTGGAGACGCAGGACGTCGACGGGACCCTCGGCTACGGCGGCAGCCGCACCATCGCCGGCACCGGGAACGGCACCCTCACGTGGCTGGCGGGCGCCGGGTCGGTGGTCTCCCGGGGCAGATCGGTGTACCGGGTCGACAACAAGCCGGTCCCGCTGCTGTACGGGAGGCTGCCCCTGTACCGGACCCTCGCGGAGGGGACGGAGGGCTCGGACGTCCTGCAGCTCGAACGGAACCTGCGGGCGCTCGGCTACACGGGGTTCACCGTCGACAGGACCTTCGGCGCGTCCACCGCAGCGGCGGTGAAGCGCTGGCAGGACGACCTCGGCGTGCGCGAGACCGGCCGGGTGGAGCCGGGCGCCGCCGTCGTCGCGCCCGGGCGGATCCGGGTCGCCGAACGCAAGGCGAGCGTCGGCGACCGGGCGGGCGGGCCCGTCCTCACCTACACCGGAACGAACCGCGTCGTGAGCGTCGACCTGGACGTGGAGTACCAGCGGCTCGTGAAGAAGGGCCGCGCGGTGGAGATCGAGCTGCCGTCCGGCGGCACCGTCAAGGGGAGGATCGCGTCGGTCGGGAAGGTCGCCTCGGCGGCGCGGGACGACCAGCCCGCGACCGTCGAGGTGCAGATCGCGGTGGCGGCCGGCAAGGAGATCAGGTCCTACGACAAGGCGCCCGTGGTCGTGCACGTGACCGCGAACGAGCACCCCGGCGTCCTCGCCGTGCCGGTCGGTGCGCTGCTCGCCCAGGGCGACGGCGGCTACGCCGTGCAGGTCGTGGAGGGCGGGCGGGTCCGCACGGTGCCGGTGGAGACGGGCGTGTTCACCGAGGGCCAGGTCGAGATCTCCGGATCGGGCCTGTCCGAGGGGATGAAGGTCGGGGTGCCCTCATGAGCGGCGAAGCGCACCGGGGGGTGTGGGGGGTCGCCCCCTCACAAGGCGCGGGGAGCGCGGTGGTCGAGCTCCGCGAGGTCACCAAGACCTACCCGGGCGGGGTCACGGCGCTGGACTCGGTGTCGCTGACGGTCGAGGCCGGTGAGCTGGTCGCGATCGTTGGCCCGTCCGGGTCAGGGAAGTCGACGATGCTGCACCTGCTCGGCACGCTGGACCGGCCGAGCGCGGGCACCGTCCTGGTGGAGGGCACGGACGTGTCCCGGCTGCCGGACCGGCGCCTGTCGTCACTGCGGGCGCGGCGGATCGGGTTCGTGTTCCAGCAGTTCCACCTCGCCTCCGGCGTGAGCGCGCTCGACAACGTCGCGGACGGTCTGCTCTACGGGGGCGTGCCGCTCGCCGAGCGGCGCCGCAGGGCCCGCCGCGCCCTGGAGCGGGTCGGGCTCGGGCACCGGCTCGCGCACCGGCCGCACCAGCTGTCCGGCGGGGAGAGGCAGCGCGTCGCGATCGCCCGCGCGGTGGTGGGGGAGCCCGCGCTGCTCCTGGCGGACGAGCCCACCGGCGCGCTGGACTCGGCGTCCGGCGCGGGCGTGCTGGACCTGCTGCGCGAGCTGTCCGGCGCCGGCACGACGGTCGTGCTGATCACGCACGACCGGGACATCGCCTCGCTGCTGCCCCGGCAGGTGCGGATGCGCGACGGCAGGATCGTCCACGACGACGCACGGGCGGAGGCGGCACGGTGAGGGGCGGCAGGATGAGGGGCGGCGTGAAGAGAAGCGGTGCGGGCGCGGCCCCGCCGGGGGACGGGCCGGCGCGGCTCGGCCCGCGCGACGTGCTGCGCGTCGGCGCCGCCGGCCTGCGGTCCCGCCCGATGCGGGTGTTCCTGTCCGCCCTCGGCATCGCGATCGGCATCGCCGCGATGATCGGCGTGGTCGGCATCTCGACGTCCAGCCGCGCCCAGCTCCAGGCGACCCTCGACCGGCTCGGCACCAACCTGCTCACGGTCGGGCCGGGCCGGGACTTCTTCGGGGAGGACGCGAAGCTGCCGAAGGAGTCCGTCGGGATGGTGGCGCGGATGCCGGACGTGGACTCGGCGTCGGCGACCGCGAAGCTGGCCGACACCGCCGTCTACCGCAACGATCACATCCCGGAGGGCGAGAGCGGCGGGATCACCGTCGCCGCGGCCCGCCTCGACCTGCCGGAGACCGTGGGCCTGGCGATGGCGGCCGGCACGTGGCTGAACGCGGGGACGGCGAGGTACCCGGCGGTGGTGCTCGGCGCGGACACGGCGGGACGACTCGGCGTGTCGGCGCCGAACGTCCAGGTGTGGCTCGGCTCGCAGTGGTTCACCGTCGTCGGCGTCCTGGAGCCGAACGAGCTCGCGCCGGAGCTGGACTCGGCCGCGCTGGTGGGCTGGGAGTCCGCCGCGGCGCACCTCGGCTTCGACGGCCACCCGACCACCGTCTACACCCGGGCCCGCAAGGACGCCGTCGGGAAGGTGCGGGAGCTGCTGGCCGCGACGGCGAACCCGCAGGCGCCGAACGAGGTCGAGGTGAGCCGCCCCTCGGACGCGCTGGCCGCCGAGAACGCCTCCGACAAGGCGTTCACGGGGCTGCTGCTCGGCCTCGGCGGCGTCGCGCTGCTGGTCGGCGGCGTCGGCGTCGCCAACACGATGGTGATCTCCGTCCTGGAGCGGCGCGCGGAGATCGGGCTGCGCCGCTCGCTCGGCGCGACCCGCGGGCAGATCCGGACGCAGTTCCTCACCGAGTCGCAGCTGCTGGCCGCGCTCGGCGGCGTCGGCGGCGTGGCGATCGGCATCGTGGTGACGGCGGTCTTCGCGGTGACGCAGGGCTGGCCGACCGTCGTCCCGGTGTGGGCGATGGCCGGCGGGATCCTCGCGACGCTGCTCATCGGCGGCGTCGCGGGCCTCTACCCGGCCATCCGGGCGGCCCGCCTCGCCCCCACCGAGGCGCTGGCCGCGCCGTAGTCGCGGGAAGCCGCCGCCTCCTCGCCGGCCGGCGAGGAGGCGGCGCGGCGGAAGCCCGCCCCCGGGGAGGCGGGGCGGGCTTCCGGAGCGGGCGGCGCGTCAGGAGCGCACGCCGTAGAGGTGCTCCAGGGCGAGCTGGTCGAGGTGCTCGAACGCGGTGCGGCGGGCGCCGAGGGCGTCGGCGTCGGCGGTGGCGTCGCGGACGGAGCGCCAGTCCTCGCCGTCGGCGAGGGTCGGCTGGGCCAGCTCCTCCACCTTGGCCTGGCGGAGGGCGTCCTGGACGTCGGGGTCGGCGCGGAAGGCGCGGGACTTCTCGCGCAGGATCAGCCAGTTGCGCATGCACGCCGCCGCCGACTCCCAGACGCCTTCGTCGTCCTCGGTGCGCGGCGGCTTGAAGTCGAAGTGGACGGGGCCGCTGTAGTCGCTGTTCTCGATGAGGTCGACGACCCAGAAAGCGCCGCGCGCGTTGCCGGCGCCGAAGCGGAGGTCCTGGTCGTAGCGGGGGCCGTGCTGGCCGTTGAGGTCGATGTGGAACAGCTTGCCCTGCCACAGGGCCTGGGCGAGGCCGTGCGCGTAGTTGAGCCCGGCCATCTCCTCGTGCCCGACCTCGGGGTTCAGGCCGACGTTCTCGGAGTGCTCCAGGGTCTCGATGAAGGCGAGGGCGTGGCCGATGGTGGGCAGCAGGATGTCGCCGCGGGGCTCGTTGGGCTTCGGCTCGATCGCGAAGCGCAGGTCGTAGCCCTGGTCGGCGACGTAGGCGCCGAGGACGTCGAACGCCTCCTTGTAACGGTCCAGCGCGGCCCGCACGTCCTTGGCGGCGCCCGACTCGGCGCCCTCCCGCCCGCCCCAGCACACGTAGGTCCTCGCGCCGAGCTCGGCGGCGAGGTCGAGGTTGTCCATGACCTTGCGCAGCGCGAACCGGCGGACGCCGCGGTCGTTGGCGGTGAACGCGCCGTCCTTGAAGACGGGGTGGCTGAACAGGTTCGTCGTGGCGGTGGTGACCACGAGGCCGGTCTCGTCGAGGGCCTTGCGGAACGCGCCGACCTTCTCCTGCCGCTCGCCGGGCGAGGCGTCGAAGTCGAACACGTCGTTGTCGTGGAAGTTGACTCCGTAGGCGCCGATCTCGGCGAGCTTGCGGACGGCGCGGTCGGCGGGCATCGGCGGGCGGGTGCCGGGGCCGAACACGTCGACGCCCTGCCAGCCGACCGTCCAGATGCCGAACGAGAAGCGGTCCTCGGGCGTGGGCGTGTAGTCGCTCATGGTTCCTCCTCAGATCTCCGGGGCGGAGTCGCGCAGCGCGGCGTAGCGTTCGCGGATCTCCGGCTCGGTGCGGTCGCTGGTGTGCTCGGTGGCGGGCGGTGCGGGCCACTCGGGCGGCTCGGGCGTCCCGGCGAGCGCCCACGCCGCCTGGCGCGCCGCGCCCAGCGCGACGTACTCGGCGGGCTCGGGCACGGTCACCGGCGTCCCGAGGATGGCGGGGGCCAGCGCCCGGACGGCCGCGGAGCGGGCGCCGCCGCCGATCAGCAGGGTGCGGCGCGGCCGGACGCCCTGCGCGGTGAGGTGGTCGACGGCGTCGGCGAGCGAGCAGAGCAGCGCCTCGACCGCCGCCCGCGCCACGTTCTCGCGGGTGGCGTTCGCGCTGGTCAGGCCCGCGAGGACGCCGGTGGCGCCGGGACGGTCGGGGGTGCGCTCGCCGTCCAGGTAGGGCAGCAGCGTCACGCCGCCGGCGCCGGGCTCGGCGGCGAGGGCGAGCAGGGACAGCTCGTCCAGCGCGGCGCCGGTCATCGTGGCGGCGGCGGACAGGATCCGCGCGGCGTTCAGCGTGCAGACGAGCGGGAGGAACCGGCCGGTCGCGTCGGCGAACCCGGCGACGAGGCCGGAGGGGTCGGCGGCGGGCTCGTCCGCCACCGCGAACGCCGTCCCGGACGTGCCGATCGACACGACGACGTCGCCCGGCCGGAGCCCGAGCCCGAGCGCGGCGCCCATGTTGTCGCCGGTGCCGGGGCCGAGCGCCGCGCCCCAGGCGGTCTTGCCGACGTTCTCGCCGGGGGCGGCGACGCGCGGCGGCTCGGCGTCGCGGCCGAGCGCGGCGCGCAGCACGTCGGGCAGGTAGGAGCCGGTGGCGGGGGACCAGTAGCCGGTGCCGGACGCGTCGCCCCGGTCGGTGACCGGCCCGGACGCGCCGAGCCGCAGTGTCAGCCAGTCGTGCGGGAGCATCACGCGCTCGGTGCGGCGCGCGTTCTCCGGCTCGTTCTCGGCCATCCACCGCAGCTTGGTGACGGTGAAGGAGGCGACCGGCACGCTGCCCGTCCGCTCGGCCCACGCCTTCGCGCCGCCGAGCTCCGCGACGAGGGCGCGGGCCTGCGGCGCCGAGCGCGTGTCGTTCCACAGCAGGGCGGGCCGGACGGGCTCGCCCGCGCCGTCGAGCGCGACCATGCCGTGCTGCTGGGCGGCGACGGCGACCGCGTCGGCCCGTTCCAGCAGCCCCCGGACCCGGGAGAGGGCGTCCCACCAGTGGTCCGGGTGGCATTCGGTGCCGTCGGGATGCGGTGCCGACGCCTTCGCGACCACGGTGCCGTCCGCGGCGCGGCACAGCACCGCCTTCGTCGACTGCGTCGAGGAGTCGACGCCCGCGACCAGGATCTCGGCCATTCCGCCCCCTTTCGTAAACAGCTTGGACTAATTAACGTAGCAGAGGGCCCCGGTCCTGCCTAGAGACGCGCTTCATTTAGGGTTAATTCATGACAAAGTCCGCGAACGCCCCCGTCCGGCACGCGACGATGCGCGAGCGGAACCTCGCCGTCGTCCTGGAGCACGTGGCCCGGCACCAGCCCGTGACCAGGGCGCGGCTCGCCGAGCTGACCGGCTTCACCAAAACCACCGTGTCCAACCTCGTCGCCCTGCTGGAGGGCGCCGGGCTGGTCCGGGACGGCGCGCCCGTGCACGAGGGGGAGCGCGGACGCCCTGGCGTGGGCGTGTCCGTCCGCGGCGACGGCGCCGCCGGGCTCGGCCTGGAGGTCAACGTCGACTACCTCGCCGCCTGCGTCGTCGACCTCGCCCGGCAGGTCCGGTACCGGCATGTGGTCAGCGCGGACAACCGCGGGCGGGAGCCCGGCGCCGTCCTCGCCGCCCTGTCCGCGCTCGCGGACGAGGCCGTCGCGGCCGCCGCCGGGCAGGGCCTGGCCGTCGCGGGCGCCGCGATCGCCCTCCCCGGCCTGCTCGACCGCGAGGGCGGGGTGGTGCGGCACGCCCCGAACCTCGGGTGGACCGACGTCCCCGTCGCCGGCGCGCCCGGCCTCGCGGCGGCGCTGCCCGCCGAGTACGACAACGAGGCCAACCTCGCGGCGCTCGGCGAGCTGTGGTTCGGCGGCGGCGCCCGGTTCGGCGACTTCGTGCACGTGTCGGGTGAGATCGGGATCGGCGCCGGCATCGTCGTGGACGGGCGGGTCTTCCGCGGCGCGCACGGCTTCGCCGGGGAACTCGGCCACCTCGTCGCCGAGCCGGCCGGCCCGGTGTGCTCCTGCGGCGGGCGCGGCTGCCTGGAGCAGGTCGCCGGGCAGGAGGCGATGCTGCGCGCGGCCGGCCTGCCGGCGACGCGGCCCGCCGGCGGCCCCGGGGGCTCGGTCGGCCGGCTCGTCGAGCGGCTGGAGGCGGGCGACGCGGCCGCCCTCGGCGCGGTGTCCCGGGCCGGGCGGGCGCTCGGCGGCGCGCTCGCCTCCGTCGTCAACCTGATCGACCCCGACACCGTCGTCCTCGGCGGCGTCTTCTCCCCGCTGGCCGCCTGGGTGCGCCCGCCGCTGGAGGAGGTCCTCGCGGGCGGCCCGGGATCGCTGCGGCGGGGCGTCCCGCCGGTCGAGGTCTCCGGCCTCGCCGAGGGCGCCGCCGTCCTCGGCGCCGCCGGCCTGGTGGTGGAGCGCGTGATCGCCGACCCCGCGCTGCTGCTCTAGGGCGTCCCCGGGTCCGGGGTGTACTCGAACCAGGCGAAGTCGGCGTGGTTCGCGCTCGCCCGCCCGTTGGAGGTGGCGTAGAGGCCGATCAGGGCGCCGGTGAAGCCGCCCGCGACCTGGCTGGTCAGGAGGTCGCCGTCCACGGGGTCGCCGAGCGGGGCCCAGACGCCCGGCTCCGGGCTGTAGGACGCCTGGTACCAGCGCCCGCGGGCCTCGAAGCCGAGACCGACCCGCCCGGGAGCGGGCGGCGCCTTGGCGAGCACCGTCTCGACGCCCTGCTCGCGCTTCACCAGGAGCACGCCCTCGGCCGCCGACACCAGCAGGACGTGGAAGTCGTTGTTCTGGACGAGCGCCAGCCCCGCCCACTCCTCGTCCGCCGGTGTGAAGTCCAGCGCGGTGAAGGCGGCGAAGTCGTGGTGCTGCTGGCGCCGGCCCACGAACGACGGGTTGGCGACGTCCGAGAGGCTCTCCGGGCGGACGCGCAGCCGCAGCTGCCCCGGCCGCTCGGCCAGGCTCCACCACCGCTCGCGCGGCGGCCGCAGCATGGTCCACTCCGGGCCGAGTTCCGGGCCGTCGAACGGCCCGCCCCGCGGGACGGCCGGCCACGGGCACGGCGGCAGCGACGGCGCCGGATGGCTCGGCTCGACGCGCCCGCCGGTGACGGGCCAGCCGTCCTCCCAGGCGAGAGGGGTCAGGAAGGTCTCGCGCCCGAGGACGCACCGGTCCCCGCCGTGCGGGCGCATCGCCAGCAGGACCATCCACCATTCGCCGCCGGGCGTCTCCACCAGGTCGGCGTGCCCCGTGCCGACGACGGGGTGCCCGGTGCCGAAGTTCCGGTGGGTCAGCACCGGATTGCGCGGGCTGCCCTCGTACGGGCCGGTCACCGCGTCGGCCCGCGCGATCATGACGGCGTGGTCGAGCGCGGTGCCGCCCTCCGCGGTGAGGAGGTGGTACCGCCCGCCGATCTTGTAGAGGTGGGAGCCCTCCGACCAGATCGACCCCTTCACCGCGCCGTCCCAGATCACGTGCTCGGGCCCGGTCAGCGCCAGGGCCGCCGGGTCGAACTCGCGCAGCCAGATCTCGGTGTGCCCCTCGTACCGCCCGGTCAGCCGCGTGCCGGTGCACCAGGCGCGGCCGTCGTCGTCGAAGAACAGCGACGGGTCGATGCCCGCGCCGTCCAGCCGGTGCGCGTCCGACCACGGCCCCGCCGGGTCGGACGCGGTCATCACGAAGTGCCCGGACCACTCGGTCCCGTCCACGAGGGTGCACACCAGGTAGAAGGTCCCGTCGTGGTGGCGCAGGGTCGGCGCGTACAGGCCGCCGGACGCGGGCACCCCGTCCAGCGGCAGCTGGTCCGGCCGGTCCAGCGCGTGCCCGGCCGGCCGCCAGTGCACCAGGTCGCGGCTGTGGAAGACCGGCAGCCCGGGGAACCACTCGAACGTGGACGTCACGAGGTAGAAGTCGCCGCCCACGCGGCAGATCGACGGGTCGGGATGGCAGCCGGGCAGCACCGGGTTCCCGAACCGGGTCATAGCGGCGTCACCTCCACGGGGACGGTCATCACGCGGTCGGGGCCCGGCTCCCGGACGGGTCCCTCCAGGGTGAACGACCCGCGCAGCGGCAGGTCGGCGCTCGACCGCCCGACCTCGACCCCGACGGCGCCGGGCTCGACGACGCGCCGCAGGGCGGCCCCCGTGAAGGAGGTCCGGTCGGCGTGCACCTCGAACGCGACCCGGGCCGCCTCGCCCGGCTCCAGCCGCACCCGGGCCCACCCGGCGAGCCAGCGCACCGGCCGCACCACCGACGCGACCGGGTCGGACAGGTACAGCTGGGCGACCTCCGTGCCCGCGCGGTCCCCGGTGTTGCGGACGACGGCGCTGACCGTGACCGCCCCGTCCGTGGCCGCGCGCTCGCCGACCTCCAGATCGGAGTACTCGAACGTCGTCCAGGTCAGGCCGTGGCCGAACGGGTACAGCGGGACCGGGTCGACCGTGCTCCAGTCGTGCCCGCCGTCCATCGGCGCGCGCAGGTAGGTGGTCGGCGGGCCGGACGCGCGGCGCGGCACGCTGATCGGCATCCGCCCGGACGGGTCGACCCGCCCGGCGAGGACGCCGGCGACCGCCGGGCCGCCCTCCTCGCCGGGGAAGAACGCCTGCACGACGGCGGCGGCCCGGTCGGCGACGCCCTCGATGGCGTAGGGGCGGCCCGACAGCATCACGACGACCGTCGGCGTGCCGGTGTCCAGGACCGCCTCGGCCAGCTCGGCCTGCCGCCCCGGCAGCGCGAGCGTCTCGACGTCGCAGCCCTCCCCGGACGTGCCGCGGCCGAACAGCCCCGCCCGGTCGCCGAGCACGAGCACGCACACCTCGGCGTCCCGGGCGGCCGCGGCGGCGGCCTCGATGTCGGCGTCGTCGGCGACGAACACGTCCTTCGAGCCCGCCACGCGGACGCCGGGCAGCTCGGCGCGCAGCGCGTCCGCCACCGACGGGATCTCCACGCCGAGGGGCAGCTCGGGGTGCTGGCGGCCGACGTGGCTCGGGAACGTGTAGCAGCCCATCATCGCGAACGGGTCCTCCGCGAGCGGGCCCGTCACCACGACCCCGCCGCCGGTGCGCAGCGGCAGCACACCGTCGTTGGACAGCAGCACGACCGACTCCTCGGCCAGCCGCCGGGCCAGGGCCCGGTGCTCCGGCGGGTCGAAGTCCAGCGCCGCGCCGTCCCCGTCGCCGGGCACGCCGTCCAGCAGGCCCAGCTCGGCCTTCATCGCCAGCACCCGGCCGGCCGCCCGGTCCAGCAGTTCCTCCGGGACGGCGCCCGCCCGGACCAGCTCGATCAGCGGGTCGCCGTAGCAGCGGACGGTCGGCAGCTCCACGTCGATCCCGGCGCGCAGCGCGAGCGCGCCGGACTCGCCCCGCGACCCGGCCACCCGGTGCCGGGTCTCCAGGAACGAGATGCCGAAGTAGTCGGCGACGACGGTGCCGGTGAAGCCCAGCTCGTCGCGCAGCAGCCCGGTCAGCAGCCGCTCGTCCCCCGCGGACGGCATCCCGTCCACGTCGGTGTAGGAGTGCATGACCGAGCGGGCGCCGCCCTCGCGCAGCGCCATGACGAACGGTTCGAGGATGACGTCGGCCAGCTCGCGCGGCCCGACCGGCGCGGGCGCCATGTTCCGGCCGGCGCGGGAGGCGGAGTAGCCGGCGAAGTGCTTCAGGGTCGTGACGACGCCGGCCCGCTCCATGGCCTTCACGTAGGCCGTGCCGAGGACCCCGACGAGGTACGGGTCCTCGCCGATGCACTCCTCCGTGCGGCCCCAGCGCGCGTCGCGGACGACGTCCAGCACGGGCGCGAGGCCCTGGTGGACGCCGGCCGCGCGCATGCTCGCCGCGATCGCGGCGGCCATCTCGCCGACCAGCTCGGCGTCGAAGGCGGCGCCCCACGCGGGCGGGCTCGGGAACACGGTCGCGCCCCACGTCATGAAGCCGTTGAGGCACTCCTCGTGCGCGATCGCCGGGATGCCGAACCGGTTGCCGGCGGCGATCCGCCGCTGCAGCTCGCGGAGCCGGGCGGCGCCCTCGGCGGCCGGGACGGGAGCGGTCCCGAACACGCGGGTGAGCTGGCCGAGGCCCCGGTCGACGACCTCGTCCAGGGACGGGGCGGTCTCGTGCGAGTCGTCCTCCATCGGGGCCACCGGCTCGCCCGGCTCGGCGGGCATCGCCCAGAACCCGGCGAGCTGCCCCGCCTTCTCCTCCAGGGTCATCCGGGCCAGCAGGTCGGCGACCCGCTCGGCGACCGGCGACCCGCGGTCCTGCCAGGGCTCGCGGGTCGCGCTCGCGGCCGGGACGGCTTCGGTCATCGTTCCTCCGTGTGGACCGGCGTGGTGGGGTGCGGCGGCGCGGTGGGGTGCGGCGGTGTGGTGGGGTGCGGCGGTGCGGTGGGGTGCGGCGGTGCGGTGGGGTGCGGCGGTGCGGTGGAGGCGCGGACACGCAGGTCGGTGGCCAGCTCCACGCGCGGGGTCAGCGGCGGCCGGCCGTCCAGCAGCTGGAGCAGGGTGCGGGCCGCGACGCGCCCCATCTCCTCCAGCGGCTGCCGGACGGTCGTCAGCGGCGGCGAGAGCCATTCGCAGGTGGGCAGGTCGTCGAAGCCGACGACGCTGAGGTCCTCGGGGATGCGCAGCCCGGCGAGCCGCGCCGCCTGGTAGGCGCCCATGGCCTGCTCGTCGCTGCCCGCGAAGATCGCGGTCGGCGGCTCGGGGAGCTCCAGCAGCTCGCGGGTGCGGGCGAACCCGCCCTGGTGGTGGAAGTCGCCGTAGCGGACGAGGTCCTTGTCGACCTCGATACCGGCGCGCTCCAGCGCCGTCCGGTAGCCGTCCACCCGGGCCTGGGTGCAGAGCATGTCGGCGGGGCCGCCGATCATCGCGATGCGGCGGTGGCCGAGCTCGATCAGGTGCTCGGTGGCGGCCATCCCGCCGGCCCAGTTGGTGGCGCCGACGCTGGCGATGTCGGTGTCCGGCAGGTTCACCGGGTCGACCAGGACGAGCCCGACACCGGCCCGCTCCAGCTGCTCGCGCTGGCGGCGCGTCATCCGGGAGGTCACCAGGATGACCCCGTCGCTGTGGTGCAGCGCGGGCAGGTTCTGCCAGCTCGGCGGCCGGGCGTCGTCGTCGCGGACGAGCGAGACGACGACGCCGGTGCCGTGCTCGGCGCACTCGGCCTCCACACCGCGCAGGATCTCCACCGCCCACGGGCTGTCGAGCCCGGCGAGGACGAGGTCGATCAGGCCGGACCTGCGGGCCCGGCGGGAGCCGCCCGGACCGGGGTAGTTGTGGGTGCGCAGCAGCGCCTCCACCCGCTCGCGGGTCGCGGCGGCCACGTCGGTGCGGCCGTTCAGGACCTTGGAGACCGTGGCGGGGGAGACTCCCGCCTCCGCCGCGATCAGCGCCAGGGTGGGCCGGGCCGGGGGGTCCGGCATCTCATCGGTGGTGCGCACGGGCACGCTTCACTCCTCCCCGAGGAAACGATTGCGAACAGTATCGCAATGTTTCGCTCGCTCCTAGCCCCCGAGTCGGACTTCTCAACATTTCATTTAGGTCAACGAGCGTCGAAGTCTTGACCCTGGGGTGGCCCTTTCTTAGAGTTCCACGGCAACGGCAAGCTCGAAGAGTTTCGAAAAGCTTTCGACGCGGGACGGTCACCCGCCCGCCGGTCCAGGCCAGCCCACCCCCCGATCCAGGAGGCCACCATGGGCATCCCACACCTGTCGCGCCGTTCGTTCCTGACCGCGGTCTCCGCGGGCACCGTGGCGATCACCGCCGCGCCCCTCCTCGCCGCCTGCGGCGACGGCGACTCGGGGGGCGGCGGCAAGGTCACCGTCGAGTGGATGGACATCGCGACCACCGAGCCGTCCAAGACGCTCTATCCGCAGATCGCCAAGGCCTACGAGGCCGCGCACCCGAACGTCCGGATCAAGCTCACCAACCTGGAGAACGAGGCGTTCAAGTCGAAGATGACGGCGCTCACCGCCTCCGGCAAGCTGCCGGACATCTTCGTCACCTGGGGCGGCGGCGTCCTCAAGCAGCAGATCGACGCCGGCCTGGTCAAGGACGTCACCTCCGACGGCTCCGCCATCCTCGGCACCATGACGCCGGTGTCGCAGAAGCCGTACCAGTTCGACGGCAAGACCTACGCCATCCCGTACGACATGGGCGGCGTGGGCTTCTGGTACAACAAGGCGCACTTCGAGAAGGCCGGGATCAAGGACACCCCGAAGACCTGGACCGAGTACCTGGACGCCGTCCGCAAGCTCAAGTCCGCGGGGATCACCCCCATCGCCGTCGCCGGCAAGGACAAGTGGCCCGAGATGTACTACTGGGCCTACCTCGCGATGCGCATCGGCGGTCTGCCCGCACTGCAGCAGGCCGAGAAGGCCAACGACTTCAGCGGCCCGGCGTTCGTCTCCGCAGGCCAGAAGCTCAAGGAGCTCGCCGACCTGGATCCCTTCCAGAAGGGCTTCCAGAACGCCGGCTACGACACGCCCGGCGGACAGGCCGCGACCATGGGCGGCGGCAAGGCCGCCATGGAGCTGATGGGGCAGTGGGCGCCCGCGGTGGAGAAGGACGCCTCCGGCAAGGACCTGGGCGACGACCTCGGCTGGTTCCCCTTCCCGAGCGTGGAGGGCGGCCAGGGCCAGGCCACCGAGGTGTTCGGCGGCGGCAACGGGCACGCGCTCAGCAAGGACGCCCCCAAGGAGGCCATCGACTTCCTGGCGTTCCTGATGAACATGGAGAACGAGAAGAAGCTCGTCTCCTCGGGCGCCTTCATGCCGGTCGTCAAGGGCGCGGAGAACGAGCTCGACAAGAACCGCAAGCTGGTCGCCGACGCGCTGAACTCCTCCACCGGGTTCCAGCTCTACCTCGACCAGGCGTTCCCGCCCGCGGTCGGCCAGGAGGTCAATGACAGCGTCGCGGCGCTGATCGGGGGCAAGAAGACGCCCCAGCAGGTCACCGAGTCGGTCACCAAGGTGGCCAAGAGCCAATGACCCTGTCCGCCACGACCGACGACCGGCCGCGGCACGCCGCACGGGCCCCGCGCAGGCGGGGCCCCAGGGCGTCGACCGGGGAGCGGCTGCGCGGCTGGGCGTCCAGCACCTGGTTCCTGCTCCCCGCCCTGCTGCTGTTCTTCTTCTTCGTCCTGATCCCGATCTTCGTCGCGTTCTACACGAGCTTCTTCCGCTGGGGCGGTTTCGGCTGGCCCGAGGACTTCACCGGTCTCGGCAACTACCGCAAGCTGGCCGACGACCCCGTCTTCCGCGGCGACCTGTGGCGCGGCCTGCTGATCATCGTGTTCTCGATCGCCGTCCAGCTCCCGATCGCGCTCGGCGCGGCCGTCCTGCTGAACCAGCGGATGCGCGGGCGGGCGGTCTACCGGGCGATCTTCTTCGCGCCCTACATCCTGTCCGAGGTGATCGCGGGCGTCCTGTTCGGCATCATCTTCCTGCCCGGCAGCGGACTCGCCGACAAGATCGTCGAGGACCTGCCGCTGCTCGGCGACCTCGCCGGCAGGTGGTTCGCCGACCCCGACACCGCGCTCCCCACCCTGTTCGCCGTCATGACGTGGAAGTACTTCGGCTTCCACATGATGATCTACCTCGCCGGGCTGCAGGGCATCCCGACGGAGGTGCTGGAGGCCGCCGCGATCGACGGGGCGGGCCCGTGGCGGCGCTTCCGCAGCGTCACGCTGCCGCTGCTCGGCCCGACGCTGCGCATCAGCGTGTTCCTGTCCGTCATCGGCTCCCTCCAGTTGTTCGACCTCGTGTGGGTCACCACGACGGGCGGGCCGACGCACTCCACGGAGACGATGGCCGTCACCATGTTCCAGTTCGGCTTCAAGCGCTACCAGATGGGCTACGCGGGCGCGATCAGCGTCGTCATGTTCCTCATCTGCCTGGTCTTCTCCCTGCTGTACCAGCGGTACGCGCTGCGCCGCGACCTGCAGGGCGCGGTCACCAACGCGGGGGGCCGCCGATGAGAGCGGGCATGAGAGCGGGCATGGCGCGGAGCCTGTCCCGGCACACGCTGGTGTGGGTACTCGGCTCCTTCGTCGTCGTCCCCCTGCTGTACGCGGTGATCTCCGGCTTCAAGACCACCGGCGACCTCACCGCGGACCCGCTGGGGCTGCCGCACCCGTGGAAGGTGTCCAACTACACCGGCATCCTGTCGTCCGGCGACTTCTGGCGGCAGATCGCCAACAGCGTGCTGATCGCCGTCGCCACCACGCTGATCACCGTCGCGGTGTCGGCGCTGGCGGCGTTCGCGTTCGCCCGCTACGCCTTCCGGGGCCGCGAGTTCTTCTTCACGCTGTTCGCGGCGGGGCTGATGTTCCCGCCCGCGGTGGCGGTGCTGCCGCTGTTCGTCCTGCTGCGCTCGTTCGGGCTGCTGGACAACCCGCTCGGCATCATCCTGCCGCAGGCCGCGTTCGCGCTGCCCATCACGATCATCATCCTGCGGTCCTTCTTCCGGACGATCCCCGCCGAGCTGGAGGAGGCCGCCATCATGGACGGCTGCACCCGCCTCGGGTTCTTCTGGCGCATCCTGCTGCCGATGGCGCGGCCCGCCCTCGGCACCGTGTCGGTCCTCGCCATCGTGACGAGCTGGAACAACTTCTTCCTGCCGCTGCTGGTGCTCGCCGACCCGAAATGGCAGACGATCCCCGTCGGCATCCAGCAGTTCCAGGGGCAGTACTCGACGAACTACGCGCTCGTCATCGCCTACATCGTGCTGGCGATGGTGCCCGCGATCGCCTTCTACGCCGTCGCCGAACGCCAGTTGATCGGGGGCCTGACGGCCGGCGCCACCAAGGGCTGAGCCCCGCCGCGGCACGGCCCGGACGGCATCGTCCGGGCCGCTCGGTCCTGCCGCCGCGCCCTTCGGGTGAAAGGGTGAAAGGACCGTTCCGGGCCCCGCCGCCACGGAGCTAGCGTCCGCTTGGACAGGACCTTCCTCGGCCCCTGGACGGGAGGACGATGGGAAAGCGAAGACGAAGAGCGCTGCTGGCGGGGTCGGTGCTCGGCCCCGCCATGCTGGCGGGCGCCCTGGTCACGGCCGTGCCGGCGTCCGCGCACGGCGCGATGATGGTGCCGGGCAGCCGCACGTACCTGTGCTGGAAGGACGGGCTGTCCTCGACCGGGCAGATCGTCCCGCACAACCCCGCGTGCGCGGCGGCCGTCGCGCAGAGCGGCTCGAACTCGCTCTACAACTGGTTCGCGGTGCTCCGCTCGGACGGCGCGGGCCGCACCCGCGGCTTCATCCCCGACGGGGAGCTGTGCAGCGGCGGCGCGGTCGTGTACGACTTCAGCGGCTACGACCTGGCCCGCGACGACTGGCCGGTCACGCACCTGACGTCCGGCGCGGACCTCGAGTTCAGGTACAACAAGTGGGCGGCCCACCCGGGGACGTTCCGCACCTACATCACCAAGGACACCTGGAGCCCGACCCGCCCGCTCAGCTGGGACGACCTGGAGGCCCAGCCGTTCTACAGCGCCACCGACCCGCCGAGCGTCGGCTCGCCCGGCAGCGAGGACGCGTACTACCACTGGAACGCCCGGCTCCCGTCCGGCAAGACCGGCCGCCACATCATCTACACCGTGTGGCAGCGTTCGGACAGCAACGAGACGTTCTACGGCTGCTCCGACGTCGTGTTCGACGGCGGGAACGGCGAGGTGACGGGCGTCGGCGAGGGCGACGGCGACCCGACCGACCCGCCCACCGACCCCACCGACCCGCCCGGCACGCCCGGCAAGGTGTGCACCGCCGAGTACCGCTCCATCAACGGCTGGGGAGGCGGCTACCAGGGCGAGGTCAAGGTCACCAACACCGGCACGCTCCCGCTGAACGGCTGGACGGCCCACTTCACCTTCGCCAACGGCGAGACGGTCGGCAGCCTGTGGAACGGCACCTACACGCAGTCCGGTCCGGACGTCACGGTGAAGAACGCGGACTGGAACGGCTCGCTGGCCGTCGGCGCCTCGACGACGTTCGGGTTCACCGCGAACGCCCCGGGCTCGGCGACGGACCTCGAAGCGCACTGCATGACCTCCTGACCGCTCCCGACGGATTCCTGCTCCCACCAGAACGCGGCACCACCGGAGACAGGCTCCACCAGAACACGGCCCGCGGCGTCCGACAGGGGACGCCGCGGGCCGCTCCCGTTCCGGCCGGACCGCGGGCGGGGCCGGCCGCCCCGGACAGGGAGAGGCCCCGTGACCGGGAGCGGGTCACGGGGCCGTTTCCTCCCTTGGGGTGGTTACTGGACGGGCGGGTTGGCGTTCCGCAGCAGTTCCTGGAACTGGGCGGAGAACCAGTGGCCGGACAGGGGCGCGTCCGGCAGGGCGCCGCTAATGTGGTTGTTGTTGCGCGGGTTGCCCTCATAGGTCGGGTCGCACATCCGGTCGAAGCCCTTGCCCTCGTCGTTCGGGATCTCCGAGCTCGCCCCGTCCGACTCGCCCGGAGGCTTCATCCACACGTAGGCGTCGATGCCGGACGCGGGGGCCGCCTTCGGCCGCTCGCCGAGGCCCGCTCCCGCCTGGTTGCACCAGTTGCCGAGGTGGATGCGGCGGTCGGTCCGGCCGCCGTCCACGTAGGCGTTCACATCCGTCTTCGGGCCGGGCCCGGTCGGACGCTCGGAGCCGCCCCAGCCGTTGCGGCTGGTGTCGATGAGCATGCCGATCCCGGAGTCGAACCCTTCGCCGATGAGCTCCTGGCGGAACGCCTGCGCGTAGGACTGCTCGTCCACGTACCGGTTCCAGTCCACCCAGTCCGACTCGCGGACGGACGTGCCGTTCACGCTGTCGTTGATGGTGAAGTAGGGCTCGGTCGTCGCGCCGTAGTTCGCGGTGTTGGTGATGAACCCGGCGACGTTGCCCTTCGAGCCGGACATGTCGGCCACCTGGGCGAGCAGCTGCGCGGTCGGGCCGAAGTTGTCGTCCCAGCCGATCCAGCCGTGGTGGCCGATGTCGATGTAGTTGTAGACGTTGGACAGGGCGCCGAGCTCCTGCAGCGCGTAGGCGATGCCCTTCTGGTAGTTGCCGTTCTCCTTCATGACGTTGCAGTTCTCGGTGGCGGTCGGCCGGTCGCCCGCGTTGGTGATCAGGTTGGGCAGCGAGTCGATCTCCACCACCGCGGCGATCCGCAGGTCGGCGTACTTCGCGTCGCCGAGGATCTCCGCGATCGGGTCGATGAACTGCGTCTTGTACTTGTCGAGCTCGGTCGGGCCCAGCTCGCCGTTGGAGGCGAGCGCCGAGCAGTCCCGGCCGGGCAGGTCGTAGACGACGAGGTTGACCAGCCCGGCGCCCTGCTCGAGGGCGGCGTCGAGGTGGTCGCGCAGCCCCATCCCGCCGTTGACGCCCTCGATCGCGGCGATCCGGTCCAGCCACACGCCGGTCGGCTGGTTCGCGACCGCGCTGCCGCCGGGCTCGGCGGCGGCGTGCGCGGACCATTCGGGGTTCACGTACTGCTGCACGCCCGCGTACGGGTTCTCGACGCGGTCGCCGCCACCCGGGTCTCCGGGATCGCCGGGGTCTCCGGGGTCGCCCGTCGACCCGTCGCACACGGTCCCGTTGAGCTTGAACTGGGTGGGAGCCGAGTTCGAGCCGGAGTAGGTGCCCTGGAACCCGGGGTTGGCCGACGCGTTCGTCCCGAGCGCCGGGGCCCAGCTCGGGTTCTTCACGGTGACGTGCTGTCCGGACTGGCTGAACGTGCCGTTCCAGCCCGAGGTCACCTGCTGGTTGCCGGCGAAGTCCCACTCCAGCGTCCAGCCGCCGCTGATGGCGTCGCCGAGGTTGGTGACGGTCACGGAGGCGGTGAAGCCGGAGCCCCAGTCGTTGGTGCTGTAGTCGACCTTGCAGCCGGCGGCCGCGCTGGCCTGGGCCTGGGCCAGCGCGACCGTGCCTGAGGCGAGCAGGACGACCGCCGCGGCGGTCGCGGCGCCGCGGCGCCGGGCGCCGGGCCTCCTGCGCGCATGGGGGTGTTTCATCCGGATTCCTCCATCTGGTTGGGGTGGACTTCTTCCGGGTGGTCAGCGGGCCGACCGCAGGTGGTCGCGGAGCCCGGCTCCGTACGCGGTGGGAGTACCGTCGTAGGAGCTGATCAGGGAGGGGCCGCTGGAGCAGTCCCAGGTGTTCCACGTCCAGCCGAGGTAGGACGCGCCGCGCGCGTCGAGCCAGGCCATCAGCGTGTCGACGTAGGAGTGGCCGCAGGTGTTCTCGCCGATCTCGCCGGCGACGAGCGGGACCTCGGCGGCGACGGGCGCCAGCTGCCGGTCCCAGCAGGACGCGTCCTTGCAGTAGTTGAAGTTGTAGGAGTGCCAGGCGGCGGCGAGGTTCCCGGCCGGGTCGGACGGCTTCAGCGCGAGCCACTGCGACAGGTCGTTGGAGTAGCTGCTGCCCGCCACCATGACGACGTTCTCGGCCCCGGTGGAGCGGACGGCGTCGAGCAGGTCCTGCATCCCGGCGGCCTCGTAGGTGAGGCCGGTGCAGTCCGGGCCGCCGTCGCGCCAGCACTTCCACGACTGGCCGTAGTCCATGACCTGGAGGTTGTTCGGATACGGCTCGTTGAACAGGTCGAACACGACGGCCGTGTCGTTGTTGTACGCGCCGGCCACCTGCCTCCAGAACTCGGTCGCGTATTCGGCGTCCGGCATCGGCTTCTGACATTCGGCGGCGGCCGTGTCGCAATGGTTGTCATTGCCGGTCCACAGGCCGTGGCTCCAGTGCAGTTCAAGAATGGGCGTGATGCCGTTCTCCTCAAGCAGCCCGACGTAGTTCTTCACCGCGTTCTGGTACGCGGCTCCGCGGTAGGCCGGATCGACGTTGTCCAGCCCCAGCCAGCAGTCGGAATTGAGCGGCACCCGGACGGCGTTGGCGTTCCAGCTCCTGATCGCCGCGACCGACGCGGCGTCCATCGGGCCGTCCCAGATGCCGTTGCCCTGGACGCAGGCGAACTCGCCGCCGGACCGGTTCACCCCGCGCAGCCGGACCGTCTCGCCGGCGGCGTCGACGAACGTGTCGCCGGAGACGCTCAGCTTCGGCGCGGGTCCGCCGGGCGGGGGAGTGGTGGGCGTCGTCGGGGTTTCGGTCGGCTCCTCGTCTCGGTTGCAGGCCGTCCCGTTCACGGCGAAGCCGGTCGGGTCGGCGTTGTCCCCGCTATAGGTGAACTGGGCTCCGGCCTGCACCGCGGCGCCGGTGGCCAGGGAGCCGTTCCAGCTCTCGTTGACGACGGTGACGGCCTGGCCGGACTGCGACCACCGGCCGTTCCAGCCGTTCGCCAGCCGCTGGTTCCCGGTGTAGGAGTACGTGAGCGTCCAGCCGTTCACGGCCGGGCCGCGGTTGGTGATGGTGACGGCGGCCGTGAAGCCCGTGCCCCAGTCGTTGGTGGTGTAGTCGACCTCGCAGGCGACGGCGGCGTTGGCGGCGGGCGCGCCGAGCACGGCTCCGGCGCCGGCGGCCAGCGAGCCGGCCGCGCACACGGCGCCGGCGAGCGCGGCCACCGCGGCGGTGCGCGGGGAAGGCGGTCTCATGGGCTCTCCGCTTTCACGTCGGATCTGTCAGCTTGGGAGCGCTCCCACTCCTGGACTGCGGTGAACGTAGAACGGGTCGGACGCGACATGGAACCCCCGTTCCATTCCTTTCACGACTTTTCACGCCGCCTCGCGCGCGCGGTGAGGGACCGGGGCCGCTTCCCTTTGTCCGATCGGCCTATGACCCTTGACACGATCGGCGTCCGATCACATTCTTGGGAGCGCTCCCACTACTCCCGACCCGGTCCTCCCGCACATGGCCGGGAACCCCCGAAGGGAGTGCCGAAGCGTGACCATCACCCACCCCCCAGAAGACCCCGCCCTTCCCGACCGGCCCCCGACCCTCGCCCACGTCGCCGAGCTCGCCGGAGTGTCGCCCGCGACCGCGTCCCGCGTCCTCAACGGCTCCGCCAGGGTCAGCCGGACGGCCCGCCTCCAGGTCGAGGCGGCCGTCGAACGGCTCGGCTACGTCCGCCGCCGCGGCGGCTCCCCCGACCGGGAGTCGTCCGGCACGATCGCGGCGGTCGTCTGCGAGGACGCCTGCCGCGTCCTCGGCGACCCGTACTTCGCGCGCCTGCTGTGGGGCGTGCGGCGCGATCTGGACGGCCGCGCGCCGCTCGTCGTCCTCATGGCCGGCCGGCCGGACGAGTGGCGCGCCACCACCGGCTACCTGCGCGGCGGCCGGGCCGAGGGCGTGCTGCTCGTCGGCGCCCGCCGCGACCAGGTCGCCCCGCTCGTGCAGGCCGCGGCCGGCGCCCCCGTCGTGCTGGCCGGCCGCCCCCTCGACGAGGTGGCGCTGCCGTACGTCGACGTCGACAACCGCGGCGGCGCGCACGCCGCCGTCCGGCACCTGCTCACCACCGGCCGCCGCCGCATCGGCACCATCGCCGGGCCCGCCGACACGGGCGCGGCCGTCGACCGGCTGGCCGGCTACCGGCTCGCCGCCCGCGAGGCCGGGATGGGCGTCAACGGGCTGGTCTGCCAGGGCGACTTCGGGCGGCTGTCCGGCGAGCGGGCGATGCGCCGGCTGCTGGAGCGCCGCCCGGACGTCGACGCCGTGCTCGCCGCGTCCGACCAGATGGCGGTCGGCGCGCTCAGCGCGCTGCGCCGGGCGGGCCGCCGCGTCCCCGACGACGTGGCCGTCGTCGGCTTCGACGACGCCCCCGTCGCCCGGCAGGTGCGGCCCCGGCTGACGACCGTCCGGCAGCCGGCCGAGGACCTCGGCGCCCGGCTCGCCCGCGAGCTGCGCGCCTGCACCGGCGGCAGGCCCAGCACCGAGCGCGGCGTCGTGCTGCGCACCAAGTTGATCATCCGGGAGTCCGGTTGACGGCCCCGGCCTGACGCGCGTCCCGTCCCGGGCGCGCCCCCTGCGGGAAGCCACCGCCGGAGTCCGCCGGCGGTGGAGCCCGCCATGCCCGCACGGCGGGCGACTCAGGAAGGAACCCGAAGTGAGAAGACGGCAACGATGGCGCGCGCTCACCGCCGTTAGCGCGACGCTGACCCTGCTCTGCGGCGGCCTCGGCGTACTGGCGCCCACGGCCGCGGCGGCCGCCGCGTGCAAGGTCGTCTACAAGAAGAACGACTGGGGCGGCGGCTTCACCACGACCATCGACATCACCAACCAGGGCGACGCGCTGAACGGCTGGACGCTGAAGTACTCCTACTCGGGAAACCAGAAGCTGACCAACGGCTGGTCGGGCAAGTGGTCGCAGTCGGGCCAGGACGTCACCGTCCAGAACGAGAGCTGGAACGGGTCGCTGGCCGGCGGTGCGACCGTGAGCGTCGGCGGGCAGTTCACCTACAGCGGGACGAACACCGATCCGGCGTCGTTCACCCTGAACGGCACGACCTGCAACGGCGGCACCTCTGCCCCCAAGGTCGCGCTGACCAGCCCGGCGGCCGGGGCGACGTACTCGGTGGGCGCCTCGGTGCCGCTCGCCGCGACCGCGACGGCCGGGACCGGCGCGACCGTGTCCAAGGTCGAGTTCTTCGACCAGAACGGCTCGCTCGGCGCCGACACCAGCGCTCCCTACGGCCTCAGCTGGACGCCGTCGGCGGCGGGCGACCACTCGATCTACGCCAGGGTGACCGACAGCGCCGGCGGGACGGCCGAGTCCGCGCCCGTCGGCATCACCGTCACGGCCGAGGCGAGCATCGTCGCGAGCCCCGCCACCCTGACCGTGGCGCAAGGGTCCACCGCCACCTACGCGGTGAAGCTGTCGGAGGCGCCGTCCTCGGACGTCACCGTGACGACGGCGCGCACCTCCGGCAACAGCGGCCTGTCGGTGACCGGCGGCGGGACGCTCGCGTTCACGCCGCAGAACTGGTCCACCGCGCAGAACGTGACGATCACCGCGGACGACTCCGGGACCGGCGAGGCGACGTTCACCTCGTCCGCCGACGGCTACGCGGCGGCCGAGGTCACCGCGACCGAGGTGGCCACCGGCGGCGACACCTACACCCAGCGGTTCCTCGACCAGTACAATAAGATCAAGGACCCCGCGAACGGGTACTTCAGCCCCGAGGGCATCCCGTACCACTCGGTCGAGACGTTCATGGTCGAGGCCCCCGACCACGGGCACGAGACGACGTCCGAGGCCTACAGCTACCTCATCTGGCTGGAGGCCATGTACGGCAAGGTCACGCAGAACTGGGCCCCCTTCAACGCCTCCTGGGCGCTGATGGAGAAGTACATGGTCCCGACGCACGCGGACCAGCCGACGAACTCCTTCTACGACGCGTCCAAGCCCGCCACCTACGCCGCCGAGCACCCGCTGCCGAGCGACTACCCGTCGCAGATCGACGGCAGCGTCCCGGTCGGTCAGGACCCGATCGCGAGTGAGCTGAAGTCCGCCTACGGCACCGACGACATCTACGGCATGCACTGGCTGCAGGACGTCGACAATGTGTACGGCTACGGCAACACGCCGGGCGGCGGCTGCGAGGAGGGCCCCGGGGCCGACGGCCCGTCCTACATCAACACCTACCAGCGCGGCTCCCAGGAGTCGGTGTTCGAGACCGTCCCGCAGCCGACCTGCGACAAGTTCGCCTTCGGCGGCCCCAACGGCTACCTCGACCTGTTCATCGGCGACTCGTCCTACGCAAAGCAGTGGAAGTTCACCGACGCACCGGACGCCGACGCGCGCGCCATCCAGGCCGCGTACTGGGCGAACGTCTGGGCCGGGGACCAGGGCAAGGCCGGCGCCGTCTCCGGCACCGTGGCCAAGGCCGGGAAGATGGGCGACTACCTGCGGTACTCGTTCTTCGACAAGTACTTCAAGAAGATCGGCGACTGCCACTCCACGTCCTGCCCGGCCGGGACGGGCAAGGACAGCGAGCACTACCTGCTGTCCTGGTACTACGCCTGGGGCGGCGCGACCGACACCAGCGCCGGCTGGTCCTGGCGAATCGGCGACGGCGCCTCGCACTTCGGGTACCAGAACCCCCTGGCCGCCTACGCGCTGGTGAACGACGCCGCGCTCGCCCCCAAGGGCGCGACGGCCAAGGCCGACTGGGAGAAGAGCCTCACCCGGCAGCTGCAGCTCTACAAGTGGCTGCAGTCCGCCGAGGGCGGCATCGCCGGCGGCGTCACCAACAGCTGGGAGGGCAGCTACAGCACCCCGCCGACCGGCCTCACCGAGTTCTTCGGCATGGCCTATGACTGGCAGCCCGTCTACCACGACCCGCCCAGCAACCAGTGGTTCGGGTTCCAGGCGTGGTCGATGGAGCGCGTCGCCGAGTACTACCAGGTCACCGGGGACGCGAACGCCAAGGCGATCCTGGACAAGTGGGTGGACTGGGCGCTGGCGAACACGACGGTCGACCCGTCCACGGGCGCCATGCAGATCCCGTCCACGCTCAAGTGGACCGGGCAGCCGGACGCGAACTGGTCCTCGGCCAGCGGCATGCCGCCGGCGAACAGCGGCCTGCACGTCTC
Source organism: Actinomadura monticuli (assembly GCF_041463655.1). NCBI lineage: Bacteria > Bacillati > Actinomycetota > Actinomycetes > Streptosporangiales > Thermomonosporaceae > Actinomadura > Actinomadura monticuli. The sequence goes on from NZ_JAXCEI010000016.1 coordinate 60,170, forward strand.
CGTGCAGGACTACACCAACGACGTCGGCGTGGCCGCCGCGTACGCCAAGACCCTGGCGTACTACGCCGCCAAGTCCGGTGACGCCGACGCCAGGCAGATGGCCAAGGACCTGCTCGACGCCATCTGGAAGCACGCCGACACCAAGGGCGTGTCGGTGCCGGAGACCAAGTCCGACTACAAGCGCGTCACGGACCCGGTCTACATCCCGTCCGGCTGGTCCGGGGAGATGCCGAACGGCGACCCGATCAACTCCGGCTCGACCTTCATGTCCATCCGTTCCTTCTACAAGAGCGACCCCGACTACCAGCGCGTCATGGCCTACGCGGACGGCTCCAGCTCGACCGCGCCGGTGTTCAACTACCACCGGTTCTGGGCGCAGGCCGACGTCGCCCTCGCCATGGCCGACTACGGCCGCCTCTTCAACGAATGATCCGGCGGGGGCCCGCGGCGGCGGACCGCCGCCGCGGGCCCTCAGGCCGCGAACGCGGACAGCGTCGCGGCCAGCAGCGCCGGATCCTCCAGCATCGCCATGTGGCCCTGACCCTTCAGGACGGTGACGCCGGCGCCGGGGATCAGCGCGGCGAGCGCGTCCGCCGTCGGCCGCTGGTAGGCGGGGCTCCGCTCCCCGACCAGCAGCCGCACCGGCACGCCGATCCCGTTGAGCGGCCCGAGGTCCCCGACGCTCCCCACGCTTTCGGTCTCCCGGACGAGCGGCGGGGCGTTGTCCAGGGACGTCCGCCAGAACCGCCGCGCGCCGCGCAGCGCGTCCACCTGGCGGGCCGAGAGCCCGAGCACCTCGCGCATCACGGCCGCGAGCACCCCGTCGTGGTCCCCGGCGCGCGCCAGGCCGCGGAGCCGCACGATCACCTCCGGCGGGGTGGGCGCCCGCCACGGCGAGGAGAGCGGCGGCTCGTAGAGGGCGGCCCGTCCCACCGTGGCGGGGAACGGCGACGCCCGCAGCGCGCACAGGGCGCCGAAGGAGTGCGCGACGAGGAACACGCCGCGCCCCGCCGCCTCCGCGACGGCCGCGATGTCCTCGCCCTCGCGCTCGATCCGGTACGGCCCGCCCTCCCGCAGGCTGAGGCCCCGCCCCCGGCGGTCCATGACGTGCACGGTGAAGCGCTCGGCGAGGTGCGGCACCACGGGCGCCCAGGAGCGCCCGTCGACCGCCGCGCCGTGCACGAGCAGCAGGGGCGGCCCCGCGCCGGAGACCCTGAACCCGATGACGCTGCCGTCCTTGGATCTCACGTACCGGTCCTCGGCCACCCGAGGAGGCTACCGCGCGACTATGCGAACATATGTTCGTGTCCGGTGATGCCACGATCCTGCACGCCGACCTGGACGCGTTCTACGCGTCGGTCGAGCAGCGCGACGATCCCGCCCTGCGCGGGCGGCCGGTGATCGTGGGCGGGGGAGTGGTGCTGGCCGCCAGCTACGAGGCCAAGGCCCAGGGCGTCCGGACGGCGATGAGCGGCGGGCAGGCGCGCCGGCTGTGCCCGCGGCGTCCTCGCGCCGGGCAGCCACCTGGTGTTCACGCACATCACCCAGGAGCCCGAGCCCGAGTCCGGCGGCGACGTCGGAAAGGTGTTCAAGCCCACCAGCGGCCACTTCTGGGGCCGGAGCCGCGCGGAGATCCTCGGCATCGTCGCGGGCTTCGACCTCGTGGAGCCGGGCCTGGCCTACACCTCGCAGTGGCGGCCCGACGGGCCCGCGCCGGCGCTCGCGGACGCCGAGCGCACCTTCACCCTGGCGGGCGTGGGCCGCCGCTGACCGCGAGGCCGCGCAGGCGGCGGGTCCACGCGGGGAGGGCGGTCCACCGGTGGGCGGGCACGAGCGCGGCGCCGGCGTCCAGCACCCAGCCCTGGTGGCTGCGGCCGGTGACCTGCACCCGGACGAGCGGGACGTAGCGGTCGGCGCGGATCCCCTCGTACCCGTGCCGGACGATCGAGTGGTAGATGTCCTCGGACACGACGAGCACCAGCGGCCCGCGGGTGCGCCGCAGCGCGCTCTTCGCCTCCGGCGAGTCCAGCAGCCGGCAGGCGACGTCGAGCGCCTCCCCGAAATCGCCGTGGCCGTCGCTCTGCACCTCTCCGGCGTGCACGACCACGCGCACCCGAATTCGCCGGTCGCCGCCGGAAGTGACCGCCGGCCCCGAATTGCATTCGGCGAGCGCATTGTATTCGGCCAGCAGGCCGGACAGGATCGGCACGACCGGATGCAGCAGCAGGGTTTTCGGGACCTCGTCGAAAGGGTGCACCAGCACGAGCGCCCCGTCGCCCCGGTCGACGTACTCCTCCCGGTATCCGCGGCCGATCCCGGCCCGGTTGAACGCCTCCTCCAGGAGCCGGTACAGCGTCCGGCGGAGTTCGGCCTTGACGGGGTCGGTGCGCGTCGTCGAGCCTTCGATGTCCACCGCCAGGATCGCCCGGTACCGCGGCCGTACCCCCGTCCGGTCGGCGGCTGCCGGGCGTGCCGGCCCGGACACGTCGACGAGCACGGGCCGCCCGGTCCCCGGCCCCCCGCCGCGCACGGCCGTCTCATGGTTCATTTCCCCCGCGCCCCTTTCTCCGCATGCCCCCCATTGTTCCCGGGGAAAGATACTGGCATTGCCCACCATGTCCGGCAACCCAGGCGAACCCGGACCTTCGACCGGGGTTTCCCGGTTAATGTGAACTCCTTTCATCGGCTGGTGAAAGGACCGCTGACCAGCCGCACGCCGGACGGCCGTCCCGCGTCAAGGGGTGCGCGTCCCGAATGGTCCCGGTCCCGTGGGACTCCGGCCCGGCAAGATCGGGACGGAAACGCCGGAAAGGCGTGCGCATCGATCGGATAACACCGCTGGGAAATCGGTCCCGGAGTCGGGGAGACTTCCGGTGCGGCCGCCGCCGGGCGCCCGGCCCGCCGCCGCGCCCCGCGCGGCGTCCGGGAAAGCACGGACCCGCGCCCCGTGGGTTCCCGGTGGCAGGACGTCCGCCGAGGTCCGAGCATGGAGAGGGTGGTCGTGGTGATTTCCGCCCCGCGGCGGCGCCGGTCGCCACCGTGGTTCGGCACGGAGACGAGGCGCGCCCTCGCTGCCGGGACGGCGGTCGCGGGGCTGGCGCTCCTCGCGGGCTGGCCGTACTGGCGGGACCACCCGGCCGCGGCCGTGCTCACACTGGTCGGCTGCGCCGCCATCGCCCTGGCGGGCGTGCTGCTCGCGACCGGGACGCGAACCCGCCGCACCGGGCTGCTGTTCACGGCCGCGTCGCTGTGCTGGGCGGTCACCTGGGCCGCGAGCCGGGACGCGTCCGTCTGGCCGCTCGTCTCCCAGTACGCGCAGGCCACCTTCTACCTGGCGCTCGCCGTGGGCGTCCTGATGTACCCGGCCGGGCGGCTGGAGTACCGGGCCGACCGGATCTGGACGGTCGCGGCGTGTGCGGTCCTGTGGGGCTGCCCGACCGCGATCTTGTGCACCTCCGAGCCGGAGTGGGCGGCGTTCCGCGGCGAGTCGGTGTGGTGGCCGTCGCCGTTCACGAACCTGGCGGTCTTCCGGATCGTCCTGCCCCTCTCCGCCGCGCTGTACGTCGCCGTCGCCCTGTCGCTCGCCCTCGTGCTGATGATGCGGCTGCCGCGGACGGGCCGGATGCGGCGGCTGCTCACCCTCCCGGTGACCCTCGCCATCGGGTTCGTCGGCATCTCCGCCGCGTTCACCCAGAAGTCGGTCATGACGGAGGCGGTCCCGCTGGACGACCTCCTGCACGTCTACGTGGTGCAGGGCGCGGTCGTCGTGCTCGTCCCGCTGACCCTGCTGGCGTCCGGGCTGCGGGTCCGCATCAGCGAGCTGACCGTCGCCGGCCGGATGCTGCGGCTGACCGCGCCGGTGTCGGTCGAGCGGGTCCGGGACGCCCTGCGCGACGTCCTGCACGACCCGACGCTGGAGCTGTGGTTCTGGGCGCCGATGGAGGGGACCTACGTCGACACCGCGGGCCGCCCCGTCGACCTCGGCCCGGACGGCGCCCTGGACGACGACCCGGAGGACCCGGCGCCGGACGAGGCCGGGCGCTGGCGGCGCCGGGTGCGCAGCGCCGCCGGGGACCCGCTCGCCGTCGTGGAGCTGGGCGGCGCGCTGCGCGACCACGGCTCGCTGGTCGAGGCGGCGCTCGCCGCGGGCGGCCGGGCGCTGGAGACCGCGCGCCTGCAGGCCAGCGTGCACGCGGGCCTGGAGCAGGTCAGGTCCGCCTACCGCCGGCTCGTCCGGGCGGAGACGGCCGAGCGCGAGCGCCTCGCCCGCGACCTGCACGACGGCGCGCAGCAGCGGCTCCTCGCGCTCGGCGCGATGCTCGGCACGCTGGAGGCCGTGTCCGGCGACCCGGCGGTGAAGGAGCACGCCCGCACCTGCCGCGCCGAGCTGATGGAGGCGCTCGCCGAGCTGCGCGCGCTCGCCCGCGAGGTGCAGCCCGCGCTGCTCGTCCAGGACGGCCTCGGGCCGGCGCTGGAGGTCCTCGCCGAGCGGATCGGCGTCCGCGTCAGGCTCGACGTCCCCGAACGCAGGTTCTCCCGAGAGGTGGAGTCCACGCTTTACTCGGTGCTGTGCGAGTCGTTGTCGTACGCTGTCGACCGCGCGCACGCGACCCGGGTGCACGTCCGGGTCGGCCACGAGGACGGCCGGCTGGCCGCGGAGATGACCTGCGACGGCACGGGGCCCTGCGACCCCGCCGCCGACCTCGCCGGGCTGTCCGGCCGGGCCAGGGCGCTGCGCGGACGGGTGGAAGTCGCCGGGGGCCCCGGCGTGGGGACGACGGTAAGGATGGACCTTCCATGCGAGTAGCCGTGGCGGAGGACAGCGGGATCTTCCGGCAGGCGCTGGTCACCCTGCTCACCACGGTCGGCATCGAGGTCGTCGCGTCAGCGGGCTCCGGCGAGGAGTTGCTCGCCCGCGTCGCCGGCGATCCGCCCGACGTGGCGATCGTCGACCTGCACATGCCGCCGACGTTCACCAACGAGGGGGTCGTCGCCGCCCGCCGGCTGCTGGAGCGGCACCCGGGCCTCGGCGTCCTCGTGCTGTCGGCCTTCAACGAGACCCCGCAGGCGATGGAGCTGTTCCGCGACCAGCCGCGCGGCGTCGGCTACCTGCTGAAGGACCACGTCACCGACGTGGAGAACCTGCGCTCCGCGCTGGAGCGGGTCATGCGCGGCGAGGTCGTCATCGACCCGGACGTGGTGAGCCGGCTCGTCGAGGCCCGGCACCGCGAGCAGGAGCTCTCCCGGCTGTCCGGACGCGAGCGCGAGGTCCTGTCGCTGATGGCCGAGGGGCACTCCAACGCGGGGATCGGCAAGCGGCTGCACCTGTCCGCCCGGACGGTCGAGGACCACGTCCGCGCCATCTTCACCAAGCTGAAGATCGCCTCGACGGGGGCGCCGCCGGGGCCGCAGGACAGCAACAAGCGGGTGCTGGCCGTCCTCACGTGGCTGCGGGCCGCCGAGACCCGCTGACGGCCCCGTTCCGCGCGCATCAATCGGGTAACGGGCCCTCCCGCTTTCTGCTCCGGGTGCGGAAAACTGACCGCGGGAGTCGGGTCGCGCGGGCCGGTCCGGTGGTGGCCCCCGCACGCCACCGGGACGCGCCGCCGTCCCGTGCGGGGCGCCGCGTCCGGCACGCTCCCATGCTCCCGGTGACGCGGTCCGCGCACATCCGGGAAAACCCCACTCCCGGACGGTGGTTTCCCGGGACGACACGGAGGGAGCGCCTTGAGGGCCGTCCCCCGCTGGCCGCTGTGGCTGGGCGCGCGGGTCCGCCGCGCTCTCGGCACGGGCGCCGCGGTCGCGGCGGCCGTGCTCGCGTGCGGCTGGCCGTACTGGCGCGGGCATCCGGCCGCCGCCGTGATCACGCTGGCCTGCTGCGGCGGGTTCGCCTTCGCGGGCGGCCTGCTCGCCGCCGGCCGGCTCGGGCGGCGGACCGGCGCGGCGTTCGTCCTCGCCGCCGCGGCCTGGGCGGTCACCTGGTCGGCGGCCTGGAACACTGGCGCGGCGCCGCTGCTGTCGGTGTTCGCCCAGTCGGTGTTCTTCGTCGCGATCGGCGTCGGCGTCGTGCTCTACCCGGGCGGACGGCTGGTGGGCGCCGCCGCCCGGACCTGGACCGCCGCCGCCGCCGTGATCATGGTCGGCGGGCAGGCGCTGCTGTGCGCGGTGTCGCGGCCCCGCTGGAACGGCTTCGCCGCCTCGGCGGTATGGCCGTCCGTCCACCCCGACGAGGAGGTCTTCCGCTGGGCCCAGCGGGCGGTGACGGTCGCGATGGTCGTGCTCGCCGGCGCGCTGGTGATCCTGTTACTGGCGCGGCTGCCGCGGACCGGGCGGCTGGACCGCGCGTTCACCGTGCCCGTCGCGGCGGCCGTGACGGTCGGCGTCAGCACCGCACTGGCCGTCCAGGGCACCCTCCTCGGCACCGCCGTCACCCTCGACGACGTCCTCGGCGTCTACTTCGTGCAGGGCTTCTGCGCCACGACCCTGCCGATCGTCTTCCTCTTCACGGCGCTGCGCGCCCGTCTGTCGGAGCTGACCGTGGTCGAGCGGATGCACCGCCTGGCCGCCCCCGTCTCCGTGCGAAAGGTCCGCGACGCCCTGCGCAGCGTCCTCGGCGACGACACCCTCGACCTGTGGCTGTGGGCCGACGGCGGCTACGTCGGCGTGGACGGCCGCCCGATGGACGTCCCGCTGGAGGCGGGCCGCTGGCGGAACCGGGTGCGCACGTCCACCGGGGAGCCCCTCGCCACCATCGACGTCGCGGCCGCGCTCCGCGACCACGAGGCGCTCGTGGAGGCGGCGCTGACCGCGGGCGGCCGGGCGCTGGAGACCGTCCGGCTGCAGGCCGCCGCGCAGGCCAACCTCGAACGCGCCCGCGACGCGCAGGAGCGCCTCGTCCGCGTCCAGGCGGCCGAGCGCGAGCGGCTCGCCGCCGAGCTGCAGCGCAGCGCCCGGGCCCGCCTCCGCTCGCTGGAGCTGACCCTCGCCCGCCTGGAGGAGGCCGCCGCCGACCCGCCGGCCCGCGAGCAGGCCCGGACCATCCGCCGCGAGCTGGCCGAGGCCGTGGCCGAACTGGACGACCTGGCCCGCGGCGTGCATCCCGCCATCCTCGCCGACGCCGGCCTGGCCCCCGCCATGGACATGGTCGCGGCCCGCGCCCCCGTGCCCGTGCACCTCGACCTCCCCGCGGGCCGCTTCCGCCCCGAGATCGAGTCGACCCTCTACTTCGCCCTCTGCGAGGCCCTCACGAACGCCGTGAAGCACGCCGGGGCCGGCTCCATCGCGCTGACCGTCCGCTCCGGCCCCGCCGAGATCGTGGCCGAGATCCGCGATGACGGGGCCGGCGGCGCGTCCCCGTCCCCGTGCGGCGGCCTCGCCGGCCTCACCGACCGGGTCCGGGCCCTCCGCGGCCACGTGACGATCCAGAGCCCGCCCGGCGCCGGCACCACCCTCACCATCACCCTCCCCGCCGGGCCCTAGCCCGGGCCGCCGCCGCGGATGATGGGGAGGAGGTAGTGGCGGGCGAAGGTGCGCGCGCCCTCGTCGTCGAGGGGGATGTGGCCTTCGGGGGTGAGGACGAGGGAGTGGGTGAGGCGGACGAGGATCTCGGCGACGACCTCGGGGTCGACGCCGGCGGGGGCGGCGCCGAGGCGCTGGGCGGTGCGCAGGCGGCCGGCGAGGTAGCCGCGGGCGGCGGCCAGCAGGGGGCCGGCCTTGATCGTGGAGTGCGGCAGGAACAGCTCCGGCTCGACGACCATGAGGCGGGACAGCAGCCGCTGCTCGCGGCTGATGCGCAGGGTGACGGCGAAGCCCTCGACGAGGCGCTCCTCCAGGGTGGAGAGCGCGGCGACCGCGTCGTCCAGTTCGGCGAAGAAGCGCCGCGCCTCGCGCAGCAGGACGCCCGTGACCAGGTCGCCCTTGGTGGGGAAGCGGCGGTAGATGGTGGCGCGGCCGAGCCCGGACTCGCGGGCGACGTCGTCCATCGTGGTGCGGCGCGGCCCGTAGGTCTCGAAGGAGCGCAGGGCCGCGTCCAGGATGCGGTCGGTCTGGGGCTCGTTCTCCGGGCCGCCGGTGAGAAGGCTGCGCAGCAGTTCGTCGTCGCTCTTCATCGTGCGGCCGACTCTAGCCGCCGCCGGACCGCCGGGCCCTGCGCATGGCGCGGGCGGCGACGGGGGAGTAGCGCAGCGGTTCCGGCGTCACCGTCCCGGCGAGCCGCACACCGCGCGCGAAGACGGCGAAGCGCCGCTGGTCGCCGGGCGTCCAGGGGAGGCCGAACCGGTCTCGCAGGACGGCCGGGAGCGTGCCGATGCCGGTCTTGCGCAGGAGGCGCCCCGGGGGGAGGGCGAGGCCGGTCCAGGCGGCCCGCGGCAGCGGCCAGTTCGGGGGCGGCGGCAGCGGCTCCCGGTCGAGCCGGATGAGCAGGTCGACGGTCTCGTTGCGCTCCAGCCGGTCCTCGACCATGCCGTCGAAGTAGGCGCGGAACGCGGCCGGGGAGTCCGGGAGGTGGCGTTCGGTGATGCCGAGGGCCAGCGCGAGGTCCCGCCATTCGCCGAAGAGCGCCGCCTCCTTGACGGGGCCGAGGGCGCGCCCGAAGACCCGCTGGGTCTCGACCATGCCGTGGTACAGGGTCGCGTGGACCCACAGGTACGCCTCCGGGTTCAGCGCGTGGTAGCGGCGGCCCTCGGCGTCCACGCCCTTGATGCCCTTGTGGATCTCGCGGAGCCGGGCCGCCTCGGTGCGGCCGCGGTCCTCGCCCCGGTAGCCGAGGAAGGCGAACGTGGACTCCATCGTGCGGACCAGCCGCCCCCACCGGTCGTTGAGGAAGTCGGAGTGGTCGGCGACGCCGGCGCCGACGACGGGGTGGGCGACCTGCAGCAGCAGTGTGGAGCGGCTGGAGAACACGCCGCGCCAGTCGCCCGCGTACCGCCAGGTGAGCGAGGACGGGCCGGGGATGGCGCCGGCCGGACGGGCCGGGGCGGCGGTGTCGAGGTGTGGCATGGACCCTCGCCCTCGTGAGACGACAATACGAATTCCGTATCACCGTATCCGTGCGGCGGCGGGAGCGCTAGTGCGCGGCCAGCGAGTCGAGGGCCTGCTCGGCGGTCGCGTGGGAGACGAGGTGGCGGTCCAGGCCGCTGCGCTCGATGATCGTGCGGAACCGCCGGTCCAGCCGGGCCAGGACGAACTCGCCGCCGGCCCGGTGCGCGGCCTTCCAGAGGATGATGAGCGCGTTGAGGCCGGAGGAGTCGCAGAAGCCGACCTCGCCGACGTCCAGCACGACCAGCGGCGGCGCCGCCGCCTCGCGCATGTCGGCGAGGACGCGCTCGCGCAGCAGGTCGGCGGTGAGGATGGTGAGATCCCCGTCCGCTTCCACGAGCAGGCAGGGGCCGCGGACCTCGCTGCTGACGTGCAACGCGTCGGCCGGAGGGTCCGCCGGGTCGCCTGCGCCGAGAGACATGGTGATCACCTTCCGTTGGTCGCCGGGCACCCGGCGTACCCCCGAAAGGGCGGGTCATGCCGCCTGACCAGGTGGTCAGCCCACCCGGACGTACTCGATCGCGGCGTCGGCGAGGCGGCGCGCGGTGGCCTCGTAGCGGTCGCGCAGCTCCAGCAGCACCTGCTGGCCGCGCACGGCGGGCCACCCGGCGGGCAGGTGCTCGACCGGCAGCCGGGGGTCGGTGCGGACGAGCTGCAGCCACTCGGTCGTCATCCACAGGTAGCGGGCGAGGTCGTCGGGGGCGTGGGGGAGCGGGTCCGGGCGGTCCCAGCGCTCCAGGAACGCCCGGTAGCCGTTGGCCAGCCCGTCGAGGTCGAACGCCTCGCGGAGCATGTGCGGGACGTCCGTCGGCTCCTCGGCCGGGCCCGCGAAGACCTTCAGGTGCCCGTTCAGATTGAGGCCCGCGACGATCGGGCGGACGTCCACCCGGGACGGCGCGATCCACGTGCCGTTGCCGAGCGACCCGAACCCGGCCCAGGTCAGCCGCGCGCGCAGGTCGTGCCGGACGCGCTGCCACGACTCGGGCATGGAGAAGGCGAGGACGGTCCAGCTGCCGTCCGAGTCGGTGTTGAGCACGCCGCGCCGCCAGACGCGGTCCTCGCCGTCGTGGAGGATGCCCTCCGAGCGGGGGGTGAGCCCGAAGTGCATGCGGCGCCCCTCGCGGTGCCGCGCCAGCAGCCCCCGGCCGACCATGCGGGTGAGCGTCGACCGGACGGCGTGCTCGCCCACCCCGAGCCGGGCGAAGGTGTCGATGAAGCTGCCGGAGAACACCGCGATGTCGCGGCCCAGCACGTAGTTGCCGAGGTAAGTCAGCATCAGCGACTGCGGCCGGAGCCTCGGGGACGGATCGCCGGCCGGCCCCGCCCCGCCCCCGCTCTGTGCACTCACCCGTTCGGCTCCCGTCATCCCGTCAGCGTAACGACGGCGCCGGGATTCTCCGGACCCGCGTCGTGGCTGATGTTGGGCAAATCATTGACTGCCGTGAAGAATACGCCTAACTTCGGGCTACGCCCACCCCGGGAGGTCCCAAGTGCGCAAACTCGTCCCGCTTCTGGCCGCCGCCCTTCTCACTGCCGCGGCGTGCGGCTCGTCCGGCGGGTCCGACGGCGGCTCCACCCTCAAGATCGGCTTCATCGAGTCGCTGACCGGCAACTACGCTCCGCTCGGCGGCGAGGCGAAGAAGACCGTCGAGCTCGCCGTCGACCAGATCAACACCGCCGGCGGCATCGACGGCCGCAAGCTCAAGCTGATCACCCTCGATGACAGGACGGCCCCCGACCAGGGCGTGCTGCACTTCAACAAGCTCAAGTCCGAGAAGGTCACCGCGATCATCGGCTCGACGTTCTCCAACGTCGGCCTCGCGGTGGAGCCGCTCGCCGAGCGGGAGCGGATCCCCTACATCTCGCTCAGCCCGGCGGACGAGCAGGTGGACCCGGTCCGCGCGTACACGTTCGTCGTCCCCGCGATCTCCTCCACCTACGCGCAGGCGATGCTGGCGTACTTCGAGGCGCACGGCATCACCAAGGTCGCGGTCGCCTACGACACCAAGAGCGCCTATGCCAAGGCCGGGTTCGCGGGCATGCGGAAGTACGCGGGCCAGCACGGGGTGCAGATCATCAAGGAGGAGACGTTCGAGACGACGGCCTCCGACTTCAGCCCGCTGTTCACCCACGTCCGGGACTCGGGCGCGCAGGCCCTCGTCGCGTGGGCCAGCGGCCCGCCCGGCGTGACGCTGGCCAAGCAGTTCCCGTCGTCCGGGCTGAAGCTGCCGCTGTACATGACGGGCGCGCAGGCCAGCAAGCTGTGGATCGACCCCGTCGGCAAGGCCGCCGAGGGCGTGTACGTGCAGTCCGCGATCGGCGTCGTCGCCGACTCCCTGCCGGACGGGAAGCTCAAGCAGTCCGTCCAGGAGATGTCGGGGCCCTTCAAGCAGAAGTACGGCTACGAGCCGCCGCAGTTCGCGATGGACGGCTACGCGGGCGTCAAGCTGCTCGCCGCCGCCATCGACAAGGCCGGCGCCGACCGGGAGAAGATCCGGGACGCGCTGGAGGGCCTCACCCTGGTCACCCCGTGCGGGAAGTACACCTACTCCAAGACCGACCACTCCGGCCTGAAGCCCACCGACATCTCGATGAACCAGGTGAAGGACGGCAGGCTCGTCCCCACCGAGTGGTCGGTGAAGCAGCTCGCCGAGACCGCGAAGGCCGCCGGATGACGACCTTGCTGGAGATCGGCGCCGTCGGGCGCGCGTTCGGCGGCGTGTACGCCGTCCGCGACGTCGCGATGACGGTCGCCGAGGGCGAGACCCGCGCCGTGATCGGCCCCAACGGCGCGGGCAAGTCCACCCTGTTCAACCTGATCAGCGGCCACCTGGCCGCCGACCACGGGACGCTGGCCTACGCCGGCCGGCGGATCGACCGGCTGCCCCCGCACGCGCGCGCCCGGCTCGGGATCGCCATCGTGTTCCAGGGCGCCCGGCTCTTCCACGGGATGACGGCGCTGGAGAACGTGATGGTGGGCGCGCACGCCCGCACCCGGCACGGCTTCCTGTCCGCCACGCTCCGGCTGCCCGCGCACCGCCGCGAGGAGGCCGGGATCAGGGCGGACGCGCTGGCCGCGCTCGACCGGGTCGGGCTGCGCGACTGGGCCGACCGCTCGGCGGACGTCCTGCCGCTCGGCCAGCAGCGGTCGCTGCAGGTGGCGCGTGCCCTGTGCGCGCGGCCCCGGCTCCTGCTGCTGGACGAGCCGGCGTCCGGGCTGCGCGCCGCCGAGCGGGAGGCCCTCGCCCAGCTGGTCGAGAGCCTGCGCGAGGAGGGGATGACGATGATGCTCGTCGAGCACGACGTCGCGTTCGTCGCGCGCCTCGCCGACCGGGTCGGCGTCCTGGACCTCGGCCGGCTCATCGCCGAGGGCACCCCCGACGAGATCCGCGACGACCCCGCGGTCATCGCCGCCTATCTGGGAGAAGAGGCCGCATGACCTCTCCCGTCATCGAGGTGGAGGACCTCGTCGTCCGGTACGGGACGGCGACGGCGCTCGACCACGTCGCGCTGACCGTGCGGGCCGGGGAGCTGGTCGCGCTGATCGGCCCGAACGGGGCGGGCAAGACCTCGCTCGTCAACGCGATCGCCGGCGTCCTGCGCCCGGCGGCGGGACGGGTGGAGCGGCGCGGCCGGGTCGCGCTCGTCCCCGAGGGACGGCAGATGTTCGACGACCTGACCGTCGAGGACAACCTCGCCCTCGGCGCCTGGCGCCGCCGCCGCGCCAAGGGCGCCCGCGACACCGCGCACGTGTACGCGGTGCTGCCGCAGCTCGCCGACCTCCGCAGGAGGCGCGCGGGGTCGCTGTCGGGCGGGCAGCAGCAGATGGTCGCGTTCGGGCGCGCGCTGATGGCCGAACCCGACGCGATCGTCGTGGACGAGCTGTCGCTCGGCCTCGCGCCGCTCGTCACCGCCGACCTCGCCGAGCACCTGCGCGCGCTGAACGCCGAGCGCGGCCTCGCCGTCCTGCTGATCGAGCAGAACGCGCGGCTGGCGCTCGACCTGTGCGGGCGCGGCTACGTGCTGGAGGCCGGCCGCATCCGGGCCGAGGGCGGCGCCGCCGAGCTCGCGGCGGGCCCCGACGTCGCCGACGCCTATCTCGGCGGGCGCGGCGGCCGGGAAGGGGGGACATGAGCGCCTTCCTGCAGTACCTCGTCTCCGGGGTCGCCGTCGGCTGCGGCTTCGCGCTGCTGGCCAGCGGCCTCGTCGTGATCCACCGGGTGACCCGGGTGGTGAACTTCGCGCAGGGCATGTTCGCCGTCGCCGGCGGGATGACGGCCGGGTCGATGCTGGCATCGGGGCTGCCGCACGGCGCCGCCGAGGCGGCCGCCGTCGCCGTGGCGGGCGCCGCCGGCCTCGCGGTCGGGATCGCCGCCACCGGCAAGCGCGGCACCTCGCCGCAGTCGGCGCTGATCGTCACGCTCGGCGTCGGCTTCCTGGCCTACGCCGTCGAGATCATGATCTGGGGCGACACCCCGCGCTCCCACGCCGGGCTCGGCGGCGCCGTGACGCTGTTCGGCGCGCACGTCCAGAAGCAGTCGTTCCTCGTCATCGGGGTCGCGGCGGCCGTGTTCGCGCTGCTCGCGCTGTTCTTCGGGCGCAGCTACACGGGCAAGGCGCTCACCGCGTGCGCGTCCAACCCGTACGCGGCGCGCGCCATGGGCATCGACCCGCTGCGGATGGGCCTGGTCGCGTTCGCGCTCGGCGGGACGCTCGGCGGCCTCGCCGGGGTGCTGCTCACCCCGCTGCAGCCCATCTCCTACAACAGCGACGTCCTGCTGATCACCAACGGGTTCGCGGCGGCCGTGCTCGGCGGCCTGAACCGCCCGGTCGTCGCCCTCGCCGGGGCGCTGACCCTGGGCGTCGCCGAGGCGATGGTCGCGGGCTACGGCGAGGCGTCCTACCAGACCGTCGTCGCGCTGGCGCTGATGCTGGCGATCATGATGGTGCGGGCCTCGCGGAGGACCGCGCTGCAGGAGGAGGCCGCCCGATGAGCGTGTCCGTCCGCAAGAACCGGGCGGCGGCCTCGGCCGCGGAACCGGCGCCGCGGCGGCGGCCCGCCCCCGGAACGCTCGCCGCGGCGGCCGCCGCCGTCGCGGCGCTGCTCGTCCCGCTGCTGCTGCCGGAGACGCAGGTGTCGGTGTACGTGCTGCTCCTGCTGGCCGCGACCGTCGTCGTCGGGCTGTCCATGCTGATGGGATACGCGGGGCAGGTCTCCCTCGGCCAGGCGTCCTTCACCATGATTGGCGGCTACACGGCGGCGCTGACCGCGACGCACGGCCTGCCGACGTGGCTCGGCCTGCTGCTCGCCCCGGTCGCCGCGGCGGCGTGCGCGGCGCTCGTCGGCGTCCCGCTGCTGCGGCTGCGCGGCCACCAGCTCGCGTTCGCGACGCTCGCCATCCAGCTCATCCTGCTGAGCCTCGTCGGGCGGCAGGAGTGGACCGGCGGCGACATCGGCCTGCAGGGCGTCCCGCGCCTGGAGGTCGCCGGGTACGAGTTCGCGGGCGAGGTCTCCTACGCCTACCTCGCGCTCGGCGCGCTCGGGGCGGCCGTGCTGATCACCCGGAACATCGTGGCGTCCCGTCCCGGGCGCGGCCTGCGGGCGCTCGCGACCAGCGAGGTCGCCGCCGCGTCGTCCGGGGTGCCGGTCGCCGCGTACAAGCAGGCCGTGTTCAGCCTGTCCGCCGGGTTCGCCGGGCTCGCGGGCGGCGTCTACGCCTTCTACATCGGCTACGTCGCGCCCGGCTCGTTCCCCGTCCTGCTGTCGTTCGAGTACGTCGTGATGGTCGTCGTCGGCGGCGCCGGGACGATCTGGGGCGCGCTCGCCGGCGCCACCGCGATCACGCTGCTGCTCCAGCTGCTGAACGACATCGGCACGCGGGAGGGGATGCCCGCGTCGGCGCCCGCCGTCCTGTCCTACGCGGTCTACGGGCTGCTGCTCATCGTGGTCGTGCTGTTCCTGCCGAAGGGGCTCGTGCCGTCCGCCACGGCGTGGTGGGATCGCCGCAGGGCCTCCGACCCGACGGCCGACCCGACGGAGGGGTGACGCGCATGCGCAACGAAGGACTCGGCTCGTGGCCCGCACGCCGCGCCCGCAAGACCCCGCGGCTCCCCGCCCTCGTCCACGACGGGACGACGCTCACCTACGCCGGCCTGCTCGGCCGCGTCGCGCGCCTCGCCCGCGCGCTGCGCGGCCTCGGGGTGCGGCCCGGGGACCGGGTCGCCTACCTCGGCCCCAACCATCCGTCGTTCCTGGAGTCGCTGTTCGCGACCGGCATGCTGGGCGGGATCTTCGTCCCGCTCAACACCCGGCTCGCCGGGCCGGAGATCGCCTACCAGCTCGACGACTCGGGCGCGTCCGTCCTCGTCCACGCGCCGTCGCACGCGGAACTGGTGGACGGCCTCCCCGGCCCCCGCGAGCGGGTCGCGCTCGGCGGCGGCTACGAGGAGCTGCTGGCCGCCGCGGACGGCGACCCCCTCGACCTGCCCGTCGCCCTCGACGACCCCTGCATGATCATGTACACGTCCGGGACGACGGGCCCGCCCAAGGGCGCGACGCTCACCCACGGCAACATCACCTGGAACGCGGTCAACGTCCTCATCGACCACGACCTGGTCGCGGGGGAGGTCGCGCTCGTGTCGGCGCCGCTGTTCCACACCGCCGGGCTCAACATGCTCACGCTGCCGGTGCTGCTCAAGGGCGGGACGTGCGTGCTCGTCGCCGCGTTCGACCCGGCCGCGACGCTCTCCCTGATCGAGGAGCACCGGGTCACGTTCATGTTCGGGGTGCCGACGATGTTCCAGCGGGTCGCCCGCGAGCCGGGCTGGGCGGGCGCCGACCTGTCGTCGCTGCGCATCCTGACATGCGGCGGCGCCCCGGTCCCGCCGTCCCTCATCGAGACCTACCAGCGGCGGGGACTGACGTTCCTGCAGGGCTACGGCATGACCGAGGCCGCGCCCGGCGCGCTCTTCCTCGACGCCGAGCACGCGGTGTCCAAGGCCGGCTCGGCCGGGGTGCCGCACTTCTTCAGCGACGTCCGCGTCGTCGGGCCGGACATGGCGGACGCGGCGCCCGGCGAGACCGGCGAGATCGTCGTCCAGGGCCCGCACGTCATGCGCGGGTACTGGGGACGGCCCGACGACACCGCCGCCGCGTTCAGCGACGGCTGGTTCCGCAGCGGCGACGCCGCCCGCCTGGACGGGGACGGCTACGCGTTCATCGTCGACCGGATCAAGGACATGATCGTCTCCGGCGGCGAGAACGTGTACCCGGCCGAGGTCGAGCACGCCATCCTCGCCGCCAGTCCCGACGTCGTGGAGTGCGCGGTGATCGGCGTCCCGGACGACACCTGGGGCGAGGTCGGCCGCGCCGTCGTCGTGCCGCGTCCCGGCGCGGACCTGGACCCGGAGAAGGTGCTCGCCGCCCTGTCCGGCAGACTGGCCCGCTACAAGATCCCCAAGTCGGCCGTGCTCGCGGCGGAGATCCCCCGCAACGCGGCGGGGAAGATCCTCAAGGCGCGGCTCCGGGAGGAGTACGGCGGCGCATGACGGCGACCGGCGGCGGGCGGCCCACGGTGACCAGCCGCGTCCTGGACATCCTGGAGGCGTTCTCCGCCGACCGCGCCGCGCTCACCATCACCGAGATCGGCCGCCGCGCCGGCCTGCCGCTGTCCACCGCGCACCGCCTCGTCGGCGAGCTGGCCCGCTGGGGCGCGCTCGAACGCGACGCGGACGGCCGCTACCGCGTCGGGCTGCGGCTGTTCGAGGTCGCCGCGCTCGCGCCGCGCGGCCCCGCCCTGCGCACGGCGGCGATGCCGTTCCTGGAGGACCTGTACGAGGCGACGCACGAGAACGTGCACCTCGCCGTCCTGGACGGCCTCGACGTCGTCTACATCGAGCGGATCTCCGCCCGCGACGCCGTGCACGTCTTCTCCCGCGTCGGGGGCCGGTGGCCCGCCCACGCGACGGGCGTCGGCCTCGCGCTGCTCGCGCACGCCGGCGTCGACGTGCAGGAGCGCGCCATCGCCGCGCCGCTGCGCCGCTTCACCGACCGGACGATCGCCACCGGCGCGGAGCTGCGGCGCGTCCTCGCCGAGGTCCGCCGCACCGGCGTGGCGATCAGCGACGGCCAGGTCGAGACGTTCGCCCTGTCGGTCGGCGCGCCCGTCTACGGGCCGGACGACGCGGTCGCCGCCGCCGTCGCGATCGTCGTCCCGTCCGACGGGTGGGACGCGCGGGCGCTGATCCCCGTCGTCCGCGCCAGCGCGCGCGGCATCTCCCGGGCCCTCGGCGCGCCCCGCGCGCTGCGCTCCCCGGAGACGGCGCGGCACGACCGCTGACGGCGGGTCCTTCCGCTGGACGGAATCGGTGTGGCCCGCGTCACGGCCGCACCGCGATGGTCGGTCGTGACCCCGGCACATGGAGGAGCGACCCATGGTCTTCGCGCGCAACCAGTGGTACGTGGCCGCCTACGGCGGCGAGGTCGGCGACGAGCTGCTCGCCCGGACGATCTGCGGCGAGCCGCTGGTCCTGTACCGGACCACCGCGGGAGAGGCGGTCGCGCTCGCCGACCGCTGCGTGCACCGCCGCTTCCCGCTGTCGGAGAGCAACCGGGACGGCGACCGGATCGTCTGCGGCTACCACGGCTTCACCTACGCGCCCGACGGCGTGTGCGTCGCCGTGCCGGGGCAGTCCCGCGTCCCTCGCACGGCCCGCGTCCCCGCCTACCAGGTCGTCGAGCAGGACTCGCTCGTCTGGGTGTGGATCGGCGACGGTGAGGGCGACCCCGCCGCGATCCCGCGCGCGGCGTGGTTCGACTCGGCGGAGTACACGACGGTGCGCGGCATGGAGCCGCTCGCCGCCCGCTACGAGCTGCTCGTCGACAACCTCCTCGACCTGTCCCACGAGACCTACCTGCACGCCGGCTACATCGGGACGCCCGAAGTGGCGCAGACGCCCATCAACACGGAGGTCGACGAGGAGGCGGGCATCGTCTACGTGAGCCGCCGCATGAAGGACGTGGAGTGCCCGTCCTTCTACTCCGAGTCCACCGGTGTCAAGGGCCGCATCGACCGCTGGCAGGACATCGAGTACCACCCGCCGTGCCTCTACCTCCTGCACAGCCGCATCGCGCCCACCGGCGTGGAACCGTCTCCGGACGGCGACGACTCGTCCGCGTTCCACGTCGAGGTCGGCTACGCCATCACCCCCGAGACCGAGACGACCACGCACGACTTCTGGCTCGTCGCCCGGGACTTCGCCCTGGACGACGCGAAGGTCTCGGCGTTCCTGGCCGAGAGCAACCGCACGGTCGTCCTCCAGGACGTGGAGGCGCTGAACGTCCTGGAGAAGGTCATCGCGTCCGAGCCGGAGGGCTACCAGGAGCTGTCCATCAACATCGACACCGGCGGCCTGGCCGCCCGCCGCATCCTGGCCCGCCAGACGGCCCCCCGATGAGCGCGGGACGCCTGCGGGTCGAGTGGTCACCGGGCTCCGACACCCTCACCGGCATCTGCCACTGCGGCGCCCGGCGCACCGCGCAGGACCCCGCCGAGATCTGGGCCTGGCTCCTCTCCCACCCCGACCACCCCGCCCCCGCCGCCCTTGAAGGGGGAGTTAGCTTAGGCTAGCCTCACTTTGTGTTGTCCCCCGTGCGAACACGGCCGCCGCGCCCCTCGACCAAGGGGGGACGGGCCTCCCACCGGCTCTGGTTCGCGCTGCTGGCGGCGGCGCTGCTCGCCGCCGTCGTGGCGAGCCTCGCGATCGGCGCCGGGAACGTTCCGCTCGGGCGGGTCCTGCCCGGCGTGTTCGCCCCGGACGGCGGGTCCCGGCCCGACCTGATCGTCCATGAGCTGCGGCTGCCGCGCACCCTCCTCGGCATCGCCGTCGGCATGGCGCTCGGCCTCGCCGGCGCGGTCATGCAGGCCCTCACCCGCAACCCGCTCGCCGAGCCCGGGCTGCTCGGCGTGAACGGCGGCGCGGCCCTCGCGGTCGTCCTCGTCCTCGCCGCGGTCCGGGTGGACGACGTGCTCGGCTACGTCTGGGCGGCGTTCGCGGGCGCGGCGGGAGCGGCGGCCCTCGTCTACATGATCGGCGCGCGCGGGCGGGGCGGCGCGTCGCCCGCCCGGCTGGTGCTCGCCGGCGCGGCGCTCAACGCGGTGTTCAGCGCGCTGACGGCCGGCGTCATGCTGCTCACTCCGGGCACGTTCAACGGCTTCCGGTTCTGGCAGGTCGGCTCGCTCGGCGGCCGCGAGACGGCGGTCTTCTGGCGCGTCCTCCCGTTCGTCCTGGCGGGGACGGCCCTGGCGCTGCTGCTCGCCCGCCCGCTGAACGCCCTCGGCATGGGCGACGACGCGGGCCGCGCCCTCGGCTCCAGCCCCGGCCGGACGCGGGCGCTCGGCGCGCTCGCGGTGGTGCTGCTGTGCGGGTCGGCGACGGCGGCGGCCGGGCCGGTCTGGTTCCTCGGGCTGGCCGTCCCGTTCATCGCACGGACGGCCCTGGGCCCCGACCAGCGGCTCGTCCTGCCGTTCTCGCTGCTGCTCGCGCCCGTCCTGCTGCTCGGCGCGGACGTCGTCGGCCGCGTCATCACCCCGGGCGAGCTGGAGACCGGGATCGTCACCGCGTTCCTCGGGGCGCCGCTGTTCGCCGTGATGGTCCGGCGGGGAAGGACGCGCGACCTGTGAGAGTGCTGCGCGCAGGCGGCGTCTCGCTGCGCTGGGAGCCGCGGGCCGCCGCGGTGTGCGGCGTGCTGGCGATCGTGGCGGCCTCCGCCGCCGTCCTCGTCGTCGGCTCGGGGGAGTTCCCGATCTCGCCGCCGGACGTCGTGCGCGCCGTCGCCGGGCAGGGCGACCGCGCCACCGAGTTCATTGTCCAGACGCTGCGGCTGCCGCGCGCCGTCACCGGGCTGCTCGCCGGCCTCGCGCTCGGGCTGAGCGGCGCGATCTTCCAGGGCATCTCGCGCAACCCGCTCGGCAGCCCCGACCTGATCGGCTTCACCACCGGCTCGGCGTCCGGCGCGCTGCTGCAGATCCTCGTGTTCGGCGGCGGCGCCGTCGCGATCACCTGCAGCTCGGTGGCGGGGGCGGTGCTCACCGCCCTCGCCGTCTACCTGGTCGCCTACCGGCGCGGCGGCGGCGTGCACGGCGTCCGGCTGGTGCTGATCGGCGTCGCGGCGGCGGCGATGCTGGAGGCGCTGAACTCCTACCTCATCACCCGCGCGGAGCTGCGGGAGGGCTACGAGGCCGCGTTCTGGCTGACCGGCAGCCTCAGCGGGCGCGACTGGGACCAGGCCGTCCCGCTCGCGATCGCGCTGGCCGTGCTCGTCCCGGCGGCGCTGCTGCTCGCCCGCCCGCTCGGCATGGGGGAGCTGGGCGACGACGCGGCGCAGGCGCTCGGCGTGCCCGTCCAGCGGACCCGCGCTCTGCTCACGGTCGCCGGGGTGGGGCTCGTCGCGGCGGCGACCGCGGCGGCCGGGCCCGTCCCGTTCGTGGCGCTCGCCGCGCCGCAGGTCGCCCGCCGGCTGACCCGGCGCCCCGGCGCGCAGCTGCTGCCCGCCGCGCTGACCGGCGCCGCGCTGCTCGCCTGCGGCGACCTGATCTCGCTCCACCTGCCGGTCGCGGTGCCGGTGGGCGTCGTCACCGGCGTCCTCGGCGGCGTGTACCTGGCCTGGCTGCTGTCCACCACCGGACGGAAGGGCACGACATGACCCGGTTGCGCGCGGAGGACCTCACCCTCGCCTACGAGAAGCGCGTCGTCGCCGAGGGCCTCGGCGTCGAGATACCGGACGGGTCGTTCACCGTCATCGTCGGCCCGAACGCGTGCGGGAAGTCGACGCTGCTGCGCGCCCTCGCCCGGCTGCTGCGCCCCCGCGAGGGGACCGTCTACCTGGACGGCGAGCCGTTGCTGCACGACCTCAACCACGCCTGCCGGTACGCGACCCATCTGATCGCGATGCGCGGCGGCGAGGTGCTCGCCGAGGGCCCGCCCGCCGAGATCGTGACGGCCGGCCTGGTGGAGCGCGTGTTCGGGCTGCCGTGCCGCGTCATCCCGGATCCGGAGACCGAGACGCCGCTGATCGTCCCGGCCGGGCGGCGGACGTTGACGGCGAAAACCCTCTGATTTAGGTTAGCCTTACCTAATTCGAGAGGGGTTCCGTGCTGACCTGGGACGAGCTGCACACCGCCCTGGCCGACGTGCTGGGCGAGCGTGCGGAGGCCGACGACAACCTCATCGGGCTCGGGATGGACTCGATCCGGCTCATGCGGCTGACCGGCCGGCTGCGCCGCCGCGGCATCGAGATCCGCTTCGCCGAGCTGGCCGAGCGCCCGACGCTCGCCGAGTGGTGGGACCTGCTCGCCGAGAAGGGCCAGGTGGAGGCGGCCGACGGGCCGCCCGCTCCCGGACCGCCCCCGCTGGACCCGCCCCCGCTGGACCCGTCGGACATCGAGCCGGACGGCCCGTTCCCCCTCGCGCTGATGCAGCACGCGTACTGGATCGGCCGCGACTCCGGCCAGTCGCTCGGCTCCGTCGCCGCGCACCTGTACGCCGAGCTGGACGGCCGCGCGATCGATCCCGCCCGGTTCGAGGACGCCGTCCGCGGCCTGGCCCGGCGGCACCCCATGCTGCGGGTCGCGGTGTCGGACGACGGCACGCAGCGGATCCTGCCGGAGCGTCCCGAACCGGCCGTGGCCGTCCACGACCTGCGCTCCTCGGACGCCCCCGAGGCCGAGCTTGCGCGGATCCGGGCCGAGATGTCGGAGCAGCGCCTCCCGATCGAGGACGGCCGCGTCTTCGACGCCCGCCTCAGCCTGCTGCCCGGCGGCACCGCCCGCCTCCACCTGGACGTCGACATGGTCGCCGCCGACGCGATGAGCTACCGCGTCATGCTGGCCGACCTCGCCGCGCTGTACGAGGGCGAGACCCTCGCGCCGATCCGCTACGGCTACGCCCGCTACCTCGCCGACGACCCGCGCGCCGCCGCACGGGAGCAGGACCGGCGCTGGTGGGCCGAGCGCCTGGCCGACCTGCCAGGCCCGCCCGAGCCGCTCGTCGTCCCCGAGCCCGGCGACCGCGTCGAGCGCAGGCACCACTGGCTGGCCCCGGACGACAAGGACCGCTTCATCGCCCGCGCGCACGCCGAGGGCGTCACCCCCGCCATGGCCCTCGCGGCGGTGTTCGCCGAGGTCGTCGGCGCCTGGTCGGCGACACCGCGCTTCCTGCTGAACCTGCCGCTGTTCCACCGCGAGCCCGTCCACCCCGACGTGGACGCGGTCGTCGGCGACTTCACCGGCTCGATCATGCTGGAGGCCGACCTCACGGCGGACCTCCCGTTCGTCGAGCGGGCGCGGGCCCTGCAGGCCAACCTGCACACGGCGGGCGCGCACAGCGACTACTCCGGCCTGGAGGTGCTGCGCGACCTGTCCCGGCTGCGCGGCGAGCAGGTCCTCGCCCCGATCGTCTACACGAGCGCGCTGAACCTGGGCGAGCTGTTCGGCGAGCGCGTGCGCGAGCACTTCGGCGAACCGGGGTGGATCATCTCGCAGGGCCCGCAGGTGCTGCTGGACGCGCAGGTGACCGAGGTGTCCGGCGGCCTGCTGCTGAACTGGGACGTGCGCGTCCCCGCGTTCCCGGACGGCGTCGCCGCCGCGATGTTCGACGCCTACACGTCCGCGATCACCCGCCTGGGCGCGGCGGGCGCCGACTGGTCCGAGCCCCTCGGCCTCGCGGCCCCGGCGTCCCACCTCCGCGTCCGGCGCGGGCTGAACGCGACCCCCGCCCCGCCGCCGCGCACGCTCACCGGGGGGTTCTTCGAGCACGCGGCGCGCCGCCCGGACGCCCCGGCCCTGCACTGGGGCGACGGCGGCACCCTGACCTACGGCGAACTGGCCTCCCGCGCCCTGCGCGTCGCGTCCGCGCTCGCGGCCGGCGGCGTGCGGCCGGGCGACCGCGTCTCCATCGAGCTGCCTAAGGGCCCCGCGCAGGTCACCGCCGTCCTCGGCGCGCTCGCGGCAGGCGCCGCCTACGTCCCGATCGGGACCGAGCAGCCGGACGCCCGCCGCGCCAGGATCCGCGCGAACGCCGGCGTCGCCGCGTCCCTGGTCCCCGTAGCGCCCGGTGACCGGCCGGGGGCAGACGGACTCGCGGTGGGCGTCGGCGTCGGAGGCGCGGTGCTCGCCGCCGGGCCCGCCGACGCCGAGCCGATGCCGGAACCGGTGGCCGTCCGTCCCGACCAGGTCGCCTACGTCCTGTTCACGTCGGGGTCGACGGGGGAGCCGAAGGGCGTCGAGGTGTCGCACGGCGCGGCGATGAGCACCATCGGCGACCTCGTCGAGCGGTACGCGATCGGTGGGGACGACATCACCTTCGCCGTCTCCGCGCTCGACTTCGACCTTTCGGTGTTCGACCTGTTCGCGCCCTGGTCGGCGGGCGGCGCGGTCGTCCTGCCCGGCGAGGACGAGCGCCGCGACGCCGCGCGCTGGGCCGAGCTGGTGCGCCGCTGGTCGGCGACCGTCCTGAACTGCGTCCCGTCCGTGCTGGAGATGCTGCTGCGGGCGGGCCGCCCCGAGAGCCTGCGGCTCGTCCTGCTGGGCGGCGACTGGGTCGGCACCCACCTGCCCGCGCTGCTGGCGGAGCGCTCCCCGGGATGCCGGTTCGTGGCGCTGGGCGGGACGACGGAGACCGCGATCCACTCCACGGTGCAGGAGGTCGCGGGCGAGGTCCCGGCCGACTGGCACGCCGTCCCGTACGGGGTGCCGCTGCGCGGCGTCGCATGCCGGGTCGTGGACGAGCTGGGCCGCGACCGGCCCGACTGGGTGACAGGCGAGCTCTGGATCGGCGGCGCCGGGGTCGCCGAGGGCTACGCCGGCGACCCGGAGCGCACCGCCGACCGGTTCGTCGTGCACGAGGGCGTCCGCTGGTACCGGACGGGCGACCTGGCCCGCTACCGCCCGGACGGCACCCTCGAGTTCCTCGGCCGCCGCGACCACCAGGTGAAGGTGCGCGGCTTCCGGATCGAGCTCGGCGAGGTCGAGGCCGCGCTGCGGGACCATCCCGCCGTGGAGCGGGCCGTGGCGCTGCTGGCCGGCGGGCGCCTCGCCGCCCTCCTCGTGGCGTCCGGCGACCTCGACGCGGTGCGCGACCATGCCTGCGGCCTCCTGCCGCCGCACATGGTCCCGGAGCTGCTCGTCCGCGTCGACGAGCTGCCGCTCACCGCGAACGGCAAGGTCGACCGCGAGGCCCTCACCGCGCTGGCCGCGGCCGAGCGGGGCGAGGCGCCCCGTGTCGAGCCGTCGACGCCGCTGGAGAGGGTCCTGGCCCGGATCGTCGCCGAGGTGCTGGGGGAGGAGCGCGTCGGCGCCGACGCCGACTTCTTCGCCCTCGGCGGCGACTCCGTCCTCGCGACCACCGTGATCGCCCGGCTGCGGGACGCGCTCGACACGACCGCGCTGCCCGTCCGCGTGCTGTTCGCGGAGCGGACCGTCGCGCGCGCCTGCCGCCGCTTCACCGAGCTGGAGGAGGCGCCGGGACGCCTGGAGGCCGTCGCCGCCATCTGGCTGGAGGTCGAGGCGATGACGGAGGAGGAGCTGGCCGCCCGCCTCGGCTGATCAGCCCGGTTCGGGCTCCGGGCGCATGGTCGCCGTCCGGAGCCCGGTGAGGGTCAGCGCCAGCGCCAGCGCGAGGACGGCGCTGACCGTCCCGTAGACGACGATGGCGGCGCCCGGCGCGAGGTACCGGCCGAGGGCCCCCGCCCCCAGCGACCCGACGGCGCCGCCGCCCGTCTCCTGCGCCGCCCACAGCGCGTTGACGCGTCCGAGATGCGAGTCGGGCGTATGGGACTGGATCAGCCCGTACCGGAGGATCTCCTCGATCGACTCGACGAACCCGTACACGAACAGGATCGCCACCGCGAGCGCCGGATGGCGGGCCAGGCCGAGGCAGGCGAGCGCCGCGAACCCGGTGACGGACGCGACGAGCAGCGCCAGCCCCGGCGCCCTCGCCGACCCCGCCCAGCCGCTCGTCACCGACGCGAGCACCGCCCCGCACGCGGGCGCGGCGAACAGGAGCCCGACCGTGGTGGCGCCGCCGTCCAGGCTCCGGGTCGCGAACGCGGGCATCAGCACGGGGATGCCGCCCGCGACCATGAACAGCAGCCCGAGGAGCATCAGCGAGCCGACGACCCGATGGGACGCGACGAACCGGAACCCGTCCCCGACGGCCTTCAGCGGGTTCTCCGGCGGCTCGTCGGCGGCGGCGGGCCTGAGCGCCGGGAGGCGGGTCAGCAGCCCGATCGTGCCGACCGTCCCGGCCGCCGCGGCCGCGTAGTTCCAGCCGACGCCGAACGCGGACACGACGAGCCCGCCGAGCGCCGGCGACGCCATCGACCCGAGCCGGACGGTCAGCGCGTTCAGCGCCCCGGCCGCGACCAGCTTGTCCGGCTTCACCAGGGAGGGCGTCGCGGCCAGGAGCGCGGTGACGCTGACGCCGGTCGCCAGGCCGTCCCACGCCGCGAGGACGTACAGGGCGGCGAGCGACGGCGACGGCAGGAAGGCGTTGAGCGCCAGCAGCACGAACCCGACGCCCGCGGCCGCGCGCGCCCGCAGCATGAGCCGCCGCCGGTCGTGCCGGTCGGCGAGGACGCCGCCCCACAGGACCCCGGCGAGAAGCGCGAACCCCTCCGCCGCCGACACCCCGCCGACGTGCACGGTGGAACCGGTGAGGTCGTACACCTGGACGGGCAGCGCGACGGCCAGCATCCCGATCCCGAAGACCGAGACCGTGCGGGCGATGAACACGTCGCGGAACGGCCTGCTGTCGCGCAGCGGACTGATGTCCATGGCCAGTCGCCGGAGCATCCTCGGGGTTCTCCTCTGCCGGGGGAGTAGCTAAGGTAAGCCTAGCCTTAGTTGATCGTGGAGAAGGGGACGCACCGGTGCAGCGGATGCTGATGAACGGAAAAATCCACCGCGCAACCGTCACCCAGGCGGACCTGCACTACGTAGGCTCCCTGACGATCGACGCGGACCTCATGGCCGCGGCCGACATCGTCGAGGGGGAGCAGGTCCACGTCGTCGACATCACCAACGGCTCCCGCCTCGTCACCTACGCCATCACCGGCGAGGCGGGCGGCGGCGTCATCGGGATCAACGGCGCCGCCGCCCGCCAGGTCCAGCCCGGCGACATGGTCATCATCATCACCTACGCGTCCGTGGACGAGTCCGACCGGGACCGGCACGAGCCCCGCGTCGTCCACGTCGACGCCGGCAACCGCATCGTCGCCCTCGGCTCCGACCCGGCCGAGCCGGTCCCCGGCGCCCCAGCCCAGCTGGCCGGGCGGTGACCATGGACGGCTTCACCCCCTGGCCCGCCGGCCTCGAAGCCCGCTACAAGGCCGAGGGCTACTGGAAGGACCGCCTCCTCGGCGACGTCCTGCGCGGCGACCCGTCCAGGACGGCCCTCGTCGCCGGCGACGACCGCCTCACCTACGCCGAACTGGACGCCCGCGCCGCCCGCGCCGCCGCCGGCTGCCTGGCCCTCGGCATCGGCCGCGGCGACCGCGTCGTCGTCCAGCTCCCGAACACGGCCGCCTTCGTCGTCACGTTCCTCGCCCTCGTCCGCATCGGGGCGGCGCCCGTCCTCGCCCTGCCCGCCCACCGCGAGAGCGAGATCCGCTACCTGTGCGAGCTGTCGGAGGCCCGCGCCTACATCTGCGCCGACCGCGACGGCGACTTCGACTACCGCGCCATGGCCCGCACCCTCCCCGTGGACCGGGTGATCGTGGACGGCGACGCCGGGGAGTTCACCCCGCTCGCCTCCGTCGACGCCGACCCCGTCGAGTCCACGCCCCCGTCACCGGCCGACATCGGCGTCTTCCTGCTCTCCGGCGGCACGACCGGCCTGCCGAAGCTGATCCCCCGCACGCACCGCGACTACGTCTACAACCTGGAGGCCAGCGCCGGGGTCTGCGGCTTCACACCCGCCACGGTCTACCTGGTCGTCCTGCCCGCCGCGCACAACTTCGCCCTCGCCTGCCCCGGCATCCTCGGCGTCTTCGCCACCGGCGGCACGGTCGTCCTGTCCCCGTCCGGCTCGCCCGACGAGGCGTTCCCCCTCATCGAACGCGAACGCGCCACGGTCTGCGCGGTGGTCCCGCCGATCGCCCTCCTCTGGCTGGACGCGGTGTCCTGGCAGGAGGAGGACATCTCATCACTCGAACTCCTCCAGGTCGGCGGCGCGAAGTTCGCGGCCGAACGCGCCGCCGAGGTCCCGGGCACCCTCGGCTGCCAGGTCCAGCAGGTCTTCGGCATGGCCGAGGGCCTCCTCAACTACACCCGCCTGGACGACCCGAGCGACCTCGTCGAGCAGACCCAGGGCCGCCCGCTCTCACCCGCCGACGAGATCCGCATCGTCGACGAAGACGGCGAGCAGGTGGCCCCCGGCGACGTCGGCGAACTGCTGACCCGGGGCCCGTACACCCTGCGCGGCTACTACCGCGCCGCCGAGCACAACGCCCGCTCCTTCACCCCGGACGGCTTCTACCGGACCGGCGACCTCGTCCGGCGGCTCCCGTCCGGCCACCTGATCGTCGAAGGCCGCGAGAAGGACCAGATCAACCGGGGAGGCGACAAGGTCTCCGCCGAGGAACTGGAGAACCACCTGCTCGCCCACCCGGCCGTCCACGACGCCGCGGTGGTGGGCGTCCCCGACCCGATGATGGGCGAGCGGACGTGCGCCTTCCTCATCCTCAGGGACGGCGGGAAGGCCCCGGCCCTCGCCGAGATCAAGGAGTTCCTGCGCACCCGCGGCCTGGCCGCCTACAAGTTCCCCGACCGCCTGGAGACCGCCGACGCCTTCCCCCGCACCCCCGTCGGCAAGATCAGCAAGAAGACCCTGGCGGCCCGAGTGGCGCCCTCCTGACCTGGCCCGCCAGGCGAACACGAGCTTTCACCGTCCGAGCGCACCGAGCGCCCTATTCCGGCCCGATCCCCGTCGCCTTCACAGCCAGAGGATGACGTTGAGGGTAGGGACGTGGATGAACCGGAAGGCGTTCTTCGCCTTCCCCGCCGCGTCCGGCTGCGCCGGCGACACGGCGGTGGTCGCGACGACATACCGATCCTCGCTCCCCACCTGCCCGACCTGGGCGCCGCCCGGCGGATCGACGCCACCACCCGGCACGAACCGCAGATCGGTGTGCCGCAACAGCCGCGCGGCGTCGCGCGCCGCGGCCGTGTCGCCGAATCTGAGGACGTGGCTGCTGACCAGCACCCCGCCCGCGGTCCTGAACGCGATCTCGATCCGCCCCTCGCACCCTCTCTGCCGCAGGACACCGCGGGCCCGCTCATTGGTCGCACCGGCGCGGCAGCCGTCCTCATCGTCCAGAACCTCGGCCGCCGTACGCTCGTAGGTCTCGGAACGCCCGCCGAAGGCGTTCGTGAACCGGACGTCATCGTCGTAGAAGGTGTTCACCTCGAACGCCGCACTGCCCTCGGCGGACGATCCGGCGGCCATGAGCGGGATGCCGACCGGCGCCGCCAGAACGGTCACCCCGAGAACCCCCGCAACAGAGCCGATCGCGACGCGCCACCGCAGCTCCCGCCTCTCCCAGCGCCGCACATGGTCGGTACTCGAGGCGACCGAACCGGAAGGCTTGAGCGCCGCCAAACCACCGGCCTCAACGGGTGCGGGCGGCGCCTCCGCCCGGACCACCACCGTCTTGGCCCGGCGGTCGTGCAGGCATTGCCCGAGGCGCTCGTCCTTCCTGTGCGCCCACGGGTCCGTGATCAGCGGGACGGACGATGACGCCCGGGGGAGCGTGTACCGGCGAAAGGACCGCCGCCACCCGGGCGGCCGCGTCCCGTCCTCCACGCACACCACCCGGATCCCGGCGACCCGCTGCCCGAGCGTGCACCCCCACCGCGCGATCGCCCCGACGCGTAGGAGCGCGGGTCCCACCATGGCGAGAAGCGTGACCGGAACGGCCACCCACAGCATCTGCGAGGAAGAAAAGCCCTCGGCCAGAAAGACGAACGCGTAGACAGGTGACACGGCCGCCAGGAGCACCAGCACGGCCACAAGGAAGTCGACGGCCCGAGCCGCGACGCGCTGCCGCGTACTCGCCAAGACTCGAACGCCACGCCCATCCTCGTCCTCTCCGTGCCGAGGGGGAGTCCCAGCCGGGAGATACACAGGAGAACCCATGAGGACACATGCAACCACAGCAACGCGCCGCAAAAGGTCTTCACCGCGAACGCGCACAACCATGCGACGACCTACGATCCCGCCCGGTCGACCGTGCGGAAGCCCGGCGCCGACCAGGAGAATATCCGCGTCGTTTCGTGAGGTCACCAGATTCCGAGTGACGTGACGTTCCACGTTAGGCGGGTGACGGGGCCCGCCTGCAGGGCGAAGGGGTCCATGTCGTTCTTGAAGCGGACGACCAGGCCTCGTACTCCGATGCCGGTTCGTCCTCGACGAGCCAGATCAGGTCCGGCAGGTCGGGCATGTCCATGGGGCGGACGCTACCGGCCCCGGTCCGGTCAGGCGCCGAACATCTTGCGGACGCGTTCGAGCTGCTCGGTGACCTCCTTCATGGGGTCGCCGGACCGGCCGATCCGGTCGGGCAGGTCCTCCAAGCCTTCCGGCATCTGCGGGGTCTCGCCGCGCATCACCTTCTGGAGCATCGGATTGGCGGCCGTGATCGGCTCCATCAGCTGGGAGATCTGCTGCTGGACGTTCTGGGACGCGTTCTGGGCCGCTTCCAGGATCGCCTCGCCGAGGGCTTCGGAGCCCATGCGCATCGCACGCGGGTCGATCGTGATGCCGCGCAGGGCGCCACTCGACTGCACCTCGACGCGTATCTGCCCTTTGGACGCCTCCCCGACGCCGGTGATCTCGCTGATCTGCTCGCGGATCTCCGTCGCTTTGCGGGCCTGCTCCATCGCGCTCGAGATGAAGCGGTCGAGTTCTGGGTTTCCCGTTGACATCTCCGGCTCCTTGGGGCTCAGTCGTTCGGAGGCTTGATATCGAGGCCCTGCCAGTCGACCTTCAGGTCGATGAACGTCGTCTCCGGCCCGCCCACGCCGATCTCCAGCTTCTTGAAGCCCTGCGCGGTCTGCATCGCCGTGCTGAGCACGCCCCACGCCTGCCAGAGGAAGTAGCCGATGGTGACGACGATCCCGCCGGCCACGGTGACCCCGAGCACCGAGCCCAGCATCTCCTTGGCGGCCTCGGCCGCGGGCGCCGCCGGGGTCGCGTCGAAGAGCGTCAGATAGATCAGATAGGCCAGCGCGGCGAACGCGATCGCCGCGGTCATGTCCATCATCGTGTGCAGTGAATTGGTGATCGACTCCATGGTGGTCGCCATCGAGTCGGCATTCGCCTTGGCCTGCCCCGCTTCCGTTCCGAACGCCTTCACCCATTCGTTGAATGCGTGCCTGCTCGCGCTGGCGTTGGACCATTCCTCGTCGCCGAGGATGCTCAGCGAATTGTCCAGGCTGAACTTCTCCAAGTAGTCCGAGGCCTTCTCCCAGGTACCCTTGGCGCGGGCGATCTCGTTGTCGTCGGGTCTGACGAGCCACCAGGCGGTGGCCGCGATCAGGGCGGTGGGGGCGAGGAAGCTGGCCGCGCCGAGCGCGCCGGCCACCGCCATGAAGGCGGCGCCCAGCCCGACGCCCGCGGTGGCCGGCGCGGACTCGACGGCCTCCCGCACCGACACGTCCGTGCCCTGCTTGGGTGCGCTGGTGTCCACGCTGAACTTGCGTGCGGGGTCGATCGTGTTGGCCCGCTCCGCCGCGTCGAACCGGCCCGCCACCTCGAGCATTCCGGCGATCATCTCGTCCAGCTTCTTGGCGCCGTCCTGAAGATTCGTCGCCTGGCTCTGCCGGGCGGAGTCGTAGGCCGACATCGCCGGCATTCCGATGACACCGAAGGCGATCTGCGACATGCTCGTGTGCTGTTCGACGAGTGTCTTCGCGCCGTTGAGATATGTTTTCGGCTCGGTTGCGACGAAGCTCGCCGCACGGTTAATCGCCTGGGCACTGTGCTTTGTCTCTTCACTCATGGCGACAATCTCCTATCTCGCCGATCGGGCGTGCTAGCATCGCGGCGTCATAGAGAGGGTGGGCAATGTCCGAGACAATCGTCTTCCACTCCCGTAAGTCCGGGACACTGCCCGTGGGCGTGGCGGCCGCGCTGTTCTCGCTGGTGATAGGCGCGGGCGGGATCTACGGGGGCCTCACCGAGAGTCCGGGCCTGCTGATCTTGGGTTTGGTGGGGTTGGCGGGGGCCATCGGCATCGGCCGCGGCGTACTTCAGGTCAAGGACGGCTACCGTCTCGCCGTGGATTCCGGCGGCCTGGGGGTGGGAGTCCGCGAATCGACGATCGAGATTCCGTGGTCCGCGGTGGAACGCATCGGATTCGATCCGGGGCGGCATACGATCGCGGTGGAACCGCGGGCCGAATACGGGCGGCCGCGCACCCGGAAGCCCGCCCCGGTGTGGGAGGCGCGGCGCGGCCTGTTCCATCTCTGCCGTGTGGACGCCATGACCGTCGAGCCTGCGCAGATCCTGGACGTCCTGCGCCGGTACGGCGGGGACAAGTGGCATGAGCGGCTGACGACCTCGTGACCCCGGCGGTTCGACGGGTGCCGCCTCGATGCCCGGTTCGGGCGGCCTCATCGCGGGAACGGTTGGGAAGCCACTCGTCCTGTCCGTTTCAGGCATCGTTCTTCGGACTTTGGTGCGCACCCTGAAGCCCCCCGTCCCCGTCAACGCAGGCCCGCCATTCCCAATGGCCGTAGCATCGTTACACAAGATCACTGGCGGGGATACCCCCGCAATGGAGGCGGTAACGGTCCGGGGCATGCCGCCCTCGTCCTTCATTCGCCGCCCTGGGATGCCGGTGACCTTGGTATTCTCCTCGTGCGAACGGTCGGGCGCCCGGCGGTCCCGCATCCGGATAAGTCGATCAGCGGGGTCCGGTTCTCCTTTTTAGCCGCCCATAAAAGGAGAATTGGCATCGGGCATAATTGGGGGCCGGCCGGCGGCCACCCGCGACGACATCACCGTCCGGGCCACCGGATGAGGTTCTGGACGAGTTCCGCCTGTTCTATCGCGTCGTCCAACGCGTTGTGGGTGTGCGGCCGGTCCGAGAGCAGTTCGGGGGGCATCTGCCGTTTGGTCGAGCGGGTGACCATGGCGCCGGCCTTGGCCGCGTACAGGCTCTTCACGTCCAGGTGCCGCGAATGCCCGAACGGGGAGCCGGTGTCGGCGAAGCGCGTCCAGTACCAGTACAGGAACATCCAGTCGAAGCCGAGAGGGTAGGCGACCAGGACCGGGGAGGCGTTCGCCGCCGCGGTCACCCCGGTCACCCACGCGGTGGCCGCGTTCATCGCCTCGGCCGGTTCGCGGCCTTCGGCGGCGAGCCGGTCGCGGTCCAGGCCGCTGACCGCCAGTGCCGCGGGGATGTAGTCGTCGCTGACGGGTTTCAGCTCCGCGTAGAACGTGGACTCGGCCGGGTCGCGCGGCGCGAAGTCGTGCCCGTCGTAGGTGCCGCATGCCGCCATGCCGAAGCTCAGCATGGAGTACGGGCCCGGGATCGGCCCGTCGGCCTCGACGTCGACCGAGATGTACAGCTCACGCTCGGGCATCGGCGGCCTCCGCGGAACCGGTGCCGCTCATGCGGATCTCGCTGGTCACCCGGACATGATCCCGCACGGGACGCCGAGACGGACTCCGGCGCGGCACCAGCCCGCACGTAGTGAGTATGGGTTGACGCCTGGCCGCTCCCCGCTGGGAGTGAGGGCGGGGATGGCTCATGCGGCGGATGTGCGGCCGCCGCGCCGCTCCCTATCGTGACGGCCATGATCACAGGAAACGTGCTCGGGCCCGTCGTGTCGGGAATCGCGGCGGCGGCGGTGGCGGCTTCGGCGAGCCCGGCGGTCGCGGCCGGCGGGGGCGGGCTGCGGCCGGTGGTGGAGCGGCTCACCGGCCCGGACGGCGCCCCGGGGGCGCTCGCGCGCGTCGACGGCCGGGACGGCCGCCAGGTCGCCGCCGCAGGCGTCGCCGACGTGCGGACCGGCGCGCCGATGAACCCCCGCAGCCGCTTCCGGATCGGCAGCGCCACCAAGACGTTCACCGCCGCCGTCGTCCTCCAACTCGCCGGCGAAGGGCGGATCCACCTGGACGCCCCGGTGGAGCGGTACCTGCCCGGCGTGGTGCGCGGCGCCGACAACGACGGACGGCGGATCACCGTCCGGCAGCTGCTCCAGCACACCAGCGGCCTGCCGGACGTCCTGGACCACCTGTCCCCGCTGGAGGTGCTCAAGGACCCGCTGCGGCATTGGGACGCGCAGGAGCTCGTGGACATCGCCCTGCCGCACCCCCGCGAGTTCACTCCGGGCGAGGGATGGGGCTACTCCAACACCAACTACCTGCTCGCCGGGATGATCATTGGGAGGGTGACCGGGCACCCGTACGGGGACGAGGTCCGCCGGCGCGTCATCGTCCCGCTCGGGCTGCACGACACGTTCGTGCCGCGCGACGCCCCCGGCATCCCCGGGCCGCACCCTCGCGGATACGTGCGTCCGGGGTCCGATCTGGTGGACATCACGCGCCTCAACCCGTCCGTCGCCGGAGCCGCGGGCGGCATGATCTCCAGCGCCGCCGACCTCGACCGGTTCCTGGCCGCCCTCCTGCGCGGACGCCTGCTGAAGCCGGCGCAACTGCGGGAGATGCTGCACACCCGGCCGACCGGGCGCGCGTCAGGCTCCGCGTACGGCCTGGGCCTGCAGTGGCTCCCCGCCACCGACCGTCCCGGCTGCCCGCACGGCTTCTGGGGCCACGACGGCGACATGCTCGGCTTCAGCGTCCGCACGGCGGCCACCATGGACGGCCGGCAGGCCACCGTCATGGTCAACCTCAACCCCGGCGGCGGGCCGGCCCTGGACGAGGCCATGGACGACGCCCTCCCCACGGCCCTCTGCGGCCCCGCCCGGCCGCCCGCCCCGGAAGCCGGCGGATGACGTCGAGGCCCCGGGACGCGGACGAAACGGTGGTTCAGGCGAAGGGCGGCGGACCGCTTCCGACCAGCGTGATGACGTCAGACCAGACCGGGGAATCACCGAGCGTGACCTGTGCCTCGCGGCCGTCGGGAAGTCTCAGCGTCCGGTCGTGCGGGTCGTCGGCGTCGAAGCCGTCGATGGTCGCCGTCCCCGACCACTCCCGCTGCTTGGAGCGCAGGTCGACGTAGACCTCGACCTCGGCTCCGCCGCTGCCGA
This sequence comes from Actinomadura monticuli, assembly GCF_041463655.1. Classification (NCBI taxonomy): domain Bacteria; kingdom Bacillati; phylum Actinomycetota; class Actinomycetes; order Streptosporangiales; family Thermomonosporaceae; genus Actinomadura; species Actinomadura monticuli. The sequence goes on from NZ_JAXCEI010000016.1 coordinate 94,477, forward strand.
TCAGGGTGGCGGGTCCTCTGTAGCGGCTCACGCCGGGACCTTCTCATCAGGGCTGGCATGGAGTGTGCTCATGAAGACGCACCATAGCGTTCAGGCCGGACGTTCCCGGCCCGTACCGCTTCTCCCTCGGCCGGCCTACGTGATACGGCGGCCTTGGCAGCCGTGCAGCGGAGGCGAGGCCGGTTCCGGTGCCGATCCAGCCGGCCTTGTGCCACCGAGGTTTCCGGGAGGTCCCCTCACTCGACACGGGCCGTCGAGCGACGCCCTCGACGAGGGACGCGCGTCATCCCCTCGCCTCGGCTGCGGCCGGTCAGCGGACGTCGACGTAGTCGGTGGCCTGTGCGGGGAAATCGGCCTTGCCGGTGTCGATCAACGGGCGGGAAGGCGGCTGCGCACACCCTTTGTGTGATCTGCGTCATAGGGGACGTCGAGCGCACTCTCCGCTCCCGGCTGGGAGCCGACGCGCCTCGGCTCCCAGCCGGGCGTCATTCCGGCTGGCAGTTGGGGCACCAGACGGTCCGGCGGCCCGAGACGCGGCGGCTGCTCAGGGGGGCGCCGCAGCGGGGGCAGGCGGCGTCGGGCTTGTCGCGGGCTCCGGTGAGCCAGGTGTCGCGTGGCGGGACGCGTTCGGCCCTGATCGAGTCGCGCAGGACGCGGCGGAGCGCGCGGTGGAGGGCCGTCAGTTCGTCCGCGTCCAGGTCCGAGGCGGCGCGCAGCGGGTTGACGCGAGCGCGCCAGCAGATCTCGTCGGCCAGGAGGTTGCCCAGGCCCGCGATCACCGTCTGGTCGGTCAGGGCCGGTTTCAGCCGTCCGCGGCGGTGGGAGAGGAGGCGGGCGAGGTCGCGGCGGGAGACGTCCAAGGCGTCTGGGCCGAGGTCGCCGAGCACGCTCTCGGCGTCGTCCAGGTGGACGCCCTGGAGTTTGCGCATGTCGCGGTAGCGCAGCTCGCCGTCCGGGAGGCGCCAGACGACGCGGTCGTGGCGGTGCTGCGGCTCGGCCGCGCCGTGCCAGGTGAGCGAGCCGGTCATGCCGAAGTGCAGCAGGAGGACCGGGCCGCCGGCCGGTGCGAGGAGCCATTTGCCGTGCCGCCGCGGCTCCTCGAACCGGTGGCCGCGCAGCGCCGCGGACAGCCGCCGGGCGGTGACGCCGCGCAGGACGCCGCCATCGAGCACCGACACCGACACGATCGGCTCGCCGGTGTGCTCGGACAGCACCCGGCGGAATCCCTCGACGTCGGGAAGTTCCGGCATGGCGGGTCCCTACCCGCCCGTGCGCCGGGTCAGGCGAGGGGGACGACGTGGGGGGCGATGCTGGAGAGCTTCTCGCAGGTCTCCTCGTATTCGCGGCCGGGGGTGGAGGCGCCGACGATGCCGGCGCCGGCGCGGAGCCACGCGCGGCCGTTCTCGCTGTAGAGCGCGCGGAGGACGAGGGCCGAGTCGAGGGCGCCGTCGTGGGAGACGGCGACCACGGCGCCGGAGTACATGCCGCGCCGGTCCTCCAGGCGGGTGATCGCCTCGATCGCGGCGGGCTTCGGGATGCCGGACGCGGTCACGCCGGGGAACAGGGCGTCCCACGGCGAGCGGCCCGGCGCGAGGGTGCCGACGGCGCGGGAGCCCAGGTGCTGGACGCTGCCCCGCTCCTTGACGGTCATGAAGTCGGTGACCTGGACGGTGGCCGGGTCGCAGACGCGGCGGAGCTCCTCCAGGGACGTGCGGACGGAGACGGCGTGCTCGAAGATCTCCTTCGGGTCGTTCTCCAGTTCGCGGCGGGTGCGGGCGTCGGCGTCGGCGCCGGCGCCGAACGCGCGGGTGCCCGCGAGGGGCTGGGTCATGACGCGGCCGCCGGCGTCCACGGTCGCGAGGACCTCCGGGCTGTACCCGGCCGCCTGGAGACCGCCGAGGTCGAGGAGGAAGGACCGGGCGGGCGTGTTGGCCTCCCGCCCGCGCACGTAGGTGGCGATGACGTCGACGGGGTGCGGGACGTCCAGGCGCCGGGACACGATGACCTTCTGGTAGCGGCCCGCGTGGATCTCCGCGACGGCCTCGGCGACCTTGGCGCGGTAGGCGTCGCCGCCGACCCGGACGTCGACGGGGGAGGGGGCGCCGGCGACCGGCCCGGCCTCGGCGAGGAGGTCGGCGACCCGCTCGGCGCCGGGGCCGGTGACGTGGGCGCGGCCGCCGGAGACCCGCACCTCCGTGCGCGGGACGATCAGGTGCGCGAGGCGGCCGGCGGGGTGGGGCGCGGCGAACTCGAACGCGATCCAGCCGTAGGCGTTCCAGCCGGGCGGGGCCTCGGCGAACGCGTCGCGGAGCGCGTCGGCGGGGCGGCCCGACCAGGGCCGGGCGGACGGGGGGAGCCCGTGCCAGCGGGCGTGGACGGTGCCGGCCTCCAGGACGACCTCGCCGAGCACACCGCCCGCGAACGTCCAGGAGCCGGGCCGCTCGTACACGACGTAGTCGCCGAACAGGCCGGAGCCGGCCAGCCGGGCCATGGCGGCGAGCGGCTCCGCGGCGCACTCCAGGACGTGCTCCGCGGGTTCGGCATCCGTGCGCAGACCGATGGACAAGGCAGCCAACTCCCTCTCACGACCGGGAAGATCAAGTTAGGTAAGGCTAACCTTGTGTGCTCGCCATAGGCAAGGCTAACCTAACTCGCGATCATGGAGTCGGACGAAAGAGCGGGCGTGCAGACGACGACGGAGCGGCGACGCGAACTGATGCGGCGGATGATGGCCGAGGCCGGGCTCGGTTCCGGCGCCGCCGGGATCGCCCCTCGCGGATCGGACGGACCCGCGCCCCTGTCTTCTGCGCAGCAGAGCATGTGGCTGCACCACCGCGCGTTTCCGGACAGCCCCGCCTACAACGTCTGCCTGCTCATCCGCATGGACGGGCCGCTCGACACCGGTGCCCTCCGGGAGGCGCTGCGCGGGCTGATCCGCCGCCACGCCGTCCTGCGGACGACCTACGCGGACGCGCCGGAGCCCCTCCCCTCACCGGAGGCGGAGCGTCACCGTACGGGGGACCCCGTCCAGGCGGTACAGGTCGTCGGGGCGGACGACACGCTGGAGCTCCCGCCCCTCGACTGCGAGGACGCCGAGGCGCGGGCCGCCGAACTCGCCGCGACGCCGTTCGACCTGCGCGACGAACGGCCGATCCGGCTCCAGCTGCTCCGGCTCGGCGACGACGGGCACGCGCTGGTCCTGGTCGTGCACCACATCGCGTGGGACGGGATGACGTGGGGTTCGCTGTCGCGCGACCTGTCGGCCCTCTACCGCGCGGCCGTCACCGGGGAGCCGGACGGGCTGCCCGCGCTGGACGTCCAGTACGCCGACTACGCCGAGTGGGAGCGGCGCCGCGCCGACGACGAGGACGACCTGGCCTACTGGCGGGAGCGCCTCGATCCGCCGCCCGCGCCGCTCGACCTGCCCGCCGACCGCCCGCGCGGCGCCGTCGCGGACGAGCGCGGCGGGCGGCGGGCGCGGCGCTTCGACGCCGCCGTGACCGAGGGGATGCGCAGGCTCGCCGCCGAGGAGAACGTCACCCCGTACACGGTGATGCTCGCCGCCTACGCCGTCCTTCTGCACCGCTACACCGGCGCGGACGACGTGGCGATCGGGTCGGCGGTCATGAACCGCGAGCACGCCGGGATCGAGCGGCTCGTCGGCAACTTCGGCAACACGCTCGTGCTCCGCACCGACCTGTCGGGCGCGCCCACGTTCCGGGACGCGCTGCGGCGCACCGGCCGGACGGTCGCCGGCGGCTTCGCGCACCAGGCGCTGCCCTACGACCGCATCGTCCGGGAGCTCCGCCCCGCGCGCGGACGGGGACGGTCGGCGTTCTTCGACACGATGCTCCTCTTCCTCGCCCAGGAGATCGGCGAGCTCGACCTGCCCGGCATCACGTCGAGCTGGACGCACATCCACAACGGCACCACGCACTTCGACCTTTCGCTGGAGGCGTTCGTCCGGCCGCAGGGCATGACGGTGGAGGCCACGTTCCGGCGCGAGCTGTTCGACGACGAGCGCATCGACGCGCTGCTCGTCCACCTGGAGACCCTGCTCGCCGGCGCGCTCGCCGACCCGGACCGCCCCATCGGCGCACTCGACCTCATGAGCGCGGACGAGCGCGCGCTCGTCGAGGCGGCCAACGCCACCGGCCACCCGGTGCCCGGCACGAACGTCGTCGCGCTGTTCGCGGAGCAGGCCGCCCGCACCCCCGGCGCGACGGCCGTCGAGGCGGGGGAGCGCTCCCTCACGTACGCGGACCTGGACGAGCGGTCGTCGGCGCTCGCCGCGGAGCTCCGGGCCAGGGGCGCGGGCGCCGAGAGCGTCGTCGCGCTGGCGCTGCCCCGCACGCCGGACCTCGTCGTCGCGCTGCTCGGCGTCCTCAAGGCCGGCGCCGCGTACCTGCCGCTCGACCTCGACCATCCCGCCGGCCGGCTCGCCCACATGCTGGACGACGCCCGGCCCCTCTGCGCGATCGCCACCCCGGAGACCGCGCGGTTCCTCCCGGACACCACGGACCTCCTCGCCCTGGACGGCCCCCTCCGGCCGCCGGCCGCGCCTCCCGCCGAACCGGCCGCGGACCAGCTCGCCTACGTCGTCTACACCTCCGGCTCGACCGGACGTCCGAAGGGCGTCGCGGTCCCGCACGGCGCGCTGGCGAACTTCCTGCTCTGCACCCGGGCGCAGCTGCGGCTCGGCCCCGGGGACCGGCTGGTCGCGGTGACGACGATCGCGTTCGACATCGCCGCGCTGGAGCTGTTCGCGCCCCTGATCGGCGGCGCGACGGTCGTCCTCGCCGACCGCGCCGAGGTCCGCGACCCCGCCGCCCTCGCCGGGCTGCTGCGGGACGCCACGATCGTGCAGGGCACGCCGTCGCTGCTCGGCAGCCTCGACCCGGCGGCGCTGAAGGGGCTCCGGGTGCTGGTCGGCGGCGAGGCGCTGCCCGCCGCGCTCGCCGCGTCCCTCGCCGAGACGGCGGCGCTCGCGACCGACATGTACGGGCCGACCGAGGCGACGATCTGGGCGACGTCCGCGGACCTGCCCGCGTCCGGCATCGGCGGCCCGTTCTGGAACACCCGCGCGCACATCCTCGACGCGGGACTGCGCCCCGTCCCGCCGGGCGTGCCCGGTGAGCTGTACCTGGCGGGCGCGCAACTGGCCCGCGGCTACGCCGGCCGCCCCGGCCTCACGGCGGAGCGCTTCGTCGCCGACCCGTTCGGGCCGCCCGGCACCCGCATGTACCGGACGGGCGACCTGGCGCGCCGCACCCGCGACGGGGGGATCGAGTACCTCGGCCGCACCGACGACCAGGTGAAGATCCGCGGCTTCCGGATCGAGCCGGCCGAGACGCAGGCGGTCCTCGCCGCGCAGCCGGGCGTCGCGCAGGCCGCGGTCGTGGTCCGCGAGGACCGTCCCGGCGAGCCCAGGCTCGCCGGCTACTACGTCCCCTCAGAAGACGCGGACGAGTCGGCCATCCGCGACGGGCTCGCCAGGGCGCTGCCCGAGTACATGGTGCCGTCCGCCCTCATCGCCCTGGACGCGCTGCCCCGCACGGTCAACGGCAAGCTCGACCGCGCCGCGCTGCCCGCCCCCGAGGCCGGCGTCTCCGGGCGCGCCCCGCGCGACGCCCGCGAGGCGGCGCTGTGCGCCATCTTCGCCGACCTGCTCGGCGTCGACGGCATCGGCGTCGACGACGACTTCTTCGCGCTCGGCGGGCACTCGCTGCTGGCGACCCGCGTCGCGGCCAGGGCCCGCGCCGAGCTGGGCGGGACGCTGTCCATCGCGGACGTGTTCGAGGCCCCGACCGTCGCCGCGCTCGCGCCCCGGCTCGTGCGGACCGACGCGGTGCGGGTCCGCGACGTCGAGCGGCCGGAGACCGTCCCGGCGTCGGCGGCGCAGCGCGGCCTCTGGCTGGAGGAGCGGCTGCGCGGCCCGTCCGCGTCCTACGCGCTCCCGCTCGGCCTCCGCCTCCGCGGACCCGTGGACGCGGACGCGCTCGGCGCCGCGTTCGAAGACGTCGTCGCCCGCCACGAGGCGCTGCGCACGCTGCTCGTCGAAGGACCGGACGGCCTCCCCGTCCAGCGCGTCCAGGGACCGGACGCCCGCGTCCGCCTCGCCGTCGCCGACGCGCGCGACGAGACCCCGGAACGCCGCGCGGCCCTGGAGCGGGAGGCCGCCGCGCACGCCTTCGACATCGGCCGCGACCTGCCCGTCCGCGGGACCCTCCTGCGCACCGGCGACGACGACTGGTCGCTGGTCCTGCTGCTGCACCACGCCGCCGCCGACGAATGGTCGTTCACGCCGCTGCTGGCCGACCTGGCGCGCGCCTACGAGGCCCGGCTGGCCGGGCGCGCGCCCGGCTGGGAGCCCCTGCCCGTCCAGTACGCCGACTACGCGGCCTGGCAGCGCGAGGCCGCGCCGGACCCGGCCCCGCAGCTCGACTTCTGGGCGGACGCCCTCGCGGGCCTGCCCGAGGAGACGGTCCTGCCGTTCGACCGGCCGCGCCCCGCCGAGGCGAGCCACCGCGGCGGCCTCGTCCCCTTCCGGCTCCCCGCCGCCGGGGTCCGGAGGCTGGCCCGCGACACCGGGACCAGCGTGTTCATGGTGCTGCACGCCGCCGTCGCCGCGCTGCTCCAGCGGTCCGGCGCGGGCGACGACATCGCGCTCGGCTCGCCCATCGCCGGCCGCGCCGACGAGGACCTCGCCGACCTGGTCGGGGTCTTCGTCAACCCGCTCGTGCTGCGCACCGACCTGTCCGGCGACCCGACGTTCGGCGAACTGCTCGACCGGGTGCGCGGCGCCGACCTCGCCGCGTTCTCCCACGCCGACGTCCCGTTCGAGCGGGTCGTGGACCGCCTCGCCCCCGAGCGCTCGCTCGCGCGCGGCCCGCTGTTCCAGGTGATGATCGTCCACCAGAGGCTGGACGACGTCCGCCTCGCGCTGCCCGGCGTCCGGGCCGAACCGTTCCTCCCCGAGACCGACGGCGTCAAGTTCGACCTCGACCTCTACTTCGCCGAGGGCGACGACGAGGTCGAGGGGTTCGCCGCGTTCGCGACCGACCTCTTCGACGCCGCCACCGTCGAGGGGCTCCTGGACGGCCTGGGCGAGCTGCTCGCCCAGGTCACCGCCGACCCGGGGCGGCGGCTCTCCTCCCTCGGCGCCCCCGTCGAGCACCCCGACACCGCCCGCGGCCTCCCCGCCCCGACGGCCGCCGCGCTCATCGAGGAGCAGGCGGCCCGGACCCCCGGCAGGACCGCCGTCGTCTTCGGCGGCACCGCCCTGACCTACGCCGACCTGGACGCCCGGGCCGAGGCGCTGGCCGACCGGCTCGCCGCCGCCGGCGCCGGCCCCGAGAAGGTCGTCGCGCTCGCGCTGCCCCGCTCCGCCGGGTTCGCCGTCGCGCTGCTCGCCGTCCTCAAGACCGGCGCGGCCTACCTGCCGATCGACCTGTCGTACCCGGCCGCCCGGATCGAGGCGATGCTGGACGCCGTCCGGCCGCTGCTCGTCCTCGGCCGCGACGAGCCGCCCCGGGACGCGCCCCGCCGCGAACGCCCGGACGTCCGGCCCGACCACCTCTCCTACGTGATCTTCACCTCCGGCTCGACCGGGACCCCCAAGGCCGTCGCCGGGACCCAGCGCGCGCTGGCCAACCGGCTCGCCTGGGGCGCGGACCTCGCCGCGCCCGGCGTCCGCGTCGCGAAGTCCTCGCCCGCGTTCATCGACGGCACGACCGAGCTGCTCGGCGGTCTCGCCGCCGGCGACACGGTCGCCGTCGCCGACGACGCGACCGCGGCCGACGCCGTCGCGCTCGCGGCCTTCATCGACCGGCACGACGCCCGGCTCGTCACGCTCGTCCCCAGCCTGCTCGCCGCGTTCGCCGAGAACGGGCTGCCGCCGTCCGTCACCACCTGGATCAGCAGCGGCGAGGCGCTGCCGGCCGCGCTCGCCGAGCGGGTCCCGGCCCGCCTCGTCAACCTGTACGGGTGCTCGGAGGCCGCGGGCGACAGCCTCGTCGCGCTGCCCGGCGACGGGCCGGGGGGACTGGCGCCCATCGCCAACACGCGCGCCCACGTCCTGGACGCCGCGCTCCGCGAGGTCCCCGTCGGCGAGCTGTACCTCGCGGGCGACGGGCTGGCGCGCGGCTACCTCGGCGACCCGGCCCGCACCGCCGAGCGGTTCGTCGCGGACCCGTTCGGCCCGCCCGGCTCCCGCCTCTACCGGACCGGCGACCGCGTCCGCCGCCGCCCGGACGGCGGGCTCGACTTCCTCGGCCGCACCGACGCCCAGCTCAAGATCCGCGGCTTCCGGATCGAGCCCGGCGAGGTCGAGGCCGTGCTCGCGGCGCAGTCCGGCGTGCGGGGGGCCGCCGTCGCCGCGCACGGATCCCGCCTCGTCGGATACGTCGCCGGCGACGCCGACCCCGAGGCGCTGCACGCGTCGCTGCGCGGGCTGCTCCCCGGCTACCTCGTCCCGGCCGAGCTGGTCGTCCTGGACGAGCTGCCCCTCACCCCGAACGGCAAGGTCGACCGGCGCTCGCTCCCCGAGCCGGGCCGCCCCGCCGGAGGGCGGGCGCCGACGACCGAGCCGGAACGCGTCCTCGCCCGGCTCGCCGCGAGCGTCCTCGGGCGCGACGCCGTGGGCGCCGGCGACGACTTCTTCCGCACCGGCGGCGACAGCATCGGCGCGGCGCTCCTCGTCGCCCGCGCCCGCCGCGCCGGGCTGTCGTTCACCGTCCGCGACGTCTTCCGCCTCCGGACGGTCGAGGCCCTCGCCGCGGCCGCCGCGCCCGCCGCGGCCGCGGCACCCGCACAGGCGGCCGAACCGGCCGGCGAACTGCCAGTCTCCCCGCTCCAGGAAGGGCTCCTCTTCCACCTGATGCTCGCCGGCGAGGGCCGCGACGTCTACGTCCAGCAGGCCGTGGTGAAGCTGTCCGGGCCGGTCGACCCGGAACGGATGGCGGCCGCGGCGCGCGCCGTCCTGGAGAAGTTCCCCAACCTCCGCGCCGGGTTCCGGACGGACGGCGACCGCGCCGTGCAGTTCGTCCCCGGCGACTTCGAGGTGCCGTGGACGCACGCCGTCGTGGCCCCGGACGACCTGGAGGCGTTCACCGACGCCCAGCGGGCCGAGCCGTTCCGTCCCGGCGAGCCGCCGCTGATCCGGTTCGCGCTGGCCGGCCTCTCCGCCGACGACCACCGGCTGATCCTGACCTCCGAGCTGATCCTCCTGGACGGCTGGTCGGGCGGCCTCCTCGTCACCTCGCTGCTCCGCTCGTACACCGACGCCGCCGCGGAGGCGGCCCGGCCCGTCCGGCCGTTCCGCGCCTTCCTGGACTGGGTCACGACCCGCGACAAGGCCGCCGCCGCGGACGCGTGGCGCCGCGCCCTGGACGGCTTCGACGAGCCGGCCCTGCTGCGTCCCGGCCTGGTCGGCGCCCCGGCCGACCTCGCGGACGCCGGGGAGCTGCACCGGCCGCTGCCGTCCGGGCTCGCCGACCGGCTGGACGCCGCAGGCCGCGAGCGGGGCGTCACCCCGAGCACCCTCTTCGAGACCGCGTGGGGCCTCGTCCTGATGGGCCTCACCGGCCGCGACGACGTCGTCTTCGGCGCCTCCGTCTCCGGGCGCCACCCGGACGTGGACGGCGTCGAGTCCATGGTCGGCCTGCTGTTCAACACCGTCCCCGTCCGGGTGCGGGCCGGCGCGGCGGACACCCTGGCGGCCGTGCTCGACCGCGTCCAGACGGCCCGGTCCGAGCTGTTCGACCACGCGTTCGTCGCGCTCGCCGACGTCCAGCGCGCCACTGGCCTCGGCACGCTCTTCGACACGCTGTTCGTCTTCCAGAACTTCCCCGGCATGCCGACCGGCCGCGGCTTCGGCCCGGACGGCGACCTGCGCGTCACCGGCCGCGAGGTCCGCGACGCCACCCACTACCCCCTGACCATGGTCGTCGAACCGGGCGCCGGACTCCGCGTCATGTACCGGGGGGACGCGTTCACCCGCGCCGAGGCCGAACGCGTCACCGACCGCTACGTCACGGTCCTGCGGCGGCTCGCCGAGGCCCCGGAGACGGCCTGCGGCCGCCTCGACCTCCTCCTCCCCGAAGAGCACGACCGGCTCCGGCGCGACTGGGACGAGGCGCTGCACCCCGTCCCCGAGCTGACGGTCGCGGAACTGCTCGCCGAACGCGCCGCCGAGCAGTCCGGCGACCTCGCGCTGGTCTCCCTCCCCGGCGTCCGCCTCACCTACGGGGAGCTGAACGCCGAGGTCAACCGCCTCGCCCGCCTCCTGCTCGCGAACGGCGCGGGCCCCGAGAAGGTCGTCGCCCTCGCGCTGCCCCGGTCCGCGCAGATGGTCGTCGCGCTGTTCGCCGTCCTGCGCACGGGCGCGGCCTACCTGCCCCTGGAACTCGACTATCCGGCCGACCGGCTCGACTTCATGCTGCGGGACGCCGCCCCCGCCTGCCTCGTCTCCCACCGCGACATCGCCGCCGGGCTCACGTTCGGCGGCGCGACCCTCGCCCTGGACGACCCGGAGACCGCCAAGGCCCTCGCGGGCCTGCCCGGCGCCGACCTGACCGCCGCCGAACTGGGCGACTTCGCCCCTGGCTCCCAGGACCGGCTCGACCACCCCGCCTACGTCATCTACACGTCCGGCTCGACGGGACGCCCCAAAGGCGTGGTGACGCCGTACCGCGGCCTCACCAACATGCAGTTCAACCACCGCGCCAACATCTTCGACCCGGTCGTCGCCTCCGCAGGGCGGCGGCTCCGCATCGCGCACACGGTCTCCTTCTCCTTCGACATGTCGTGGGAGGAGCTCCTCTGGCTCATCGAAGGCCACGAGGTGCACGTCTGCGACGAGGACCTGCGCCGCGACGCCGAAGCGCTCACCGCCTACCTGCGGCGGCACCGCATCGACGTCATCAACGTGACGCCGACCTACGCCCAGCAGCTCCTCGACGAGGGCCTCCTGGACGGCGGGCACCGGCCGCCGCTCGTCCTCCTCGGCGGCGAGGCCGTCCCGACCTCCGTCTGGGACCGGCTCGCCCGCGCCGAGGGGGTCCTCGGCTACAACCTGTACGGGCCGACCGAGTACACGATCAACACGCTCGGCGGCGGCACCGCGGACAGCGCCTCCCCGACCGTCGGCAAGCCGATCTGGAACACCCGCGGCTACGTCCTCGACGGCTGGCTGCGTCCCGTCCCGCCGGGCGCGCCGGGCGAGCTGTACATCGCGGGCGCCGGCCTCGCGCGCGGCTACCTCGGCCGCGCCGACCTGACCGCCGAGCGGTTCGTCGCCGACCCGTTCGCCGCCGGCGCGCGGGCGGGCGGCCGCATGTACCGGACGGGCGACCTCGTCCGCGTCCGCGAGGACGGCAACATCGACTTCCTTGGCCGCACCGACGACCAGGTCAAGATCCGCGGCTACCGCGTCGAGCTGGAGGAGATCGAGACCGCGCTCGCCGCCGAGCCCGGCGTCGGGCAGGCCGCGGTCGTCGCCGCCGAGACCGGCGTCCCCGGAGTGAAGCGGCTCGTCGGCTACATCGTCCCGGACGGCACCCGCGAGGGCGCCGCCGACGAGCAGCTCGCCGAGTGGCGGCAGATCTACGACGCCGAGTACACCGAGGTCGGCACGGTCGTCCACGCCGAGGAGTTCGCCGGCTGGGACAGCAGCTACGACGGCGCCCCCATCCCGCTGGACGACATGCGCGAATGGCGGGAGACGACCGTCGACCGCATCCGGGCGCTCCGGCCGCGCCGCGTGCTGGAGATCGGCGTCGGCGCCGGGCTCCTCCTCACCCGCCTGGCCCCGGAGAGCGAGGAGTACTGGGGCACCGACTTCTCCGCGCCCGTCATCGACAAGCTCCGCCACGACCTCGGCGGAGCCGCCGGGGGGTCTGGGGGGTCGTCCCCCCAGGGGTGGCGCGACCTCGGCGGAGCCGCCGGGGGGTCTGGGGGGTCGTCCCCCCAGGGGTGGCGCGACCTCGGCGGAGCCGCCGGGGGGTCTGGGGGGTCGTCCCCCCAGGGGTGGCACGATCTCGGCCCGGACTCGCCCGTCCGGCTGAGCTGCAGGCCGGCCCACGACACCGCCGGCCTGCCGGAGGAGCACTTCGACACGATCGTCATCAACTCGGTCGTCCAGTACTTCCCGGGCGCCGCCTACCTCCAGGACGTCATCGGCAAGGCGATGCGGCTCCTCGCCCCGGGCGGGGCGCTGTTCATCGGCGACGTCCGCGACCTGCGCACCATCCGCCTCCTGCACGCCGCGATCCAGGCCGGACGCGGCGCCGGCGACCTGGACGCAGTCGACCGCGCCGTCCGCATGGAGAAGGAGCTCCTCCTCGACCCGGCCTTCTTCTCCGCCCTCGACGGACCGTCCCGCGTGGACGCCCTCACCAAGCGTGGCACCCACCACAACGAACTGACCCGCCACCGCTACGACGTCGTCCTCCACAAGGACGCCCCACCCGCCCCGGACACCCCTGTCATCGACTGGGCGACCCTCGACGGTCTCGTTGATCTGCGGCGAGTCGTTCTTATGGAGGCGCCGAAAACAACGACACGCCGCGGATCAACGGAGGAGGCCGGGCGGGTGCGGGTGCGGGGGATTCCCGACCCGAGGCTCTCCGGAGAGGCCGCCGCGCTGCGCGTGCTGCGCGACGGCGGGTCGGCGGACGAGGCGCGGGAGGCTCTCCACGTCCTCGAAGGGATCGAGCCGGAGACGCTCCACGCGCTGTTCCCGGACGTCGTGCTCACGCCGTCCGAGCAGGTCGGGTACTACGACGCCGTGTTCGGCGGGGGAGCGGCGTGCCTTCCGGCGGAGCCGGGGCGGGCGCCCGCGTCCTACGCCGGCAACCCGGTCGCCGCCCGCGACCACGGGGTGCTCGCCGCGCGGGTCCGGGAGAGCCTCAAGGCCCGCCTCCCCGGGTACATGGTGCCGAGCGCCGTCATGACGCTGGACGCGCTGCCGCTCACCGTCAACGGCAAGCTCGACCGGCGCGCCCTCCCGGACCCCGGCCAGGACGGTCCGCGCAAGGCCGGACGCGCGCCCCGCACGCCTGTCGAACGGCTGCTGTGCACCCTGTTCGCCGAGGTGCTGGACGCGCCGGGCGCCGGCATCGACGACGGCTTCTTCGACCTCGGCGGGCACTCGCTGCTCGCGACGCGGCTCGTCGGCCGGGTCCGCGCGGTGCTGGGCGCCGAGCTGGCGATCCGCGACCTGTTCGAGGCGCCGACCGTCGCGGAGCTGGCCGAACGCGTGCACCGCGGCGCGGGCGCGGCCGACCGGCCGGTGCTGGAGCCGAAGGAGCGGCCCGAGCGCGTCCCGCTGTCGTCCGCGCAGCGCCGGCTGTGGCTGCTCGACCAGCTGCTCCGCGAGGACGACGGGCCGCGCGGCGCCTACCACCTCCCGCTCGCGGTGCGCCTGCGCGGCGACCTCGACCTCGCCGCGCTCGAGGCGGCGATCGGCGACGTCGTCGCCCGGCACGAGAGCCTCCGCACGGTCTTCGCCGAGCACGACGGCGTGCCCTGCCAGCGGATCCTCGACCCGGACGAGGCGCGCCCCGTCCTGGAGGTCGCGACCTGCCCGCCCGAGGACGTGATCGCCAGGCCGTTCGACCTGGCCGAGGACCTCCCGCTGCGGGCCGCGGTGTTCCCGGAGGGCGACCGCGAGCACCTGCTGCTCGCCGTCTTCCACCACATCGCCTTCGACGAATGGTCGTTCGGGCCGTTCGCCCGCGACGTCGCCGAGGCGTACGCGGCCCGGCTGGACGGCGGCGCCCCGGCGTGGGAGCCGCCGCCCGTCCAGTACGCCGACCACGCGCTCTGGCAGCGGGAGCTGCTCGGCGACCCGCTCGACCCCGGCAGCGTCCACGCCCGGCAGCTCGACCACTGGGCCCGCGCCCTCGCGGGCCTCCCCGAGGAGATCCCGCTGCCGGTCGACCGGCCCCGCCCCGGCACCGTCGGGCAGCGCGGCGGGACCCTGTCCGCCGGCCTGCCGCCCGGCCTGACGCGCAGGCTGCGCGGCGTCGCGCGGGACGGGAACGCCAGCATGTTCATGGTCTGCCAGGCCGCCGTGGCCGCGCTGCTGCACCGGACGGGCGCCGGCGACGACGTCCCGCTCGGCAGCCCCGTCGCCGGGCGCACCGAGGAGGCCGCGCGGGACCTCGTCGGCTTCTTCGTCAACACGCTCGTCCTGCGCGCCGACGTGTCCGGCGATCCGGCGTTCGCGGAGCTGCTCGCCCGCGTCCGGGAGGCCGGCCTCGCCGGCCTCGCCAACCAGGACCTGCCGTTCGAGGCGGTCGTCGAGGCGCTCCGCCCGCGCCGGGTGCCGGGACGCAACCCGCTCTTCCAGGTGATGGTCGGCTACGAGAACCAGGGCGTCGGCGACGTGCGGTTCCCCGGCCTGGAGCAGCGGGAGGCGCTGTTCGGGCCGGGCGCGGCGAAGTTCGACCTGGACTTCATCTTCCGCGAGGGGCCCGGCGAGCTGCGGCTCATCGTGGACTACTCGGCCGACCTGTTCGACCGGGGCACGATCGCCGCCCTGGCGGAGGGGCTGATCCGGCTGCTGGAGGCCGTCGCCGACGATCCCGGCGTGAGGGTCGGGGCGCTGCCGGCCGTGCTGACGGCCCGCGCCGTCACGCGGGAGGCGGCTCCCGAGGCGGTGCGCCGGGACGACGGCCGGGAGGCCGTGCTGTGCCGGATCTTCGCCGCGGAGCTGGGCGTCCCGGACGTCGGCCCGGACGACGACTTCTTCGACCTCGGCGGCCACTCGCTGCTCGCGATGAGGGTCGTCCGGCGGATCAGGAGGGAGCCCGGCTGCGAGGCGTTGAAGATCGCGACGCTGATGGGCGCGCCGACCGTGGCGGGAATCCTCGCCCGGCTCGGGCCCGCGGGGCGGGGTGACGAGGGTGACGAGGGTGACGAGGGTGAGGGGGGTGACGGGGGTGAGGTGGCTCATACCGGCCCGCCCATTGTGTAGTTAGGTGAGGCTAACCTAAGATCGCTGATCACATCCCCCGAAGATCTCTGCATGACTCGGAAGGACACCGGTCCTCTATGCGCACCATGATGCGGCGCCTGGCCGTCACCGCCGCGCTCGTCCTGAGCCTCGGCACGGTAGCGGCGTGCGGCGACGACGAGCCCGCGGGCGGCTCCCCCGGCGGCGAGGCCGCCGGGGCGTTCCCGGTCACCGTCACCCACAAGCTCGGCAGCACGAAGATCGAATCCGCGCCGAAGCGGATCGTCGCGCTCGGCGAGGTCGACCAGGACACCCTCCTCGCGCTCGGCATCACCCCCGTCGGCATGGCGGAGCTGACGGGCGTCCAGCCCGACGGCCTTGCCCCCTGGACCGCGCCCGAGCTGACCGGCGAGAAGCCGAAGCTGCTCAAGGCCGGCGAGGCCGGTTTCAACCTGGAGGAGATCGCCGCGCTGCGGCCCGACCTCATCCTCGCGGGCGGCGACTTCTCCATCGACAAGGAGTACGACAAGCTCGCCAAGCTGGCGCCGACCGTCGCGTACGAGACCGGCCCCGCCGAGGACACGTGGCAGCAGATCACCCTGCAGGCCGCCAAGGCCGTCGGGCGCGAGGCCGACGGCAAGAAGCTCGTCGCCGACGTCGAGGCCGAGATCGCCTCGGTGAAGACCGCGTACCCCGGGCTGAACGGCAAGGGCTTCGCGTTCACCAGCGTCTTCCCCAACGGCAACATCGGCGTGATGAAGTCCGAGGACGACACCAGCGTCAAGCTGCTGCGGCAGTTCGGCATGCGGCTCCCCGAGCAGATCGCGAAGCTGCCCGGCGACGGGTTCGCCGCCGAGCTGAGCATGGAGAAGGTGTCCGTCCTGGACGTGGACGTCCTGCTCAGCCACTACAACGACGACCCGGCCACGCAGAAGAAGATCGAGGGCGGCAAGCTGTTCGCCGGCCTCGGCGCCGTCAAGCGCGGCTCCTATGTGGCCCTCGACCTGAAGTCGTTCTGGCCGCTGCGGACCCCGACCCCGCTCGCCGTCCCGTACGTCGTCGACCAGGTCGTCCCGAAGATCGCCAAGGCCGCGAGCGCGGCGAAGCCCGCCTGATGCCGGAGGAGCCCATGCAGCCCCGCGTCCACGACGTGGTCGGGATCGGCTTCGGCCCGTCCAACCTCGCGCTCGCCGTCGCGCTCGCCGAAGAGCACGGCGGGCCCGGGGAGACCGGCACCGGCGTGGACGTGGTGTTCTTCGAGAAGCAGCCGCGCTTCGGCTGGCACCGGGGCATGCTGATCGACGGCGCCACCATGCAGGTCCACTTCCTCAAGGACCTGGTGTCGCTGCGCAACCCCGCCAGCCGGTACTCGTTCCTCGCCTACCTGCACGACCGGGGCCGGCTCGTCGACTTCGTCAACCACAAGACGATGTTCCCGACGCGCGTGGAGTTCCACGACTACCTCGAATGGACGGCCGCCGCGTTCGCCGACCGCGTCCGCTACGGGACGGAGGTCGTCGGGCTCCGTCCCCGCGACGACGAGACGCTCGAGGTCGTCGTGCGGCGGGACGACCGGCTGGAGACGCACCTCGCGCGCGACGTCGTCATCGGCGTCGGCCTCGAACCCGTCCTGCCCGAGGGCGTCCGGGCGGGCGAGCGGATCTGGCACACCGAGGACCTGCTCACCCGGCTCGGCGAGCGCGCGGACTGGAACCCGCGCCGGCTCGTCGTGGTCGGCGCCGGGCAGAGCGCCGCCGAGGCGGTCGAGTACCTGCACCGCACCTTCCCGGAGACCGAGGTCTGCGCGGTCTTCGCCCGGTACGGGTACTCGCCCGCCGACGACAGCGCGTTCGCCAACCGCATCTTCGACCCGGCGGCCGTCGACCACTACTACGCGGCCCCCGACGACGTGAAGCGGATGCTGTTCGAGTACTCCCGCAACACCAACTACTCCGTGGTCGACCTCGACCTCATCGACGAGCTGTACCGGCGCGCCTATGCCGAGAAGGTCGCGGGCGCCGAGAGGCTGCGCATCCTCAACGTCTCGCGCGTCCTGGACGTCCGCGGCGACGCGGGGGGAGCGCGGGTCAAGGTGGCGTTCCTGCCCACCGGCGAGGTCGCCGACCTGGACGCCGACGCCGTCGTCTACGCCACCGGCTACCGCGAGCGCGACCCGTTCGACCTGCTGGGCGAGGCGGGCGCCGACTGCCTCGCCGGCCCGGACGGGCGCCCCGTCGTCGAGCGCGACTACCGCATCGCCACCGATCCTGGTCGTGCGTGGGGCGTCTACCTGCAGGGCGCGACCGAGCACAGCCACGGGATCGCGTCGTCGCTGCTGTCCATGACCGCCGTCCGCACCGGGGAGATCGTCCGGTCCATCGCCCGGCGGTCGGCCCGCGTCACCCCCGTCGGCTAGCGGGAAGCGTCGGTTGGAAGGAAGCGTCGGTCAGCAGGAAGTGTCGGTCAGCAGGAAGCAGGGAGGCATGATGACCAACCCGTTCGACGACCGCGACGCGGAGTTCCGCGTCCTCGTCAACGCCGAGGGGCAGCACTCGCTGTGGCCGGCGTTCGCCGACGTCCCCGCGGGGTGGACGACGGTGTTCGGGCCCGAGCCGCGGTCCGACTGCATCGGCTACGTGACGGCCAACTGGAAGGACATCCGCCCGCGCAGCCTGGCGGGCTGACCGTCCGATGAGCCCGGGGCGGGCGGCGTTCCCCGCGCCGCCCGCCCCTCCGTCCTCGTCAGCCCGCGGGGAGCGACGGCCGCTCCGCGAAGAACCGGCCGATCATCCCGCTCGCGTAGGACGGCCATTCGTGCCCGCCTTGCTGCTCGGTGCACAGCGCGACCACGAGCCGTCCGGGCCCGGTGCCGACGCAGCCCTCCGGGCCGCCCGGGACGGGCCACGACAGCGGGCCCAGCCCGTCCACCCAGCGCCAGAACTCCATGACGAGCTGGACGGCGAAGAACGGGAAGTGGACGTCGGCGTCCATGTTCCCGCCGCCCGTGTAGGGGACGGACGGGTCCCACGTCCCGTGGAACGCCAGCACCGACACCGGCTGCGACGGCGTGCAGCCGATGGCGAGTGCGCCCGAGACGACGGCGATCCCGGCGAGCCGCTCCGCGCGCTGGCACGCGTACCGGTAGGCCATGCCGCCGCCGTTGGAGAAGCCGGTCATGAACACCCGGCGCGGATCGGCGACGCCCTCCTTCACCAGCGTGTCGATCAGCGTGTCGAGGAAGGCCATGTCGTCGATCCCGGCCCAGCGGGCGAAGGAGCAGCAGGCCCCGGCGTTCCACGTGCCGAGGAACCCCTCGGGGTAGGCGACGGCGTAGCCCTGCTCGTCGGCGACCTCGTCGAGCCCGCTCTGCTTGCGGACGTACTCGGGGTCGTTCAGGCCGCCGTGCAGGGTCACGATCAGCGGCAGGGGCTTGCCGGCCTGGGCGCCGGGGGGGAGGTGCAGGAGGTAGGGACGGTCCCAGCCGCCCATGGCGATGGTGTGCTTCGTCGTTCCGGGGGCGTCCTCGGACGCCCCGGCGGGCAGGGGGTGGGCGACGAGCGCGGCCAGCAGCGCCGCGATCGTCGCCGCCCGCGCGGCGATCTTCATAGCGCCGATCCAACCCTGGCCGCGCCGCCGCGGCTAGACATCCGCGTGCGGAAAAGATCAGAGTCTTTTTGTGGCCGGGTGCGTAAAACGGACCGTTACGAACCGGATCCGGAGCCCGTCTCCGCCGCCTCGGTGATCTCCGCGCCGGGCTCGCCCCGGCGGGCGTGCGCGTCGACCTCGGCCTGCGCGCGCTCCGCGTTCACGAGGTCACGGTGGCCCAGGGTCAGGATCGCGATGCCGAGGACGACCACGCCCGCGCCGATCGCGAACGGGACGTGGATGTTGGTGTGCTCGACGAGCCGTCCCGCCGCGTAGGGGGCGAGGCCGCCGCCGATGAACCGGACGAACCCGTACGCGGCCGACGCCACCGGACGCTCCACCGGCGCGACCATCATCACGGCCTGCGTGGTCACCGTGTTGTTCACGCCTATGAAGACGCCGGCGACGATCACGGCGGCGACCAGCACCGCCCGCGAGTCCACGAAGACCGCGATCACCGCCACGTTCACCGCGAACAGCGCGAGGTTGCCGTAGAGGGTGCGGGCGAGGCCGAACCGGCGCTGCAGCCGGGGCGCGCCGAACACCGCGAACACCGCGACGAGCAGCCCCCACGCGGTGAACACGAGGCCGAGCCTCATCGCGCTCAGCTCCATCGGGAACGGCGCGTACCCGAGGACGGTGAAGAAGCCCCAGTTGTAGCAGAGCGCGGTCAGGCTCATGACGAGGAGCCCGCGGTGCCGCAGCGCCTTGAGCGGGTCGGCGATCGAGGTCCTGCGCGCCGGTCTCGGCTGCGGCCTGACCAGGACGGCGGTGGCCAGCAGCGCGAGGGCCATCAGCGCGGCGACGCCGTAGAACGGGCCGCGCCAGCTGATGTCGCCGAGCACGCCGCCGAGCAGCGGCCCGACGGCGATGCCGAGCCCGAGCGCGGACTCGTAGGCGATGATCGCGCCGCCGAGCCCGCCGCTCGCCGACGACACGATGACGGCGAGGGAGGTGGCGATGAACAGCGCGTTCCCGAGCCCCCAGCCCGCCCGGAAGCCGATGATCCCGCCGATGCTGCCGGACGTCCCGGCGAGGGCGCTGAACACCACGATCAGGGCCAGGCCGGCGATCAGGGTGCGCTTCGCGCCGATGCGGCTGGACACGAAGCCCGTCACCAGCATCGCGACCGCCGTCACCACCAGGTAGCTGGTGAACAGCAGGGTGACCTGGCTGGGGGAGGCGTTCAGGTCCTCGGAGATCGCGGGCAGGATCGGGTCGACGAGCCCGATGCCCATGAAGGAGATGACGCAGGCGAACGCGACGGCCCAGACGGCCTTCGGCTGGCGGAACGGGCTCTGCGCCGCCGCGCGCCCTTCGGTGACCGATCTCATCCGTGCTCTCCGGGGTTCGGGGTTCCGGGGACGCCGAGGGCCGCGCCGGCCAGCCGGTCGAGGGCCGGCAGCGCGGCGGCGATCGCCTCCCGGTCGGCGGCGGGGAGTCCGGCGAGCAGCTCGGCCAGCCGCTTGGCCTGCGCCGCCCGCCGCCGCGCCAGCTCGGCGCGTCCCGCTTCGGTGAGGTGCACCGCGACGACCCGGCGGTCACCGGGCAGCGCGCGGCGCTCCGCCAGCCCCTCCCGCTCCAGCCGGGACACCAGCTGCGTCATGCCGGGCTGGGTGACGCCCTCGAACGCGGCCAGCTCGGTCACCCGGCGGGGGCCGAGCCGCTCCAGCGTGGCGAGGGTGGAGACGGTCGTCATCGACAGGTCGCGGGGCAGGGACAGCGAGCGCATCAGCGAGTACACGCGCCCGAGGCCCGCGGCGAGCTCCAGCTCGCCGGCGGGGTTCGGCGGTTCCATGCCCTCCGGTGTATCACAGGCTTATATATTTGCCAAGCTAAGTAATCTGGCCGGGCCCGCGGCCCGGACGCCGCGAGCCCCCGGCCGGGGGGAGGGCCCGGCCGGGGGCTCGCGCTCCGGGGTGGTCTGCCGCGATCAGTCCTTGGCGAGCGCCGCCAGCTCCCTGTCGATCGCCTGCCGGTGCGCCTCGGCGTCCTCGTGGGCGCGCCTCGGGCTCCAGCGTCCCGTCATGATGAAGATGAACGGCAGGAACACGATCTGGCCGCCCAGGCAGACGTACCACCACGTCCGCCACTGGCCGGGCCCCTCCTCCGACGCCTTCTGCACGTCGGCGCCGTGCTCCTCCAGCACCTTCAGCTGCGGCTGGGCCTTCTGCACGGTCGCGAGCCCGGGCAGCCCGACCTCCTTCGCGGCGCGGGCCTGCAACTCCGCCGGGGCCTGGCCGGGCGGGTACTTGCCCAGCTCGGCGAACAGCTGCGGGTGCTGCTTGACGACGGCGAGCGCGGGGGCGGCCTCCTTCGAGGCGACCTGGACCTCGTGCCCGTGCTCCACGAGCGGCGTCACCGACGTCACCACCAGCGGGACGAAGGCCGCCGAACCCGCCACGACGAGCCGCAGGATCCACCCCCACACGGCGAGACCGGTCGCGGTGGCCGCCGGGTTGTGCCTCTCGACGGTCTCGGTGAAGCCCGCCATCCACGGCGCGTAGGCCAGGCCGCCGAACACCCCGATGGCGATGAACAGCCAGGCGAAGGTGTAGTAGCCGGTGTCGGGGTGGACGGCGAGCTGCGCGAAGTACGCCGTGGCCGCGACCGAGCCGATCCCGCCGGCGAGCATCAGCGGCTTGCGGACGCCGAGCCGGTCCGAGAGGAGCCCCGCCACGACGAGCGCGACGGCGTTGGCCGCCCAGTACCAGTTGGCGAGCCCGTTGGTGCGCTGCTCGCTGTAGCCGAACGTGGCGGAGAAGTAGATGACGAAGTTGCCGACGGCCGCGTAGTAGAGCAGCAGGTAGACGCTGATCGCGAAGGCGGACCCGACGACGTCCAGCCGCATCATCTGCCGCCAGTGCCCGGACGCGTGCAGGGCCGGGTCGATGCCCTTGGCGCGCGCCTCGATCAGCGCGCGGTCGCGCATGCTGACCATGATCTGGTCGCGGAGCGCCGGGGCCAGCTCCCGCAGCCCGAACAGCGCGATGACGAACACCGCCAGCGCGGCGTAGCCGGAGTAGCGCAGCTCGTCCTGCCAGGTGGAGGTGTCGAGCGTCGCGCTGGTCACGGTCGTGACGACGAGGCTGCCGAGCACCGGGCCCATCGTCCAGAAGCCCATCGCGGTGGCGCGGCCGAGCTGCGGCGAGAAGTCGCGGATCAGCGCCGGGGTCGCGACGAGGACGATGCCCTCGATGAAGCTGAGCACCGCGAACAGCACGAGGAACGTGTGCTTGCCCGGCGAGTGCGGCAGCGCCAGCACCAGCAGGCCGGCGATCAGCAGGCCGTACACGACGAGGTTCGCGCGGCCCCACCGGTCGGCGAGCCCGGCGAGCAGCGAGGCGAACGCGCCGATCGCGTTGCCGATCACCGACAGCAGGATGAAGTAGGCGAACGTCATCGAGTAGTGCGACATGATCGACGTCGCGACGGCGTACTGGATGTAGAGCAGGTAGTACAGGACGATCGTGGTGACGACCACGATCGCGAGATAGCCGTAGCGGCGTCCCGTCTCGGGATAGTGCGGAAGGTCGCGCCGCCACAGCCGGGCCGCGAGGCCGGGTGCGGCGGCGCCCTCGGCGGCGCCGGCGTCAGTGGGCGAGGATACGGACATTCAGGGACTCCTCCGGGCGCTGTTCTCCCCCGAGAACCGGTCCTGACGAGCGGCGAAGTGCGTCTTCGCCGTCCGTCGTGCGGTCACCGTAATGCCGCCGCCCATGAATGGCAATAACTTCTGCTATTGAAACCGACCAGTCGGTATGGTCTCATCTACGTGCGGAGACCTGCCCAGGGGCGGCGTGTGCCGGATCCCTCTCGGACGCGCTCGCGCGCGCGTCACTCCGGCATCCTGCGCCATACCGACCGGACGGTACCCGGACGGTACAAGGCTTTGATCGATGCGGAGGCACATTGCGGTTATTCCAGGAGGGCGATGTCCCCGGGCTGGCGGCCGCCCGGTTCCGGGAGTTCTTCGAGCGGGCCTGCCCGGGCGCGGTCGCCGGGCCGCTGCGGGCGCGGGTCGTCGACGGCGGGCGGTCCAACCTCACCTACGAGGTCACCGACGGGCTCCGCTCCTGGATCGTCCGGCGTCCGCCGCTCGGGCACGTGCTCGCGACCGCCCACGACATGGCGCGCGAGTACCGGGTGCTGACCGCGCTGGCCGGGACCGCCGTCCCCGTCCCGGAGACCTACGCCCTGTGCGAGGACCCGGACGTGATCGGCGCGCCCTTCTACGTCATGGAGATGGTCGAGGGCACGCCGTACCGGTCCGCGGCCGAACTGGCGCCGCTCGGCCCCGGGCGCGTGGCGCGGATCGCCGACCGGATGATCGACACCCGCGTCGACCTGCACCGCGTCGACCCGGCCGAGGTCGGCCTCGCCGGGTTCGGCCGCCCCGAGGGGTTCCTCGCCCGCCAGGTCCGGCGCTGGAAGAAGCAGCTCGACGCGTCCCGCAGCCGGGAGCTGCCGGCCGCCGACGAGCTGCACGCGCTCCTGGAGGCGAACCTGCCCGCCGAGTCGGCGCACGCGATGACGAGTACGAGAAGGCCGTCGGAACCCATCTCGGCCACAGCGGGTGGCACGCGATCACGCAGGAGCGGGTGAACCTGTTCGCGGACGCGACCGGCGACCACCAGTGGATCCACATCGACCCGCCTGCGGATGGGCGTGAACTACGGCGTGAACAAGGTCCGCTTCCCCGCGCCGGTGCCGGTCGGCTCGCGGGTCCGCGCGGGCGCCGAGCTGCTGTCGCTGGAACGCGGCCCCGCCGGCGCCCGCGCCACCGTCCGCGTGACGATCGAGCGCGAGGGAGGCGGCAAGCCGGTCTGCGTCGCCGAGACCGTCTCCGTCCTCGCCGGTTGATCGACGGCCGGTCGATCGACGGCCGGTCGATTGACGAGGGCGGGGCGCTGAAATTATGGTGAACCGACCGGTCGGTATGTGCAGAATTCCGTGCCCTCCGGCCCTTCCCCTCGCCGTCGCGCGCCATCCTGGAGAATTGCCATGATCCCCAGCACGATGCAGGACTTCCCGCTGTCCGTCGCCGCGATCCTGCGGCACGGGGCGCGCGTCTACGGCCGCAGCGAGTGCGTGACCTGGACGGGCGGCGGCCCGCCCCGGCGGGCGACGTTCGCGGCGATCGCCGGCAACGCCGAGCGGCTCGCGGCCGCCCTGGCGCGGCTCGGCGTCCGCCGCGGCGACCGGGTGGCGACGTTCTGCTGGAACAACCAGGAGCACCTGGAGGCCTACTTCGCGGTCCCGGCGATGGGCGCGGTGCTCCACACGCTGAACATCCGGCTGTTCCCCGAGCAGCTCGCGCACATCATCAACCACGCCGACGACCAGGTCGTCATCGTGGACGACAGCCTCGTCCCGCTGCTGGCGCGGGTCGTGCACGAGCTGCCGGCCGTCGAGGCGTTCGTGGTGGTCGGCGACGGCGACGCCTCACCGCTGCAGGCGAACGGCAACGGCGCGCCCGTCCTGCGCTACCACGACCTGCTGGCCGCCGAGGAGCCCGGCTTCGGATGGCCCGACGTGGACGAGCGCTCCGCCGCGTCCATGTGCTACACCAGCGGCACCACGGGCGACCCCAAGGGCGTCGTGTACTCGCACCGCTCCACGTTCCTGCACGCCATGGCCGTGCAGTCGGCGTCGATGATCGGCATCACCGAGGCCGACCGCGTCCTCACCATCGTCCCGATGTTCCACGTCAACGCGTGGGGCCTCCCGTACGGCGCGTTCCTCTCGGGGGCGACGCTGCACATGCCCGGCCCGTTCATGCAGCCTGAGCACCTCACGGAGTTCATCGCGGCGGAGAAGAGCACCCTTGCCTCGGCCGTCCCCACGATCTGGAACGGGATCCTGGCCCACGGCGACCAGCACGAGATCGACCTGTCGTCCCTGCGCGCCGGCACCTCCGGCGGCGCCGCCGCGCCCCGGATCCTGCTGGAGCGCTTCGAGCAGCGGTACGGGCTGCGCATCATCCAGGGCTGGGGCATGACCGAGACCAGCCCGCTCGGCGGCATGGCGTTCCCGCCGCCCGGCGTCGAGCCAGGCACGGCGGAGGACATGGACTGGCGCCTCAAGTCCGGCCGCGTCGCCGCCGGCGTCGAGATGCGCATCGTGGACGACGCGGGCGCCGAGCTGCCGTGGGACGGCGAGGCCGTCGGCGAGATCGAGGTCCGCGGGCCGTGGATCACCGGCGCCTACCACCGCGACCCGGCGCCCGCGAAGTTCGACGGCGGCTGGCTCCGCACCGGCGACATCGGCACCATCGACGACCGGGGCTTCTTCCAGATCACCGACCGGGCCAAGGACGTCATCAAGTCGGGCGGCGAATGGATCTCCTCCGTCGAGCTGGAGAACCACCTGATGGCCCACCCCGCCGTCGCCGAGGCCGCCGTCATCGGCATCCCCGACCCGCGCTGGGACGAGCGCCCGCTCGCCTGCGTCGTCCTGCGCCCCGGCGCCGCCGCGACCCCCGGTGAGCTGGCCGCCTTCCTCGCCGGGAAGGTCGCGCGCTGGCAGGTCCCCGAATACTGGACCTTCCTGGACGAGATCCCCAAGACCACCGTCGGCAAGTTCGACAAGAAGCCCCTCCGCGCCGACCACAAGGCCGCGAAGCTCAAGGTCGAGCACGTGGAGCGCTGATGGAGCGGAAGCGCGCGCCGCGGCCCCCGGGAGTGGGTCAGCGGCGCAGTCCGTTGAGGAACAGGTCGACGTAGTGGTCGCTGATGGCCTCGGTCTTCAGGGTGCCGCCGGGGCGGTACCAGACGCCGATCTGGTGGACCGTCCCGAAGAAGAAGTGGACGGCGATGTCGGCCGGGGTGGCGGCGCGGAAGGCGCCGGCGCGCTGGCCCTCCTCGACCAGGGCGCGGAAGCGCTCGTGGTAGCGGCGGCGCTCGGCGCGGACGGCCTCGCGGCGGTCGCGGGGGAGCAGGTGCGTCGAGCGGAAGAAGACCGTGAAGTCGTCGAGGTAGAGGAACGAGGTGTTGAGGACGTCGACGGCGGCGGCGCGCAGGCGCTCCTCGGCGGTGCCGGGGCCGTCCGCGATCTGCTCCAGGCGGGACATCTGCAGGCCGAGGAGCCGGTGGTAGATCTCGTAGAGGAGATCGTCCTTGGAGCCGAAGTAGTGGTACATGGCCCCCTTGGTGACGCCGGCGGCGTTCACGATCTCCTGGACCGAGGTGTTCTCGAACCCCTTCTCGGCGAACATGCGGGTCGCCACGGCGAGCAGCCGGTCGGGCAGCGGCAGGTTGCCGGGGACCCGGCCTACGGGCGCCTGCGTCATCACTCCACCTCCGTTCCGGGAACCCCCCGGGGTCTCGCACCGTCCCGGCAACGGCCGCCCGTAGATCGCCGACAGCCTACCGGCGGGGCCGGGCGGGCGCGTGCCGGGACCGGCCGCGCCGACTGTTGACCGGGAGTGCCCGGTGATTCTATCTTCATGGAATCCGACCAGTCGGTATGTGCATTTCGGCCTCGGGGGATTCACGCTGTTTCAACGGCGAGGTGAGGCGTTATGTCCGGCTCCTCCGTGAACTTGGAACTACGAGAGGTGACCGTCCGCTTCGCCGGGCTGGTCGCACTGGACGGCGTGTCGCTGTCCGCGCCGCAGGGCCGGGTCACCGGCGTGATCGGCCCGAACGGGGCCGGCAAGACCACCCTCTTCAACGTCGTGTGCGGGTTCGTCCGGCCGCGCTCGGGCGAGGTGCGCTGGCGGGGAAGGGTTCTTGGCCGGCATCGGCCGCACGACCTGACGCGGCTCGGCATCGCCCGTACCTTGCAGGGCCTCGGGCTCTTTCCCGGGCTCACCGTCCTGGAGAACGTGATGGTCGGCGCCGACAGGCAGGCCCGGGCCGGGTTCTGGTCCGGGCTCCTCGCGCTGCCGCGCGCCGACCGCGACGAGGCGGCGCTGCGGGAGCGCGCGCTCGCCCGGCTCGCGGAACTGGGCGTGGCGGGGGAGGCGGCGCGGCTGCCCGGGCAGCTGCCCTACGGGGTGCAGAAGCGGGTCGCGCTGGCCCGCGCGCTGGTCGCCGAGCCCGACCTGCTGCTGCTGGACGAGCCGGCGGCCGGCCTGTCGGCCGCGGAGATGGACGAGCTGGCCGAGCTGATCCGGGGGCTGCGCGGCGGGCCCGCGGTCGTCCTCGTCGAGCACCACATGGACCTCGTGATGAACGTCTGCGACCAGGTCGTCGTGCTGGACTTCGGCAAGGTCATCGCGAGCGGGACGCCCGCCGAGGTCCGCGACGACCCGGCCGTCCTCGACGCCTACCTCGGCGAGGAGGTCGCGGGTGCTTGAGGTGAAGGACCTCACCGTCCAGTACGGCGCCGTCCGCGCGATCGGCGGCGTGGACCTGTCGGTGGACGAGGGCTCCCTGACCGCCGTCCTCGGCGCGAACGGGGCCGGGAAGACGACGCTGCTGCGCGCGGTCTCCGGCCTGCTGCGGCCCAAGGCGGGACGCGTCGAGCTGGACGGCGCGGACATCACCCGGCTCCCGGTCGAGGACATCGTCCGGCGCGGCGTCGCGCACGTCCCGCAGAGCGGCGGCGTCATCACCGAGCTGACCGTCGAGGACAACCTGCGGCTCGGCGGGCTGTGGAGGGTGTCGGGGCGGCGGGACCGGGCCGCGCTCGCGCGCCGGGTCGCCGAGATGTACGAGCTGTTCCCGCCGCTCGCCGAGCGCCGGGCCAAGACCGCCGCGACCCTGTCCGGCGGGGAGCGGCAGATGCTCGCGCTGGCGCGGGCCCTCACCGGCGCGCCGCGGCTGCTGCTGGTGGACGAGCCGTCCCTCGGCCTGGCGCCGCGCGTGGTCGCCCAGCTCATGGCCGTGCTGCGGCGACTGTGCGACGAGGACGGCCGCACCGTGCTGCTCGTCGAGCAGAACGCCCGCAGCGCCCTGTCGGTCGCCGACCGCGCCGTCGTCCTCGACCTCGGCGCGGTGGTGGCCTCCGAGGCCGCCGCGACCATCGCCGCCGACGACCGCCTCCGCCACGCCTACCTGGGGTTCTGATGGTGCGCTTCATCAATCTCACGCTCGCCGGCATCACCTCCGGCGTGGTGTTCGCGGCGGTCGCGCTCGCGCTCGTGCTGATCTGGCGGGCCACGCGCATCGTGAACTTCGCGCAGGGCGGGATGCTGATGTTCACGACGTTCCTCGGCTGGAGCGTCATCGACAACGGCGGCTCCTACTGGCTCGCGCTCGGCGTCGCGCTGGCGTCCGGGCTGGTGCTCGGCGCGGTGATCGAGCGGGTGGTGGTCCGGCCGGTGGAGAACAAGCCGCCGCTGAACGCCGTCATCGTCACGCTCGGCCTCTACGTGCTGCTCCAGGCGGGCGCGGGCATGATCTGGGGCGACACGCCGCACTCCTACCCGCCCGCCTTCACCATCAAGGGGCTGTCGGTGGCCGGGACGCGGCTGCTGCTGTCCCCGTTCGACCTGTTCGTCATCGGCGCCGTCGCCGCGGTGATGGTGCTGCTGACGCTGCTGTTCGTCCGCACCGACCTCGGGCTGCGGCTGCGGGCGTCCGCGTTCGCGCCCGAGATCGCCCGGCTGCAGGGCGTCCGCGTCGGCCGGATGCTGACGCTCGGGTGGGCGCTCGCCGCGCTCGTCGGGTCCCTCGCCGGGGTGCTGATCGCGCCGTCGGTGTTCGTCGGGCCCGCCCAGTTCGACGCGATGCTCGTGTTCGGGTTCACCGCGGCGGTGATCGGCGGGCTGGACAGCCCCGCCGGCGCCGTCACCGGCGGGCTGCTGCTCGGCTGCGCGCTCAGCTACGTGTCCGGCTACGTCAGCTCGGACCTGGTCACGTTCGGGGCGCTCGCCGCGCTGATCACCGTCCTGATGATCAGACCCAACGGCCTGTTCGCCGCGAGCGCGGGACGGCGGGTGTAGCGCGGTGGGAACCGTCCTGAACGTCCTGCGCCGCTCCACCCTGGCGCGGCACACCGCCGGCGCCCTCGCGGCGATCGCCGCGCTGTACTTCCTGACGACGGCGGTCGGCCCCTACCGGGACCTGCAGATCGCGCAGGTCGCCTACCTCACCTGCGCGGTCGCGGGCCTGACCGTGCTGACCGGGCTCGGCGGGCAGATCTCGCTCGGGCACGGGGCGTTCATGGCGGTCGGCGCCTACACCGTCGTGCTGATCACCGGGCACTGGGGCTGGCCGCTCGCCGCCGTCCTCGCGGCCGCCGCCGGCGTCACCGCGGTCGCGGGCGTCGTGGTCGGCGCGGTCGCCGCCCGGCTGCACGGCCCCTACCTCGCCGGCGCCACCCTCGCGTTCGCCGTCGGGCTGCCCGGCCTCGCCAACTACAAGCCGCTCACCGACCTGCTCGGCGGGCAGAACGGGCTGACGCTCGTCCCGCCGATCCCGCCCGAGTCGCTCGGCGCGACGTTCCCGCTGGAGCGCTGGCAGGCGTGGATCTCCTGCCTCGGCGCCGTCATCACCCTGTTCCTGCTCGCCAACCTCGTCCGCGGCCGGTTCGGCCGGACGCTGCGGGCCAGCCGCGACGACGAGATCGCCGCCGCGCTCAGCGGGGTCCGCGTCGCCCGGCTGCGGATCGCCGCGACCGTCGTGTCGGCCGCCTGCGCCGGGCTCGGCGGCGGGCTGCTCGCCGTGGTCGCCACGCTCGCCGCGCCGGGCGCGTTCCCGCTCACCCTCTCCCTCCAGCTGATCGCCGCGATCATCATCGGCGGCCTCGGCAGCCTGCCGGGCGCCGTGTGGGGCGCGCTGATCCTGGTCTACGTGCCGACGTGGGCGTCCGACCTGTCGTCCTCGTCCGGCCTGTCGCACAACATCGCCTCCAACCTGCCCCTCGCCATCTACGGCCTCGTCCTGATCGTGGTGACGCTGGCCTTCCCACGCGGCCTCCAGGGAGGACTGCGCGACATCGGCGGCGCCGTCCGGCGCCGCGTGCTCACGAGGCGCGACCGGGCTCCCGGGCCGCGCGGTTCCGCATCGACAGCCACATCGGGGCCCACCACCACGCACCCAGGAGGAGCAGATGAAGCGATTGCGGACCAGGGCGCTCGCCCTGATGACCGCGGCGACGCTGGCGGTCGCGGCGAGCGGCTGCGGCGGTGACGGCGGGGACGGCGGGGACTCGGGCGCGCCCGGCGTCACCGCCACCACCGTCACCATCGGCAGCCACCAGCCGCTGACCGGCCCGGCCGCGCCCGGCTACAGCGCCAACTCGGCGGCGTCCAAGGCGTTCTTCGACTACGTCAACGCCAACGGCGGCGTCAACGGGCGCAAGATCGTCTACAAGTACGTCGACGACGCCTACAACCCGACCCAGACCGTCAGCGTCACGCAGAAGCTCGTCCTCCAGGACAAGGTCTTCGCGATCTTCAACGGGCTGGGCACCCCCACCCACTCCAAGGTCGTCGACTACCTCAACGCCCAGCGCGTCCCCGACCTGTTCGTCGCGTCCGGCTGCGGCTGCTGGGACCAGCCCGACAAGCACCCGCAGACGTTCGGCTGGCAGGTCGACTACATCCGCGAGGGCAAGATCCTCGGCGACCACGTGAAGAAGACGTTCGCCGGGAAGAAGGTCGCCTACTTCTTCCAGAACGACGACTTCGGCCAGGACGGGGTGAAGGGCCTCGACAAGTACATCCCGAAGGCGGACGTGGTGTCCCGGCAGTCCTACCAGCCGGGCAACACCGACATCGGCGCGCAGGCCCAGGCGATCGCCCAGTCCAAGGCGGACGTCGTCGTGCTGTTCAGCATCCCCACCTACACGGCGCTGTTCCGGCTCGCCGCGCTGAAGCTGAACTACAAGCCGACGTTCGTCGTCAGCAACGTCGGGTCCGACCCGATCACCCTCACCGGGCTGCTGGAGAGCTTCGCCAAGAAGGGCGGCAGCGAGGTCAAGGGCAGCCCGCTCATCCAGGGCATGATCACCGACGGCTACCTGGCCGCGCCCGGCGACGAATCCAACAGCTGGACGCAGCTGTTCAAGAAGATCCACGCCCAGTACATCCCGAAGCTGCCGTTCAACGGCAACATCGTCTACGGGATGTCGGTCGCCTACACCTTCGTCCAGGCGCTGCAGGCGGCCGGGAAGAACCCGACCCGCACGAGCATCGTCGAGGCGCTGGAGAAGTCGCACTTCACCGGGCCGGGCGTCGTCCCGTTCGCGTTCAGCGCCGGCTCGCACGCCGGGTACACCGGCGCGGTGATCGGCAAGATCGAGGGCGAGAACGTCGTGCCCGAGGGGCAGCCGCTGACGACCGACGACGGTGACGGCCCGATCCAGCCCTACACGACCCCGCAACCGCCCGCGCCCGCCAACGGCATCCCCGCCGCCGGCTGACGGGTACCGCCGCCGTCCCGCGGCGACCGCCCCGGCGGCGCGGGACGGCGGCCCCACCCCCGGCCCTTCCCGGGCGCTCAGGCGCGGACGACCTCCGGGCCGGCGGCGGCGAGGTCGGTGTCCAGCCCGGTGTCGGTGATCAGCACGTCGATGTCGGACAGCCCGCCGAACCGCACCAGGTGGTCGTGCCCGCGTCCACGATGATCGACCCGTCGGCGGGCAGCTCCGCCAGCGCCGCCTTGGCGATGCGCCGCTTCTCCCCGGTCGTGACCGAGAACTCCTCCGACAGCGCGACCACGTCCACCCGGCCCTTGGAGCGCGCCAGCGCAAGGATCGCCTGCTGTCGTTCCTCGGCGTACATGGTGACCGTCCCACCGTCCCCGCCCGTCCCGCGTCAGCTCCGTCCGCGTCCATTGTGGCGGTTCCGCGCGATGTCCCGGGAAGTGAGCGGGCCCTCGATGGTCGTCCCGTCCGATCGTGGGGAGGATGATCGGGAGGGGGTGGAGCGATGCGCGAGGCGGGAGGGGCATCGTGAGCCGGGCCGGGGCGCCGGCGCCCGGGACGGGGGACGCCGACGCCGACGGGGGACGCGCCGCGTCGGCCGCGCGCGAGATCGCCACCGCGCTGGCCGTCCTGGTCGTGTACCTGGTGTTCACCCACGCGTTCAGCGGCGACCGCGCGACCAGCGACGCGCACGGGCGCGCCCTGCTGGAGTTCGAGCGGTGGGCGCACCTGGACGCCGAGCGCCCGCTGAACGACCTGCTCGTCCGGCACGGCCCGCTCGGGGCCGCCGCGGCGTGGGAGTACGCCACCACCTACGTGATCGGCACCTTCGGGTTCCTCGCCTGGCTGTGGTGGCGGCGCAGCCCGGTCTACGCGTGGGCGCGCAACACGCTGATCCTCGTCACGCTGATCGCGATCTGCTGCTTCGCGCTGTGGCCGGCGACCCCGCCGAGGCTGCTGGCCGGCGAGGGCTACACCGACATCATCGCGCTGCACCATCCGCCGGCCACCTGGGGCACCGGGGTCGTGTCCGCGGGCGCCAACCCCTACGCCGCGATGCCGAGCCTGCACATCGGCTGGGTCGCCTGGATCGGGGTGGCGGCCGTGCGGGCCAGGTGCGGCGCGTTCTTCACC
Organism: Actinomadura monticuli; assembly: GCF_041463655.1. Lineage (NCBI taxonomy): Bacteria > Bacillati > Actinomycetota > Actinomycetes > Streptosporangiales > Thermomonosporaceae > Actinomadura > Actinomadura monticuli. The sequence goes on from NZ_JAXCEI010000016.1 coordinate 126,533, forward strand.
TGGCTCTGCGCCCTGCACCTGGTCGTGACGGGTCTGGTGATCGTCGCGACGTCCGCCCACTACGTCGTGGACATCCCGGGCGGGCTGCTGCTCGTCCCGGCGGCGGCCGCCGCCGAGCGGGCGCGCGCCCGGCTGGTGGAGGGACGCCGGCCGCGCGACCCGGCGCGGCCCCGCCGCGAGCAGCGGGTGGCCGCCGCCGACTCCTTCTTCCTGCACGTCGAGAGCCGCGACGTCCCGCAGGTGGTGGGCGGGGTCGCCGAGTTCGCCGGGCCCGCGCCGTCCGCCGAGCGGGTCCGCGCCCTGTTCGCCGAGCGGCTGCCCCGGCTGCCCCGCCTCACCCAGCGGGTCCGCCCCGGCGGCGCCTTCCGGCGGCCGCGCTGGGTGGAGACCGGCGCCGTCGACCTGTGCCGGCACGTCCAGGAGGTGCGGCTGCCCGCGCCCGGCCGCCGCGCCCTGGACGACCTCGTCGCCCGCCTCGTCGCCGAGCCGCTCGACCACGGGCGCCCGCTGTGGCGGTTCTGCCTCGTCCGCCGCGGACCGGACGGCCCGGACGCCGTCGTGATCCTCTTCCACCATGCCATCGCCGACGGGATCGGCGCCGTCGACATCCTGCGCGGGCTCCTGGAGCCCGCGCTGCCGGAGGCGGCCCCCCGGCGCGGCCCCGGCCGGCTGGCGCGCGCCGCCGCCGTCCTGCCCGGCCTGGCGCTGCTCGGCCTCGACGGCGCCGCCCGGACCGCGTCCGTCGCCGGGACGCTCGGCCCGGCCCGCGTCTTCGGCACCGCCACGCTGCCGCTCGACCGGGTCCGGGCGGTCGCCCGCGCGTCCGGGGCCCGCGTCACCGACGTGCTCCTCGCCCTGGCCGGCGAGGTCGTCGCGGACGTGCTGGAACGCCGCGGCGAGCGGCCGGACGGACGGCCGCTGCGCGCCGCCGTCCCGATGACCCTGCGCGCCCCCGCGCCGCCCGGCCGGGGCCGCACCGCCGTGCCCGGCAACCTGACCGCCGCGCTGCGCCTCGACGTCCCGGTGGACCCGATGCCCGTCCGCGACCGGCTGGCGGCCGTGCACGCGGCCGCCGAGCGGCGCCGCAGGTCCGGCCGGGCGGTGGCGAGCACCGCCGCGCTCCGGCTGATGGGCGCGCTGCCGCCGCCGCTGCACGCCCGCGCGGCGCGCGGCACCTACCGGGCGGGGTTCTTCGGTGGGATCGTCTCCAACATGCCGGGACCGCCGCTGCCGATGTCGCTCGCGGGCGTGCCGCTCGGGGACGTCCACCCGATCCTGCCGCTCGCCGACGGCGTGCCGTTCGCCGTGGGCGCGCTGAGCTGGAACGGGTCGCTGCACATCTCGGTGACCGCCGAGCCGCGGGTGCTGCCCGAGGCGGCCGCGTTCCCGGACGGCCTCCTGCGGGCGTTCGAGGGGCTCGCCGCCGCCGTCGGCGCGGGCAGCGGTGCCGGCAGCGGGGCCCAGAGCGGGACGGCCTGATGGGGTGGTCGGTCGGCTTCGCCCTCCTCGCCGCGTTCCTGTTCGCCGCCGCCGCCGCGCTCCAGTACCGGGCCGCCAGGCGCGCGGTGCACGGCGGCTCGGACGCCAGCGCCGCGCACGGGCTCATCCGGCGGCTGGTCCGCGACCCGGTATGGCTGACCGGGTGGGGCGTGAACCTGGCCGGCTTCTGCGCGCAGGCGATCGCGCTGCACTTCGGGTCGACCGCCCTCGTCCAGCCGCTGCTGGTCACCCAGCTCGTCTTCACCATCGTGCTCGGCACGGTCGGCACCGGACGCCGCCCCGCCCGGATGGACCTGCTCGGCGGCGTCGCCGTGTCGGCGGGCCTCGCCGTGCTGTTCACGGTGCCGGGCGCGATCCCGCCGGAGGGCGCGCCGTCCCGGCCGCGGATCCTGCTCGCGGGCCTGATCGCGGCGCCGGCCATCGTCGTGCTGTCGCGGGCGGCGTGGCTGCGGGCCGGGCCGGTGCGCGCCACGCTGCTCGGCGTCTGCGCCGGCCTGTGCTTCGCCGCCACCGCGGTGCTGATCAAGCTGACCACCGCCGACCTCGTCGACCGCGGCGTCGCGGCCACCGCCGTGGACTGGCCCGGCTACGCGCTCGCGGGCAGCACGCTGCTCGGGCTCGTGCTGGAGCAGCGGGCGTTCGCCGCCGGGTCGCTGCCCGCCGCGATGACGGCGATGACGATGACCAACCCGATCGCGTCCTACCTGGTGGCCGCCCTCGCCTTCGAGACGCTCCCGCCCCGGACCGCCGCGGCGTTCACCGCCGTCTCCTTCAGCGTGCTGCTGCTCACCGCCGGGGTGGCGCTCCTGTCCCGGTCCGCGCACGCCGCCCGGAGGCACGACGAGGCCCCTACACTCCCGTCATGAAGGACTCGATGTGATCACCCGCCGCCGCGCGAACGGCGACGACCCCATCGGGATGGTCGTGGACGAGCTGCTGCCGCGCCTGCGCGAGCGCGGCGCCCGGACCGAGCGCGTCGGCCTCATCGGCTGGTCGATGGGCGGCTACGGCGCGCTCGTCCTGACCCGCCGGCTCGGCGCCGCCCGGACGGCGGCCGTCGTCGCCTCGTCCCCGGCGCTGTTCGCGTCGTACGAGGACGCCCGCTCCGCCAACCCGCGCGCGTTCGACGGCGCCGCCGACTTCGCCCGCAACGACGTCTTCGCCGCGCCGGGCGCGCTGAAAGGCGTCCCGCTCCGCGTCGACTGCGGGGCGAGCGACCCGTTCGCGGCCATGGCGCGCAGGTTCCGGGACCGCGTCCACCCGGCGGGCGCGGTCGGCGCGGGCTGCCACGACGCCGCCTTCTGGCGGTCCCGGCTCCGCCCCCAGCTCGCCTTCCTCGGGCACCGTCTGGGCGGTGCCTGACGGGCCGGAAATGTCGGTGGTACCAGGCATGATGTGCCCATGATCGAGACACCGGCCCGCACCGAGATCGGCGACCAGGCGGCCTACGCCGCCGCCGTCCAGACCGCCGTCGCCGCCTCCGCCGCCTACTACGGCGAGGGCGACTCGCCGCTCGACGACGACGCCTTCGACCGGCTGGTGCGCGGCATCGCCGCCTACGAGGCCGACCACCCCGGCGAGGTGCTGCCCGACTCGCCGACGGGCAAGGTCGCCGGGGGAGCGGTGGCCGGGGACGTCCCGCACACCGTCCCGATGCTGAGCCTCGACAACGTGTTCTCGGCCGAGGGCCTGGAGGCGTGGGCGGCGGGCCTGGCCCGCAGGCTCGGCCGCGAGGTCGCGGCGTGGAGCGTCGAGCCGAAGCTGGACGGGCTGGCGATCTCGGCCCGCTACTCCGGCGGCCGGCTCGTCCGGCTGGTCACCCGCGGCGACGGCGCCGCCGGCGAGGACGTCTCGCACGGCATCGGCATGATCGCCGGGCTGCCGGGGCGGCTCGCCGCGCCGGTCACGGTCGAGCTGCGCGGCGAGGTGCTGATGACGCACGCGCAGTTCGAGGCCGCCAACGCCGCCCGCACGGCCGCCGGCGGCGCGGCGTTCGCCAATCCGCGCAGCGCCGCCGCCGGGTCCCTGCGCGCCAAGGACCGCCCCTACCAGGTCGAGATGACCTTCTTCGCCTACGGCGCCCTCCCCCTGGACGGCACCGACGACGAGACCGCCGCGCGGCTGCGCGAGCTGCCGCACAGCGGGATCATGGAGCTGGTCGCCGGGCTCGGCGCGCACACCACCGCCGCGACGCCCGTCCCCGCGATCACCGCGGCGACCGTCGAGCGGGTGACCGAGCGCATCGAGGAGATCGCCGCGCTCCGCGCCGGGCTGGACTTCGGCATCGACGGCATCGTGGTCAAGGCGGACGCCGCGGCCGACCAGGCCGAGGCCGGGATCTCCTCCCGCGCGCCCCGCTGGGCGATCGCCTACAAGCTGCCCGCCGTCGAGAAGATCACCCGGCTGCTGGAGGTGGAGTGGAACGTCGGCCGCACCGGCGTCATCGCTCCGCGCGCCGTGCTGCGGCCCGTCGAGCTCGACGGCTCGACCGTCACCTACGCGACCCTGCACAACGCCGCCGACATCGAGCGGCGCGGCCTGATGATCGGCGACCACGTCACCGTCTACAAGGCCGGCGACGTGATCCCGCGCGTGGAGGCGCCGGTCGTGCACCTGCGCACCGGCGGCGAGCGGCCGATCGAGCCGCCCTCGGCCTGCCCGCGCTGCGGCGACGCGATCGACGCCTCGCAGCAGCGGTGGCGCTGCGTGCGCGGCCGGGCCTGCCACGCGGTCGCGTCCGTCCGGTACGCCGTCGGCCGCGACCAGCTCGACATCGAGGGGCTCGGCGAGAACCGCATCGACCAGCTCGTCGACGCCGGGCTCATCACCGACTTCGCCGACCTGTTCTTCCTCTCCCACGACCAGGTCATCGGCCTGGAGCGGATGGGCGAGACCAGCACCGCGGCCCTGCTCGCCGCGATCGAGGGCGCGAAGGCCAAGCCGCTGAACAAGGTGTTCTGCGCGCTCGGCGTGCGCGGCACCGGCCGGTCCATGTCGCGGCGCATCGCCCGCCACTTCGCCACGATGGACGCGATCCGCGCGGCCGACGACGCGGCGTTCCAGCGGGTGGACGGCGTCGGCCCGGAGCGCGCCGCGATCCTGGTCGCCGAGATCGCCGAGCTGGCCCCGCTGATCGACAAGCTCGTCGCGGCGGGCGTCACCATGACCGAGCCCGGCGCGACCGGCCCGGCAGAAGCCGCGGAGTCCGGGGAGCCCGCGGAGTCCGGGGAGTCCGGGCCGGAGACCTCCGCCCTTCCGCTGGCCGGGCTGTCCGTCGTCGCCACCGGATCGATGTCGGGGCCGCTGGAGAGCCTGTCCCGCAACCAGGTGAACGAGCTGATCGAGCGCGCCGGCGGCAAGGCGTCCTCGTCGGTGTCGGCCCGCACGTCGCTGCTCGTCGCGGGGGAGAAGGCGGGCTCGAAGAAGGCCAAGGCGGAGAAGCTCGGCGTCGAGATCGTCACGCCCGAGGAGTTCGCCGCCCGCGTCGCCGCCTTCCTCTGACCGCGTCCGGCCCTGGGGGCCGAGTGGCCGTCCGGGTCAGGCCGTCCGGTCGGCGCGGCCGGTGCGCACCAGCCAGCTGAGCATCAGCAGGAGGTCGAGGCGCCCGTCCAGCTCGGAGAACCGCCCGCCGGTCAGCTCGGTGATGCGGCGCAGCCGGTACCGGACGGTCTGCTCGTGGATGTGCAGCCGCTCCGCCGCGATCACCGCGTTGTCGCCGCACTCCAGATAGGTCAGCAGCGTCTCGGCGAGCGGCTGCCGGCGCGCCGGGGCCAGCTCGAGCAGCGGCCCGAGGACGGCCTCGGCGGTCGCGCCGACCAGCTCGTCCGCCGCGAGCGTGGCCAGCGCGGCGATGTGGTCCACGCAGCGGACCGGTCCATCGGACGGCAGCAGGCCGCGCTCGGCCAGCGTCAGCGCGTGCCGGGCCCAGCGCAGCGAGGCGGCGCCCTGCCCGAGCGGCACGGTCGGTCCGATCGCGGCGGTGCCGAGCCTGCGCAGCACCGGCCACAGCCGGTCCTGGCCGGGGCCCTCCGGGTCGGGAACGACGAGGAACGGCACCGGCGCGTCCCAGTCGGCCAGCACGCCGGGCGGCAGGATCCGCGCGCCCGCGGGCGCCCCGGCGGGCAGCGCGACCAGGGCGATGCTCTTCGGCAGCTCCCAGCGGGCCGCGACCGCCAGCTCGGCGATCGTCTCCGGGCCGGCGGGCGGCTCGGCGACCAGCAGGTCCCGCAGCCGGTCGCGGCGTCGCTCCCGCTCGGTCGCCAGCTGCCCCTGCTGGCGCGCGTACCCCTGCGCGGCGGCGTCGGCGACGCGCGCCAGCAGCATGAACAGCGAGTCGGTCAGCCGGCCGAGCGTCTCCCGCGACCAGCCGAGCCGGTAGGCGTCCTTGATGAAGCGCCGGCACGCGACCTGGCTGCTCACCCGCATCGCGTTCTGCAGCGCGTCGAGGCTGCGGCCCTGCCGGGCCTCCTCCTCGCCGAGCCGCATGTACAGCTCGGTGATCTTGCGGGAGTCGGCGTTCGGGTGGTCGACGGAGTCCACGTAGAACGCGACGGTGTCGCTGACGGTCCGCTCCACGCGCTGCGCGTACTCGCCGCCGTCGTCGCCCGCGTACTCCGGCACCTGGTCGCGGATCTCCCGCTCCATCTCGTCGACGGCGGCCTGAAGGTGCTGCCGCAGGAGTTCCGGCAGCTCGGCGGGCATGGGCCCAGGTGTCATCCGGTGTCCGTTCGGCGGTTCGGGGGTGGGAACGAATCGGCCTCACCCTAGGCAAGAAAGGAGGGGCTGTCATCACCCGCCCCCGCCCCGCCGGCGGCCGGACGGCGTCAGGGCCGCGCGGGCTGCGGGGCGGCGCCCGCGGCGGTGGCGGGGGAGGCGCGGCGGGGACCCGTCAGGCGGCGTCCGAGGCGCTGCGCGGGGCGTTCGACGTACCGGTGCGTGAGCGCGGCGGACACCAGCACGGCCGCGACCAGCACCACCCCCCAGGCCGCCCGGACGGGCACGGGCAGGCCCCAGGTGTCCCGCCCGGCCGCGTACCAGACCACCTGGACGACCAGCGGGTGCAGCAGGTAGAGCGAGTAGCTGATCATCCCCGACCACACCAGGAAGCGGGGCATGCGGCGGCGGCGGAGCGCGAGACCGATCAGGAAGGTCAGCCAGGCGGCGGCCACGGCGATGGACCAGTCCCGCCCGAGCGGGTTCGGGTTGGCGTGCAGGGCCCAGGACGTCGGGGTCCGCATGCCCGCCACCAGGGTGAGGGCGGGCACGACCGCGACCATCGCGACGGCCGGCCAGCGGCGGAGCCGCCCCTCCTGGATCCCGCGGACCGCGGTCCCGGCGAACATCGTGGCGATGATGCAGAGGCTCTCGATGGCGCCGATGCGGCTGTTGAGCACGAGCAGGGTCAGCGCCAGCGCCGCCACGACGACGACCCCGGCCCGGCGCACCGCCCGCCGCCCGCTGAGCATGGCGGCGAGACCGCCGGCCAGCAGCAGCGCGGCGGCGAGGATCGTCCCGCCCGGCCACCGGGACGCGAGCAGCCCGGACGGCAGCGCCACGCCGAGCATCGCCGCGCCCACCCCGAATCCCAGCGCCACCCGGTCGCTGGCGCGGTGCACCCCGGCGACGAACATCGCCGTGATCAGCAGGTAGAACACCATCTCGTAGGACAGCGTCCAGAGCACGTTGACGGCGTTCGGCACGCCCAGCAGGTCCTGCAGCATCGTCAGGTGCGCGAGCCCGGACGCCCACGGCCGGTCGGCGAGCGCGGCGGGCAGCCCGTAGGTGACGCCGGCCGTCCCGAGCAGCAGCGCCAGCGCCAGCGACACGGCCCACGCCGGGTACAGCCGGAAGAGCCGCCCGGCCCAGAAGTGCCGGACGCTGCCGCGCCGCTGCAGCGAGAACGGCACGACGTAGCCGCTGACGAGGAAGAACACGAACACCCCGTACCGGCCGAAGTCGAACCAGGGGCTGGCCGTCCTGCGCACCTCGGGCAGCAGGACGTCCAGGGAGTGCTCGAACACCACCACCATGGCGGCCAGGCCCCGCAGGGCGTCCAGCCACCCCATCCGGGGAGCCCGCTCCGCAGGAGCACCGATCGTCGCGTCCGATGAGGTCAAGGTGTTCGTCGGCATCGGGGGCCACCATAGGGGCCGAACCGTTACCTTTCCTCACGGGCGAATGAGATTTTCCTGAGCGCGCAGCCCGGTGGCTGACTCAGCGTGACGGCGGCGGAACGCCGGACGACCGGCCGGAGCAGGGCCGCCGGACGGTGCGGCGGGACGAAGCGGAGGAGCCCGCCGGACCGGGCGATTGTGATCAACCCCACACTGGCGCCGGGCGCCGGGCGGCTCAGCGCACGGCCACGACGCCGTGCATGAGCGGGTCGCGGAAGACCGTCCCGCCGGTCAGCGGCGTCACGCCGGGCGGCAGCGGCCGGAACCGCCCGAGGAGCCCCGCCACGTCGGCGAAGCCGCGCGGGTGCAGGACGATGCCGCTCGCCTCCCGGTAGCGCCGCGCGGCCTCGGCGATCCCGGCCGGGGCGAAGTCGGCGGTGAGGTGCGAGACGACCAGGGCGCTGCCCGGCGGGGCCGCCGACGTCAGCTCCTCGACCAGGTCGCGGGCGCCGGGCAGGAAGTGCAGGACGGAGGACAGCACCAGCGCGACCGGCTCGGACGGGTCGATCAGCCGCCGCACCTCCGGGCTGCCGAGGACCGCGGCGGGGTCGCGGATGTCGGCCCGCAGCGCCGCGATGTTGCCGCCGTCGACCAGCAGCGCGCGGACGTGGGCGATGACGAGCGGGTCGTGGTCGACGTAGACGACCCGGGTGCCGCCGATGTGCCGGGCGGCGATCTGGTGCAGGTTGTCGCTCCTCGGCAGGCCGCAGCCGAGGTCGAGGAACTGCCGCAGGCCGCGTTCGGCGAGGATCCGGACCGACCCGGCGAGGAACGCGCGGGCGGCGTGCGCGGCCTCCGCCGCCTGGGGGAGGAGGTCGAGGATCCGGTGCGCGAGCCGGCGGTCGCAGGAGTAGTTGTCCTTCCCGCCGAGCAGGTAGTCCTGGACCCGCGCCGGCCCCGGCCTGTGCAGGGCGAGCGGTGTCTGCGCCGCCCGTGTCCCGGCCGTGGTCATGTCGCTCACCTATCGCCTTCACCGGAGGCCCCCTTTAGACGGTAGGCGGCGCGGCCGGGGATGGCGTCCTCCGGTCCCGTCGGCGGCATGGAATCCGCGTGCCGCCGTGGCCAGCCGCCTGCTCGCGCATCGGGCCAACCGTGTTTGGCGGCGTTCGGGATGGACGGCGGGGCCCAGGTGACGGGCATCAGGAGCGCGCCGGGCGAGCGGGCGGGTCGCCGCGCGCGCACTCGGGCGCGCCGGCGCCCGCGCATCGTGGCCGCTTCCGGCCGTGACACGCCTCTGACCGAGGGGGTCGATCCCCTGGGGAATCCGGCTCAGCCGTCCTGCCCGGGCTCCCGCCACATCAGCCAGACCGGCGGGCACCCCCGGCCGGGAAGGGCCAGCTCCCGCGTCACCCGGAACCCGAAACGCTCGTAGTACGGGACGTTGCGCTCCTTGGAGCTTTCGAGGTAGGCGGGGACGCCCTCGGCGTCGCAGCGGTCCAGCCGGGACCGCAGCAGCGCGCCGCCGAGGCCGCGGCCCTGCGCCGGCGGGTCGGTGCCGAGCACCGACAGGTACCAGTGCGGCTCCCGCGGGTGGTGCCGCTCGATCGCCCCGAGCGTGCGCAGCGTGATCGGCACCCGGGTGCCGAGGATCCGCAGCAGCGGCACCGCCTGCGCCGCCTGCAGCCGGACGGGCACCCGCCAGTGGCCGGGCGGGTCCCAGAGCGCGGCCGCCTCGGTCGCGCCGTCCCGGCCGGTGGCCTCGGTGGCGCCGTGCCGCAGGTGCACCCGGCGCAGCAGGACCTCGAACAGGCCGGTCAGCCGACGCGCCCGGGACGCCTCGTCGGGCAGCAGCCAGCACCAGACCGGGTCGTCGTCGAACGCGCGCCCGAGGACCGCCGCGATCTCCGCGGCGTCGGCGTCCGCGGCCGTGCGGACGAGCGGGTACGGCTGGGAAGGGGATGTCATGGCGCGGGCCTCCTGGAGGGACGCGCCGATCCTCACCGCGCGGCCGCCCCCGCGTCAAGGAGCAGGATCACCGGTCGGCGGCGTTTGGGGCCGGGGACCGGGTCATCCGCAGCGGCGCCGGCGCCGCCCACGCGGGCAGGTCAGCTCGTCCAGGACGAGCGACAGCCCCGCCCCCACCAGCCAGAAGTCCTTGGCGAGCGGGACGCCCTGCTGGGTGGGGCGGATGCCGCCCTCCTGCCGCATGCCCGGCACCCGCAGGTAGAGCCCGGCCAGCCCGGCGGAGAACGCGGTCAGCGCCGCGCCCGCGACCAGCGAGGGCACGAACGGCGCCACCAGCGCGCCGCCGAGCGCGACCTCGCTCCGGGCGAGGGTGCGGGTGAAGGTCCGGGGGTCCTGCGACCCCAGGAACGGGTAGGCGGTCTTCGCCAGGCCGTGGGTCTGTTCGGCCGACTCGTCCAGGGCCTGGAGCTTCGTCAGGCCCGAGTTCAGGACGAACGCCCCCACGGCCAGCCGGACCGGCATCTGGTGAACACGAGCAAGAACACGCATCGTTCCCCACATCGATCGGGAGAGTTCGGGCGCAGGAGATCATTCCCGCCGGCCGTCCGGTACACCGGGCGCCGGGTCAAGTCTCGGCCTGCCCGTGGGATGCGGGTTATTTGCGCAGGTAGACACGGATGGCGGTGCCGTCCGGGCCGGTGTGGACGCGGACGAGGTCGGCGAGGTGGTTGACCAGCAGGATGCCCCGGCCGCCGAACGGGCTCATGTCGGCGGGACGGCGCCCGGCGAGCGGGTCGGTGATCGTCCCGGCGTCGCGGACCTCGCAGACGACCAGCCCGTCCTCGGACCAGAACCGGGCGGTGCCGGACCCGCCGCCGTGCAGGCAGGAGTTGGCGGCCAGCTCGCTCACCGCGAGCTCCATGTCGCCCACGGCGTCGGAGCCGAGGCCGAGGCGGGCCGACCAGCGGCAGGCGAAGTCCCGGACGAGGGGGAGCGCGTCGAGGTCGAAGCTCATCGTGACCGCGTCGCCGCCCGGCTCGGGAAGCGGCCGGTTGTAGGCGCGGATCACGCGGTGCGGCGCGTAGTCGTCGCTCACCCGCTCGCCGTGCCGGTCGATCAGGACGGGGTGGGTGGCGCGGGCGTCGGCGAGGGCGACGTCGTCCAGCCCGGCCTCGTCGTAGGGGCACAGGATCGACACGTCCCGGCCGGCGAAGGCCAGGTTGATCAGCGCCTCGTGCTGGGCGCAGGCGGGGTACTCGGCGGCGGTCCGGCCGGGCCAGACCGGCTCGCCGATGATCCGGACCCGCCCGCGGTCGTGCCGGTCGGCGAACTCGCGCAGCACGCCCGGGATGATGCGCCCCGGGTTGCGTCCCGCCTCGGACATGTCCAGCCAGGTGACGCTGCGGGCCGTCGCGCCGAGCGCGTCGCGCAGCAGGGGGAGCCGGGGTCCGGGGACGGCCACGGCGACCGCCTCGCCCGCCGCGTGCCCCGCGCGGACGAACGGGACCGCACCGGCGAGGTACTCCTCGTCGGTGCGGTAGAAGAGCGCCGGGTGGAGGAACGGGTCCTGTGGCGTCACGCCCGGCATGCCGGGCCTGAGGCTCATGGTGCGGTCGCTCCGTTCGGGCTCGCCGTGGTCACCTGCATCGGCTTGAGGGTACGCGCCCGTATGAGCGGGCGTGCGAGCGACCCATCCGTGCGTCCCCCGAAGTCGTGCGGTGTCCGGTCCTGATCAGAGGTACCCCCGGCTGACCGGGGAAAACAGGCGAAATGTGCAAACTTGTCTTTCCGTATCGGGGTGCGCTCGGCGGCTCACCGGCCTGGGAGATCACCGGCCTGGGAGATCACCGGCCCGGGAGATCACCGGCCCGGCAGCAGCACGGCGTCGACGACGTCGGCCAGCCGGCCGCGCCTGCGGTAGGCGGCCCGCTGCCGCTCCGCGCCCGTCCCGCCCGCGAGCAGGCGCCGGACCCCGCCGGCGACGAAGTCGAGGTCGCCCGCCCCGCCCAGCGCGGGCAGCACGTGCGCGAGCAGGTCGCCGGCCAGCTCCCGGAACCCGGCGGGACGGCCCGTGCGCACGTCCAGGCCCCGGCCCGAGACACCGTCCCGCGCCGCCAGCCAGTACGCCGCGCGCAGCATCTCCTGCGGCGGGTCGGGCGCCGGCTCCCCGGCGTCCACCGCGTCGGACGACACCCGCACCAGCGCCCGGACCAGCGCGGCGAACACGGCCGCGTCGGCGGCGGTCGGGGCGACGTCGGCGAGCCGGATCTCCACCGTGGGCAGCCGTGCCGACGGCCGGACGTCCCAGAAGACCGTCCCGGCGTCCATCAGCGCGCCGCAGCCGAGCAGCGTCCCGACGACGTCGTCGTAGTGCGCGGCGGAGGCGAAGAACGGCGGCGGGCCCGCCACCGGCCACCGCGCCCACGCCAGCGCCCGCCAGCAGGCGTGCCCGGTGTCGCGCCCCGCCCAGTACGGGGAGTTCGCGGTGAGCGCGAGCAGCGTCGGCAGCCACGGCCGCAGGTGGTTGCTGACCTGGACGGCCCGCTCCCGGTCCGGCATCTCGACGTGGACGTGGCACGAGCAGATGCACTGCTCGTCGTCCAGCGCCCGGTAGACCGCGAGGCTCTCGGCGTAGCGGGGGCCCGCGCAGATCGGCGCGGGGAGCAGATCGCCCAGCACGGGCGTCCCGGTCGCGGCGAGCCGGACGCCCTCCGCCGCCGCGGCGGCCGACATCGCCGCCCGCATCGCGCGGACCTGCTCGCGGAGCTTGTCGAGGTCGTCGCACGGGGAGGTCTTGGCCTCGGCGAGGAACGCCACCAGCTCGGTGGAGACGCGCCCGCCCAGCGCCGGCCCGGCACGCCGCACGACGGCGGGGGCGCGGGGGACGACCTCCCGGGAGACGGGATCGACGACGAAGTACTCTTCCTCGATTCCGAACCGCAGGGCCATCCACCACCTCGGGCTCGGGGGCGACGCGGCCATGTTCCCCTCGGTTCCCCTCGACCGGCGGCCACGCTCCCCTCGACGTTCTCCTCGACCGTACGTCGCCGCCGCGGCGCGCGCATCTGCCGGTCGGGCCGTAAACGGCGGTAAGGGATCTTCTTGACCCCCTTTTGACGCGCCGCCCCAGTGGGCAGGACCCGGGGGACGCGGCTGCGAGAAGGGAGGTGGCCACCATGACCGGATCCACCGCGGTCGGCGTGCTCGCGCTGCTGCTCGCCGTCGCCGTGTTCCTGCTGGTCGGGCTGTTCTACCTCGGGGACAAGCGCAAGGGCCCGCCCAACGGCTCGGACAGGGGCCGTTGAGGCGGGCCCTCGGCGCGTTCGCGTGCCGGCGTCCGGTTCCGGGCGCCCGGGGTCAGCGTCCGGGACCGGCGTCCACGAAGTACATGGACAGCGCGATGATGTGCGTGATCACGACCACGCCGATGCTGAAGAAGAAGAGCAGCTTGGCGGGTCCGTGCGGGAAGACCGTCCCCCGCTTCAGCTCGCCCAGTTCGCGCTGCCGCGCCGCGATCCGCTCCTCGATCGGAGGACGCCCGAACATGGCGTTGCCGCTAGGACCGGGGGTCGTCGATGACGACGTCGGTCATGATGTCGACGGCCAGCGCGATGATCCCGCCGACCACGGTGAGCGCCGCGCCCGCGCCGAACAGCGTCCAGTCGGGACCCAGGGTGAGGCCGACGCCGCCGACGAGGAAACCGACGAAGATGATGACCACGGCGACCCAGGACTTCGGGCGCCCGGCGTGGCTGCCAGTCGACATGTGCTGCTCTACCTCTGCAAGGGGATCCGGTGGGGCGATACGGCGCCGACTCTAGCAACGCCCCTAGCCACAGGGGGTTTCGGGGTGCCCCGTAGATCGCCCCGGCCGCGGCCGGCGAGGTGTCGGGTCAGACGAACGCCCCCATGCCGGTCGCCGCGCGGCCGACGATGAGCGTGTTGATCTCGCGGGTGCCCTCGTAGGAGTACAGCGCCTCGGAGTCGGCGACGAAGCGGCCGATGCCGTAGTCGAGGACGATCCCGTTGCCCGCCATCAGCTCGCGCGCCCAGCCGACGACCTCCCGCATGCGGGTGGTGCAGTACGCCTTGGCGAGCGCCGAGTGCTCGTCGCGGTAGAGGCCGTCGTCCTGGAGCTGGGCGAGCCGCACCACCATGCCGAGGCAGGAGGTCGCGTTGCCCAGCATCTTGACCAGCAGGTCCTGGACGAGCTGGAACTTCGCGATCGGCCGCCCGAACTGCCGGCGCTCCACCGCGTAGTCGCGGGCGATCTCGTAGGCGGCGAGCATGACGCCCACGGCCTGCCACGCGACGCCGCTGCGGGTCCGGCGCAGGATCGCCGCCGTGTCCTTGAAGCTCCTCGCCCCCGCGAGCCGGTCGGACTCGGGGACCCGGCAGCCGTCCAGCACGATGTCGGCGTTCTGGACGGTCCGCAGCGCGATCTTGTGCTGGATCGGAGTGGCGGTGAACCCCGGTGTCCCCTTGGCGACGACGAACCCCTTCACCTGGTCGTCCGCCTCGTCCCGCGCCCACACGACGGTGTGGTCGGCGAAGGTCGCGTTGCCGATCCAGCGCTTGGCGCCGTTCAGCACCCGGTGGTCGCCGTCGCGGCGCGCCGTGGTCCGCAGGCTGCTCGGCTTCTCCCCGGGGCACTCGTCGTGGGCGAGCCCGGCGATGCCGAGCTCCCCGTACTGGGGGATCAGGTGGAACGGGAACTCGGCCCGCCCCCAGCAGTCGTCCGCGATCGGTGCGACCTTCGCCTCCAGGAAGGCGCGCACCCGCCCGACGGTCTCCCGCTCGCGCTCGTCGAGGAGTTCCTGCATGTGGTAGAGGTCACCGGGGAGTGGAGCCAAGGTCATGAGCCCCCTCCCGGCCGCGGCGCCGTTAACCGGGCGGCCGGCGGCGCCGATTTCTGGTCAGCGGGACCCGCTTCAGAGCGTGATTCGGTCGCTCGCCTACGATCCTGGGCATGACGGTGCCGCCTGAGGAACTCGAACTGGCCGCCGCCTTCCCCCCGGCCGAGCGCGACCGGTGGCGGGAGATGGTGAAGGGGGTGCTGCGCAAGTCCGGCGCGGCGACAGACGACACCCCCCTCGACGAGATCGAGGGTCTGCTGACCCGCGACTCCTACGACGGAGTGCCGATCGCGGCGCTCTACACCCGCGACGACGCCCCGCCAGGACGGCCGGGCCTCGCCCCCTTCGTCCGCGAGGTGCGGCCGGACGGGGAGGGCATCGCGGGATGGGACGTCCGGCAGCCGCACGCGCACCCGGACCCCGCCGCCACCCGCGAGGCGGTCCTCGCCGACCTGGAGAACGGCGCCACGTCGGTCTGGCTGCGGCTCGGCGCGGGCGGCCTGCCGGTCGCCGGCCTGCCCGGCGCGCTGCACGGGGTGCTGCTCGACCTCGCGCCCGTCGTGCTGGACGCGGGGGCGGCGACGGCCGAGGCCGCGGACGCCTTCCTCGCCCTGGCCGCCGAGCGCGGGAACGCGTCCGAGGTGTCCGGGAACCTCGGCGCGGACCCGCTCGGGCTGGCGGCCCGCACCGGGACCGCCGGGTCGCTCGACGAGGCCGCCGCGCTGGCCGTCCGGTGCGTCCGCGAGTTCCCGCGGCTCCGCGCGATCACCGCGGACGGCACGCCATACCACGACGCGGGCGGCGCCGACGCCGAGGAACTGGGCGCGGCCGTCGCGGCCGGGGTCGCCTACCTGCGCGCCCTGACCGGCGCCGGGCTGAGCGTGGACGAGGCGTTCGGGCAGATCGAGTTCCGGCTCGCCGTCAACGCCGACCAGTTCTCCTCGATCGCCAAGCTGCGCGCCATGCGCCGCCTCTGGGCGCGGGTCGCCGAGGTCAGCGGCGCCGCCGACGGGACGGCCGCGCGGATCCACGCGGTCACCTCGTCGGCGATGATGACGCGCCGCGACCCGTGGGTGAACATGCTCCGCACCACCGTCGCGGCCTTCGCGGCCGGGGTGGGCGGCGCGGACGCGGTCACCGTCCAGCCGTTCGACGCCCGCCTCGGGCTGCCGGACGGCTTCGCCCGCCGCATCGCCCGCAACACCCAGACCCTCCTGCTGGAGGAGTCGAGCCTCGCCCGCGTCGTCGACCCGGCCGGCGGGTCCTGGTACGCCGAGAGCCTCACCGAGGGCCTCGCCGAGTCCGCCTGGGCGTGGTTCACCGAGATCGAGAGGGCCGGGGGCCTCGCCGCCGCCCTCGGATCGGGCCTGGTCGCCGGCCGGGTCGCCGCCACCTGGGCGCGGCGCCGCGCGGACATCGCCCGGCGCGAGGCCCCGCTCACCGGCGTCAGCGAGTTCCCCAACCTCGCCGAGACGCTGCCCGAGCGGGACGCCGCGCCGGCCCGGCCCGGCGGCGGCCTCCCCGTGGTGACGTACGCGCAGGACTTCGAGGCCCTCCGCGACCGCTCCGACGCCCACCTGGACGCGACCGGCGCACGCCCCCGGGTGTTCCTGGCGACGCTCGGTCCCATCGCCGTCCACACCGCGCGCGCGTCGTTCGCCGCCAACCTCTTCCAGGCGGGCGGGATCGAGACGGTCACGGGGCCGCCGGAGGAGTTCGGGGCGTCCGGCGCCGCCGTCGCCTGCCTCTGCTCCAGCGACCGGCTGTACGGGGAGCAGGCCGCCGACGCCGCGCGGGTTCTGCGCGACGCGGGCGCGGTGAAGGTCTGGCTCGCGGGTAAGGGAACCTATGAGGGGGTCGACTCCAACGTGTACGCGGGATGCGACGCGATCGGGGTCCTGGAGACCACCCTCCACGATCTGGGAGTGAACGAATGATCCCCGACTTCACCGAGATCGAGCTCGGGACGGCGCTCCCCGCCGACGAGGCCGCCAAGCGGTGGCGCGCCGCCGTCGCCGACACCGCCCAGGGCGACGCCGGCACCTGGGAGACCCCGGAGGGCATCGGCGTCAAGTCCCTCTACACCGGGGACGACCTGGCCGGGCTCGACTTCCTCGACACCCTGCCGGGCATCGCGCCGTACCTGCGCGGCCCCTACCCGGCGATGTACGCGACCCAGCCGTGGACGATCCGGCAGTACGCCGGGTTCTCCACCGCCGAGGAGTCCAACGCCTTCTACCGCCGCAACCTCGCGGCCGGGCAGAAGGGCCTGTCGGTCGCGTTCGACCTCGCCACCCACCGCGGCTACGACTCCGACCACCCGCGCGTGTCCGGGGACGTCGGCATGGCCGGCGTGGCGATCGACTCCATCTACGACATGCGGCAGCTCTTCGACGGCATCCCGCTGGACAAGATGAGCGTGTCGATGACCATGAACGGCGCCGTCCTGCCGGTGCTGGCGCTCTACATCGCCGCGGCGGAGGAGCAGGGGGTGAAGCCGGAGGCCCTCGCCGGGACCATCCAGAACGACATCCTCAAGGAGTTCATGGTCCGCAACACCTACATCTACCCGCCGCAGCCGTCGATGCGGATCATCTCCGACATCTTCGCGTTCACCTCGCAGCGGATGCCGAAGTACAACTCCATCTCGATCTCCGGCTACCACATCCAGGAGGCCGGGGCCACCGCCGACCTGGAGCTCGCCTACACCCTCGCCGACGGCGTCGAGTACATCCGCGCCGGGCGCGAGGCCGGCCTGGACATCGACGCGTTCGCGCCCCGCCTGTCGTTCTTCTGGGCGATCGGGATGAACTTCTTCATGGAGGTCGCCAAGCTCCGCGCCGCCCGGCTGCTGTGGGCGCGGCTGGTGAAGACGTTCGGGCCGCGGAACCCCAAGTCGCTGTCGCTGCGGACGCACTCGCAGACGTCCGGCTGGTCGCTGACCGCGCAGGACGCCTTCAACAACGTCGCCCGCACCTGCGTCGAGGCCATGGCCGCCACGCAGGGCCACACCCAGTCGCTGCACACCAACGCGCTGGACGAGGCCCTCGCCCTGCCGACCGACTTCTCCGCCCGCATCGCCCGCAACACCCAGCTGCTCCTCCAGCAGGAGTCGGGGACGACCCGGACCATCGACCCGTGGGGCGGCAGCGCCTACGTCGAGCGGCTCACCTACGACCTCGCCCGCCGCGCCTGGGGGCACATCACCGAGGTCGAGCGGGCCGGCGGCATGGCCAAGGCGATCGACGAGGGACTGCCGAAGCTGCGCATCGAGGAGGCCGCGGCCCGCACGCAGGCCCGCATCGACTCGGGGCGGCAGCCCGTCATCGGCGTCAACAAGTACCGCCCGGACGCCGAGCAGGAGATCGAGGTCCTGAAGGTCGACAACGCGTCCGTCCGGGCGCAGCAGATCGACAAGCTGCGCCGCCTGCGGGAGGAGCGGGACGAGACCGCGGCGCTGTCCGCGCTGGAGGCGCTGACCCGCGCCGCGGGCGACGCCGAGAACGGCACGCGCCCGCACGGGCTGGAGCGCAACCTCCTCGCCCTCGCCATCGACGCCGCCCGCGCCAAGGCCACCGTCGGGGAGATCTCCGACGCGCTGGAGAAGGCCTACGGGCGGCACGCGGCGCAGATCCGTACGATCTCCGGCGTGTACCGGGAGGAAGCGGGACAGGTGACCGCGATCGAGAAGGCGCGCGCCGCGACCGCCGCGTTCGAGGACGCCGAGGGCCGCCGTCCGCGCATCCTCGTCGCCAAGATGGGGCAGGACGGCCACGACCGCGGCCAGAAGGTGATCGCGACCGGGTTCGCCGACCTCGGCTTCGACGTCGACGTGGGCCCGCTGTTCCAGACGCCGGCCGAGGTCGCCCGGCAGGCCGTCGAGGCCGACGTGCACATCGTCGGCGTCAACTCCCTCGCCGCCGGCCACCTGACGCTGGTGCCCGCGCTGCGCGAGGAGCTGGCCGCGCTCGGCCGCGACGACATCATGATCGTCGTCGGCGGGGTCATCCCGCCCGGGGACTTCGACGAGCTGCGCGCCGCCGGCGCCGCGGCGATCTTCCCGCCCGGCACCGTCCTCGCGGACGCGGCGATCGG
Organism: Actinomadura monticuli; assembly: GCF_041463655.1. Classification (NCBI taxonomy): domain Bacteria; kingdom Bacillati; phylum Actinomycetota; class Actinomycetes; order Streptosporangiales; family Thermomonosporaceae; genus Actinomadura; species Actinomadura monticuli. The sequence continues at coordinate 145,062 of NZ_JAXCEI010000016.1, forward strand.
CCTGCTCGACGAGCTGACCGCCAAGCTGGGGCACGAGCCGCGTTGACCGCGCCTGGAGCGCGGCGCCGTCCGGACCGAGGGAGCGACGAGGGAGCGATGAGGGGGGACGCCGCCGGAGCGCGTCCGGCCGGCGCGCGGGGGGCGCCGTGAGGCCGGGGCTCGACGACTACGCCGCCGGGGTGCTGGAGGGCTCCCGGGCGTGGATCGCGCGGGCGGTCACGCTCGTGGAGTCGACGCGTCCCGACCACCGGGAGCTGGCGCAGAAGCTGCTGGTCGAGCTGACCCCGCACACCGGGAACGCCCGCCGCGTCGGGATCACCGGCGTGCCCGGGGTCGGCAAGTCCACGTTCATCGACGCCCTCGGCACCCGCCTGACCGGCGAGGGGCACCGGGTCGCGGTCCTCGCCGTGGACCCGTCCTCGACCCGGACGGGCGGCAGCATCCTCGGCGACAAGACCCGCATGCAGCGCCTCGCCGTCGACCCGGACGCGTTCATCCGCCCCTCGCCGACCGCGGGGACGCTGGGCGGCGTGGCCAAGGCCACGCGCGAGGCGATGGTCGTCATGGAGGCGGCCGGCTACGACATCGTCCTCGTCGAGACCGTGGGCGTCGGCCAGTCGGAGACGACCGTCGCCGAGATGGTCGACTCGTTCCTGTTCCTCACCCTCGCCCGTACCGGCGACCAGCTCCAGGGCATCAAGAAGGGCGTGCTGGAGCTGGCCGACGTCATCGCCGTCAACAAGGCCGACGGCGAGCACGCGATGGAGGCCAAGCGCGCCGCGCGCGAGCTGGCGGGGGCGCTGCGGATGCTGCGCAGCGACGAGCGGGTCCGCGACACCCCCGTCCTCACCTGCAGCGCCCGGGAGGGCACCGGCCTGGACGCGGTGTGGGGCAAGATCGTCGAGCACCAGGAGCGGCTGCGCGAGTCCGGCGAGCTGGACGCGCGGCGGCGCCGCCAGCAGGTCGGCTGGACGTGGGCGATGGTGCGCGAGCGGCTGCTCACCGAGCTGCACGCGCACCCGGACGTGCGGAGGCTGGCGCCGCGGCTGGAGGAGGAGGTCGCGGACGGGACGCTCACCCCGGCCCTCGCCGCCGACCGCATCCTGGCGGCGTTCACGCGGGACGCCTGACCCCCGGTTGTCCAAGGTCCCGACCGCGGCGGCCCCGGATCCGGTACAAAAGTCGGATGGACGTCATCGCGCTCGACGCTCCGACGGACGCGCAGATCCGCGCCTGGCACGAGGTGCTGGCGGCCGTCCACGCCGCCGACCCGGCCGCGGACCCCGCCCCCGATCCGGAGGGGACGGCGCGGCTCCTCCTCGGCGCCGAGCCGGGCGCGCGGCAGCGGCTCTGGGCCGTGGCGGACGGCGGCCGGCTGGTCGCGGTGGCGGCGCTGCGGCTCTCCGGCGAGCCCGGCACGGACCGTCCGGGCGAGATCGACGTCCAGGTGCACCCGGTCCACCGGCGGCGCGGGCTCGGCCGCCGCCTCCTCGCCGCCGCCGCCGAGGGGCTGCGCGCCGACGGGCGCTCCAGCGTGATCGCGCAGGTCCTCGCCGGAACCCCGGCCGTGCCGTTCCTGGAGTCGCAGGGGTTCGAGTGCGTCCTCACCCTGCGCGGCATGCTGCTGCGCCTGGACGAGGTCCCGCCGGAACGCGTCGCCCGCCTGCTGGCCGAGGCGCCCGCCGGGTACGACCTCGTCCGCTGGCGGGGCGTGGTGCCGGACGAGCACGCCGCCGCGCTGGCCCGCGCGAAGCACGCCATGGCCGACCTCGCCGAGTACGAGGGCGCCCCCTGGGACGCGCACCGCGTCCGGGAGATGGCCGAGGTGGTCGCCAAGCGCGGCGACGCCCTCTACACGGTGGCCGCGCTGCACGGCGGCACGATCGCGGGCTTCACCGAGATCGTCGTCCCGCACGACTCCGCCGGACGTGCCGCCCAGTACGACACGGCGGTCGTCCCTGAGCACCGGGGCAGGCGCGTGGGGATCTGGGTGAAGGCCGCGATGCTCGCGTGGCTGGCGGACGAGTGCCCCGGCGTCCGCGACATTGAAACGGACAATTCAGGCGACAATGCCCACATGATCGCCGTCAACGAGGAACTGGGCTTCCGCACCGAACGCGAATCCCTCGAATACCAGGCCCGGATCACCGACCTTCCCTGACGGGCGCGGGCGGGTTATCCACAGTTCCGCGTGCCGTCGCCGGCGCGATGCCGCGGCGGGCAGTCTTCGGTTCGTCGGCGGGCCCGCCGGAGGCGCGCCGCGATCGGGGAGGCAGGGTCATGGGGGAGCGCTTCGTCTTGACGGTGCCCGACGAGGTCGCCGCGCGTTTCCTGGTCGCGGCCGGCGCGTGCGCCGTCCCGGGGCCGGACTACCTCCGGGACGCGGTCGGCGACCGCGGCCTGGGCCGGGTCGCCGCCGGGCTGCTGGCGTCGTCGCGGCTGGCGGTCGAGCCGGTGACGACCGTGTCCGGGCCGCTGAGGGAGCGGCTGCACCGGCTGGGCGGCTCCCCCGAGCGCCTGCGGGACGTGTTCGGCGCGGCGCGGCACATCACCGTCACCTCCGTCACGGCGCCGGCCGCCCGTCCCCGCGCCGCCCAGGCGACCCGGCTGGCCGCCCGGACCCTCGCCGCCGCCCTGGGCGGGGCCGCCGCAGACCTGGACACGGGCCGCGTCCTGCCGTCAGAGGACGGCCCGCCCACCGAGCCGGAGCAGTTCGTCCTCGGCCGCGACTGGGCGCCGGTCTACATCACCCTCGAACCCGGGGACGCCACCCGCGCAAGGGCGGAGACGGCGGGCCTGCACCGGCTCGGCCTCCCCGAGGTGACGGCGCGGCACGTCCCCTACGCGAGCATGCTCACCGCCGCGAACCTGGTCAGGGGCCTTGCCTGGCAGCTGTTCGCCGACCGGTCGGCGTGGCTGGCCCGCGGCGGCGGCGCCGTCCACGAGATCCCGGCGGAACGGCCGGTGAGCGCGGGCGACGTCATGCGCTTCTGGGGCGCCGCCGAACCGGCACGGTCGAAACCCGCCCGAACCGCTCACATCACCCTCGGCTGGACCGACACCGCCTGCCCCGGCTGCACGGCGGCGATCGAGGCGGCCCCCGCGGCGGCGGACGGCGAAACCTGGTGGGCCGAGTCCGCCGCCCGAGCGATGCCGAAACTGATCCGGCCGACCGCGCCCTCCAGCCCTTGACTCACCCCGGCCCCGCCCGCGCTGGGGGTATCGGGGTGGGGCGGCGTGGTCGGCGCAGGTGGGGGATTTAAAATCTGTTGCTGCGGGCGGGGGTGCGTCGGCAGTCTTGGGGGGTCGTTCCGGGAAATGCCCGGAGGGCTTGGAATTGCCGGAGTATTTCCCTGTAGTTCAATGGCAGAACGCCGCGGCTTGACATTCTTCAAGGGCCGGTGCGGTGGTCCGGGTTCGAGTCCCGGCGGGGGAGCGGCACACGGGTAAGGGAGGTGACCCGGTGAACGTGCTCGTCCTGAACGCGTCGTACGAGCCCTTACAAAGGGTGGACCTGCGGCACGCCATCCGCATGCTGGTGCGCGAGGTGGCGGTCGTCGAGGAGGCGGAGGAGGGCCGGACCTTCGGCCGCTTCCCCGTGCCGCGGGTCCTGCGGCTCGTCCGGTACGTCGCGATGCGCTGGCGGCACGGGAGGCGCCCGCCATGGAGCAAGCGCGGCGTGTACCTGCGCGACCGGGGCCGCTGCTGCTACTGCGGCAAGCGCGGGAACACGATCGACCACGTCCATCCGCAGTCGCGGGGCGGCGGCGACACCTGGGAGAACACCGTCCTCGCGTGCGGGAAGTGCAACAACCGCAAGGGGGACCGGACGGTCTCCGAGGCCGGGCTGCGGCTGCTCTGGCAGCCGCGGATCCCGCGCTGGGAGGAGCTCGTCGACCTGTGACCGGACGGCTCCAGGGGGCCGGATCGCCGAGCGGCGGTCCGGCCTCCGGCGGGTCCGGGGCGCGTGTAGTCCGCATGTGACTCTGTGTGTTTTGTGAAGCATCTGAGGTTAAATGGGCGATTGTGGTAGCGTGCCGCCAATCTCGGCTTTGTTATCTAGGAGAGATCTGTGGCGGCCCTCGATCCAGACGGCAGGACGGCCCGTGCCTCGCGCGGGCGCACGGCGGCGAGGCGCCTGACCGCGCTCGTCCTCGCGATGGGGTTGTCGGCGGCGCTGCCGCCGGTGACCGGGAGCGCCGCGGGCCTCCCGCAGGAGCCGAAGGACCTCAAGAAGGAGTACGCCAAGCTGAAGGCGCGCTCGGAGAAGCTGTCGAAGGAGTACCGGGGCGAGCTCGTCTCCCTGGAGGAGGCGAAGAAGGCCGCCGAGCGGGCGGGCGCGGACGCGTCGAAGGTCGGCCGCGAGTACGACGCGGCCCGTGAGGGCGTCGCGCAGCTCGCGTCCAGCACCTATATGACCGGGCGGCTGGACATGGTCCCGATGATCTCCTCGGCGGAGCCCGGCGCGGCGGTCCACGACGCGGCCGTCATCGAGCACATCAGCCGCAACAACGGCCGCCGCATCCAGAACCTGCGGGCGCTGAACGCCAAGGCGGCGCAGTCGAACGAGACGGCGAAGAAGAAGCTGGCCGAGGTCAAGAAGGAGATCGAGGACCTGGAGAGCCAGCGCACCCGCGTGCGGAAGCTGCTCGCCAAGTACAAGCCCGAGGTGACCAAGGCGCCGGTCACCGGCGGCGGCCGGCCCGACGGCGTCAGCGGCACCAAGTCCCCCATCGTGGGCAACTCGATGACCGCCCGCATGCGCACCGCGCTGCTGGAGATCGACGGCAGGTTCGGCCCGTTCCCGACGATCGGCTGCGCCCGCCCCGGCGACCCGCAGGACCACGGCTCCGGCACCGCCTGCGACTTCATGGAGAGCACCGGCGGCACGATGCCGAGCGCGTCCGCGCAGGCGCACGGCGACAGCGTCGCCCAGTACGTCATCGACAACGCCTCCCGGCTCGGCATCAAGTACGTCATCTGGAAGCAGCGCATCTACGACATGCGCGGCAGCGGCGGCTGGAAGCAGATGGAGGACCGGGGCAGCGTCACCCAGAACCACTTCGACCACGTGCACGTCTCCGTCCTCTGATAAGGGGACGAATAGCATCTGATGAGCTATTCGCACGCTTGAAGAAGGCGTTTGAGCTGGTCGTTCACTTGTAGGGGCGACGTACGCCGAGTTCGTCGTATGCGGCTGCAGGTGGCTGTCTAC
>NZ_JAXCEI010000017.1:0-137661 GCF_041463655.1 Actinomadura monticuli
AAGACGGACTCTCCAAGAAAGAGATCATCCGCTGCCTCAAACGCTACATCGCCCGCGAGCTCTACCAGCTCATCACCACACCAAACGATCACGATCTAGCCGCTTGACATCCATAGGAGCATCTCCCGCCCCGTGACCCAGGAGGACCCCGCCGGATCACCCTTACCGGCTGATCACCCGCGCCGCCCGCGCTCGTCGACCGTCCCGAATGACGGGTCCATCCACCGGGCCACCTTCTCCGGCGGAGGCTTCCCCTTCGCCGACCGCCAGACGCAGAAGAACACCACCACATAGGCGAACGAGAGCGTCACCGCATAGTGGGCGCCGTATCCGAGGTCGTACTTGTCACCCGGGTCGAAAGAGAACACGAAGGTCGAGACAACGGTGACGCAACCGATCAACCACGCCGTGCACGAGAGCACGCGAGTCGCCGCAGCGCTCGCCGCCACCCCGAGAAGCAGCGTGACCATCATCAGCAAGGGCAGCGCCCTCCCCTGCCCGTCCACCTCGGGCACCGCGGCCAACTCCCAGAGAACGTAGGACGTGTCGCTGACGTCGACCCACGGCGCCATCGTCCACCCGGTCAGCGCCATGGTGGCGGCCATCCCCCACACCGCACACCGGATCCGCCGCTCGAACTCGGCAACCCCTAACGCAGGACCTCTACTCACGACGGCCTCGGCTCACACTTGTGAATCTCCCCGAACCGCTTCTCCGCGATCCGCATGAAGTCGAACATGTCCTGCACCGCATCCCGCCCCCGCACCACCCGGACGAAATCGATACTGATCCACGGCTTCTTCTTCCCGCACCTGAACAACGCGATCGAATAGTAGGGAAGCCCGTCGATTCCACCTGATGGCTGATATCCGGCCAGCCCCCGCCCTAGGTCCGAGGGGAGCTGATGAGACGATTCATGCGCCCAGTTCTTCCGCTGAATTTGCAAGATCTTCTCACCTTCGGCGTATGACCACTCGACCCCCATCGGGGCATGCCCTTCAGGGAGGCGGGCCAGACAGAGTCCGTTGTCTGTCTGCGGCCCAGCCCAATCGCTCTTTAGTGGCCCGGTCACTCCCGTAACTCGCCGAAAAGCCGGCTCCGGAACGAGATCGCACAGGTAGGGGGCGCTATCCGCCACAGGTTGCACGTCTGGTGGCGGCTCAGTGCTGCGCTTACCTCCGCCATCACATCCGGCGAGGATCATCGTCGTCGCAAGAACACCCAGGAACCTTCGCATCGTGGTCATCGCCTAGGACTCGGGGTCACGCTCTTACCATCCGAGTCCTTATAATGCCCAGCGGTCTTCTCTTGCCCATTTCTAACCGAGTTGCGCAAGTCATTGCTGATATCGCTCAGATTCGACCTGTTCTTGGCCCAGCGCAGAAACTCATCCAACTCGTCATCGGTCATCGATTCGATAGGCCGCACCCTGGGGTGAGGCCCCGTCGTGGCGAATGACTTTCCCTCCAGTCCCGGCCCGCCGAAACGCCCATGGCCCACCATCGAGGAGAGAATCATTTGATTGAACAGCTGCTCGACGGCCTCTGTCTCTGTAGTCGAGGCCAGGATCTCCTGGTTTGCCTTGTCCGCCAGCCTCTTCGCCGCAACATCGGTCATCTTCCCGGTCAACTGGAGCATGGCTGCCTCGGCTGCTTTTCCGCCGCCGGGAATTCTCTCGGCTATCAGAGTCGGGGCAAGTGGGACCAGTCCGACGGAGAAGCCGACGTACTTGCGCATGCGGTTGAGGTCTTCGGCAAGTCGCCCTTCTTCGGCCCCGAGCGCCTGGTGACGGGCTTCCAAGAGGTGACCGAACATCCAACCTTCCTCGTCGATGGCGGCGGACGGATCGCCGTTCTTCGCCGCCGCCCAGTCGATGACGAGCTTCGCGTGGGCGATCTGCCCCCTGAGGAGGTGTTCGTAGGCATCGGCGTCCCGGGTCACGTCCAAGAGGAGGTAGTCGAGATCCTGGCCGGTCAGTCCCGCAGACCCCGAATTCTTGGTGTAGTTGGACAGCCGGACGATGTCGTGCAGCTTCTCCAGGTGGGCGACGAGGACGGTCGCCATGGCCGGGCGCAGGCCGGACAGTTCGTCGTAGTGCTTCGGCCGGGCGAGTGCGTCTCCCGGCTCGCCGTGCGCCAGGGCGTCGAATGGTCCTCGTTCGGGAATCTGGAGGATGCCGTCCTTGACCACGAAGTTCTTGCGGGCGTCGGCTACGAGGATCTTGGCCGCGTCGAAGGCAAGGCGGGTGGATTCCTCGTCCTGGCCGGTGGCGGCTGCCTGAACCGTCTGGCCCAGGGCGGTGCCGTGGTCGGTCAGGCCCCAGGTGGGGCGGCGATCGTGGAGGAGGTACCGGAGGGTCGAGCCCGTGAATTCGGGCTCCGTGCCCTGTTCGAAGGGGCCCATGTAGACGTGGGTCAGGAGGGCTTGTGAGGCTTCCTTGCCGGATTGGGCGGCGGCCAAGAAGAGGGGCGCCAGGAAGTCCGTCTTGCGCTCGCTCGGGACGACCTTGGTGGTCGGCGGGTCGAGGGCGTTGCCGAGGCCGGTCTTGCCGGCGAGGGTCGGGAGGGGTTCCTGGCCGAGGGTCTTCCGGAGGCGGCTGTCGTAGGCGATCATGTCGCTGCCGACGACCTCGATGAAGTGGGTGGAGAAGCGGGTGTCGCCGGCGGCCGTGAGGAGGGTCGTCAGGGACTGGTAGCCGGACGTGCCGTTCGGCGGGGCGCTGAGGGGCGGGAAGTTCTTCCGGCCGGCCGCGGTGAGGGCGCGCAGATAGTCGTCGCCCAGGTAGGCCCTCGTGTCGGGACGGGTCGCCAGGGCGAGGCTGCGGCCCAGGAGGGCCAGGGTCGCGCGGGTTTCGGCGGCGTGGGCGTCCACGCCCTCGCGGTGCTGGCGGACGTCGGCGGCGAGCGGGAGCGTCAGGTCCATCGGGAGTTTGAGGAGGGCCTCGGGGCCCAGGGCTTCCAACAGGCCCTTGGCGAACATCGGAGTGACGTCCTCGGCGCGGAGGCGGCGCAGGGCGGCCTTCGCCTCGGGGTCGCCGGACGCGGCGCGGCGGAACAGGTCGGCGCTGCGGCGGCCGGCGGCGTAGCCGACCTGGTCGGTGTAGCGGTCAGGGAGCTTCAGGTAGTCGCCGTCCTGGCGGCAGACGACGAAGGCGAGCTTCTGCCGGTCGAGGTCGTGCGCGAGCTGGTCGCGGCGGCGCAGGTCGGACGCGGCACGGTCGGCCCAGGCGGCGATGCGTTTGATCTCCATGGCGGGCGCCGTGCTCACCTGGGCGGTGTTGAGAGCCTGCCACAGCTTGTCGGCGAGTTCGGCGAGCTTCGGGGCGGCCCGCGTCATCTGCCGGGTCATGTGCTCGAACTCGGCGAGCTTCACGCCGCAGGTGTTCGGGTCGAGCCAGGTGTCGCCCATGTCAGCTCGTCCGGAACGGGCCGCGGTCCAGTTCGTCGCGGAGGAGCTGGAGGGCCTTGCGCAGTTCGGCGTGGAGGGCGGCGTCGCTCTGGTCGAGTTCGCGGGCGAAGCTCCGGGAGGCGGTGCCGCCGACCCAGGCGTGGTCGTCCATGGCCTGGCGGGAGGCGGTGAAGAGGTGCCAGTGCTGGTCGGACAGCACCTGGACGTGGCCGAGCAGGAATTGCAGTTGCAGCGGCGACGGCTTGCTCACGGGGATCCCTCTGGCGTGGAGCCGGCTGCGGGGACGCCGGGGATGGAAGCTGATGCGGGTCCCGACCTCGGGGGGATGGGCCGGGACCCGCGGCTCACGGGAGGTCAGCGGGTGGCGGCCTCGATGTTCTGCTGCGACTTGCGGATGTCCTGGCTGCCCTGCTCCAGCGCGAGCGCCATCTTGTCGAAGGCGGTCTTGGCCTCGGCCCAGGCGGAGCGGAAGCGGTCGGCGCCCGGGCCCCACCAGGCGGCGCTGCTGCTCACCGTGCGGCCGTTGAGGTCCTTGATCAGGGCGTCGAGGTTGCGCGAGTGCTTGCTGAAGATCCGGGACAGTTCCTCGAGTTCGCCGAGGTTGGCTCCGCGCTTGTCGCCCATCGCTCCGGCCCTTTCGTCGCTGATCGCCGAACGTTTTGCCGTAGTCCGTAAAGAATGGCACCAGCCTACGCCCCACCGATCACGGGAATCCAGTCGCGCCCCGGACATCGCCCGCCGAAACGGCCATAATACCGCCATCTCGGGATGTCCAGATGTGGCCACAGACACGTTGTGACGACCTTACTTACTGTCCGTCAAGGGAATTTCAGAGCGGCTCGGCGGTGGAAAGCGCGGTCAGCGGTCGGGGCTGACCGGGTCGTTGACCGGGCGGGCGTCCGGGTCGAGGACGTGCTCGGCGACCAGGATGATCTGCTCGCCGCGCGTCCGGAACACGAACCGGCGGCGGACCGACTGCGTGACCTTGCCGCCGCCGTACCGGACCTCGGTGTGCTCGACCGCCTCCAGGGTGATGCGGTCGCCGCTGCGGACGGCGCGGCTCCCGTCGAGGCGGGTGCGGGCGCCGGTGTAGGCGGGGCCGCCCTCGACGGGGGCGCGGTTGCGGGTCTCCAGTTCCCGGAGGGCCCGCTCCTGCGAGCGCACCAGGGCCGGGGATATCCGGACGCCCTGCACCTCGGTCGGCAGGGTGCGCGGGTCCCGGTCGTGCCTCGGGACGAGGGCCTGGGAGCGGCGCCGCAGGAAGGTGCTGGCGGCGACGGTCAGCTGCTCGGTGACGTAGTCCTCAACGGCGGGGTCCTCCCGCCGGACGGCGGACGAGGGCGCCGCCAGGCAGGCCGCCAGAACGACCGCCAGGCCGGCCCGGGGCCACGGGCGCACCATCGGCGTCTCCCGCTGATCATGGGGGCGAGCAGATCCGAGCCCCGAGAGTACACCGGCCGGGACGGCGCGGACGGCCCGCTTTCCCGAAAGGCCCGCGCCCCTCCGGAAGTGGGGCGCGGGCCTTTCGGGAAATGGCCGGTCAGCGCTCTTCGCTCTGCAGCGCGGCCACGCGGGAACGGGCCTGCGCCATCGCCTCGTGATAGCGCTCCTCCCATTCCGGGTCGCCGTCCGGGATGGACGCGACCGTCTGCCGTCCGATCTCGGCGAGCAGGTCGCCGTCGTCGCCGCGGGAGACCTGCCGGACGACGACCGTGGTGACGCCGCCCGACGACTCGGTGTGCGCCTCCCAGCGGGCGCCGCGCTCCAGGGCCGCCCGGCCGCCGGACGAGCGGTCGGCGAACGCGTACATGAGCAGGACGACCACGACGGCGGCCACCGCCAGCGCCACGAGGATGATCACGAACCGCATGTCCGCCTCCGTCGGTCAGTCACGCAGCAGCGAGCCGTTCGGGTTGCCCGGCGCGTAGACGGTGATGCCCTGCGGGAGAGCCTTCAGTTCCTCGATCCTGGCGCAGGTCGGGCACTTGTTGTAGCCGTTCTGCCGGGCCTTGTTGGCGGCGGCCTCGGCCTTGGCCGTGGCGACCTTCGCCTGCGCCTCGCTGACCTGCGCGAACGCGGCCTGCGCGCGATCCACCGCGTCCTGCACCTTGGACGGCAGGGTGACCCGGACGAGGTTGAAGTGGATGTTGGTGACGAACTTGCCGCCGAGCGTCTGCTCCAGGTCCGCGGCGAGGCTCGTGTTGATCGCGTTCTGCACCTTGGCGATGTTGGCGTTGTTGCTCTGCGCCTGCTGCCCGGCGGCCGGGGCGGTCCTCGGCTGCGCGGAGGCGTTCTGGACGAGCGCGCAGGACGAGACCAGCTCGGCGCAGCGGAAGCTGTTGATCTGGCTGCGCAGGTCGTTGTCGATCACCGGCCGGACGATCTGGTCGAGGAACGCGGACCAGCCCTTGTCGCCGTCGTAGACGTTGTACATCTCGCCGCCCGCGCTGCGGAACTTGCGGGTGCCGTACTTGTCGTCGAACTCGCGGAGCGACGTGTGGTCCTGGTTGAGGGTGAAGTACAGCGTCCCCTCGATGCCCATGTTGACGCCGTCGGAGCTCGGCACGGTGACGACGTCCACGCCGGTCTCGTCGCCCTTCCGGGCGTCCGAGGTGATCGTGTAGAAGCGCTGCTGGGCGGGGTACTTGTGGACCTGCGAGTAGAGCCCGATCCAGACGCGGCCGGAGCCCGGGTCGATGACCTGCCGGATCCGGTTGTTGTCGAAGAACCCGCCGTTGCGGACGACCGCGATCTCGCCGCCGGTCGTCCGCTCGAACCCGCCGAACAGGGCGCTGAGCACCGGCCAGCCGACGACGACCAGCAGGACGGCCGTGATGACGGCGGTGCGCCGGCGGGGCCTGCTCAGCCCCGAGAGCCGGTCCCCGACCGCTGCCCGGTCCCTGCCGGCGGACGAATCCTTGTTGGCCACGACCACTCCTCTCCCACCCGCGCCACTCGGCTCGCGGGTCGTGGATGAGACGGGGGGCGGCGCGGCCGGGCTCCGCCGGTCACCAGACCGTTATCAGGCGAAAGCTCCCGCTACCTGGGACCCGGAGCCCAATAAGGAGGGGCTTACGAAATCCTGAATCGTCCGTTATCTAGACTGCCTGCGAGGTTGAAGGAGGAGACCCACGTGCGCAAGGTCCTGATCGCCAACCGCGGTGAGATCGCGGTCCGTATAGCCCGTGCCTGCCGGGACGCCGGTCTGGCCAGTGTGGCCGTGTACGCCGAGCCGGATCTGGAGGCGCTGCACGTTCGGGTCGCCGACGAGGCGTTCGCCCTGGGCGGGCAGACGGCGGCCGAGAGCTACCTGAACATCGAGAAGCTGCTGCGGATCGCGGCGGACGCGGGCGCCGACGCCGTCCACCCCGGGTACGGCTTCCTGGCCGAGAACGCCGACTTCGCCGCCGCGGTGGAGAACGCCGGGCTGACCTGGATCGGCCCGCCGCCCGCGGCGATCACCGCGCTGGGCGACAAGGTGCAGGCCCGGCACATCGCGCAGAAGGTCGGCGCGCCGCTCGTGGCGGGCACCAAAGATCCGGTGTCGGGCGCGGACGAGGTCGTCGCGTTCGCCGAGGAGCACGGCCTGCCCATCGCGATCAAGGCCGCGTTCGGCGGCGGCGGGCGCGGCCTGAAGGTCGCCCGGGAGCTGGGCGAGGTCGCCGAGCTGTACGAGTCCGCCGTCCGTGAGGCCGTGGGCGCGTTCGGCCGCGGCGAGTGCTTCGTCGAGCGGTACCTGGACAGGCCGCGGCACGTGGAGACCCAGTGCCTGGCCGACAAGCACGGCAACGTGGTCGTGGTGTCCACCCGCGACTGCTCGCTGCAGCGCCGGCACCAGAAGCTCGTCGAGGAGGCCCCGGCCCCCTACCTGTCGGACGAGCAGCTCGACCTTCTGTACAGCTCGTCCAAGGCCATCCTGAAGGAGGCCGGGTACGTCGGCGCGGGGACGTGCGAGTTCCTCGTCGGCCAGGACGGGACGATCTCCTTCCTGGAGGTCAACACCCGCCTCCAGGTCGAGCACCCGGTCACCGAGGAGGTCGCCGGGGTCGACCTCGTCCGCGAGATGTTCCGGATCGCCGACGGCGAGGAGCTCGGCTACGGCGACCCCGAACTGCGCGGCCACTCGATCGAGTTCCGGCTGAACGCCGAGGACGCGGGCCGCGGGTTCCTGCCGGCGGTCGGGACGCTGACCGCGTGGCAGCCGCCGACCGGGCCGGGCGTCCGGCTGGACTCGGGTTACGAGGCGGGGCAGACCGTCCCGCAGGCGTTCGACTCGCTGATCGCCAAGCTGATCGTGACGGGCGCGACGCGGCGGCAGGCGGTCGAGCGGTCCCGCCGCGCGCTCGCCGAGTTCGTGATCGACGGGATGCCGACGGTGCTGCCGTTCCACCAGGCGGTGCTGGACGACCCGGCGTTCGTCCCGGCGGACGACGAGACGCCGTTCTCCGTCCACACCCGCTGGATCGAGACGGAGTTCGACAACCAGATCCCGCCGTTCGAGACCGTCCCGGCCGACGAGGCGGAGGAGGGCGAGCGCGAGCGCGTCACCGTCGAGGTCGGCGGCCGGCGCGTCGAGGTGGTCCTGCCCGCCGGCTTCGGGGCCGCCGCGGCCCCCGCCGGGAAGGCGCAGCCCGCCAAGCGGCGCGGCGGCAAGAAGGGCGGCGGCGCGCAGGCATCCGGCGACTCGCTGGTCAGCCCGATGCAGGGCACCATCGTCAAGATCGTCGTCGAGGACGGCGCGACCGTGGCGGCGGGCGACACCATCGTGGTCCTGGAGGCCATGAAGATGGAGCAGCCGCTGACCGCGCACAAGGCCGGGGCGATCACCGGCCTGTCCGCCGAGGTCGGGCAGACCGTCTCCGCGGGCGCCGTCATCTGCGAGATCAAGGACAGCTGACCGGGGCCGCCCCGTCCGGACGACGGGCGGGGCGGTGCCACCGCATGGGTGCCGGCCCTCATTCAGGACGACCGCAATTCCTTCCCGGGAACGAGGAATCAGGGCGTCAACGTGGGCAGATAGTAGGTATGTGCACCGAGAGCAGGGCCATCCGGGCGGCACGCCGGGGCGCCGTCTCGGCGATCATCGGCGCCGTCGCCGTGCCGGCGTTCGCCTTCGGCGCCCCCGCGCACGCCGCCCCGGCAGAGCCCGCCACCGCCCAGGCCGGCGCGCTCTCCGCGGCTTCGGCGCGGCAGCCCGGCGTCGATCAGGGCGGTCCGGCCGCGAGGGTGCGGGCCGCGCCCGCCGGCCCGGCCGCCCCCGCCGCGCGCGCCGCCCCCGCCTCGGCCGCCGACACGGTGGGGCAGATCGCGAACGCGCTCATCGACTCGCGGCTCTATGTGACGAGCGAGGCGGGGAACGTGCTGTCCGCCGCCGACCAGAACCAGATCAAGCAGTCCTTCGCGGGCGACGCGGACGCCGACATCCGGGCCGTGGTGGTCAGCGACTCCGTCACGGGGGCGCAGGTCAGGCAGCTGCTCCCGGCCGTCGCGGAGCGGGTCGGCAAGGGCGAGACGTTCGTCGCCGTGACCGCCGACGGCAGCCGCATGGCGGCGATCTCCAAGGCGCTCGATCGCGGCGAGATCAACCAGATCGTCACCCGCACCAACGGCCAGCCGCTGAAGCAGCGGCTGATCGACTTCGGGGACCGGGCCGAGAAGAAGGTCGACCAGAACGCCGAGTCGAGCGCGGTCGTCGGCTACGTCGTGATCGGCCTGGTCGTGCTGATCGCGGCGGCCGTCATGGTCGTGTTCCTTTCCGCGCGCAAGCGGCGGCAGGCCCGCGAGGCCAAGGAGATGGAGGACCTCAAGGAAGGCGTGCAGGAGGACGTCACCCTCCTCGGCGAGGACATCGCCCGCCTCGACCTCGACGTCATGGACACCGGCCTCGACCCCGTCATCCGCGCCGACTACGAGCGCGCGCTGAACTCCTACGACCAGGCCAAGCGGTCGACGGAACGGGCCGCCAGGCCGCAGGACATGCAGTCCGTGACGACCGCGCTGGAGGACGGCCGCTACTACATGACCGCCACCCGCGCCCGGCTCGCCGGCGACCCCGTGCCCGAGCGGCGCCCGCCGTGCTTCTTCAACCCGCAGCACGGGCCGTCCGTCCAGGACGTCGTGTGGGCTCCGCCCGGCGGCAGCGCACGTTCCGTCCCGGCGTGCGCGGCCGACGCGGAGGCCGTCATGCGCGGCACGGACCCGGACATCCGGATGGTCCCGTACCACGGCGCCCGGCGGCCGTACTGGAACGCGGGCCCCGCCTACGGGCCCTACGCGGGCGGCTACTACTACGGCTACGGAGGGTTCGACCTGCTCGGCGGCCTGCTGATCGGCACCGCGCTCGGCTCGATGATGGGCCCGGGCCTCGGCTGGGGCGGCATGGACGGCGGGTTCGGCGACGGCGGCGGCGACATGGGCGGAGGCTGGGACTTCGGCGGCGGCGACTTCGGCGGGGGCGGCGACTTCGGCGGCTTCTGACCGGCCGGTCAGCCGTCCCGGCCATCTGCCCTCCCCTGCCTGTTCTCACCCTCCACGGTCGGCGAAGGGGCGGGGCGTCGCCATCGGGCCCAGTGCCCATAAGGGAGGGGTCGCGTCATGCAGGCGCGCCGCGGCGCGTCCCGCATGGACAAGAGGCGGCCCGATGCGGTGCTGTGGTGCCATGAGCAGGACACCCGCCTCGGCGCTCTACTGGCGCATCCTCGGCATCAACGGGCTGATCTTCGCGATCGGCACCGCGCTGCTGGCCGTCGCGCCCGTCACCATATCGTCGCCGATCCTGCTGCGGGAGCTGCCCGTGCTGGTGATCGGGCTGGCGGTGATGATGGCGGCGAACGCGTTCCTGCTGCGCGCCAGCCTGTCGCCGCTGGAGCGGCTCACCGCGCTGATGGCGCGGCTCGACTCGCTGCGCTCCCGCGACCGGCTCTCCAGCACCGGCAACGGCGACCTGTTCCACCTCGTCGACCAGTTCAACGCGATGCTCGACCGGCTGGAGGCCGACCGCAGCATCAGCACCGCCGTGGTGCTGGACGCGCAGGAGGCCGAGCGGCGCCGCATCGCGCAGGAGCTGCACGACGAGATCGGGCAGTCGCTGACCGTGGTGCTGCTGGAGCTGAAGTCGGTGGTGGACCGGGCGCCCGCGCAGGTCGCGGAGGAGCTTCGGGGCGTCCAGGAGGTCGTCCGGTCCAGCCTGGACGAGGTGCGCCGCGTCGCGCGCCGGCTGCGTCCGGGCGTCCTCGACGACCTGGGCCTGACCAGCGCGCTCACCGCGCTCGCCGCGGACTTCTCCGCGACGGGCGGGCCGCGCGTGACCCGCCGCGTCCAGACCGGGCTGGAGGGCCTCGGCCCGGACGCCGAGCTGGTGATCTACCGGATCGCGCAGGAGGGCCTCACCAACGTGTGGCGGCATGCGGGCGCGCGGAACGCGGAACTGTCGCTCGCGCAGGACGAGGACGGCTCCGTCGTCCTGCGCGTCGCCGACGACGGGTGCGGACCGCCCGCCGAGGACGGCTCCGGCATCCACGGCATGCGGGAGCGCGCGATGCTCATCGGGGCGCGGCTCACGGTGGGTCCGGCCGAGGGCGGCGGCACCGAGGTGAAGCTGGAGATCCCGCCCGAGGGCGCCCGCCCCCGCGGCGGGGCGGGCATTCCCTAGACGCGCTCACCCGTGCGGGCCCGGCCGGGCGTCTCGCGGCGCGGCCCGCTGGTCGGCGAGCCATGCCCTCCAGCCGCCGTGGGCGGTGATGTCCCGGCCCGATGCGGTCGCGTCGGCGGCGGCGCCGAAGCCGACGACCCACCGTCCGTCGGAGAGTTCGACCCGGCCGAGCGTCATGGGGGCCGGCAGCGCGGCGAGGAACCGGCCGAGCGCGCCGGCGGCGAGCTGCCAGACCTCCCCGGCGATCGGCGCCCCGCCCGCCCCCACGCGGGTCATCCCCGGCTTGGGCGGCGTGGTGTCCATCGCCGCGAGGCGGTACGCCGCGGCGGTCGTGGCCTCGCCCGCCCAGCGGGCGCCGAGGGCCCGCAGCTCGCTCTCCAGCGGCTGCCCGCGCAGATGCGCGCCGACGACGAACAGGTCCACGGCCTGGGGCCCGGCGTCGGCGATCGCGGCGGGCCACGGCGCCGGCGGGGCGCCCGCGCCGAGGCCGGCGCCCGGGAACGTCTCGGCGGGGGCGTCCGCCGGCATCATGACCCGCGAGGCGAGGTCGAGGGCGACGGCGTCGTGGAAGGGGCGGGCGACGACGGTGACGCCGAACTGCGCGACGCCGGCCTCGCCCTCGTCGACGGTCCCGGACGGGACGGCGACGGCGCAGAGATCGAACAGGTTGCAGAAGTTCGTGTAGGTGCCGACGCGCGCGTTGGCGCCCACCGGGTCGGCGGCGACCTCGTCCATGGACGGGTGGAAGGGCGCGGTGGGGACGAGGAGGGCGTCGAACCCGTCGAGGAGGGCCATGCACTCCCGGCGCAGGTCCGCCAGGCGGGCCTGGTCGCGGGACAGCTCGGAGCCCGTGACGGAACCCGCCCGGTGGATGATCGCCGCGACCGTGGGGTCGAGCCGGGCGGCGCCGTCGTGCAGGTGGGCGTCCACGAAGTCCCCGACCGCGGCGTGCCGTTCGGCGACGAGGGCGCCGTCGTACAGCAGGCGCGCGGCGGCCAGGAACGGGGCGAAGGGGATCGCCTCGACCGCGCAGCCGTCCGCCCGCAGCCGGCCGGCCGCGGCGGTGAACGCCTCGGCCCAGCCGGGGGCCATGGCGGGCAGCTCGTCCGGCACGGCCACGCGGGCCGCCGCCGGGGCCGCCAGCGGCGCGTCGGCGGGCCAGGCGCGCGTCCCGGGCCCGCCCGCCATCACCGACATCGCCAGGGACGCGGTGCCGAGGTCGCGGGCGAAGACCGTCACCGCGTCGTAGGAGCGGCACGCCGGGACGACGCCGTCGGTGGAGACGGCGCCGAGGGTGGGCTTGACGCCGACGATCCCGTTGAACGCGGCCGGGACGCGCCCGGACCCCGCGGTGTCGGTGCCGATCGCGATGTCGGCCTCGCCGGTGGCGACGGCGACGGCCGACCCGGAGGACGACCCGCCGGACACGTGGGTGGCCCGGTGGGCGGAGCGCACGCGCCCGTAGGGGCTGCGCTGCCCGACCAGGCCGGTGGCGAACTGGTCGAGGTTGGCGGCACCGACCAGCGCCGCCCCGGCGGCGCGCAGCCGGGCCACGGCGGGCGCGTCCGCCTCGGCCGGCGCGGCGGAGAACCCGGGGCAGGCGGCCGTGGTCGGGACGCCCTCGACGTCGACGTTGTTCTTGACGGCCAGGCGCAGCCCGGCCAGCGGGCCGGACGCCGCCTCGACCGCGGCGGCGACCTCGGCCTCCGGACGGCGCCAGATCCACGCCTCGGGACGCGGGGACCCGGCGTCGGCGGCGAGCCGCTGACCGTCGGTCGTGTGCCGCGCGCCGGACGCGGTCCCGGCCGTCATGCCGTCACCTCCGCGCTCGGGGCCAGCACGACGAGGGCCTCGCCCGGAGTCACCTGGTCGCCGGCGCCCGCGAGGACCGCATCGACGACGCCCGCGCACGGGGCGGTGACGGGGGCCTCCATCTTCATCGCCTCCAGGGTGAGCAGGGTCTGCCCGGCCTCGACGACGTCGCCGGGTGCGACGTCGACCTTCCAGACGCAGGCGACGAACGGGGCGTCCACGCGGGTGCCGCCCTCGGGGACCTGGACGTCCACCGGCTCGGGCGCCGCGGCCTCGGCGGCGGCGGCGCGCTCGAACTCGCCCGCCGCCTCCCAGGC
Organism: Actinomadura monticuli; assembly: GCF_041463655.1. Lineage (NCBI taxonomy): Bacteria > Bacillati > Actinomycetota > Actinomycetes > Streptosporangiales > Thermomonosporaceae > Actinomadura > Actinomadura monticuli. The sequence goes on from NZ_JAXCEI010000017.1 coordinate 13,189, forward strand.
GTCGCGCTCGGCGCCGAACGCGGCGGCCTGCGCCGCGCGGAACGCGGCGATCGGCGCGGCGTTCTCCGCGAGGAACCGCTCGTGCTCGGCCAGCGAGAACGTCCCCTCGGCGGCTTCCAGCCCGCGGCGGCCGGCGGCGACGTCGGCGCGGATGTCGAGGAGTTCCTCGGCGGAGACGGGATACCAGGAGATCCGGTCGAAGAACCTCAGCATCCACGGCTCCTCGCCGTCCTCGGGGTGCCGGCGCCAGACCTGGTGGGTGCGGCCGACGAACTGGTAGCCGCCGGGGCCCTCCATGCCGTACACGCACAGGTAGGCTCCGCCGATGCCGACGGAGTTCTCCGCGGTCCAGGTACGGGCCGGGTTGTACTTGGTCGTGACGAGGCGGTGGCGGGGGTCCAGCGGGGTCGCGACGGGCGCACCGAGGTAGACGTCGCCGAGGCCGAGCACCAGGTAGGAGGCGTCGAACACGGTGGCGTAGACGTCGTCGACGGACCGCAGGCCGTTGATGCGGCGGATGAACTCGATGTTCCAGGGGCACCACGGCGCGTCGTCGCGGACCCCGGCCATGTAGCGCTCGATGGCCTCACGGGTGGCGGGGTCGTCCCAGCTCAGCGGCATGCGCACGGTGCGCGAGGGCACGGCGAGCTCGGACACCGACGGCAGGGACCGCTCGATCTCCACCAGCAGCCCGAGCAGCGCGCGCACCGGCAGGACGGACGGGTCCACGTGCACCTGCAGGGAGCGGATCCCCGGCGTGACGTCCAGGACGCCGCGCTCGCCGCGCTCCTCCAGGGCGGTGTGCAGGGCGTGCACGCGGGCGCGCAGGCGCAGGTCGAGGACCATGTCGCCGTACTCCACCAGGACGGAGTCGTCGCCCTGGCGCCGGTAGGTCACCGCGGGCCCCGACGTCTCGCCGTCGCCCAGGCGGCACAGCACGCCGTCGTCGCCGTCCCCGCCCGCGACCGGCGCGGGGAGGTCGAGGACGCGGGGCTCGGACGCGGTCTCCTGCCGCACCGGGACGAACCGCACGGTGTCACCGGGACGGAGCTGCCCGAGCTTCCACCGGTCGGCGGAGACGACGGTGACCGGGCAGACGAAGCCGCCGAGGCTGGGCCCGTCCGGGCCGAGCAGGATGGGGGTGTCGCCGGTGAAGTCCAGGGCGCCCACCGAGTAGGGCGTGTCGTGGATGTTGGACGGGTGCAGGCCGGCCTCTCCCCCGTCGGGCCGCGCCCAGGCGGGCTTGGGCCCCACCAGGCGCACCCCCGTGCGCGCGGAGTTGAAGTGGACCTCGTAGCCGGTGGCGTAGAGCTGGTCGATGTCCTCGCGGGTGAAGAACTCCGGGGCCGCGTGCGGGCCCTCGGTCACGGTCAGCTCCCAGTCGGTGCCGAACCCGGGGCGGCGGGACGGGGCGACCGGCCGCGGACCGGCGGCGTCCGAACCCTCGGCGCCGCGCGTCCGCAGCACGTCTCCCGGGCGCAGGGCACGGCCGCCGTGGCCGCCGAACCCGCCCAGGGTGAACGTCGCCGCCGACCCCAGGTAGGCGGGAACGTCCAGGCCGCCCGCGAAGGCGATGTAGGTGCGGAGCCCGGCCGAGGGGGCGCCGACGTCCAGGGTGGACCCGGCGGGGACCCGCACCGGCTCCCACATCGGCACCGGGGCCCCGTCGACGGTGACGGGGGCGGGGGCGCCGGTCACGCACACGGCGGTGTCCCGGGTGAAGGCCAGTTCGGGGCCGCCCGCGGTGCACTCCAGGCCCGCGGCGTTCTCCGCGTTGCCGAGCGCGAGGTTGGCCAGGCGCAGGGAGCGGTCGTCCATGGCGCCGGACGGCGGCACGCCGACCTGCCAGTACCCGAGGCGTCCGTCGGCGTCCTGCACGGTGGTCATCAGTCCCGCGCGCCCGACGGTGATGCGCGGTTCCGGGTCTCCCAGGCCGGTCAGCGTGGACGTGGTGTGCTCCGCGGCCTCGAACTCCGGCAGCCGGACGGCGGCGCGCAGCATCCCCAGGTTGACCTCGATGCCGTCGACGCGGCTCGCGGTGAGCGCCTCGCCGAGGCGGGCCAGCGCGCCGGCGCGGTCGGCGCCGGCGGCGATGACCTTGGCGAGCAGGGGATCGTAGGCGGTGGTGACGTCGGTTCCGGTGGTGACCCACGCGTCGACGCGGACGCCGTCGACGCGGACGCCGTCGCCCTCGGGCAGCTCCACCCTGGTGAGGGGGCCCGCGGACGGGCGGAAGTCGTTGGCCGGGTCCTCGGCGTAGACGCGCGCCTCGACGGCGTGGCCGCGCAGCGGGACGGCGCCCGTCCCCGCGTACGGGCGCAGGAAGGCGGCGTCGCCCCCGGCCAGGCGCAGCATCCAGGCGACGAGGTCGATGCCCGTGACCTGCTCGGTCACGGGGTGCTCGACCTGGAGGCGGGCATTGACCTCCAGGAACGACGCCTCCTGCCGCTCGGGGTCGTAGACGAACTCGACGGTCCCCGCCGAGCGGTAGCCGATGCCGGCGGCCAGCGTCCGGGACGAGTCGTGCAGCCTCCGTCTCACCTCGTCCGGCAGGGCCGGGGCGGGGGCCTCCTCGATCACCTTCTGGTTGCGGCGCTGCAGGGAGCAGTCGCGGTCTCCGAGGGTGACGACGTTTCCGCCGCCGTCGCCGAAGACCTGCACCTCGACGTGGCGGGCGCCGGCGACGTACCGCTCGGCGAACACTCCGCCGGAGCCGAAGGACCGCTCGGCCAGGGACGTGACGCGGGGGTAGGCCGCGCGCAGCCCGGCGGCGTCCCGGCAGACGCTCATGCCGATCCCGCCGCCGCCGTTCGTGGCCTTGAGCATCACCGGGTACCCGATGCGCTCGACCTCGGCCACGGCGTGCTCGGCGTCCGCGAGCAGGCCGGTGCTGGGGAAGACGGGCACGCCCGCCGCGACGGCGGCGGCGCGCGCGGTGTGCTTGTCGCCGAAGGCGCGCAACTGCGCGGGGGTCGGGCCGACGAACGCCATCCCGGCTCCCTCGACCGCCTCGGCGAAGTCGGCGTCCTCGGACAGGAAGCCGTAGCCGGGGTGGACGGCGTCGGCGCCGGTCTCCTTGGCCGCGCGCAGGACGGCCTCGGCGTTCAGGTAGGACTGCCCCGGGGCCGTGGGGCCGAGCAGGACGGCCTCGTCCGCGGCGAGGACGTGGGCCGCGCCGCGGTCGCCCTCGGAGAAGACGGCGACGGTGCGCAGCCCGAGGGCCTTGGCGGAGCGGATGACACGGCAGGCGATCTCGCCTCGGTTGGCCACCAGGACGGTGGAGACGCCGAGTCCGCCGGTGGGGAGGTCAGCCACGGTGGACCACCATCTCCACGCGGGACGGGTCGAAGCCGTTGCACGGGTTGTTGATCTGCGGGCAGTTCGACACGACGACGAGGGTGTCCCGCTCAGCGCGCAGCGACAGGGACAGGCCGGGCGCGGAGATGCCGTCGACGATGCCGAGCGCGCCGTCCGGGTCGACCGGCACGTTCATGAACCAGTTGATGTTCGAGACCTGGTCGCGCTTGCCCATGCCGTGCTCGGACAGCTCGTTGGCGAAGTTGTCCGCGCAGGCGTGCTGCGCGTAGGTGTGGTGGCCGTAGCGCAGCGTGTTGGACTCCCGCGAGCAGGCGCCGCCGAGCGTGTCGTGGCGGCCCACGGCGTCGGCGACGACGCGCAGCAGGGCCTCGCCCTCGTTGTCGCGCAGGACGGAGCCGGTGGTCAGGAAGACGGAGTCCTGCTCCTGGAGCGTGGCCTGCACGCTGTACGCGCGCGAGTGGTCGTGGGCGTCGTAGGCGAGGAAGTCGACGGCCTGGTTGCCGTCCAGGTCGATGACGGTGAGGACCTCCCCCGCCGCCAGGACGCGGGACCACGGGGCGCGCGGCCCGACGGTCTCGCGGTGGACGATCTCGCCGAACCGCTCCACGGCCGCGGCGACGGCGGCCTCGGCGGCGGCGGGGTCGCCCGGGGTCTTGGTGCCGAGGTAGGTGGCCGGCCTGTCGAGGACGGGCGCGGTGTAAGTCGTGGTGCCGGTGACCGGCGCGGTGCCGGACGTGGCCGTGGGCGCGGCAGGTGGCGTGGCGGCGGTCATCGAGGGCTCCGTCCCGCGCGGTGGTCGGCGGTGTTCTCGAAGGCGCGGCGCCCCTCGGGAGTCGCCGCCCACTGCGGGTCGTCGGGGCCGGTCACGCGGTCGCGCCAGGCCAGGATCTCCAGCTCGCCGCACATGTACCGCTCGCGCGGGTCCAGCGGGTGGGCGGCGTTGGCCACGAGGATGACGACGGGCAGCTCGGTGCGGAGCGTGACGTGCGCGGCCGGGCCCGTCGCGCCCTGCCAGACAGGACGGCCGCAGTCGTCGATGCGCACACCCTGGAAGAGGGAGACCGCCGGGGGGACGTCCCGCCGGCCCAGGCCGTTCTTGAGCGCGCCGTTGACCAGGAGCTCGCGGCCCGCCGGGCTGGGCCCGTGCACGGAGCCGTCCCCGTAGCGGCGCTCGTTGCGGGCCCTGGTCGAGGCGCCGTAGATCGTGTCGTGGCGGCCGGAGGTGTCCTCGAGGATCGTCGCGAGCACCCGGGCCTGATCGCTGAGCAGCAGGTAGCCCTCGCGCGGATACACCTGCCACTGGATCTTCGCGGTGTCCGCGGTGTTCAGCCGCTCCCACGGCATGTCCGCGTGGTACAGGACGATCTGCGCGCAGGCGTCGCCGGTGACGTCCGTGAGGCGCACGCGCGTCCCGGCGGCCAGCACCCGGTGGGCGTAGCCGCCCCCCGGTAGGCGGTCGCTCCACACGACGTCCTCGGGCGCGACGCCCGCCGGAGTGCCGGTCTGGGACGAGGCCGGGACGGTGGGCGCGGCGTAGACCACCGTCCCCTCCTGGGCGCGGGCATGGTCCCTGGCCCCTGCCGTCGTGGCGGTTGCTGCGGGCACGGCTACCTCCTGCAACGTTTTCTGTCGAATAACAGAAATTGAACCGACCGTCGTCGCGCGCCGGATCTCAGGCACGTGAACGGCATGTAAATTGGCGCGGCTGCTACGTTCCACGGATGGCAGGACGCGGACGCCCCCGGACCAAAGGCCCCTCCGTCTCGGGCAGCACGGAGCAGGACATCCTGAACGCCGGGGCGGATCTCTTCTGCACGGTGGGGTTCGGCTCGGTGAGCACCTACAAGCTGGCGCAGGCCGCGGGCATCTCCCAGGCCACGCTGTACCACTACTTCTCCTCCAAGCACGAGGTCCTGCTCGCTCTGCTGCTCCAGACCGTCCGCCCCTCGATCGTCATGGCCGAGGGGCTCGTCCACGAGGACGGGTTGTCCGCTCGGGACAGGCTGCGCCGCCTGTGCGCCTACGACGCCGACCTCCTGGCCACCACCCCCCGCAACCTCGGCGCCCTCTACCTGCTGCCCGAGGTCGCCGACGAGCGCCTGGCCCCCTTCCGCACCGAGCGCGACCGCCTCCTCGGCGCCTACCGCGCGCTGGTCGAGCAGTGCCTGCCGGACGCGGCCGAGCCCGAGCACGGGGCCGTCGCCGACCTCGTGTTCGGGCTCGTGGAGAGCGTGATCCTGCGCCGTCAGCGCGCGGGCGGCGCCCCGCTGCCGGGCGAGACCGGGGACCGCATCGCCGCGGCCTCGCTGCGGATCATCGGGCCCGGGTGAGCGCCTCCCGTGCCGCGTCTCACGTCCCGCCGACGGGGACGCCCTCCGGGGGAAGCGGGTCCGGCACGAGCTCCGCCGCCCCGGCCTCGGCACGGTGGTCCAGGAACCGCAGATCGCGCTCCTCCTCCTCAAGCGACCGGCTGCAGAGGGAGACGGCGACGAACACCCCGATGCCGACCGCCCCGGCCAGCAGGGTCGCCCACCCGTCGAACCCCGCCCCCACCAGGTCGTTGTCGATGTACAGGAGATCGTTCGGCACGCCGTACAGGGTCGGGGTCAGCACCAGGAAGGCCAGGCGGACGACCAGCCCCACACCGATGCCCACCAGCGCGCCCGCCGTCGTCGACCGCCGCCAGAAGAGGCCGAGGACGAACGGGGCGATGAGGCAGGCGAGCATGAGGTCGAACGCGAGCGTCAGCAGGATGCCCGTCTGCGAGACCCGCACGGCCAGGATCGCGGCGCACACGGCGACCGGCAGCATCGCGAAGCGCACCCACCGCAGCAGCGGGTCCTTGTGGCCCGGCGCGACGGCGCGCTTGAGCCCGGCGACGTTGCGCACCGTCACCGCGGAGGTGGCCAGTACCGCGCCCGAACCGGTGGAGAAGGACGCGGCCACCACGCCCGACAGCACCAGCACGGCGAGCAGGGCGGGCGCGCCGCCGTCGAGCAGCTTGTAGACGACGGGGCCGCCCTCGGCCGTCAGGCCGAGCTCGGCGGCGCCGGTCAGGGCGATCAGCGACCAGGCCACGCCCACGGCGGCCGTGACGCCGGCGCCCACGAAGCAGGCGCGGCGCGCCGCCTCGGGACTGCGGGCGCCGAAGATCCGCTGCATGAAGTCGATGGCGACCAGGTCGCCGATGCCCAGGGAGACCAGCGTCGCCCAGTTGATCGCGGCGCCCTGGGCGGGATCGGTCAGCTGGCCCAGGTCGAAGGGCCCGGCTCCGTCCGGGACGCTGATCCCGTGTTCGGAGGCGACCCACACGAACAGCGCGACGGTGGCGCCGACCGTGATGACGGCCTGGATGACGGCGGTGTACACGTCGGAGAACAGCCCGCCGCCGACGGTGTAGGCGAGGATCAGCGCGACGGCGACGATGACGCCCAGCTCGTAGGGGACATCGGCGAAGTGCTCCAGCAGGAACCCGAGGGCGACCAGGTTCCCGGCGAGCAGCACGGTGAACGACACGACCATGAGGACGCCCGCGATGATCTCGACGCGCCGCGTGTACCGGCGCGCGAAGAAGTCCGCGAGGGTCATCAGCCCCATCCGGTTCATCGGTTCGGCGAGGAAGATCCCGGCCAGCAGCAGGCAGACCGCCAGCCCGAGGGCCAGCGAGGCGCCCGCCCAGAAGCCGAGGCCGGCCGACAGGTCGGTGTTGCCGATGGTCGCGTTGGAGTCGACCGCGGCGGTGGTCAGCGCGACCGCCACCAGCGGCACCCCGAGCTGCCGCCCGGCGACCAGATAGTTCGTCGAGTCGCCGTCGACCATGCGGGCCACCGCGATGCCGACCACGAGCACGAGCAGGACCGTGAGTCCCACCCCGGCGATGATCATGGTTCCTCCTGGACGCTCAAATTTCTGTCGAGCGACAGATAAGGCGTCCAGTAAGACGTCCGAGTGTTACGGCCGACGAGGTTCAATGAAACAGGCGGGTAAAGCGATCCTCTCCATGGGCCGCGGGCCTGGGCCGGAACCGGCGCCCGGCAGAGGGCGGGCCGGGGCGTGCCGCTACGGCTCGACGAGCCCGATCCTGATCGCGTACTTCGTCAGCTCCAGCCGGTCCCGCATGCCGAGCTTGCCGAGGATGTTCGCGCGGTGCCGGTCGACGGTCTTCACGCTGATCGTGAGCGTCTCCGCGATCCGCTTGGACGAGTAGCCCTCCGCGATCAGCTTGATGATCTCCTCCTCGCGCGGGGTGAGGATGCCGCCGGGGGCGTCGTCGTCCAGGTCCCGGGCGAGGTACTCGCGGATCAGCGCGGTCACCGCCCCCGGGTACAGGAACGGCTCGCCGCGCATCGCGGCGCGGACGGCGTGCAGCAGGTCCCGGTCGGCGACGGACTTCAGCACGTAGCCCGACGCGCCCGCCTTCAGCGCCTCGAACAGGTACTGCTCGTTGTCGTACATCGACAGGATCAGCATCCGGACGGTGGGGAAGCGCCGGGCGATCTCCCGCGCGGCCTGCAACCCGGTCATCCGCGGCATCGCGATGTCGAGGATCGCCAGGTCGACGCCGCCGGCGGCGAGCGCGTCGATCGCCTCGGCCCCGTCGGACGCCTCCGCGACCACGGTCATGTCGGGTTCGGCGTCCAGGATGAGGCGCAGCCCGCGGCGCACCAGCGCGTGATCGTCGGCCAGCAGTATCCGGGTGGCGGACTCGCGCGTGTGCACCCGATCACCTCCGGTTCCGCGTCCATCCTAGGCGCGGCCGCCGCGAAGCACTCTCCGCCACCTGCGAATACATGATCCATGGCGCCGAGATGGGTGTCGTCCCCGATATAGGGGCGGGCCTCCGCCGCAAAGACTGGACAGCGCAGGAGAAAGGGGCGGACGCATGGCACAGCGAACGAGCGGCGGGCATCGCCACCCGCCGATAGCGCCGCGGAGGCCGTCTTGCGACGGGGCCACCCCCGGCGTTAGAAGGAGGAACCTATCAACTCGAAAGGCCAGGCTCTCCGGAAGCCGAAAGGACAGCATGCAAGCGCGGGACATCGCCATAAAGGTGCCGACCGTGACGCGGGACGATTCGATCGCGCACGCGATACAGGTCATGGCCCTCGGCCGCCTGCCCGGCCTGATCGTCGTGGACGAGGAGCAGCGCCCCCGCCTCGTCCTGCCGGGCACGCAGGTGCTGCGACTGGCGGTGCCCGTCGCCTACCAGGAGGATCCGGCGCTGACCCGGACCGTGGACGAGGCCCACGCGGACGTCTTCTGGCACGAGATCCGCGACATGAGAGTGGGCGACTGCCTCGGCACGCACACTCCCCGCCCGGTCATCGTGAAATCGTCCGCGACCCTGCTGGAACTCGCCACGCTCATGGCGCGGCAGCGCAGCCCCCTGGTCGCCGTCGTGGACGACGCCGGGCTCCTCACCGGAGCGGTCATCCTGGACCGGCTGCTGTCGGCGCTGGCGCTGACCAGGCCCGACGACTGACCTTCGCGCCGCCGGGCGGCGTCCGGCCGGGAGTCGCGCGATGACGGCGGTGGCGGCGCTCGCCATCTTCGTCGTCGCGTTCCTCTTCATCGCCACGGAGAAGGCCGACAAGGTCAAGGTCGTCCTGATCGCCGGCGGACTCATGACGGTGCTGGGCCTCGCCCCCGGCGCCGACGTCTTCTTCTCCGAGCACGACGGGATCGACTGGAACGTCATCTTCCTGCTGTTCGGGATGATGGTCATCGTCGGGATCATCAAGGGCACCGGGCTGTTCGACTTCCTGGCGATCTGGGCGGCCAAACGCTCGAAGGGCAGACCGTACCGGCTGCTGGTGATGCTCATGGCCATCACCGCGGTCGCGTCCCCGTTCCTGGACAACGTCACCACGATCATGCTGGTGGCGCCGGTGACGGTGGTGGTCTGCAACCGGCTGCGCATCCCGGCGCACCCGTACCTGATCGCCGAGGTGCTGGCGTCCAACATCGGCGGCGCGTCGACGCTCATCGGGGACCCGCCGAACATCATCATCGCGAGCCGGGCGGGGCTGACGTTCAACGACTTCCTCGTCCACATGGCGCCGATCGTGGTGGCCGTCTTCGTCGCGTTCGTGCTGCTGGCGCGGGTCCTGTTCCGCAAGTCGTTCACGTACGACGAGCGGTACGTCGCCGAGGTCATGTCGCTGGACGAGCGCAAGGCGATCACGGACCCGGGGCTGCTCGTCCGCTGCCTGGTCGTGCTCGGCCTCGTCATCGTCGGGTTCATGCTGCACTCGGTGGTGCACGTGGAGCCGTCGATCGTGGCCCTCGTCGGCGCGGGCGTCATGCTGCTGGTGTCGCGCGTCGACGTCTCGGAGGTCCTCGCCGAGGTCGAATGGCCCGTGCTGGTCTTCTTCATGGGTCTGTTCGTGATGGTCGCCGGCCTCGGGCACACGGGCGTCATCGAGGCGATCGGCACCTGGGCGGCGGACACCGTCGGCGACAACTACTTCCTCGCCGCGACCAGCCTGCTGTTCGGGTCCGCGGTACTCGGCGCGTTCTTCGACAACATCCCCTACGCGGCGACGATGGCGCCGATCGTGGAGGGGATGGCGGCGGGCGCGCCCGACCCGACGACCGCGGAGGCGCTCTGGTGGTCGTTCGCGCTGGGCGCCGACTTCGGCGGCAACGGAACCGCCGTCGCGGCCAGCGCCAACGTGGTCGCGATCGGGATCGCCGCCCGGACCGGGAACCCGATCAGCTTCTGGCAGTTCACCCGCTACGGAATCATCGTCACGCTGCTGAGCACGCTGATGGCGTGGGTGTACGTGGCGTTGCGCTACTTCTAGCGCCGGTACCGGCCGGGCACGACCTTCTGGCGGACGCTAGTAGGCGTGCTCGGCCATCAGCCGGCGGGACGCCTCGGTGATGCTGCCCGACAGCGACGGGTACACCGCGAACGTGTGCGCGACCTGTTCGACGGTCAGGTGCTGCTGGACGGCGATCGACACGCCCAGGATCAGCTCGCTCGCACGCGGCGCCACGACGACGCCGCCGAGCACGATCCCCGTGGACGGACGGCAGAACAGCTTGACGAAACCGTCCTCGAAGCCCTGCATCTTGGCGCGGGCATTGGTGAACAGGGGCAGCATGACCGTCCGGGCGTTCACGTCACCGGAGTCGACCATCTGCTGCGTCACGCCCACCGAGGCGACCTCGGGGTCGGTGAAGATGTTGGACGCGACCCAGCCGAGCTTGAGCGGCTGCACGGCCTCCCCCAGCGCGTGCCACATCGCGATGCGTCCCTGCATGCCCGCGACGGACGCCAGCATCAGCACGCCCGTGCAGTCGCCGGACGCGTAGATGTGCGGGACGGACGTCCGCGACACCTTGTCGACCTCCACGAAACCGCGCGCGTCGCACCGCACGCCGATCTCCTCCAGGCCGATGCCCGTGGTGTTCGGCACCATCCCGACCGTCATCAGGCAGTGCGTGCCCTCGATCTTCGTGCCGTCCTCCAGCGTGACGATCACGCCCTCGCCCGAGCGCTCCACGCCCGCCGCGCGGGACCGCGACATGACGTTCATCCCGCGCCGCAGGAAGACCTCCTGCAGGACGGAGGCGGCGTCGGCGTCCTCCGTCGGGAGGATGCGGTCGCGCGAGGACACCAGCGTGACCTTGGAACCGAGCGACAGGTAGGCCCCGGCCAGCTCCGCGCCCGTCACGCCGGACCCGACCACGATCAGGTCCTCCGGCAGCTCGGGCAGGTCGTACAGCTGGCGCCAGTTCAGGATGCGCTCGCCGTCCGGCTCCGCGCCCGGCAGCACGCGCGGCGTCGCGCCCGTCGCGATCAGCACGATGTCGGCCCGGATGCGCCGGTCGCCGACCGCCACGACGTGCGGCTCCACCAGCCGCGCCTCGCCGCGGACGATCTTGACCTCCTCGTAGGCCAGCCGTTCGGCGACGTCGAACGACTGCGCCCGCGCGAGGTCCTTCACGCGCTTGTTGACCTCGGCCATGTCGGCCTCCAGGGCGCCGACGATCCCGTCCGGGCCGCCGTTGAAGCGCAGCCCGAGGCCCGTCGACTCCGACATGACCGCCATCCGGGTCGAGGTGGCGATGAGCGTCTTGGAGGGCACGCAGTCGGTGAGCACGCAGGCGCCGCCGGGACCGTCCCGTTCGATGACGGTCACGTCCGCGCCCAGCTGAGCCGCGACCAGCGCGGCCTCGTAACCGCCCGGGCCTCCTCCAATGATCACGATGCGGGTCACATCTTCCATTCTTTCCTACTCCAGGCAGTGAAAAGTCCCGTCCCGCACCCGAGGTGGCAGCGTGGCGGATCACGCGTGGGGGACGAACCCCCACACCCCCGAACCGCGGTCACCGCGATCCTCGCTTCGCTGCGGTCGCGCCGCCCCGCGTGGCGTAGCCTTGGCCAACGTGGCACTGTACGCGGCGTACGCCTCCAACATGGATCCCGAGCAGATGGCGAGCCGGGCTCCGCATTCCCCGATGCGCGGCACCGGCTGGCTGGCCGGGTGGCGGCTGACCTTCGGAGGTCAGGACAAGGGCTGGGACGGGGCCCTGGCGACGGTCGTCGAGGACGACTCCGAGCAGGTCTTCGTCGTCATGTACGACGTGCCCGCCTGGGACGAGAAGGAACTCGACGCCTGGGAGGGGGCCGCGCTCGACGTCTACCGCAAGATCCGGGTCCGGGTGCAGACGCTGGACGGCGACGTCCTGTGCTGGCTGTACGTCCTGGACGACTACGAGGGCGGGCTGCCGTCCGCGCGCTACCTCGGCATCCTCGCGGACGCGGCGGAGAAGGCCGGCGCGCCCGACGACTACGTCAAGGACCTGCGCACCCGCCCGTGCAAGTCGCTCGGCGACTGAGAAGCGTCCCGGGGGGCGTCCGGCGGGGCGGCTCCGGCCGGGCGCGGCAAGGCACGAAACGCCCGCCTGTAGTGTCGGCGATGTGAGCAACGACGCTTTTGCACTGGCGCGGGACGCCGCGGACGCGCTGCGCGACCGCACGTCCTTCGACTCCTTCGACGTCGCCCTCGTGATGGGCTCGGGCTGGGTCCCGGCGGCCGACAGGCTGGGCGAGCCCGTCGCCGAGGTGACGGTCACCGAACTGCCCGGCTTCGCGCCCCCGGCCGTGGAGGGGCACGCCGGGAAGATCCGGGTCGTGGAGGCCGGCGGGCGCCGCGCGCTGGTGTTCCTCGGCCGGACGCACCTGTACGAGGGGCGCGGCGTCGACGCCGTGGTGCACCCCGTCCGGACGGCGCTGGCCGCCGGGGTGACGACGATGGTGCTGACGAACGCGGCGGGCGGGTTGCGTCCCGAGCACCAGCGCGTCGGCGACCCCGTGCTCATCTCCGACCATCTCAACCTGTCGGGCGCGAACCCGCTCACCGGCGCGACGTTCCTCGACCTGACCGAGGCGTACTCGGGACGGCTGCGGGCCCTCGCGAAAAAGGTCGACCCGACGCTGTCGGAGGGCGTGTACGCGGCGTTCCGCGGCCCGACCTACGAGACGCCCGCCGAGATCCGCATGCTGCGCACGCTGGGCGCCGACATGATCGGCATGTCCACGGTGCTGGAGACGATCGCGGCCCGGCAGGGCGGCGCCGACGTCCTCGGGATCTCCCTCGTCACGAACATCGCCGCCGGCCTGTCGGACGAGCCGCTCGACCACGAGGAGGTCCTCGCGGCGGGACGCGCGTCCGCCGGCCGCATGGGCGGCCTCCTCGCCACCGTCCTGGCGAAGCTGTGAGCGACCTCCGCGCGCGCGCCGAGGAATGGCTGGCGCAGGACCCCGACCCCGGCACCCGCGCCGAGCTCCGGGCGATCCTGGACGACGACGAGGCGCTGTCCGCCCGGTTCGGGTCCCGGCTGGAGTTCGGGACGGCCGGGCTGCGCGGCGAGCTGGGCGCCGGCCCGAACCGGATGAACCGGGTCACGGTCATGCGCGCCGCCGCCGGGCTCGCCGCCCGCCTGAAGCCCGGCGGCCGCGTGATCATCGGCTTCGACGCGCGGCACGGCTCGCGGCGCTTCGCCGACGACACCGCGGCCGTCCTCAGCGGGGCGGGCCTGCGCCCCGAGGTGTTCGCCGACCCCGTCCCGACGCCGGTCCTCGCCCACTTCACCCGGGCGTTCGACGACATCGTCGCGGGCGTCATGGTGACGGCCAGCCACAACCCGCCCCGCGACAACGGCTACAAGGTGTACTGGTCGGACGGCGCGCAGATCGTCCCGCCGACCGACACCGAGATCTCCGCCGCCATCGACGCCGTCGGCCGGGTGGACGAGCTGCCGCTCGGCTCCGGCTGGCCCGTCCACGACGGCGCCGGACTGTACCTGGACGCCGTGTCGTCGCTCCGCCTCGGCGGCGACCGCGACATCTCGATCGTCTACACGCCGATGCACGGCGTGGGCCGCGACGTCCTGCTGCGGGCCTTCGAACGGGCCGGGTTCCCCGCCCCGGCCGTCGTCCCCGAGCAGGCGGACCCCGACCCCGACTTCCCGACCGTCGCCTTCCCGAACCCGGAGGAACCGGGCGCGCTCGACCTGGCTCTGGCGCTGGCCGAGGCCCGGGGCGCCGACCTGGTGATCGCCAACGACCCGGACGCGGACCGCTGCGCCGTCGCCGTCCCGTCCCCTTCCGGGTGGCGGACGCTGACCGGGGACGAGGTCGGCGGGCTGCTCGCCGAGCACGTCCTGCGGCACACGGCCGGCCCCGACCGGCTGGCCGTCACCACGATCGTGTCGTCGTCCCTGCTGCGCTCGATCGCCGCCGCGCACGGCGTCCGCTTCGCCGAGTCCCTCACCGGCTTCAAATGGATCATGAAGGCGGGGAGCTCCTCCAGCGGTACCGGGGGGCGTGGGGGGTCGTCCCCCCACCGGGCACCCGACCGCCTCGTCTTCGGCTACGAGGAGGCGCTCGGCTACAGCGTCGGCGACGACCGGGGCGTCCTCGTCAACGACAAGGACGGCATCAGCGCCGCCCTCGCCGTCGCCGCGCTCGCCGCCGGCGCGAAACGCGAGGGCCGCACGCTCCTCGACCTCCTGGACGCGCAGGCCCGCGAGCACGGCCTGCACGCCACGTCCCAGCTCTCCGTCAGGGTCGACGACCTCTCCCTGATCACCGCCGCCATGGCCCGCCTCCGCGCCGCTCCCCCGCGCGAACTGGCCGGACGGCCCGTCGAGTCGTTCGACGACCTCGCCCGCCCGGCGGACAGCCTGCCTCCCACCGACGGCCTCCGCTTCCGCCTCGCGGGCGGTTCGCGGGTGGTCATCCGGCCGTCGGGCACGGAACCGAAGCTCAAGTGCTACCTGGAGGTCGTCCTCCCGGTCGGCGGAGACATCACCGAAACCCGCGCGCGCGCCGCGAACGACCTGCGAGCCCTCCGCGCCGCCGTGTCCGCCGTCCTCAGCTGAGCGTCGCGTAGACCAGCGTCGCGATCAGGGCGGCCAGGGGCGCGACCAGGGCGGCCAGCGCCGGGACGCACCAGGTCACCGTGCCCTGCGCGGGCGGCTCCGTCCTGGCCGCGGCGGCCTTGTCGGGGGCGCCCGACTTCGCCTTCGGACGGTGCCGGTCGCGCATCTCGTTGAGCTGCCGGGCGGCGAACCCCGTCGGCGTCCGCCCCCGCAGGTCGAGCCCCGCGCCCTGGGTCTTGCGCGCCTCCTTCTGCGCCCGCGCCTCCGCCTTGGCCTGGGCGCGCGGGGACGTCTGATGCACCCAGGCGCGGGACGCCAGTTCCGTCCCGCCCGGCCCGGCGAAACGCACCGTGACCGCGTTCCGGGCCTCGATGGCGCGGATCGCCCCCCACGGCGCGCGGACGTCCCGGAGCGGGTTGCGGACCGTGAGCCCGTCCTCGTCCGCGACGATCGCGGGACGCAGCCCGACCGTGTAGGCGACCCCGCAGCCGAACAGCAGCAGGAACGCGATCGCGAACGTCGCCGGCGAGTAGTCGGGGTCACCGGTGATGCCGACGAACAGGTCCACGAAGTTGAGCGCGGCGAACACGAACCACGCGTACGCGGCGACGCGCCCGCCGGTGGAGCGAATGGTCATGGCTCGATCATGCCAGCGGCCTGGCCCCGCTCCACTTCAGCTGCGCGAACCCGGGCTTGATCACACCGTTGATCAGTTCGAGCCGCTCGTTGAACGGGACGAACGCCGACTTCATCGCGTTCACCGTGAACCACTGCAGGTCGTCCCACCCGTAGCCGAACGCCTCGACGAGCTTCGCGAACTCCGCCGACAGGGACGTCCCGCTCATCAGCCGGTTGTCGGTGTTCACGGTCACGCGGAAGCTGAGGCGGCGCAGCAGCCCGATCGGATGCTCGGCGATCGACTTCGCCGCCCCCGTCTGGATGTTGGACGTCGGGCACATCTCCAGCGGGATCCGCTTGTCCCGGACGTAGCCGGCGAGCCGGCCGAGCCGCGCGTCGTCGCCCTCCACCTCGATGTCGTCGATGATCCGCACCCCGTGCCCGAGCCGGTCGGCGCCGCACCACTGGATCGCCTGCCAGATCGAGGGCAGCCCGAACCCCTCGCCGGCGTGGATGGTGAAGTGCGCGTTCTCCCGCTGGAGGTACTCGAACGCGTCCAGGTGCCGGGTCGGCGGGTACCCGGCCTCGGCGCCCGCGATGTCGAACCCGACGACCCCGAGGTCGCGGTACCGGACGGCCAGTTCCGCGATCTCCATGCTGCGCGCCTGGTGCCGCATCGCCGTGACGAGCGTCCCGACCCGGATGCCGAAGTCCGCGCGGGCCCGCGCGAACCCGTCCAGCACGGCCTCGACGACCTGCTCCAGCGTCAGCCCCCTGCTGAGGTGCTGCTCGGGCGCGTACCTGACCTCCGCGTAGACGACGCCGTCGTTCGCGAGGTCCTCCGCGCACTCGTAGGCGACCCGCGTGAGCGCGTCGACGGTCTGCATCACGCCGACGGTGTGCGTGAACGTCTCCAGGTACCGCTCCAGCGACCCCGAGTTGGACGCCTCCTCGAACCATGCCCGCAGGCTGTCCGCGTCGGTGGCGGGCAGGTCGGCGTACCCGGTCTCCCGCGCGAGATCGATGACGGTCGCGGGCCGCACCCCGCCGTCGAGATGGTCGTGCAGCAGCACCTTCGGCGCCCGCCGGATGTCCTCGAGAGTCGGCCGCTCGTTCATCATTCGAACCTACCCGGCGCCGCCCCGTCCCACGTCGTCAACTCTCGCCAACCGTCGCCGGCCGGTTCTGGATCAGGGACGGAGGCGGCCGACGGCGCCGACCATCGTCCAGGGGAGGTCGGGGAGGTCGGCGGGAGCGTCGTCGGCGCGCCACGTGCGGACGTCGGCGAGGCCCGGCTCGATCAGGTCGAAGCCGTCGAAGAAGCGCTCGATCTCGGCCCGCGTCCGGGGGGTCAGCGGGGCGCCCGAGGCGCGGAAGCCGCGCTGGGCGGCGGCCATCACCTCGTCCGGGGAGTCGCTGACGGTGTGCGAGACGACCAGGTGGCTGCCGGACGGGAGCGCGTCGCGGAGGCTCGCGACGATGCCGTGCGGGTCCTCGTCCGGGCCGATGAAGTGCAGGATCGCGACGAGCAGGACGGCGACGGGCTCGGTGAAGTCGAGCAGCGCGCGGGTCCCGGGGTCCCCGAGGATCTCGCGGGGCCGCCGCAGGTCGCCCTTGATGACCCGCACGTGGTCGGTGGTGGCGAGGAGGGCGTCGGCGTGCGCGACCACGACCGGGTCGTAGTCGGCGTAGACGACGCGGCTGCCGGGGGCGGCGGCCTGGGCGACCTGGTGGACGTTCTGCTGCGTCGGCAGCCCGGCGCCGATGTCGATGAACTGCCGGATGCCGCGGTCGGCGGCCAGATGGCGGACGGCGCGGCCGAGGAAGCCGCGGTTGGCCTGGGCGGTCAGCGGGGCGGCCGGGTTCGCCGCGATCATCTGGTCGGCGGCGCGGCGGTCGGCCTCGTAGTTGTCCTTGCCGCCCAGCATGTAGTCGTAGATCCGGGCCCCGTTCGGGACGGCGGCGTTCACGCCGTCCGGAATCCCGCCCGGGTTCTCGTCCTGTCCGGCCATGACGGCGCCCCTTTCCGCGATCCACCATGATCGTAAGGGGCCGTCCGACGGAATGCAGTGATAATTCCGCTTTGTCCGGACGGGGCGGACGGGGACGGACAGGGTGCGGCCGGCGGGCGTTCCCCTGCGCCCCACCGGCCGCGATCAGTCGCCGGGCGCGCTTCTGTCAGCGGGCCTTCGCGTAGTCGCCGATGCCGCCCGCGAAGTCGAACATGACGCAGGGCTCGTCACCGACGACCCACGCGTCGTGGCCCGGCTCCAGGACGAACACGTCGCCCGGGCCGACCTCGCTCTCGGAGCCGTCGCGCGTCATCACGCGCATCCGTCCCTCGACGCAGTAGCCGTTGTGGTGCACTTCGCACAGGTCGGTGCCCGTGAGGTCCTTCACGGACTCCGTCCAGCGCCAGCCGGGCTCGAACGTCGCCTTCCCGAAGACGAGGCCGGTGAGGTTCACGACCTCCAGGTGCCCCCTGGGGAAGTCCCGCCTGTCGTCCGGCTTCTCGATGCTCTTGATCTCAACCATGATGGGTCCCCCTTAATCACCATCACTCCTCACGTTTGCACCACACCTGACCTGCGTCAAGACGTCGGACGGGCGGGCCGGGCCGGTCGGTCCGCGCGGGCGAGGCCTGCGGGTCGTTGCCGGCGTACGCGACGCGGCCGGCCGACGTGGCCGGCGGATCGACCCCGGGATCGCGGAAGCAGCAGCGGGGTGGCCAGCATGAGGACGCCCGCGGCCGCGATCGCGGGACGCGGGCCGACGAGCCCCGCGAGCAGGCCCCAGACGGCGGTCAGCGCGGCGACCGCGGCGTTGTCGGTGACCGACCAGGCGGCCAGGGTGCGGGCGACCCGGTCGTTGGCGGTCTGTTCGAGCCGGTAGGTCGCGAAGACCGGGGTGAACACGCCCATGCAGGTGATCAGCCCGAACTCGACCGCGATGACCAGGGCCAGCCCGGCCGCCCCCGGTCCGACGAAGGCCAGGCCGAGGAGCCAGCACGCGCGGAGCGTCCCGGCGGCGAGCATGACCCGGTGGCGTCCGAACCGGGCGGCCAGCGGGCGGGCGAGGCGCGAGCCGATCAGGCCCCCGATGCAGGGGACGCCGAACGCGAGCCCGTACTGCCAGGGCGCGAAGCCGAGGTCGCCGAGCATGAGGACGGCGAGGGGCGGCGCGGTCGCCAGGATGAGCCCCTTGACCAGCACCGTGTTGAAGAACAGCGGGCGCAGCCCGGGGTGGGCCAGGACGTACCGCCACCCTTCGAGCAGGTCCCCGGCGCGGAGCCTTTTCGCGCCGGTCCGCGCCGGGGGCGGCTCCGTCCCGCCGATCGCGCGGACGGCTCCCGCCGACAGCAGGTAGCTGGCCGCGTCCGCCACCACGGTCGCGACCGGGCCGAGCAGCCCGATCGCCGCGCCGCCGAGGGGCGGGCCGAGCATGGTGGTGGTCCACGTGGTCGTCTCGAACCGCCCGTTCGCGACGAGCAGGTCCTCCTTCCGGACGACGGCCTTCAGGCACGCGCCGCTCGCCGCCCGGAACGCGATGCCGGCCGCGGCGACGATCACCGACACGACCAGCAGCTGGACGAACGTGAGCCGCCCCAGGGCGAACGCGGCGGGAACGCTCAGCAGCGCCGCGAACCGGACCAGGTCCATCGCGATCATGACGGGGCGCTTGCGGCGGAACTCGACCCACGGCCCGAGCGGCACCGCGACCGCCGCGCCCACCGCGAGCCCCGCCGAGGCCAGCATCGACACCTGCGCCGGCCCGGCGTCCAGCACGAGGATCGCGATCAGGGGGAACGCGTCGAGCGCGAGCCACGTCCCGGCCGCGCTGATCGCGTAGGACGCCCACAGCCACCCGAACTCCCGCCCCAGCGACCGTCCCCGCACCGCGCCACGCTACTACCGGACGGACGTCCCGGCCGCGTAGACGATGACGTTGTCGCGGTAGCTGCGCTCCGCCCGGTCGAAGGCGCCGCCGCAGGTGACCAGACGGAGCCCGGCGTGGTCGAGCGGGCCGTAGACGCGGGCGGTGGGGAACCGGTCCTTCGCCACCCGCTCGACGGACTCGACGGTGAACACGGCGACCCTGCCGTCCGCGCGGATGACCTCGATGCGGTTCCCGGGGCGCAGCCGGCCCAGGTCGTAGAAGACCGCCGCGCCCTTCGCGGAGTCGACATGGCCCAGGATCACGGCGGCGCCGCGCTCACCCGGCGCGGGCCCGTCCCCGTACCAGCCCGCCTCGCCGGGACGGTCGCCCGGCGGCACCTGGACGGAGCCGTCGGCGTCCAGGCCGAGGCGGATCAGCGGAGCCGCGACGCCGATCGACGGGACGGCGACCCGCACCGGAGCCGACCGGGGCAGCACCGGCGCGCGGTGGTCGACGGGCCGGGGGGCCGCCGCCCACGCGGGCGGCTCCGGCGGACCGCCCGGCCCCCGCAGCCCGGCCCCCACCAGCGTCAGCCCGGCCGCCAGCAGGACGACCGCCAATGCCCACAGGCCCGCCTTTTTCGCCATTCCCCATTCACCCGTTAACTCATTCACCCGTTGACCCGTTGACCCGTTGACCCGTTCACCGGTCCGGCGCGAATTCACTGCCGCCCGCCAGGACGAGAACGCCCGGCGGCCGCCGGAACGGGCGGCCGCCGGGCGTCTTTCAGCGGCGGCTTTCGCCCCGCCGGCGGACGGCCGCGGTCCCGGCGCCGAAGGCGCCCAGCAGGAGCACGCCGCCACCGGCCAGGAGAGCGGTGCTCGTGCCGCCCGCCCCGCCGCCGAAGCCCGTCTTGGCCCCGCCCGCCGGGGTCGGGTGGGCACTGCCCATCGGCTTGGAGTGCGCGGTGCTGCTCGGGGTGGGGTGCGCGGTGCTGCCCGGCGTCGGCCGGGACGTCGTCTTGGCGTCCAGCACCTTGAGCAGGCCGACCGACCGGTGCGCGCCGCAGCGCACCTGCACCGTGTACTCGCCCGGAACGGTGTCCGGCTTGACGGTCGCCAGGCCCGCGCGGCCGTCGACCTCCTCGGCGCCGTTCAGCGGGACGGCCCCGCCCACGAAGGCCAGCGAGCCGGCCTCGCCGTCGACCTGGCACTTCTTGCCCACGACCGTGATCTGCTGGCCGGGCCGGGCCTGGCTCGGCTGCAGGACGACGTCCCCGTCGTCGGCCATCGCGGGCGCGGCCAGGCCGATCGTCATGGTGCCGAGAACGAGACCGAGAACGGTCGCCTTTCCGAGTCGCATCTTCTCCCCATTACGACACGGCGGCTTACTCGACTTTCAGCCCTGGCACCGTGCCCCCTTATGCCTTCATACGATGAGGCGGGAAGCCTTTTTGTTCGGGATGCTTTCGCGATTCTTCATTGGCGCCAAGATCAGAATTGGCGCGCGAGAGTTCATGTGAGGGCCGTCACATCGCTGCGGGCCGCCCCCGGGGCCGCTTCCCGACGGCGTCTTCGGCGAGAACCTGACCACGGCCGGGATCGACGTCAACGGCGCGCTGATCGGCGAGCGGTGACGGCTGGGGCGGGACGTCGTCCTGGAGGTGAGCTGCCCCCGGATCCCCTGCGGCACGTTCCAGGGCTGGCTGGACGAGGCGGGCTGGATCAAGCGGTTCACGCGGGCGGCGCGGCCCGGCGCCTACCTGCGGGTGGTCGAGCCCGGCGAGATCCGCGCCGGGGACGCCGTCGACGTGGTGCACCGGCCCGGACACGACGTGACCGCGGCGCTGTGCTTCCGCGCGCTCACCGCCGAGCCCGGCCTGCTGCCGCGGCTGATCCCGGTCGAGGCGCTTCCGGACACGTCCGGGACGTGGCGCGCGAACGCACCGGAACGCGCCAATGATCGACTTCGGTGGAGATCGTTTTCGGAGCGTCAGGCGATAGGCCCGGCAATCGCATTACGGGCCCGCGCTTATCGATATTTCGGGCGAATTGGACGCTGCGGGACAGGTCGGGGGAAAGTGGCCCGGTATTGCTGGAATATCGGTAATCCACGCTTGCTCGATGGGGCGCTGTGTCAGCCTAGACACGGTCTGTGCCCGTAAGAGCACGCCTTACTCAGTAATGTGACCTGCCGTCGACCACACTGAGGACGCCGATGCCTGCTTTCTCCGAACCTGCTGCCGATGCCGAGCGCCAGGATATCCGGCGGCACGGCAGGAATCCGACCCACGGGACGCGGCGCCAGGTCAGCATGCGGTCCTTTCACCTGTGCATTTCCGTGCTTCCCGCGGCCGTTGTCGCGGGCCTCGGAGCCGCCGCCGCGGCGGTGCTCTACGACGCCGGCGCCGTGACGTCGCGGACGCAGGCCGTGCTGGCCGCGGCCGCCGTGGGAACCGTCCTCACGCTGGCCGCGGCACTGTTCGCGGCGGACGCGGCGACCCGCCGGACCGACCGGGAGCACGCCAGGCTGTCCGCCCGCGGGCACGAGGACGTCCAGCGGCGGCTCGGCGAGCTGTGGTTCGCGATCGCGCGCGGCCGGCAGGGCCTGCGGGAGCTCGTCGAGCGGGTCGGCGCCGGCGAGACCGCGCCGCGCAGCGAGGACGTCCCGGTCACCGAGTCCGGCGACCCGTTCACGCGGCTCGCCTACGAGCTGCGGCAGGCGCAGGGCGAGGCGTGGAACGCCGTCCTGGACACCGCGGAACGCGCGTCCGGCGGCGGGCCCGACCAGCGGGTCGACGTGTTCGTCAACCTGGCCCGGCGGATGCAGTCGCTCGCCCACCGCGCCATCCGGGGCCTCGACGAGCTGGAGAACCAGGTCGAGGACCCCGACCTCCTCAAGGGCCTGTTCAGGGTCGACCACCTCAGCACCCGCATGCGCCGCCAGGCCGAGAGCCTCGCCGTGATCGGCGGCGCCGCCTCCCGCCGCCAGTGGAGCCGGCCGGTGACCGTGTACGAGGTGCTGCGCTCGGCCATCGCCGAGGTGGAGCACTACAACCGCGTCAAGGTGGTGCCGCCCGTCGAGGGGACCCTGCACGGCGGCGCGGTCGCAGACGTCGTCCACCTGCTCGCCGAGCTCATCGAGAACGCCACCCGGTTCGCTCCGCCGCACACGCAGGTTCTGGTCCGCGTCGACGGCGTCGCCGCGGGCCTGGCCATCGAGGTCGAGGACCGCGGCCTCGGCATCCCGAAGGACGCCCGGCGGCGGCTGAACGAGGTGCTCACCGACCCCGACCGGGCGGGCACCGCCGAGCTGCTGCAGGAGGGGCGCATCGGCCTCCTCGTCGTCGCCGCGCTCGCGCGGCGGCACGGCGTCCGCGTCCAGCTCCAGGACAACCTCTACGGCGGGACGCAGGCCGTCGTCATCGTGCCGAAGGACATGGTCGGCGCCGAAGAGGAGGCGGAGGAGGCCGAGGCGCTGCCGCAGGCCCAGCCGGTGCACCCCGAGCCCGTTCCGGTGGCCGCCGGCGCGGTCGCCGCCGGCTCCCCGCCTCCCCCGGCGGCCTTCGCGGGCTTCGGGCCCCCCGCCCCGCGGCCGTCCGGCATGCCCGCCGATCGTCCGGCCGCCACCTCCGCCGAGCTGCCGGTCGCCACCGGGGCCGAGCGGCCGGACGTGCCCGCGGCGCGGCCCGCGCCGCCGGGCCCCGCCGCGGGGCCGAGCGGCGAGCGGCCGTCGCTGCCGCGCCGCAGGGTGCAGGCGAACATGGCGCCCGAACTGCTCAATTCCCCCGTTCCACAGCAGCAGGACGAGGACGAGATCGAACACAATCCCGGCCTCATGGCGGCATTCCAGCGGGGGGTGCGCGGCGCCGAGGAGAGTGACGCCGCCGATGGCACGGACTGACGAATCATTTCCAGCGATAAGGAGCGTCCATTGAGTGCTGTCTCCCCGAACCAGGCTCAGGACCTTGCTTGGCTGCTGCGGGGGCTGGGCGAGGAGGTTCCGGTCATCCGCGGCAGCGTGCTGCTGTCCTCCGACGGCATGCTGAAGGCCGCGCACGGCTTCGACCGCGCCACCGCCGAACAGTTCGCGGCGCTCGCCTCCGGCCTTTTCTCCATCGCCCGCAGCGCGGGCACGAAATTCGACGGCAGCAACGAGGTCCGGCAGGTGGTGGCGGAACTCAAGTCCAGCCAGCTGTTCATTTCGTGGGCCGGTTACAACTCCGTGCTGGCGGTGCTGGCGAAGGCGGAGGCCGACCCGGCCGTCGTCGGTTTCGAGATGGCCCGGCTGATCAAGTCCGTGCGGCCGTTCCTCGGCACCGCGACGCGGGCGGCGGCCGCCGCGAACGATCCGCGCCGGTCGCCATGACGGCCGGCGAGGACGAGGTCTGGCTCGACGACGACGCCGGGCCGCTGATTCGCCCGTACACCGTGACCGCCGGGCGCACCCGGCCGGCCGTCCGGCTGGACATGCTGTCGCTGGTGGTGGCGTCCGGCGGCGTCCCGGCGAACCTGGACCCGGAGCACGCGGAGGCGCTCGCGCTGTGCCGCACGCCGACGTCCGTCGCCGAGGTCGCGGCGCACTTACGGCTGCCCGTGGCGGTCACCAAGGTCCTTCTCGCCGATCTCGTGCACTGGCGGGCCATGACCACCCGGGCTCCGCGTCCCGCGGCCGACCTCACCGACCGAGACCTCCTGGAGAAGCTGCTCGATGGCCTACAACGAGCCTGAGGTGTTCCCCACTCAGGTCAAGATCCTCATAGCGGGCGGTTTCGGTGTGGGGAAGACGACGTTCGTCGGCGCGGCGAGCGAGATCGAGCCGCTCAGCACCGAGGAGCTCATCACCGCGGCCAGCGCCGGCACCGACGACCTCGGCGGGGTGGAGGGCAAGACCACGACCACCGTGGCGCTCGACTTCGGCCGGATCACGATCGCGCAGCACGACATCGTGCTCTACCTGTTCGGCACGCCCGGCCAGCAGCGTTTCTGGTTCATGTGGGACGAGCTGTGCGCCGGCGCGCTCGGCGCCGTCGTGCTCGCCGACACCCGCCGCCTGGACGCCTGCTTCGACGCCGTCGACTTCTTCGAGAACCGGGGCACCCGGTTCCTCGTCGCGGTGAACGAGTTCGACGGCGCGTTCCGCTACGAGCCGGACGAGGTGCGGGCCGCCCTCGAACTCGACCCGCGCGTCCCGATCGTCCTGTGCGACGCGCGGGACGGCCGGTCCGCCACCTCGGTGCTGAGGGCCCTGATCCGGCACCTGCTCGCCGCCGTCCCCGCTCCTTCCGCCTGACCCCGCCCGGTTCCATCCGTCCTCTGCCGCGTCTGGAGATCCTCGTGTACCACGAGCCGCTGTACGAACCCGCCGGCCACCTGCTGACCCCCGTCGACAACGACGTCCCCCAGCGCGTCGCGCGGCTCCGGGAACTCGGCCTGGGGCAGGGCGCGGACCCGGAGTTCGACGCGTTCGCCCGCGACCTCGCCGAGACCGCCCGGCGGCTCATCGGCACGGGCGTCCCCCCGTTCGCGATGGTCAACTTCGTCACCGACCACCAGTTCCTCGCCGGCCTGTACGCCCCCGAGGACCCCGGCGCCGACGCGGGCGGCGCCGTCCAGCTCGGCCGGGAGGTGCCGCTCGACCACGGCTACTGCCCGCACGTCGTCGTCCGGCGCAAGGCGCTCGTCCTGGACGACGTGTGCGACTATCCGCGCTTCGCGGGCAACCCGGTCGTCGACAAGCTGGGCATCCGCACCTATGTCGGGGCGCCGCTCATCGACCGCACCGGCACGGCCCTCGGCACGATCTGCGTGATCGACCGCGAGCCGCGCCCGTGGGGGCACCCCGGTCTGCACCTCATCAAGGAGCGGGCGGCCGACCTGGTCCGGCTGATCCGCCGCCGCGAGGACATGCTGGGCTGACGCCCGTCACGCCCGGGGCCGCGCCCGGTCGGGCGGTGGTCACACCTCGGCCGCCGGCACGGGCACGGACCGCGAGAACCGCAGGTCCGCCGGGGGCGGGACGGCGCCGTCCTCGATGCCGAGCACGCCCGAGGAGAGCAGGCCGAACTCGGTGGCGACGCCGGCGATGTCGGCCTTGAGGAACTCGATCGCCGCGCGCGCCCGCCCGGCGTCGCCGCCGGCCTGGGCCGCCCACCGCATGACCTGGCCGATCGCGAACGCGTAGGCGATGGCGCGGCCCGCCAGGACGAGATGCTCCTGCCGGAGGTCCCGGTCGAGGAAGCCGAGGTCCAGGCCCTGCGAGGTGATCGCGGACGCGGTGAGCGGCCACTCGGCCAGGAACTTGCTGAGCGGCAGGCCGTCGGTCCGGGCGAGGCAGTACTCGGTGAGCTGCTGGCTGAGCAGGTCGTTGGTGCCGTCGAAGATCGTGTAGACCCGCGCGTCCAGGAACGCCTGGGCGGAGATGTTGGTCGGCGACCCGCAGCGGTACCCCTCGCCGCCGGCGAGCTGCTGGTAGTGGTGCGCCGCGCTGAGCATCCGCTCGGTGGCGACCGTCTTGATGGCCTGGACGGCGGGGAACGCGCCGATCATGTCGGCCTTCATGTCCAGCCGCGTCCGCAGGTAGTCGTTGAGCGCCGCGCAGATCGTGTAGGACGTGTCGATCGCCGCCAGCCGGTAGCGGACGAACCGGATCGCCGACTGCGGGCCGGGCCCGATCGTGCGCGCGTCGGCGTAGGCGTGCGCCTCGCGGCTGATGCGGCGCAGGAAGCCGCAGCCCATCGCCGCCATCATCGCCCGCGACGCCATGAGCATCTCGACCATGGGGCGCAGGTTCCGTCCCTCCGCCCGGATCCGCCGGTGCCGGGGGACGACCACGTCGATCTCGTTCAGCCCGTAGTCGATCACCTTCAGGCCCAGCGGCTCGTAGGGCCGCAGGGTGCGGAAGCCCTCGCTGCGCTTGACGATGAAGTAGCCGTACTCGCGGCCGTGCTCGTCGTTCTTCGCGCTGACCAGCCACCAGTGCGCGCTGGAGCTGAACGCCTGCCAGTGCTTGCGGCCGCGGATCCGGTACCCGTCCTCGACCTCCTGGAACGTGGTGGTCATGCCGGACATGGCCGAGCCGCAGCCGGGTTCGGTGGAGGCGAAACCGGCGATCATGGGGTCGCCGCCCGCGTACTGCGGCAGCACCTCCCGCTTGGCCGCCTCTCCGGCCCAGAGCGCGATGGGGCGTAAGGCCACGCCCGTGATGACGGTGACGTACATGCCCAGCGGCAGGTTCCACTCGGAGACGGCCTCCACGACACGGCACATCTCGACGTGGCTGTCCCGCCCGCCGAACTCCGCCGGCAGCGTCGGGAGGAGGACGCCGGCCCGGGTCAGCAGCGTCCAGTCGTCCGCGGGGAGGTTCTGCTGCGGGTAGGTCGCGGTGTCGAATCGGGGGGCGATGGCCTCGATACCGGCGATGAATTCGTCCGTCGGTAGAGACTGGAGAGCATTCGTCATGGTGTCCGCTCTTACGGGTCGGCTGGCAGTGCAGGGGGAAGTCGTCTGGTGAAAAGAACGCTGATGCCCGATCGACCGTGAAGCCGACCTCGCGGACCTCCTCTCCCATCGCTCGCGTGAGACTCTCACGACATACTGAAACGTGCGAACACGAGACGCAAGGCATCTCTGGCTGACCGTAATCAGCCAGGACACGCCGGTCTGTTGCTGATGGTGCCGCGGCGTTCGGTGGGTGAAATGGGCAGTTCGGGAGTGATGAGCATAATGTCCGCCCTGCTGCCCCCGGGACCGGAGAGGTCCCCGGAAGACGCTCCCGTACCTGCGGAAACTCCCGCGTGCGCCGGAGATCGGGCTGTTATGCCACGTTGAAGAATATGCAGCTCAGCCAGAAAGTGCCGACCGAAACACCGGTCTTCGGCCATGCCTTGAGATGACGCACCGGATGGCGACTCCATCCGCCGCGGCCAATGGCGGCACAGAAGTATTTTCGCGTCAAGTGAAAAACATCGCCGGGCCGCGTGCCGCGCTCCCGATCAGTTACAACCCTCTACCTGCGACGATAGAGCGGACCCCATCACATGATGCCTGACACAGAGTGCCGATCGTCGATAAGTGTCCGGTGATCCGCGAATGCCGCGCGCACGAGAACGCGCCGCGGACGGTGGCCCGGCCACCGTCCGCGGCGCGCGGCGGTCGCGGCGGGCCACGTGCTGGAGTACTCCGCGCTGAACAAGTCGCTGCACGGCCGGATCGTCGAGATCAGCGGCCAGAAGACCGCCGCCGGGGTGCTCCAGCGGCTGCGCGCGCAGAACGTCCGCGGTTCCAGTTCCAGCTGGCACTGGTCCCCGGCCGCCCGAACGTCTCCCTGGCCGAGCACCTGGACATCATCGACGCGATCTGCGCGCACTCCCCCGAAACGGCCGAACAGGCCGCCCGCCGCCACCTCCTCGTTGATCTGCGGCGTGTTGTTGTTATCGAGCGCTCGAAAACAACAACACGCCGCAGATCAACGACCCGGCGCGGCGCTCGTCGGCCATCACCCGGTCGTAGGCGTCCCAGTCGTCGTGGGTGCCGCCGGCGGCGCGGAAGACGTCCCGCAGCAGCACCCGCAGCGCTTCACCGTCGGCCTCCGGGTGCGGGTCGTCGGGTCCGATGATCTCGGCGTCGCCCTCGACGGCCGCCCACCGCCAGCCCGCCCGCGCGACGATCGTGACCCGCGGGTCGGCCCGCAGATTGTGCAGCTTCCGCGCCCCGCCCCTGGCGACGAGCCCGACGACCCGACCGTCCCGGAACGGATGCTCGAGAACCCCCGCGTTGACCACCGACGACTGGACGCTCCCATCGCCGCGCACCGTGCTGACCACGCACAACCCGTGGTCGAGGCGCACCAGCTCGGCGAAGTCGGCAAGATCGTTGGCCATCGGTTCGGCCTTTCTGTCCGAGTTCCCCGGACGCCTCCGCCGGCGTTCCGGGCGCGTCCGCCCATCGTCCCGACCTCACCGCGCGCTACTGGGGGCACGCCAACGTCTCGGACTGGCGGCCCGGCTCGTCCTGGGAGCACCGGCGCGTCGACGGCTCGGGCGCCGTCGACGTCGTCGGCCAGGTGGTCGAGGCCGAGCCCCCGACGCGCCTGGTCGTCACCTTCGAGGACAGCCCCGGCACGCCGAGGGAGCCGTCCGTCGTCACCTTCCTCGTCGAGCCGCACGAGGACATCGTCCGTCTCACCGTGACGCACGAGAACCTCCCCGACCAGGACATGCGCAACGGCATCTCGCGCGGCTGGCCGGCCGTCCTGGCGAACCTCAAGTCGCTGCTGGAGACCGGCGAGGTCCTGCCGCAGGCGCCGTGGGAGATGGCCGGCGCGCCCGCCTGACACCGCACGACCGGACACCGCACGACCGAACGGGGAGAAGACATGCCGGGTTCGGAAGCCGGGTAGGCCCGATCCGTGAACCGCTGGAAAAAGTTCGGCGGCGGATGTCGAGATGCGGTCGGTAGCTTCGTCCCCGGGGTGAGCGCGGCCCGACGAGGGGCCGCATCAGCACCGAGGAGCGAACGATGGCCAAGTACCTGCTGCTCAAGCACTACCGGGGCGCTCCGGCGGCCGTCAACGACGTGCCGATGGAACAGTGGACGCCCGAGGAGCTCACCGCGCACGTGCAGTACATGCACGACTTCGCGGCGCGGCTCCAGGAGAGCGGGGAGTTCGTGGACGGGCAGGCGCTCGCGCCGGAGGGGACGTTCGTCCGCTACGACGGCGAGGGCCGCCCGCCGGTCACCGACGGCCCGTTCGCCGAGACCAAGGACCTGATCGCCGGCTGGATGGTGATCGACGTCGACACCTACGAGCGCGCCGTCGAGCTGGCCGGGGAGCTGTCGGCCGCCCCGGGCGCGGGCGGCAGGCCGATCCACGAATGGCTGGAGCTGCGGCCGTTCCTGACCGAGCCGCCCACCATCACCGAATGACCGCACCGATGGACGAGGCCCTGCTGCGGAGCCTCACGCCGAACGTGCTGGCCGTCCTCGTCCGCCGCGGAGCCGACTTCGCGGCGGCCGAGGACGCCGTCCAGGACGCCCTGCTGGAGGCGATCCGCGTCTGGCCCGGCGACCCGCCGCGCGACCCCAAGGGCTGGCTGATCACCCGGGCCTGGCGCCGGTTCCTGGACGCCACCCGGGCCGACGCCGCCCGCCGCCGCCGCGAGGACCTCGCCGACCGGGAGCCGCCGCCCGAACCCGCGTCCGCGGCGGACGACACGCTCCAGCTGTACTTCCTGTGCGCGCACCCGTCGCTGACGCCGTCGTCGGCGGTGGCGCTGACGCTGCGCGCGGTGGGCGGGCTGACCACCCGCCAGATCGCCCGCGCCTACCTGGTGCCCGAGGCGACCATGGCGCAGCGCATCAGCCGCGCCAAGCGCACCGTCTCGGGCGCCCGCCTGGACCGGCCCGGCGACGTGGCCACCGTGCTGCGCACCCTCTACCTGGTCTTCAACGAGGGATACGGCGGCGACGTCGACCTGGCCGCCGAGGCGATCCGCCTCACCCGCGTGCTGGCCGCCGCGATCGACCATCCCGAGGTGGCGGGGCTGCTGGCGCTGATGCTGCTGCACCACGCCCGCCGCGCCGCGCGCACCACCCCCGAGGGCGCCCTGATCCCCCTCGCCGACCAGGACCGCTCGCGCTGGGACACCTCGTTGATCGCCGAGGGCGTCGCCGTCCTGCAGGCCGCCCTGGCCCGCGACCGGCTCGGCGAGTTCCAGGCCCAGGCCGCCATCGCCGCCCTGCACGCCGACGCCCCCACCGCCGGGGAGACCGACTGGGTGCAGATCGTCGAGTGGTACGACGAGCTGGCGCGGCTGACCGGCAGCCCGGTCGTCCGGCTCAACCGCGCGGTGGCGGTGGGCGAGGCCGACGGACCGCGCGCCGGCCTGAAGGCCCTCGCCGCCGTGGACGACTCGCTGCCCCGCTACACCGCGGCGGCGGCCTACCTCCACGAACGGGACGGCGATCTGGCGACCGCCGCGCGCCTGTACGCCGAGGCCGCCCGCAAGGCCACCAACCTCGCCGAACGCGACCACCTCACCCGGCAGGCCGCCCGTCTCAACACCCGGCGGCCCGGATGAAGGCATCCGCTTGAAAAGCCGGGACTGCCCAAATGCCCCGCGAGACCGCATGATGGACGTATGACTGACGATGGGCAGGACGAGAACTCGGCTGACCGGTGGCGCACCCTCCCGCCGCACATCTCGGTGGCGGACACGGTGGCGAGCCAGGAGGTACCCCCCAAGCCGCAGGTGATCGCGGAACCGCTCCGCTCGGAGATCGACGAGGCGACCCGCTACCCGATCTAGCCTCCGGGGCGCGGAGCGCTGGCGCGCAGGAAGGCGCGGACGGCCCGGCTACGCGCGGAAGTCCTGGACGGCGCGGCCCGCGGACGTGCTGAGCAGCGGCCGCCATGTGGTGAACAGTTCGCCCAGGGCGTCGCCGTGCGCGGCGCGGAGTTCGGCGGACGCCGTCAGCACGTCGAGTTCGTTGGCGACGGTGAGTTCGGCGAAATCCCGGCGATCCGCCCGCGGCGGGCACAGCACCGTCCCGGTGAAGCGGTCGGTGAAAGGTCCGTCCGGGGAGGCCAGATGCGGATATGACCGTCGACGATCGCAGCTCGCGTACATGTAGACCAGCCGTTCGGCCTCCGTCCCGACGACCTCGGCCAGCTCGCCGCGCCGCCCGGGATCGCCGAGGGCCGTGCCGAAACCGTCGGTGCCGTAGAAGGCGTGGCACAGGCCCGCGAAACGCAGGTCGGGCCGCGCGCCCCACGCGCCGAGCATCGCGTGGACGCGCCGCGAATGGGAGAGCAGAGTGCCGCCCGGATGCTCCACCCGGTCCGCACCCCGGTCGAGGAGAAACTCGGCCGCTTCCGCATCGGTCGCCATCCCTCGGCACCTCCTCGCCTGCCCCTTTTGAGCATTCAGCCCGGAGGGACGGCAAGTCAATTCTTGGAATTCCTTGCAGGTCTCCCAGGAACGGCTTGGAGTAGCGACAGATCCGTCAGGCGATCCGGTCGATGATCAAGGGGTGGAGGGACGGGGTCCCGCCCTCCTCGATCGCGTAGGCGCCGTCCAGCGACTCCAGGGCGCGGGCGAAGCGGGCCTCGTCGTCGGCGTGCAGCGTCAGCAGGGGCTCGCCCTCGCGGACGGTGTCCCCCGGCTTGGCGTGGCAGGTCACGCCCGCGCCGAACGACACCGGGTCCTCCTTGCGGGCGCGGCCCGCTCCGAGGCGCCAGGCCGCGACGCCGACCCCGTAGGCGTCCAGCCGCGTCAGCACGCCCGAGGACGGGGCCGTGACCACGTGCGTCTCGCGCGCGGACGGCAGGGCCGCGTCCGGGTCGCCGCCCTGGGCGGTGATCATGCGGCGCCAGACGTCCATCGCGGAGCCGTCCTTGAGCGCGTCGGCCGGGTCCTTCCCCGACAGCCCGGCGGCGGCGAGCATCTCGCGGGCCAGCGTCAGCGTCAACTCGACCACGTCGGACGGGCCGCCGCCCGCCAGCACCTCGACCGACTCGGCGACCTCGACGGCGTTGCCGACCGCGTTGCCCAGCGGACGGTCCATGGCGGTCAGCAGCGCGACCGTGCGCAGCCCGTGGTCGGCGCCGATCGCGACCATCGTCTCGGCCAGCTCGCGGGCGTTCTCCGCGGTCTTCATGAACGCGCCCGAGCCGACCTTGACGTCCAGGACGAGCGCCCCCGTCCCCTCGGCGATCTTCTTCGACATGATGGAGGACGCGATCAGCGGGATCGACTCCACCGTCCCGGTCACGTCGCGCAGCGCGTAGAGCTTGCGGTCGGCGGGCGCCAGGCCGCTGCCCGCCGCGCAGATCACCGCGCCCGCCGAACGCAGGACGTCCAGCATCTCGGCGTTCGACAGCGACGCCTTCCAGCCGGGGATCGACTCCAGCTTGTCGAGCGTCCCGCCGGTGTGGCCGAGGCCGCGTCCCGACAGCTGCGGGACGGCCGCGCCGCACGCCGCCACCAGCGGCGCCAGCGGCAGGGTGATCTTGTCGCCGACGCCGCCCGTGGAGTGCTTGTCGGTGGTCGGACGGTCCAGGGACGACCAGTCCATCCGCTCGCCGGAGCGGATCATCGCCTCCGTCCAGCGCGCCACCTCCGGACGCGTCATCCCGTTCAGCAGGATCGCCATCGCCAGCGCCGACATCTGCTCCTCGGCGATCGCACCGCGCGTGTAGGCGTCGACCGCCCAGTCGATCTGCTCATGGCTCAGCACGCCGCCGTCGCGCTTGGCACGGATGACGTCAATGGCGTCCACGGATCACGCTCTCTCGATCAGATCGTCGGGGCCGAAGGCGTCCGGCAGGACGTCGGACATGGGGAGGATGCCGCGGACGGTCTCCAGCAGCATCGGCGCGCCGCCGTGCTCCCAGAGGAGCTGGCGGCAGCGACCGCACGGCATCACCGGGTCGCCGTGCTTGTCGACGACCGACACGGCGACCAGGCGCGGCCGCGACGACCTGCCGGGACCGTGCAGCGCCGACACGAGCGAGCACTCCGCGCAGAGCCCGAGCCCGTACGAGGCGTTCTCGACGTTGCATCCGGCGATGATCCGGCCGTCGTCCACCAGCGCGGCGGCGCCGACCGGGAAGCCGGAGTACGGGCAGTACGCGCGCGTCATCGCCTCCCGCGCGGCGTCGCGCAGGACGGGCCAGTCGATCTCCATGTAGTTATCGTGCCTCACCGCGGCGGTACCGGAGCCCGTTGGCGGCGGGCATGCGGAGCCGCTGGCTGGCCAGGGCCAGGACGAGCAGCGTCGTCAGGTGCGGTGTGAAGGAGACCAGCTCGCCGGGGACGATCTCGCTCAGCTGGAACCAGACGAGCAGCCCGGCGGCCGAGACGAGCGACAGCACGGCGCCGAGGTAGGCGTTGCGCACCTCGCGGCGGCCGAGGTCGGTGACCACCTGGGAGCGCAGCCGGTTCGCGCGGATCCCCTGCCACACCGCGACGCCGATCAGCAGGATCGCGACGAACAGCAGCAGCGCGTGGACGGCCTGCCCGCCGCCGCGCACGTTCATCGCGTCGGTGTAGCCGAACAGCAGCGAGCCCGCGGCGAGCCCGCCCGGACGCCAGTTGCCGAAGATCATGGCGGCGAGACCGATGAAGCCGCGGCCGTTGGTCTGGCCGTCCTGGTAGAGCGGCGCGGCGACCGTCACCAGGAACGCGCCGGCGAGGCCGGAGAAGGCGCCCGAGATGATCACCGCGGCGTACTTCATCCGGTACACCTGCACGCCGAGCGACTCGGCGGCGTACGGGTCCTCGCCGCAGGAGCGGATCCGGAGCCCGAACGGCGTCCGCCACAGGATCAGGAAGCTCAGCGGGACGAGCAGCAGCGCCACCAGCGTCAGCAGCGACATGTCGCTCGTCAGCCCGCGGAGGATGCCCGCGATGTCCGACAGCAGGAACCAGTGGCGGCCCTCCAGCGAGCCGAGCCAGTCGGGGCTCTCCCAGCCGCCTATCGTGCCGCCGGACAGCACCGGCAGCGTCAACGTGGCGATCGGATCGACCGGCGGCGACTGCCGGGGACCGCCGCCCAGCGCCTTCGCCTCCCCGGTGTCGAAGATCAGCCCGGCGAGGAACTGCGTCAGGCCCAGCCCCAGGATGTTGATCGCGACACCGGACACGATGTGGTCGACGCCGAACGACACGGTCGCGATGGCGTGCAGCAGCCCGCCGAGCGCGCCGCCGATGATCCCGGCGAGGACGCCGATCCACGGGCCCCACTGGTAGCCGGCCCAGGCGCCCGTCCAGGTGCCGAGGATCATCATGCCCTCAAGGCCGATGTTGATCACACCGGACCGCTCGGACCAGAGCCCGCCGAGGCCCGCCAGGAAGATCGGCACGGCGAGGCGCAGCGCGGCGCTGACCGTCCCGCTGGACGTCACCGGGTCGGCGTCGTCGATCACCCGGACCAGCGACAGCAGCACCAGCAGCCCGGAGGCGATCAGCAGGTAGTGCGGCCAGCGCAGCCGGAGCTTGCCGGCCCCGGCCTTCTTGACGGAGACCGTCTCGGTCACGGCGCTCATGAGGCGCTCCCAGCGGCCTCGCGGGCCAGGTCGTTGCCGGTGGCCAGCTCGGCGGCGACGGCCCGCTGCTGGAGGCGGATCTCCCAGCGCCGGACGAGCTCGTACACGATGACGACGGTCAGGACGACCACGCCCTGCATGACTCCGACGATCTCCTTCGGCACCTCGACCTCCTGGAGGATGTCGGAGGTCTGGTCGAGGAACGCGAAGAGCAGCGCGGCGAGCGCGATGCCGGCCGGATGGTTGCGGCCGAGCAGCGCGACCGTGATGCCGGTGAAGCCGAGTCCCGGCGGGAAGTTCAGCGAGTACTCGTACGAGGCGCCGAGCAGCTCCGGCATGCCGATCAGGCCGGCCACCACCCCGGACGCGATCATGGTGTAGACGATCATGCGGCGGGCGTTGACGCCGCTGGCCTGCGCGGCGGACGGCGACAGCCCCGACACCTTCAGGTCGAAGCCGAACCGCGTGTAGTTGATCACGACCCAGAACACGACCCCGACGAGGATCGCGAGCGGCAGCAGCCCGTACACGTCGTTGGGCGGATTGATCCCGATCGTGGACAGGAATCCGTTGAGCGAGCCGACCCGTCCATCGTCCGGGATCTTCGCGGTGGCGACGTTGTTGCTGCCCGGCCGGAACTCGGCGAGCCGCTTGTCGTTCAGCAGGTACGCGACCAGGCCGGTCGCGATCGCGTTCAGCATGATCGTGGACAGCACCTCGCTGACCCCGCGGGTCACCTTCAGCACGCCCGCGATCGCGGCCCACAGCCCGCCGACGACCATCGCCGCGACGATGACGAGGAGCTGGCCGAACGGCGCGGGCAGCGTGACCGCGCCGCCCAGCACCGCGGCCAGGAACGCCGCGAGGCGGTACTGGCCGTCCACGCCGATGTTCAGCAGCGCCATCCGGAACCCGATCGCCACCGCGACCGCCGACAGGTAGTACCGGGTCGCGCGGTTGACGATGTCGACGAGCGACTGATCGGTGGTGCCGTAGTCGACCATGCTCTGGATGGAGCTGAACGGGTCGGCGCCGGTGATCCGCAGCAGGATCATCGTGATGCCGAGCGAGATCAGCAGCGCCAGCACCGGCGCGCCGATCTTCAGCCCGAGCCCGGTCGGGCCCATCCCGCGCAGGATCGCCTTCCACGCCGGCACCGTCTCCGGCGGCACCGTCTCCGGCGGCACCGGGCCGGGCGCCTCGCCGCCGGGTGCGCCGGGGCCGGCGGGGGCCTTCGCGGCGCCCTCCGGCTCCGCGGGCAGCTCCGGCTCCTTCGGCTGCTCCGGCTGCTCAGGGTCCTTCGGATCGGTCATGAGGTGCCGTCCGCACCGGTCATGGCGGAGCCGAGCTCCTCGGGGGTGACGGTCCGCGGATCGACCTCCGCGACCAGCCGCCCCCGCAGGATCACGTGCAGGGTGTCGGACATTCCGATGAGTTCCTCAAGATCGGCGCTGATCAACAGCACGGCCAGCCCGTCCGCGCGGGCCTGCCGCAGGTGCTCCCAGATGGCGGCCTGGGCGCCGACGTCGATGCCGCGGGTCGGGTGCGCGGCGATCAGCAGGCTCGGGTCGCCGGACATCTCCCGCCCGACGATGAGCTTCTGCTGGTTGCCGCCCGACAGCGCGGCGGCCGGCACCTCGATGCCCGGCGTCCGGACGTCGTACTCGCGGACGATCCGGGTCGTGTCGCGGCGGGCGCCGCGCCGGTCGGTCCACGGGCCGCGGACGTTCGGCTTCTGGGTCTGGTGGCCCAGCATCCGGTTCTCCCAGAGCGTCCCCTCCAGGACGAGGCCGTGCCGTTGCCGGTCCTCGGGGATGTAGGCGATGCCGGCCTCGCGGCGCCGCCGGGTCGCCCACGAGGTGATGTCGTCGCCGCCGTAGACGATCGTCCCGGCGTCGGCCTTGCGGATGCCCATGATCGCCTCGACGAGCTCGCTCTGCCCGTTGCCCTCGACCCCGGCCAGACCGACGATCTCGCCGCGGCGGATGCGCAGCGACACGTCGTCCACCATGGGACGGCCGTCGCCGGTGAGCACCGTCAGCCCGCTGATCTCCAGCTGGACGTCCTCGGTGACGGTCGACTCGCGCAGCTCCGGCGTCGGCAGCTCGGACCCGACCATCAGCTCCGCCAGCCGCCGGGACGTGACCTCCCGCGGATCGAGCCGGGTCGCGACGGTGGTGCCGCGCCGGATCACCGAGATGGTGTCGGCGACGGTCAGCACCTCGTCCAGCTTGTGCGAGATGAACAGGACGGTGAGGCCCTCGGCGCGCAGCTCCCGCAGGTTGCCGAACAGTTCGTCGACCTCGTGCGGGACGAGCACGGCGGTCGGCTCGTCCAGGATCAGCACGCGGGCGCCCCGGTAGAGCACCTTGAGGATCTCCACGCGCTGCCGCTCGCCGACGCCGAGGTTCTCCACCAGCGTGTCCGGGTCCACGTGCAGCCCGTACGCCCCCGACATCTCCTTGATCTTGGCGCGGGCGGCGGCGAAGTCGATGCGGCCGCGGCGGCGGCCCTTGGCGCGGGGCTCGGCGCCGAGGACCACGTTCTCCAGCACGGTCAGGTTGTCGGCCAGCTTGAAGTGCTGGTGGACCATGCCGATGCCGCGGGCGATCGCGTCGGCCGGGGTCCGGAAGGAGACCTGCTCGCCGCCGACCTCGATGCTGCCCTCGTCGGGTTTCTGCATCCCGTAGAGGATCTTCATCAGGGTGGACTTGCCGGCGCCGTTCTCGCCGCAGAGCGCGTGCACCTCGCCGCGCTCGATGACAAGGTTGATGTCGCGGTTGGCCACCACTCCGGGGAACCGCTTGGTGATCGATGTCAGCCGCACGGCCGGCACCTGGTCAGGCACGAGTGCCCCTCCTCCTGCCTCGAACGTGCTGTGTAAGCGGGGACGCGCCGCCGCACCGGGGACCACCCGGATGGGTGTCCCCCGGTGCGGCGTCCGGGCCGGCGGGCCGGCCCCACGTCACCGTGCGGGGGCGTCCCCGCGTTCCCGGACCGACCGGGTCACGGCTTGGTCGGGACCTTGATCTCGCCGCTGACGATCTTGGCCTTCAGCTCGTCCAGCTTGGTCTTGATGTCGTCGACGTTGCCGCCGGACGCGGCGTAGCCGACGCCGTCGTTCTCCAGGTTGTACTGCTTGGTGCCCGCCTGGAACGAGCCCTTGGCGACGCTCTCGACGAAGTCGAACACCGACACGTCCACGTGCTTCACCATGGAGGTGAGGATGTACTGCTTCACCCCGGCGACCGCGGGCTGGTTGTACTGGTCGGAGTCGACGCCGATGGCCCACTTGCCGGCCGCGCCGACGGTCTTGATGACGCCGATGCCGGCGCCGCCCGCGGCGTGGTAGATGACGTCCGCGCCCTGGTCGAGCTGGCCCTTGGCGGCCTCGTTGCCGAGGCTCGTGTCCTTGAAGCCGTTGAAGTTCGGCGGCTGCGTCAGGTACTTCGCCGGGAGGATCTTGATGCCCGGCTTGGCCTCCTTGGCGCCCGCCTCGTAGCCGGCCTGGAACTTGTGGATCAGCGGCACGTTGACGCCGCCGATGAAGCCGATCGTGCCGGACTTCGACTTCAGCGCCGCGGCCGCGCCCACCAGGAAGGAGCCCTGCTCCTCGGCGAAGCAGGCGCCGCCGACGTTCGCGCCTTCGACCTTGCACTGGTCGGCGTCCACGACGAGGAACTTGGTGTTCGGGAAGTCCTTGGCGACCTTGACGATCGAGGTGGTGTAGGCGAAGCCGACACCGATGATCGGGTTGTAGCCCTTGTTGGCGAGCAGCCGCAGGCGCGACTCCTTGTCGGAGTCGGGCTCGTCGGGCTTGGCCGAGATCTCCTCGGTCTGGACGTTCAGGTCCTTCTTCGCCTTGTCCAGGCCCGCTGCGGCCGAGTCGTTGAAGGACTGGTCACCGCGGCCGCCGATGTCGAAGGCCAGGCCGATCTTGAGGGTCTTCTTGCCGCCCTCGCCGGCGCCGTCGTCGCTGTCCGCCTTCTTGCCACCGCATGCGGAAGCGCTGAGCAGCAGCGCCGCACCCGTCATGGCGACGAGCGAAGTCTTCAATCCACGGCGCAAGGTAGCGCTCCTTCCGTTCCCCACCCACGGTCCGGCGACCGGTCCGGTCACCGAAATCGATCGGACGCTACCCCGCGAATGAGGGCAAACTTCCCGCCTGCACCGATTCGCAATACGTCCGTTACCAATGCGTACGCATATCGCCACAGGTCAGCGGCGGATCGGCGG
This sequence comes from Actinomadura monticuli, assembly GCF_041463655.1. Classification (NCBI taxonomy): domain Bacteria; kingdom Bacillati; phylum Actinomycetota; class Actinomycetes; order Streptosporangiales; family Thermomonosporaceae; genus Actinomadura; species Actinomadura monticuli. The sequence continues at coordinate 51,682 of NZ_JAXCEI010000017.1, forward strand.
CGCGGACGGGTCCGCGGGCAGGCCACGGCGCGGAGGCACCGGTGGGGAACGAAAGATCACGCTGGGTGATCGCGAAGGAGGCTAGGCGAGCGCGGCGCCCTCGATGGACTCGGTGTCGCCGGGACGGCCGCCCTCCCACAGCGCGGTCAGCGCGGTCGCGCTCAGCACCCGCAGGCCGACCGCGATGCACCGCTCGTCGACGTCGAAGTCGCCGCGGTGCAGGTCGTACTCGCCGGGCGAGCCGGGGGTGCGGACGCCGAGCCTGGCCAGCGCGCCGGGGATCGACTCCAGGTACCAGCCGAAGTCCTCGCCGCCGAGGCTCTGCGGGGTCGGGACGACGCCCTCCTCGTCCATGACCTGGGCGGCGGCGTCACGGAACATCTGCACGCTGGCCGCCTCGTTCACGGTCGGCGGGACGCCCCGGACGTACTCCAGGGACGCCTCCACGTCGTAGGCGGCGGCGACCGACTGGAGCAGCGCCTTCATCATCTCCGGGGCGCGGTGCCACGCCTCGTCGTCCAGGCAGCGGACGGTGCCCTCGGCGATCCCGTCGTCCGGGATGGCGTTGGCGACGGACCCGGCCGAGACGCGCCCCCACACCAGCGACAGGCTGGAGCGCGGGTCGACGCGCCGGGACAGCGCGGACGGCAGCTCGGTGACGATCTTGGCCAGCGCGTAGACGAGGTCGGCGGTCAGGTGCGGCCGGGCGGTGTGCCCGCCGGGGCCGGTGACCTTCACGTACACCTTGTCGCAGGCCGCGGTGATCGGGCCGGTGCGCAGGCCGAGCTCGCCGACCTCGATGCGGGGGTCGCAGTGCAGCGCGAACGCGCGGTCGACGCCCGCGATGCCGCCGGCGGCCATCACGTCCAGCGCCCCGCCGGGGGTCTCCTCGGCGGGCTGGAACAGCAGCCGGACCCGGCCCGGCAGCAGCCCGGCCTCGGCCTGCTGCGCCAGGAACAGGCCCGCGCCCAGCACCATCGCGGTGTGGACGTCGTGGCCGCACGCGTGCGCGACGCCCGGGACCGTCGACCGGTACGGGACGCCATCCTTCTCGTCCTGCAGCGGGAGGGCGTCGATGTCGGCGCGCAGCGCGACCGTGGTGCCGTCGGCGGGGCCGATGTCGCAGAACAGGCCGGTGCCCTTCGGCAGGATCATCGGGTCGAGGCCCGCGGCGCGCAGCCGCTCGGCGATCTTCGCGGTCGTCCGGTGCTCGGCGTAGCCCAGCTCGGGGTGCGCGTGCAGGTCGCGGCGGAACGCGATCAGCTCGTCCTCGTGGGCGGCCAGGAACGCGTCGAGCTGCGGCTGCAGGACGGCGCCGCCGAGGACGGCGGGGACGGCCGGGTGGCCCGCCCCGGGCGTCCTCCCCGCGGGCACCGCGCCCGGGGACGCGGTCGCGCCGGATGCCGCGGCCCCGTCCACCGGATCCGCGGCGGTGAGTGGTTCAAGCCCGGGCATCACCCCGGGTCCCGGATGTGTCATCTGCGCCCCCTGCGCGACGGCGGAGCCGAACGGCGCCCGCCCGGTGGTGTTCTCGTTCTCGGGAACGTTCTTCGCCTCTGTGACCTGTTCGCTCTTCGGCGTCTTCGGGTTCACGGCCCGGTGCGCGCCACCGGACCGGCCCCCGGGACCGTCCCCAGGCCGCTGCGGCCTCTCAGGTTCCGGCATGGACGACCTCCCCCAGTGTGACGAACCGGTCCTCCGCGAGCTCGGTGATCGCCGCGTCGACGATGTGCTCCAGCGTCCCGCCCCCGGCGCGGATCGCCCGCTGCCGCTCGTACGGGGCCCCGTGCTCCAGCACCTCGCCGGCGACCTTCAGCTCCTCGGCGCAGCCGAGCCGGTCGGCCACCGGCTCCAGCTCCCTGACCAGCTCGTACAGGTCGTCGCGGAGCGGCGCGGTGCTGCCGCTGTCGTCGGTGATGACGATCGCGTCGAGCCCGTACCTCGTCGCGCGCCACTTGTTGTCGCGCACCACCCAGGCGGCCGGCCTCGGAAGCGTGTAGCCGCGGTCGAGCTGCTGTTCGAACAGCGTGACCAGGCTCTGGCACAGCGCCGCGGCCATGCCCACCTCACGCATGGTGGGGATGCCGTCGAACATCCTGATCTCGATCGTCCCGAAGTCGGGATGCGGGCGGATGTCCCACCAGACGTCCTTGATGCTCCTTATGGTTCCCGAACGCATCAGCGTGTCCATGTAATCCTCGAAGGCCGCCCAGTCGTCCAACAGGTGGGGAGGTCCGGCCGTCGGCATCTGGCCGAAGACGATCGCCCTGCAGGACGCGAGCCCGGTGTCCCCGGCGCTCCAGAACGGGCTGGACGCGGTGAGCGCCAGGAAGTGCGGAAGGTAGGACGAGAGCGCGTTGACGATCGGGATCGCCTTGGCGCCGTCGGAGATGCCGACGTGCACGTGAACGCCGAAGGTCTGGATGCGCCGCGCCAGCCACTGCATCTCCTCGACGAGCTGGGCGTAGCGGCCCATGGGGGCCGTCACCGCGTCGCGCCAGTCGCTGATCGGGTGGGTGCCCGTGCAGGCCAGGGTGATGCCGCGTTCGGCGGCGGCGCCGCGCAGCGCGGTGAGCGTGCCGGAGAGGTCGGCCTTGGCCTCTCCCACGGTGTCGCAGATTCCGGTCACGACCTCGACCATCGACTCCATGAGCTCGTGCCGGACGCGCGGGTTGTCGCCGTCCAGGCTGAGCGCGGGCAGCGCGGCGAGCACCTCGCGTGCGTCCTGCCGCAGGTGCCTGGTCTCCGCATCGATGAGCTGGATCTCCCACTCGACGCCGAGCGTCGCGCCGTTCGATGCGTTGAAGTCAATGGCCACGGCCAACCTCCGTCCACAATCCTTGCAGGTCGTTGCGTGGCACGTGGCGCAATTCAGCCAGCGGGTCCCTAAGCCTGGACAAACGCCGGTCCAGGTCACGTGTTCGCTCCATGATGGCGCTCGTGCCCGCCACCCTGCCGGTTGTCCATGCCCTTTGCGGATCAATTGACTCATGCGGGCGGGGGGCGGACCTCCGTAGGTCCTACTTTTCGGTCATCGATCTTGCCGGTGGCACCACTAGATCGAACTAGTCAGCCCGTCCCAAAATACCGTCCATGACGGACTGTAACCAATCCTTGGTGTCCCTTACGTACCGTCATATCACGTCTGCACCCTGCGTCGCCTCCGTCCCGTGCTTGCCGCCTTCATGGCCGGGTACCCCTTCGCCGGATACGTCGCCTAGTCTTCGGGGGAGTCATGGGCGTTGGGCGCCTGCGCGCCGGGAGCGATCGGGCTCCCACGGGAAAGAGGAGCGTCGAGAGCTTGCGAGCCGAGCGACGAGGGCCGGCCGGCGTCCGCCGCGCCCTGACGGTGATCACCATTCCGGTCACGGTGACCGCGGTAGCCGCGGCACCCGTCCTCGTGGCGGCGCCGGCCACGGCGGCGCCCCCCGCCGAGACCGTCGGCGGGCCGCAGCTCGCCGGCCGGGGCATCGTCGTGAACAGGGCGCCCGGCGTCCCGGCGCCGCCCAGGATCAGGGCGGCCTCGTACATGATCGCGGACGCCGACACCGGCGAGGTCCTCGCCGCCAAGGACCCGCACGGCCGCTACCTCCCGGCCAGCACGATCAAGACGCTGACCGCGCTGACGCTCATCCCGAAGCTCGACCCGAACCGGCTCGTCCGCCCGTCCCAGAAGGCGTGCGACGTCGAGGGCACCAAGGTCGGGCTGACGCCGAAGATGAAGTACAAGGTCTCCGAGCTGTTCCACGCGATGCTCATGATGTCGGCCAACGACGCGGCGTTCACCCTCGCCGAGGCCGACGGCGGCGTGCAGAAGACGCTCGCCGACATGAACGCCGAGGCCAAGCGGATCAACGCGCACGACACCCTCGCCGGGTCCCCGAACGGCCTGGACCGCGACCTCGGCCTGAACGTCCGGACCCAGCACACCTCCGCGTACGACCTGGCGCTGATCCTGCGCGAGGGCATGAGGAACCCGCAGTACCGCGCGTACATGCAGGCCATCGACTTCAAGTTCCCCGCGCCGCCCACCAAGAAGCAGCGCAAGAAGGGCCTCAAGGTCGGCGGCTACCCGATCCACACGCACAACCACATGCTGGCGGGCGAGCGGCAGGCCTACCAGGGCATGCTCGGCGGCAAGAACGGCTACACGATCGCCGCCCAGCAGACGTTCGTCGCCGAGGCGCGGCGCGGCGGGCACACGATCGTGATCTCGCTGATGCGGGCCGACCGGCCGCCGTCCCCGTACGCCGCCAAGCTGCTGGACTGGGGGTTCGCGGCCCGCGGCAAGGTGCGTCCGGTCGGCGTGCTCGTCCCGCCCGGCGACGTGAAGCAGGCCAAGAAGGACGGCGACTCCGGCGGCGTGCTGCCCGACGCCCCGCTCGCCTCGGACGACTCGTCCCGCCGCCTGCTGCTCTTCGGCGGCGGCGCGGCCGGCGCGCTGCTGGCGATGGCCGTGCTGTTCGTGGTGCTGCGGCGCCGGCGCCGCCTGGAGGCGGCCCGCTCCCTCCCGCGCGACCGGTGAGTCAGCGCGCCTGATGCGCCGAGGAGGGCTCCTCGGCGCGCTCCCGGAGCGCCTCCACCTCGGCCTGATCGGCGCAGTTCTCCGGATTGTCGGCGTCGGCCGTGAGGACGACGCGGCGGGTGGCCGTCCACGCGGCGCTGAACAGCGCGAACCGGGACGCGATGTTGATCCACACCATCAGCCCGACCAGCACGGCGAACGTGCCGTAGACGGGGTTCGCCGTCGTGCGGCCCAGCAGGATCGCCGCGACCTGCTTGAGGACCTCGAAGCCGACCGCGCCGAACAGCGCGCCCCGGATGATCCGCCGCCACGGCGCCCGGGTGCCCGACAGCCGGCTGAACAGCACCAGGAACACCACCGTGTCGAACAGGATCGCGCACGCCACCGACAGCAGCCGCAGCACCGTCCCGGCACCGGCGACGTCCTGCAGACCAAGCCAGCTCAGCACGGTGTTCGTGGCGGACGTCGTGACCGTCGTGACCCCCATCCCGCAGATGAGGATCACGCCGAGGAACGCGAGCACGCCGGCGTCCCACACTTTCTTCAGGAAGAAGTTCCCGCCGCCGCCCGGCTCGTTGCCCCAGATGCTCCGCAGCGACTCGCGCAGCACCTGCACCCAGCCGAGCCCCGTGACCAGCAGCGCGAGCAGGCCGAGCACTCCGACGGCCGTCTTCGACTGGGCGATCTGCTCCACCTGGAGCTGCCCGGCGAGCCCGGGGAGCTGCGAGCTGATCGCCCGGACGAAGTAGTCGCGGGCCTGCGCGCTGACGCCCACGAGGTAGCCGAGCAGCGAGTACGCGAGCGCCAGCAACGGAAAGAACGACAGGAACGCGTAGCAGGTGAGGGCGGCGGCGAGCCGGTCCCCGCGCCGGTCCTGGTACCGCTCGAACGCGCGCACCTGGTGGTCGAACCACCGCCACCGCTCCCGCGCCCCGCGCAGCAGGCCCTTCCCCGTCCCGAACAGGGACTCGATCCGCCCCTGCGCCCGATTGATCACCTGCCGCATGCAGGAAACCTACCCACCCCACCCCCCGAGATGCCGCCCCCGCTAACCCCACCTGCAACCCAACACTCCCCCACCCCACACCCCAGCCGACGTTCACGGGCAGGCACGCGGAAGGAGCGCTAGTGCGGGGTCCACGAACGTCGACCGGGCCACCACGTCGTTGACCCGCGGCGTGTTGTTGCTTCCGACGCGCTCATACCAACAACACGCCGCAGGTCAACGCACCCGGTGAACCTGCTAGCGACCGGAGCGAGGAGACCCGTGCCGCGCAGCCGGGGGGCTCGGGGGGTCGCCCCCCCGAGAGAAGACGTAGTCGTTCTGGCGGCGCCAGACGCCGTCCTGGCCGTGTTCGTAGAGGGAGAAGCCCCAGGCCTGGAAGTCGGCGGCGTAGCCGGCCAGTTCCTTGAAGGCGCGGTCCATGACGTCGTCGGGGAGGTGGTGGGCGATGGTGACGTGCGGGTGGTACGGGAACGGGAGCGGGCGGGCGAGGGGGCCCGACAGAACCTTTTCCTGGACGCGTTCGCAGCCGCCGATTCCTTCGGCGAGCGCCACGAATACGACCGGTGAGACGGGCCGGAACGTTCCGCTGCCGCGCAATCTGATCGTGAACGGGTGTTCGGTGCGCGCGACCCGGAACAGGTGCCGGTGGATGCCCTCCAGCGCGGCCTCGTCCACCTCGGTGGGCGGCAGGAGCGTGATGTGCGTCGGGATCGCGTGGGCCAGGGGGTCGCCGAACGAGGCGCGTCTGGCCTGCAGGAACGAGCCGTGCGGGTCGGGGATCGGGATGGCGACGCCGATCGCGCGGCGGCCGGGACCGGTGGTGGCCGGCAGGCCGCCGACCATCGTGGTCTCGGCCGCGGAGGGGGCCTCCCCCTGGCCCGGCGCGGCGGCGTGGCGTGGTGGGCGGTCAGCGACCACGTCCCACGAATCCCACCCGTTCGCGCACCGTCTCCATCGTCCGCACGGCGACCTCGGAGGCGCGGTCGGCGCCCCGGGCGAGGAGCCGGTCGAGCTCGTCCTCGTCGTCCAGCAGCTTGAGGGTGCGCTCCCTGATCGGTGTGAACGTGTCCAGGACGACCTGGGCGAGGTCCTTCTTGAACTGCCCGTAGCCGGCGCCCGCGTAGCGGGTCTCCAGGTCGGCGACGGACGTGCCCTCCAGCGCGGAGTAGATCCGCAGCAGGTTGGTGACGCCGGCCTTCTTCTCCTCGTCGTAGACGACTTCGGAGCCGGTGTCGGTGACCGCGCGCATGATCTTCTTGCGCATCGGGCCGGGCTCCTCCAGCACGTCGATGATCCCCTGCGCGGAGGACGCCGACTTGCTCATCTTGGCGCCCGGCTCCTGCAGGTCGGTGATCTTCGCGGCGCCCTCGGGGATGTGCGCGTCCGGCAGCACGAACGTCTCGCCGAACCGGTGGTTGAACCGCTGCGCGAGGGTGCGGGTCAGCTCCAGGTGCTGCCGCTGGTCCTCGCCGACGGGGACGCGCAGGGGCCGCTTCCCTTCGGCGGGGTCGGGCGTGTAGAGCAGGATGTCGGCGGCCTGCAGGATCGGGTAGGTGAACAGGCCGACGCTCGTCCCGGACGTGCCCTGCTTGGACGACTTGTCCTTGAACTGGGTCATGCGGCCCGCCTCGCCGAACCCGGTGAGGCAGCCGAGGACCCACGCCAGCTCGGCGTGCTCGGGGACGTGGCTCTGCACGAACACGGTGGCGCGGTCGGGGTCGAGACCCATCGCGAACAGCTGCGCGGCGGCGACCTTCGTACGGCGGCGCAGCAGCGCGGGCTCGTGCTCGATCGTGATGGCGTGCAGGTCGACCACGCAGTAGAACGCGTCGTGCGTCTCCTGCATGGAGACCCACTGCCGGAGCGCGCCCAGGTAGTTGCCGAGGTGGAACGAGTCGGCGGTGGGCTGGATGCCGGACAGTACGCGCGGCTTCGCCGCGGTGGTTCCGGACGCTTGCTGGCTGGGCGCTTCGGGCATGTGCACAATTCTCTCAGGTGTCACGGGGGACTCCGCCGCTGGTGGCCTGCCCGCTGGGCGGGGCCGTGGCGGCGTCGCCGGGCACCGCTCGCGGGGTCGCGGGCGGCGTGCCGGACGGCGCCGGTACGACCTGCGGCGCCGCGCGCGGCATGACGCGCACGCGCGCCACCCGGCGGCCGTCCATCCGGGCGACCGCGAGGCGGCGACCGCCGGCGTCCACCGAGTCGCCCTCGGCGGGCACCCGGCGCAGCACCGCCATGATGTGCCCGGCGACCGTCTCGTACGGCCCGTCGGGCAGCCGGATGCCGGTCTCGGCGGCGAAGTCGTCCAGGTTGAGCAGGCCGTCGACCTCGACCACCCCGCCGTGCAGGCGCCGCGCCTGCGCGTCCTGCACATCATATTCGTCGCGGATGTCGCCGATGAGCTCCTCCAGGAGGTCCTCAAGGGTGACGATTCCGGCGACGCCGCCATACTCGTCCATGACGATCGCCAGGTGGCAGCCCTCGCGGCGCATCTCCGACAACGCCGGCAGTACCCGTTTCGACGGCGGCAGGAACTTCACCGGACGCACCAGATCGCCCACCGGGACGCCCGCGCCGGGCGCGTCGGGCGCGAGCAGGTCGCGGATGTGGACGAACCCGATCACCTCGTCGTGGGAGTCGCGGCAGACCGGGAACCGGGAGTGCGGGCTGCGCGCGGCGAGCCGGGCGGCGGCGGTCAGCGACAGCGCCGCGTCCAGGAACACCACCTCGGTGCGCGGCACGAGGACCTCGCGCAGCGGCCGCTCCCCCGCCGCGAACACCTCCTCGATCAGGGCCCGCTCGTCCGCGGCGATCTGGGTGTTCTCGGCCACGAGCGCCCGCATCCGCTCGGCGGTGATCTCCTCGCGCAGCGCGCCGGGGTCGCCGCCCGACAGCCGCACGACGAGGTTCGCCGAGCGCGACAGCAGCCACACCAGCGGGCGCACGGGCACCGCGGGCGGCCGGGGCGGTGAGCCGGGCGGCGTCCGGTCCATGCGTTATCCCTTCCCCGTTCGAGGTTCCGGATAGCCTGGACGGACCCCGCCGTCCCAGAGTCTCTCCGTGGAGGTCCGTCAGTGAAGCTGCTCGTCACCGGAGGCGCCGGCTACATCGGCAGCGTCGTGTCCGCTCTGCTGCTGGAGGCGGGGCACGAGGTCGTCGTGCTGGACGACCTGTCCACCGGGCACGAGGACGCGGTGCCGGACGGCGCCCGGCTGGTGCGCGGCACCCTGCGCGACATGGCGGCGGACGTCCTCGCCGGGGCCGGCTTTGAGGCCGTGCTGCACTTCGCGGCCAGGTCCCTCGTCGGCGAGTCGGTGGAGAAGCCGGGCCTGTACTGGGACAAGAACCTGGGCGAGTCGCTGGCGCTGCTGGACGCGATGCGCGTCGCCGGCGTCCCCCGCATCGTGTTCTCCTCGACGGCGGCGACGTACGGGGAGCCGGAGTCGACACCGATCGTGGAGACCGACCCGACCCGTCCGACCAACCCCTACGGCGCGTCCAAGCTGGCGATCGACACGACGCTCGCCGAGTACGCGCGGCTGCACGGCATCGGCGGGGTGTCGCTGCGGTACTTCAACGTGGCGGGCGCCTACGGGCGGCACGGCGAGCGGCACTCCGTGGAGACCCATCTGATCCCGAACGTGCTGAAGATCGCGCAGGGCGGCGGGTCGGCGGTGAAGATGTTCGGCGACGACTACCCGACGCCGGACGGCACCTGCGTGCGCGACTACATCCACGTGGTCGACCTGGGCCGCGCCCACCTGCTGGCGCTGGACGCCTGCGAGCCGGGCGCGCACCAGATCTTCAACCTGGGCAGCGGCACCGGCAACTCCGTCCGGGAGGTCGTGGACGTGTGCCGCGAGGTCACCGGCCGCGACATCCCGGCCGAGGTGGCGCCGCGCCGGCCCGGCGACCCGGCGGTGCTGATCGCCTCGTCCGACAAGATCCAGGAGCGGCTGGGCTGGAAGCCCGAGCGGGACCTGCGCACCATGGTCGACGACGCGTGGACCTTCCTGCGGTCCCGGTGATCGAGGGCTTCGCGGCGGCGTTCGGGCGGGCTCCGGACGGCGTCTGGCACGCGCCGGGCCGGGTCAACCTGATCGGCGAGCACACCGACTACAACGACGGGTTCGTGCTGCCGTTCGCGCTGTCGCGCGGGGTCTCGGTGGCCGCCGCGCGCCGCGACGACGGCGTGATCGAGGTCCGGTCGCGGCAGGCCGCGACCGCCGTGACGGCGCCCGCGGACGGCCCGCCCGTCGTCTCCGAGGGGTGGCCGGCCGAGCGGGCGTGGGCGGCGTATCCGGTCGGTGTGGCGCGGGTCCTGCGCGAGCACGGGACGGGCGGCGCGTCCCTCCTGATCGACTCCGATCTTCCGCAGGGGGCGGGGCTGTCGTCGTCCGCCGCGCTGGAATGCGCGACGGCGCTGGCGCTCTGCGACCTGCACGGCGTGGAGATCGACCGTCCGGCGCTGGCGCGGCTGGCGCAGCGCGCGGAGAACGAGCAGGTCGGCATGCCGTGCGGGCTGATGGACCAGTCGGCGTCCCTGCTGTGCACCGCCGGCCACGCGCTGATGCTCGACTGCCGCAGCGGGCTGTCGTCCCAGGTCCCGTTCGACCCGGCCGCCGCCGGCCTGGCCCTCCTGGTGGTCGACACGCGCGCCGCGCACGCGCTGACCGGCGGCGAGTACGGCCGCCGCCGCGCCGAATGCGAGGAGGCGGCGGCGGCGCTGGGCGTCGAGGCCCTGCGCGACGTCAAGGACCTCGCCGGGGCGCTGGGGACGCTGCGCGACCCCGTGCTGCGGCGGCGCGTCCAGCACGTCGTCACCGAGAACCACCGCGTCGAGGCGAGCGTCGGCCTGCTGCGGGCGGGCGCGCTGCCCGAGTTCGGGGCGATGCTGAACGCGTCGCATCTGTCGCTGCGCGACCAGTTCGAGGTGTCGTGGCCCGAGGCCGACGCCGCCGTGGACGCGGCGGTCCGGGCGGGCGCGCGGGGCGGACGCATGGTCGGCGGCGGCTTCGGCGGGTCCGTGATCGTCCTGACCCCCGTCTCCCGTGCCGACGGGGTGCGGGAGGCGATCACCGCCGCCTACGCCAAGCGCGGCTGGACGCCGCCCGGGTTCCTGGACGCCGTCCCGTCCCCGGGCGCGCAGCGCCTCAGCTGACGGCCCCCGCCAGCCGGTGAAGGTCGCGCGTCAGCCGCCGAGGGCGTTCCTGATCTCCTCCAGGAGGCGGGCGGCGTCCTCGGCGGGCTCGGCCTGGTCGACGGCGGTGAAGCCGTCCGCGGCGGCGGACGCGTGGGCGGCGGCCTCGTCGAGGCGGCCCGCCCGGGCGAGGACGCGGGCCTGCTCGAACGACGTCAGCGCGGTCTCCCAGACGCGCAGCGGCTCGTCCTCCGGGGGCAGGCCGGCCAGCGCGGCGCGGGCCGTCTCCATGGCGGTCACCGCCTCGTCCGTCTCGCCGCTCCACATCAGGCACATCGCGGCGCGGCGGCGGGCGCGGACCACGCCGAGCGGGTCGCCGACCTTCTCGTACGCCTCGGCGGCCTGCGCGTACCGTTCGGCGGCCTGCGCGTCCATGTCGAGGCCGGTCAGGACGTCGGCCGACTCGTGGAGGAAGTGCGGGACGGCGTCGTGCTGCCCCTCCCGCGCGGCCTCCTCGGCGAGGCCCTGGAACAGGGCGGCGGCGTCCTCCTCGCCCAGTTCCTTCTGCGCGTGCGCGAGGATCAGCCGGCAGCGCCGCGCGTCGTCGGTGTCGAGGCCCGGCAGCGCCTCCTCGGCGGTCTCCGCCGCCTCCAGCGCGCGGTCGGTCGACAGGTACGCGGCGGCGAGGTCGACGCGGAGCTGCACGGCCTGCGGGTGCAGGCCCTCCGCCGTCCACCCCGCGATGCCCTCGACCAGGTCGGCGACGGCGTCGGCCGGACGGTCCGTGGCGAGGAAGGCGAGGCCGCGCTCGGAGTGCGCCGCCGCGCGCATCGGCGACGGGCCGGTCAGCGCGGCCAGCACCTCGTCGAGCAGCGCGAACACCTCGTCGCCTGGGCCGCCTTCGCGCCGGGCCAGCGTCCGGGCGAGCAGCAGCGCGGGCGAGGCGACCAGTTCGGAGTCGGCGGCGTCCCTGGCGGTCTCCAGCGAACGGCGCAGGGCCGCCACCGCCTCGTCGACGCGGTCGGTCAGCAGGAGCGCCTGCCCGCGCAGGAACCACAGCTCACCGGCGCGGTCGGGCGCGTCCTGCGGGTCGACCCGGTCCAGCACGGCGAGAGCGTCGGCGGGACGGTCGAACCTGATGTGCGCGGTCGCGAGGCGGAGCAGCGCGGGCGCGGCGTCGCCGTCCTCCCCCGGATGCGCGGTGAAGTGATCGGCCGAGGCGGTCACCTGCTCCAGCCCTCCCTCGTCGCCGAGGTCGATGCGCAGCGCGCCGAGCCGGCCGAGCGTCCGGTGCCGGCGGGTCTCCTCGCCCAGCTCGCCGAACAGCCGGGCCGCCTCCGTCCAGCACGCGACCGCGTCCTCGCCCGCGCCGCCGACGGCGTGCTCGACGCCCCGGGCGTCCAGGCGGCGGGCCTTCTGCAGCGGCGTCGGGCCGGCCGCCTCGGCGACGGCGTCGAACCGGCGCCAGGCCGCCAGCATCCCGGGCACGTCGCTGCTCCTGCGGCGCCGGTCGGCGATGTCGAGGATCTCGTCGAGGTCGTCCACGGCGGCGAGGTCGTCCACGGCGGCGAGATCGTCCTGCGGGGCGGGCTCGGGCGCCGGGGCCGCCGGACGCCGATGGTGCGCGGCCAGCGGGACGAACTCGGCGGCCTGCTCGGCGGCAAGCGTGGCGCGCACCTTGTCGCCCTGGTGCGGCGTGCCGTTGCGGGCGTCGAACCGGGCGGCCAGGGCCGTCGCGCGTTCCGCCAGCTCCGCGTGCAGTTCCTGGAGGGAGACGTCGGCCGCGCGCCCGTCCGGGCCGGACCTGCGGATCGTGGCGGCGCCGTGCCCGGTGGCCGTCAGCCGGTCCAGCAGGAGGGCCGCCGCGGCGGAGAACTCCATGTCGGCGTGCGCGCTCGGCGCCCGGTCCAGCCAGCCGAGGTGCCGCTGCAGGATCTCCAGGCCGCGCGCCTCGTTGCCGGTGACCGCGCAGAACTCCAGGTGCTCGGCGATGTCGGCGAGGTCGGCGAGCCGCGCCCGGTGCACCCGGTAGGCGCGGCGGTGCGCGTCGGCGGCCTGCTCGGCGCGGCCCGTCCGCAGGTACACGGGCAGCAGCGCCGTCTGGATGGACTGCGGCTGCTCGTTGCAGTTCAGCTGCGCGTTCAGCACGGGCGCGGCGACCTCGAACGCCTCCTCGTGACGCCCGGCCTCGATGAGGTGGCGGGCCATGCCGGTCGGGTCGCAGCCCTCGCAGTCGGACAGCTCGTCCCGCCTGGCCGCGCGCCACTTGAGGTACCACTCGTCGGCCGTGCCGTCGCCGACGTGCCGTGCCACCACGTTGCGGTAGTGGTACACCGCCTGGAGGCTGTGCCCGCCCGCCTTGTAGCGGCGCTCCATGTCGTCCAGCACGGCGTAGGCGCGGTCGAGCGGGATCTCGGGGAAGAGCGTGAGGGAGCTGACGATCGCCTTCATCTGCCACAGCAGGCCGTGCGTCTCGTCGAACCGGCCCGGGTCGCGGTCGTGGTCGGCCAGCGTCCGGCTGAACGTCGCGAACGCCTTCGCGGGCTCGCCGCCGTACCGGTAGGCGTCGGTCAGCCGGACCCGGACGTGGAACGCCAGCACCTCGTCGCCGGCGGCCTCCGCGCGGCGCAGCGCGTCCTCGACCAGGACGGTCCGGGCCTCCCCGTAGGGCAGTTCCTGCGACCGCGCCATCAGGGTGTAGACGTCGTCCGTGGTCATTCGGGAGCCTCCGGGGAGTGGACGGCCCACTCCAGCAGGCCGATGAAGGAACGGTTCAGCACCGCCGTGTCGGCGGGCCGCAGCGGATGGTGGCCGAGCAGCAGCGCCTGCCCGTACAGGGCCTGGACGGCCGGCTCGACCGGCCCGCCGTCACCCAGCGACATGACCCGCCGGGCCAGCGGGTTGCGGTGGTTCAGCACCAGCCGGGGACGTTCGACGCCGGCGGACGCGTTGACGGCGCCGAGCACGTCCGCCCACAGCTCGTCCGCCTCCTCCCGCGCCCGCGCCAGCTCGTCCCGGAACTGCGCGTCGCGGCTGGTCAGATACAGCGCCGGGAGCGACGCCGGGTCGAAGTCGCGGACGACCACCTCGCAGCCGAGCCGCTCCACCGCCCGCTGCGCCGCCGCCAGGAACGGCCGCAGCGCCAGTTCCGCCGCCGGGTCGAGCACGCCGAACGTCGTGGTCAGCTCCGCCGCGTCCAGCCGGGCCAGCCGGATGTCGGGGTCCAGGTCGGGCAGCCGCTCGATGATCTCGGTGTCGTGCACGTAGCCGCCGTTGACCAGCCCGACGCCCTGCGCGCCCGCGACCGCCGACATCCGCCGGAACTCGTCCACGCTCCCGGTGAACCGGCCGTCCGGATGCCGGCGGCGGAACTCGTGCAGCGTCATCGGCCCGGACGACGTCTCGTACTCCAGCCACCGGTCGACGATCCGGAGCATGTCGAGGTCGTGCAGGGCCATCGCCTTCACGCCGAGCTGGTGCAGCCGCAGGAACGCGCGCAGCCGCGCCGGGTCGGTCTCGGCGAGCCGCACCAGCCACTGCCGCAGGACGTCCCCGAGCCCCTGCCGGGTCGCGTCGAGCAGTTCGTCCTCGTAAAGGGCCTCGCGGCTCGCGGTGGGCCGCAGCTCGCCGGCGTCCACGACGCACCGGGCGAAGAACGCCCATTCGGGCAGCAGCCCCTCGACGCTCTCGGCCAGCAGCATCCGCTTCAGGTAGACGCGATGCGCGCCGCGCGCGGTCGGCGAGACGGGCGCGGGCAGGATGAACGCGACCCCGGTCAGCCCCGCCTCCGGCACGTCCAGGTCGACGACGTCGAACGGCGTGAACCCGTAGAGGTCCTCGCAGTACGCCTCCAGCGCCCGCCGCCGCGTGGCCGGATCCCGGTGGGGCGCCCGCCACGGCGGCCCGTCCCCGCTGATCGGCACACCGTCCACGACCAGCTCGACCGGCAGCAGCGACCCGTAGGTACGGGCCAGCTCGGCGACGACGCCCGGACTCAGCAGCTCCTCCGCCCCGGGACGCGCCCTGATCATGACCGTCGTCCCCGGCTCGTCCCGCTCCCCCGGCTCGACCTGGTAACTGCCCTCCGACCGGCCCGTCCACCGGACGGCGTCACCGCCCCGCGCCGACCGGGTCACGACCTCGATCTCGTCCGCGACGAGGAAGGCCGACAGCAGCCCGATGCCGAACTGCCCCAGGAAGTCGTGCCGCGCGAACCCCAGCTCGTCCCGCTTGGACGACCGTCCGATCGTCGCCAGCAGCGTGTGGACCTCGTCCTCGGTCAACCCGACGCCGTCATCGCCGACCCGCAGCGTCCCGCCACCGGTCTCGATCTCGACCCGCCCGCCCGCGCCCCGCGCCGTGATCGCGTCCACCGCGTTCTGCAGCAGCTCCCGCAGATACACCCGCGGACTCGCGTACAGGTGGCGGCTCAGCAGGTCCACCACCCCGCGGAGATCCACCTGAAACGCCTGATCCGCCACCGTCCGCCTCCCCGATCACCTTCCCGAGCGGATCACACCCTAGCGACCGGTACCGACGCCTTCAGATCATTTGCCACCGCTACGGTTCGACCAGCACACCATCCTGTGGAGGGACGCATGCCGGCACCCCTGCGCGCCCTCTGGCGCGGGACCCGCACGTTCGGCATCGCCCTGCTCGGATTCGCCGCGGCCGCCGCCGCCAACCTGTGGTGGGACATGGCGGCCGCCGTGCTGCTCGCCATCGCCGGCTTCGCCTGTGCGGCCATCGCGCTGGGCCTCCTGTACGACACGCGCCGGCCGCTCCGGTTCAAGAGCGTGCCCCTGGCCCTGGGCTACCTGGCGCTCCTCGTCCCCTACGGCGTCGGCGTCTCGGCACTGACCCCCGCCGGACCGACCTGGTGACACGGAGCGAAAGGGGGTGGCCGGATCTGGCAATAGTTGGTGCACGGCCCTTTCTCATCGCCTCCGCCGCGGGTAGGGAGGGGAGACGATGCCGTTCTGAGCCGAGGAGGGGGCCGTGTCAACGGACACCGCGCGGCAGGAGGCGTTCACCGGCCTCATGGTCGACGTGCTCAACAAGGGCGCGCTGGCCCTCCTCGTGAGCGTCGGCCACCAGACCGGACTGTTCGACACCTTGAGCACACTGCCCCCGTCCACGAGCCAGGAGATCGCCGAGGCGGCGCACCTCGACGAGCGGTACGTGCGGGAGGCTGGGCGGCATGGTCGTCGGAGGCATCCTGGAATACGAGCCCGACGAGGCGACCTACACACTGCCGCCTGAGCACGCCGCCTCGCTCACCACCGCCGCCGGCGTCGACAATCTCGCCGGGATGATGCCGTACATCGCGCTGATGGGCGAGGTCGAGCAGCAGGTCGTCGGATGCTTCCGCGAGGGCGGCGGCGTCCCCTACTCCGCGTACCCCCGCTTCCAGGCCCTCCAAGCGGGGGAGACGGCCCGCGTCTACGACGCGGCGCTCGTCGACACGATCGTCCCCCTGGTGCCGGACCTCACCGAACGGCTGCGCGCCGGCATCGACGTCCTGGACGTGGGCACCGGCCAGGGGCACGCGCCCATCGTCCTGGCGCAGGCCTTCCCGCGCAGCCGCTTCCACGGCCTCGACCAGTCGGAGGAAGGCGTCTCGGCCGCCCGCGAGGAGGCCGGCCGGCTGTCCCTGGACAACGTCCGTTTCACGATCGGCGACGCGTCGCAGATCGACGGCCGGTACGACCTGGTCACCGCCTTCGACGTCATCCACGACCTGGCCCGGCCGCAGGAGGTCCTGAACGCCGTCGCCGCGTCCCTGCGCGATGGCGGCGCCTTCCTGATGGGCGACTTCGCCGCGTCCAGCAAGCTGGAGGAGAACGTCGGGCATCCCTTCGGGCCCGCGCTGTTCGGCTTCTCGGTGTTCTACTGCATGACCACCTCGCTGAGCACCGGCGGCGCCGGCCTCGGCACGGTCTGGGGGGAGCAGACCGCCCGGCGGATGCTCGGGGACGCCGGCTTCACCGACGTCCAGGTCCGATCGGTCGAAGGGGACCCGGTGAACGTCTACTACGTGGCGACGGCGGCCTGAACCGGCTCGTCTCAGCGGCCGGTTCGGCCGTCGATGAGTTCGCGGAGGATGTCCGCGTGGCCCGCGTGGCGGCCGGTCTCCTCGATCATGTGGGTGAGCGCCCAGCGGAGGCTGGGAGCGGGGCGTCCCGGACGGGGCCGCGGGACGGGCGCGGCGAGGTCGGTGCACCCGTCCAGGAGTTCGTTCGCACGCTCGACCGCCTCCCGGTAGCGGGCGACGACCTCGGCCACGCCGTCCTCCGGCGCCGCCTCGAACGTCGCCTGCCAGTCGGCGACCTCCTCGCCGAGGAACAGCGAGCGTTCGACGGACGTCAGGTGGGTGAGCAGGCCGAGCAGGTTCGTGCCCGACGGCACCATGGCCGCCCGGACCCGCGGTTCGGGGGCGCCGTCGACCTTCGCGGCGATCGAGGCGCGGAGGTAGTCGAGGAATCCGCGCAGGACCTCGGTCTCGCTGCTTCCCGTCCGGGGCGGCGGGGTGTCGCGGCGGCGCCTGCGGCCGGTCGTGGCGGGCATGGTGCCTCCCTCTCGGTGGACGAAGCCAGCACGTTCCCAGCCTTCCCGGCCCGCCGTGATCAGGCACATCGCTGTGCGGTTCCGGCAAACGCGGCGCAACGGAAGAGCCCCGGACCTCGGTCGGTCCGGGGCTCGTCCGCGTGAAGGGTCAGATGAGGCCGAGCTTGCGGACGGCGTCGCGCTCCTCCGACAGCTCGTTCACCGAGGCGTCGATGCGCGCACGCGAGAAGTCGTCGATGTCCAGACCCTGGACGATCTCCCACCTGCCGTCCTTCGTGGTGACCGGGAAGGACGAGATCAGGCCCTCGGGGACGCCGTAGGAGCCGTCCGACACGACCGCCATGGACGTCCAGTCGCCGTCGGCGGTGCCGTTCACCCAGGTGTGGACGTGGTTGAGGGCGGCGGACGCGGCGGACGCGGCCGAGGAGGCGCCGCGGGCCTCGATGATCGCGGCGCCGCGCTTGGCGACGGTCGGGATGAAGTCGTTCTCCAGCCAGTTCTGGTCGTTGACCGTCTCGGCGGCGTTCTTGCCGGCGATCTCGGCGTGGAAGATGTCCGGGTACTGGGTGGCGGAGTGGTTGCCCCAGATCGTCATCTTCTTGATGTCGGCGACGGAGACGCGTGCCCCCGTCCCCCGGACTTTCTTCGCGAGCTGGGCGAGCGCGCGGTTGTGGTCGAGGCGCGTCATCGCGGTGAAGCGCTCGGCGGGGACGTCCGGGGCGTGCGACTGCGCGATCAGGGCGTTGGTGTTGGCCGGGTTGCCGACCACGAGGACCTTGACGTCGTCGGCGGCGCCCGCGTTGATGGCCTCGCCCTGCGGCTTGAAGATGCCGCCGTTGGCCTCCAGCAGGTCGCCGCGCTCCATGCCCTTGGTGCGGGGGCGGGCGCCGACGAGCAGCGCGACGTTCACGCCGTCGAAGGCCTTGGTGGCGTCGTCGAAGATGTCGATGCCGGACAGCAGCGGGAACGCGCAGTCGTCCAGCTCCATGGCGGTGCCCTCGGCGGCCTTCACCGCCTGCGGAATCTCCAGGAGGCGCAGGCGTACGGGGACGTCCGCGCCGAGGAGGTGCCCGGACGCGATGCGGAACAGCAGCGCGTAGCCGATCTGGCCCGCGGCGCCGGTAACGGTGACTGTGACTGGGGTGCGCGTCATGCGTCCTTCTCCTGCTGTGACCTGACGGGGCTCAGGCGGCCATCCTTCGAACCCGACCGCCGAAGAGCCGCGCCGCCGCGGTTTCTCTCGCCGTCGAGATACTTTCGTGGGTCAGGTTATCGCGCAGCCCCTACCCGCCGACGCCCAGGTGCACCCACCGGCATGCCGCCCCCACGCGAAAGGCCGCCCCAGATCGCTCCGGGACGGCCTCGGCGGAGGGGTGTCAGCCGTTGATCTTCTTCTGGAGGTTGGTGTCGAGGGCCTCCAGGAATTCCTGCGTCGTCAGCCAGGGGGTCTCACGGCCGACCAGGAGGGCGAGGTCCTTGGTCATCTGGCCGTGTTCGACCGTCTCGACGCAGACCTGCTCCAGCTTGCGGGCGAAGTCGATCAACTCGGGGGTGTTGTCGAGCTTGCCGCGGTGCTCCAGGCCCCGCGTCCACGCGAAGATCGACGCGATGGGGTTGGTCGACGTCGGCTTGCCCTGCTGGTGCTGCCGGTAGTGGCGGGTCACCGTGCCGTGCGCGGCCTCGGCCTCGACGGTCTTGCCGTCCGGCGTCATGAGGACGGACGTCATGAGGCCCAGGGAGCCGTAGCCCTGCGCGAGGGTGTCGGACTGGACGTCGCCGTCGTAGTTCTTGGCGGCCCAGACGAACCCGCCCTCCCACTTGAGCGCGGCGGCGACCATGTCGTCGATGAGCCGGTGCTCGTAGGACAGGCCCTTGGCCTCGAAGTCCGACTTGAACTCGGTCTCGTAGATCTCCTGGAAGAGGTCCTTGAACCGGCCGTCGTAGGCCTTGAGGATCGTGTTCTTCGTCGACAGGTACAGCGGCATCTCGCGGCTCAGCGCGTACCGCATGCTCGTCCGGGCGAAGTCGCGGATGGAGTCGTCGTAGTTGTACATCCCCATCGCGACGCCGCCGCCGGGGAAGTCCGCGACCTCCAGCTCCATCGGCTCGGAGCCGTCCCGCGGGGTGTAGGTGATCGTCACCTTGCCCGGGCCGGGGACGACGAAGTCGGTGGCCTTGTACTGGTCGCCGTGGGCGTGGCGGCCGATGATGATCGGCTTCGTCCAGCCGGGGACCAGGCGGGGGATATTGGACGTGACGATCGGCTCGCGGAAGATCACGCCGCCCAGGATGTTGCGGATCGTCCCGTTCGGGGACCGCCACATCTTCTTCAGGCCGAACTCCTCGACGCGCGCTTCGTCGGGGGTGATGGTCGCGCACTTGACACCGACGCCGTGCTCCTTGATGGCGTTCGCCGCGTCGATGGTGACCTGGTCGTCCGTGGCGTCACGGTGCTCGATCCCCAGGTCGTAGTACTTCAGGTCCACATCGAGGTAGGGCAGGATCAACTGGTCCTTGATGAATTTCCAGATGATCCGCGTCATTTCGTCGCCGTCGAGTTCGACGACCGGGCCCGTTACTTTGATCTTGGGCATGCTTGTGCTGTCCCTTTCCTACACCTGGCCAGCAGTCCTTGTAAGGCTCAACTGGCTAGGCTAGCCGAGGCGGTCACGCGGTCTAGACCTGGCCCGGCCCAGAACGCCTCCACCTGGGACGACGCGCTAACCCGGCGGCCCGTTCCCGGGTGATGGGCCGCCCGCGGAGCGGCGTCCGGCGATGAGCAGCCGGATGCCGCGCGCCGCCGCGGTGAGCGCGATCAGCACGCCGAACGCGCCCGCGAGGACGAGGCCGGTCTTGTTCATCGGCGGGACGCTCAACGACACGAACGCGACCATCTCGCCGAGGACGACGAGCGTCCAGCAGTCGACCGACCGGCTGCGGACGGCGAGCGGGCCGAGCTGCGACTCGGGCAGCAGCAGCCGGGCGAGCGCGCCGATCAGCAGTGCGGCGGCCATCAGGCCGGAGCCCTTGCGGAAGTAGTTGAAGGCGCACAGCGTCAGGCCGGCGCCGACTCCGCTGAGCACGAGCAGGTAGGGGAGCTGCGCCAGCCAGTGCGGCGCGGCGCCCCTGCGGCGCGGCGCCCTGCGCCGGCGCCGGTGCACCTGAGTGCTCATGGCCTCACGGTATCGCCGATCGGGGCCCACGACGACCTCGCCGGGATGGAACGGTCCGTCCGGCCGCCCGCCGCCGGGAGAAGGGGTGTGACGGAGGGTGCCCGGGAGGCCGGAATCCCTTGCACCATCGGTGCTACTCGCCAGTAGGAGGGTGTGACGGCACGGCGCCCGGGTAACCCGGCAGACAGGGGTCGCTAACTAGCTGGGAGGACTGCCGTGGAGGGGCCGTTCATGCGGATCGAGGACAGCGGGCTGGTGATGCCGCTGCGCCCCGACGTTACGACGGTCGGGAGAGGGAGAGGAGTCGACGTACGCCTCGACGACCCGAGTGTGTCCCGTTTGCACGCAGAAATCGTCCGACGCGGTCCGTACGTCTACGTGGTGGACATGGGCCTGTCCCGCAACGGGACACGCGTCAACGGCCGGCCGATCGCCCGCCGTGTGCTGGAGGACGGTGACGTCGTGAGCTTCGGCACGGCGCGCTGCCGGTTGGGGGGCATCCCCCGTGAGGAGGTCGACCCGGACGTCGAACTGCGGCGCGCCGTCGCACCCGAGCTCACCCGCCGCGAGGTCGACGTGCTGACCTCGCTGTGCCGACCCGCCCTGTCCGACGAGGCGTTCGTGGCCCCCGCCACGGCACGCGACATCGCCGGCGAGCTGGTCGTCACCGAAGCCGCCGTCAAGCAGCACCTGTTGCGCCTCTACCAGAAGTTCCGCATCCCCGAGGGCGCCAACCGGCGCACGCGGCTCGCCAACGAGGTCATCGCGATGGGCCTCGTCCGTCCGCTGCCGCCGGTGCACGTCCCGCACCAGGGACGTCCGCCGGTGGACGGCCGGGTCCCCGGGGTCCGCGGCACGACGGAGACGCGGCGGCCGGGCGCCCCCGGCCACGGGCACGGGCCGGGACGTCCCGCCCCGAGCACCGCCGGACGGAGGGCCAGCTGATGTGAACCTGCGGTCGTCCTCCCGGCAGCGCGCAACGAGGGCGATCGCTGAACCCTCCCGGGCGGGGCCGTGCAGGTGACGGCGCGGCCCCGGCCGGGGAAGACGAGTACGGGGCCGCCGCCTCGGTGCTGGGGCGGCGGCCCCGTCCGCGTGTGTGCGTGCGTCAGCCGTCCCGCTCGGCGGCCTCGACGACGTTCGCGAGCAGCATCGCGCGGGTCATCGGGCCGACGCCGCCGGGGTTGGGCGCGACCCATCCGGCGACCTCGGCGACGTCGGCGGCGACGTCCCCGGCGAGCTTGCCGTCCACCCGGGAGACGCCCACGTCGAGGACGGCCGCGCCCGGCCTCACCATGTCGGCGGTGATCAGGCCGGGGACGCCGGCGGCGGCCACGACGATGTCGGCCGCGCGGGTGTGCGCGGCCAGGTCCCGGGTCGCGGTGTGGCAGAGGGTGACGGTCGCGTTCTCGGTGCGGCGGGTCAGCAGCAGGCCGAGGGAGCGCCCGACCGTGATGCCGCGGCCGACGACGGCGACCTCGGCGCCCTTGATCGGGACGTCGAAGCGGCGCAGCAGCTCCACGATGCCCTTCGGGGTGCAGGGCAGCGGCCCCGGCCGCATCAGGACGAGCCGGCCGAGGTTCGTCGGGTGCAGGCCGTCGGCGTCCTTGGCCGGGTCGATGCGCTCCAGCACGCGCTGCTCGTCCAGGCCCTTCGGCAGCGGGAGCTGGACGATGTAGCCGGTGCAGGCCGGGTCGGCGTTCAGCTCGGCGACGGCCCGCTCCACGTCGTCCTGGGAGGCGGTGGCGGGCAGGTCGCGGCGGATGCTCTCGATGCCGACCTCGGCGCAGTCGCGGTGCTTCATGTTGACGTAGGAGCGGCTGCCCGGGTCGTCGCCGACCAGCACGGTGCCGAGCCCGACGGTCACGCCGCGGTCGCGGAGCGCCTCGACGCGGACCTTGAGGTTCGAGCGGATCTCGGCGGCCGTGGCCTTGCCGTCCAGAATCTGTGCCGTCATGCGTTCCTCCGCGTGGATCTCGCCGGGGCCTCGCAGGACCGAGCCCGGCTCGAGGTCCCGTCCGCCCAGGCGCGCGGCAACGGGACTGTCGTTCGCTCCCCGGTGGTGATCCACCTTGCCGCGCCAGTCACGTGAAAACCCATGGTAACGGGCGAGTGGCACGCGGGAATCGGCGCCGAGTGGCCCTGCCGGCGCGGGCGCCGGGCCTTCTAGCGTGAGCGGCATGAGCGACGCATGGTTCGAGCGGCCCGTCCTGACCGGGCGTCATGTGCGGCTGGAGCCGCTGTCCCCCGAGCACGCCGGCGGGCTGTTCGAGGCGTCCAGGGACCCGGACGTGTGGACGTGGCTGAGCGAGCGGCGGCCGGGGACGGCCGGCGAGATGGCCGCGCTCGTCGGCAGGGCGCTGGACGAGTGCGAGCGCCGCGTCCGGCTCCCCTGGGTCCAGATCGACGCGGCGACCGGGGAGGTGGCGGGGACGACGTCGTACTACGAGGTCGCGCCGTCCCACCGGGGCCTGTGCATCGGCCACACCTGGCTCGGCGCGCGGTGGCACCGGACGGCGGTCAACACCGAGGCGAAGCTGCTCCTGCTCGGCCGCGCGTTCGACGAGCTGGGCGCGATCCGGGTCGGCTGGCACACGCACGTCCGGAACGCGCGGTCGCGGGCGGCGATCGAGCGGCTCGGCGCCTCGTTCGAGGGCGTGCACCGCAAGCACCGGATCCGGGCGGACGGTTCGATCCGCGACACCGCCGCCTACGGCATGACCGACGACGAGTGGCCCGCCGCGGCGCGGGCCCTGCGGGAACGGCTGCGCTAGTCCTCCGAGCGCTGCCGCCGGGCGAGCACGCGGTCGGTGCCGTGCCAGCCGAACCGGGCGGCCAGGACCGCGGCCAGGAAGGCGGCGACCAGCCCGATCACCTGGCGGGAGTCCATCAGCAGCGAGCCGACCAGGTACACCGACCTCAGCATGACGGCGAGCAGCACGTCCATCGCGCCTCCATCACGGAATGCCCGCGCCGGAGTCAACGGAGGGTCATGAGGGCGCGGCCAGCCCGAGACTACCTGCCGGAACGAGTGGGCAGTCCGCGGGCCGGCCGGCCCCTCCGGCCATCAGCGCGTCAGTGGAAGAAGTGCCGGACGCCGGTGAAGTACAGGGCGATCCCGGCCTTCCGCGCCGCCTCGATCACCTTGTCGTCGTTGACGGACCCGCCGGGTTCGACGACCGCCTTCACGCCCGCCTCGGTGAGCACTTCGAGGCCGTCCGGGAAGGGGAAGAACGCGTCGGACGCGCCCACGGCGGACGCGGCGCGCTCCGCGCCGGCCCGCGCGACCGCGAGCTTGGCGGAGTCGACCCGGTTGACCTGGCCCATCCCGACGCCGACGGTCGCGCCGCCTGCGGCCAGCAGGATCGCGTTCGACTTCACCGAGCGGACCGCCCGCCACGCGAACGCCAGGTCGCGCAGGGTGGCCTCGTCGACGGCGTCGCCGGTCTTGAGTTCCCAGGTGGACGGGTCGTCGCCGGGCGCGTCCACGCGGTCGACGTCCTGCAGCAGGACGCCGCCGTCGATGCGCCGGTACTCGGCGGCGCCGGCCGGGGCGTCCGGGCAGACGAGCAGCCGGACGTTCTTGAACCGGTCCTTCAGGACGGTGACGGCCTCGTCGTCGAAGGCGGGGGCGATGACCACCTCGGCGAAGCTCTCGGTGACCTGCCGCGCCATGGCGGCGGTGACCGGGCGGTTCGCCGCGATCACGCCGCCGTAGGCGGACACGGGGTCGCAGGCGTGCGCCTTGCGGTGCGCCTCGGCGATGTCGGCGCCGACCGCGATGCCGCACGGGTTGGCGTGCTTGATGATCGCCACGCACGGCTCGGTGAAGTCGTAGGCGGCGCGGCGGGCGGCGTCGGTGTCCACGTAGTTGTTGTAGGACATCTCCTTGCCGTACAGCTGCTCCGCGCCGGCCAGCCCGGTCTCGCCGGGCGAGCGGTACAGGGCCGCGCGCTGGTGCGGGTTCTCGCCGTACCGGAGGGTGTTCGACCGTTCCCAGGTGGCGCCGAGGAAGTCGGGCCACCGCGTCTCGGCGGCGGTCTCGTCGGGGGCGTAGGAGCCGGCGAACCAGGACGCCACGGCCACGTCGTAGGACGCGGTGTGCGCGA
Source organism: Actinomadura monticuli (assembly GCF_041463655.1). NCBI lineage: Bacteria > Bacillati > Actinomycetota > Actinomycetes > Streptosporangiales > Thermomonosporaceae > Actinomadura > Actinomadura monticuli. The sequence goes on from NZ_JAXCEI010000017.1 coordinate 76,202, forward strand.
ACGCCCGCGCGGCGAGGCGGCGCCGCTCCGCCAGGGTGAACCCGCCGGCCTTCACCGCGTCGAGGACGGACCCGTACGCGGCCGGGTCGACGACGACGGACACGCTCGCGTGGTTCTTCGCGGCGGCGCGCACCATCGTCGGGCCGCCGATGTCGATCTGCTCGACGCACTCGTCCGGCCCCGCGCCCGAGTCGACCGTGTCGGCGAACGGGTACAGGTTCGCGATCACGAGGTCGAACGGCTCCACGGCCAGGTCGTCGAGCTGCTGGAGGTGGTCCTCCTTGCGGCGGTCGGCGAGCAGGCCCGCGTGCACCTTGGGGTGCAGGGTCTTGACCCGTCCGTCCAGGCACTCGGGGAAGCCGGTGAGCTTCTCCACCTTCATCACCGGGACGCCGGCGGCGGAGATCCGGCCCGCCGTGGACCCCGTCGAGACGATCTCCACCCCGGCCTCGTGCAGGCCGCGGGCCAGCTCCTCCAGCCCGGTCTTGTCGTACACGCTGATCAGCGCGCGCCTAATCGCCACCCGACTCACCGGCCGAGCTCCCCTCATGATCGTCGGAAGTTACCCTGTCGGACGCGTCGCCGCAGGTCCTGCACTTCATCGAGACCCGCCTGCCGCGCGTGGTCCAGCCGTCGCGGGCGAGGCGTCCGACGACGTCGACGAGGAGCCGGCGCTCCACCCGCTTGATCCGCTCGTGCAGGGAGTCTTCGTCGTCATGCCAGCCCACGGGGACGGTCTCCTGGGCGATGACGGGTCCGGTGTCCACGCCTTCGTCGACGAAGTGAACCGTACAGCCCGTGACCTTGACGCCGTACGCCAGGGCGTCCCGTACGGCGTGCGCGCCGGGGAACGAGGGCAGCAGCGCGGGATGGGTGTTGACCGTCCGGCCGCCGAACCGCGCCAGGAAGCGCGGCCCGAAGATCTTCATGAAGCCGGCGGAGACGACGAGGTCGGGTTCGTGCTCGGCGACGGCCTCGGCCAGGGCCGCGTCCCAGTCGTCCCGGGACGGGAAATCCGGGACGCGCACCGTAAAAGTGGGCAAACCCACACGTTCTGCGCGTTCGGTTCCCGCGATATCCGGGCGGTCCGCCCCCACGGCCACCACTTTCGCCCCGTAGGCTGGATCCGCGCACGCGTCGAGCAGCGCTTGTAGGTTGGTCCCCGCGCCGGAGACGAGGACGACGAGCCGGGCGGACACCATGACTCCCCGGTGGACGTTGCTGGGACACCACGAAGCCTATCGGGCCGGTTCGACACCGCTTCACCGCAGATCCGCGCGGGCGGATCCACACCGTACGTCCAAGCGGACGGGCCAGGAGGAAACGAACGTGAGCGAGCAGCAGGGCCGCGAGGCCCGTCCCGAGGACCGCCCGGACGGGCGGCCGGCGGGAGAGCCGCCCGCAGGACCGTCCGAGGCGCGGCAGACCGGCCTGCGGGCCCTGTGGCTCGGCGGCATCGCCCTGCTGACCTCGTTGTTCTTCTATCCGCTCGGCCTCGTGCTCGGCGTCGCCGCGCTCGTCGTCGGGATCCGGGCCCGGCGGCAGGTGCGCGGCACCCGGGACGCCGTGCCCGGCGCCCTCCCCGGCATGGTCATGGGCGGGATCGGCCTGGCGATGTCGCTGCTGATGGTCGCGATGGCGGTCTTCCTGCGGACGGAGTTCAGCGGCTACTGGGACTGCGTCAACGCGTCCAACACCAACACCGACAAGCAGGTGTGCCGCGACGAGTACTACCCGAAGATCGAGGACAAGCTCGACCTGCCGCCCGGCTGGATGGACAAGTACGGCCACCTGCTCTGACCGCCCGGCCCCGACGTCCCCGGCGCCGATCTTCCGGCGCTAGTCGTCCCGCTCGGGCTCCTCGCGCAGGACGTAGATCGCGCCGCCCCGGTTCTCGGTGCGGTTCGGGTCCGCGCGCGGCGGCGGGACGGGCCTGCGCGGCGGCTCGGGCCCCGGTTCGGGATCGTCCACGATGTGGCCTTCGACGACGATCGTGCCGTCGCCGTCGCCGTGGACCGGGCCGGGCGCGGGCTCCGGGGCCGGTTCCGGGACCCGCTCCTCGACCAGGTCGGGCAGCGGGTCGCTCCGCCGGCGGGGCCGCCGCGGCGCGAGGACGGGGTCGGCCTCCTCGAACTCCAGCGGGTCCGGCGCGTGCGGGGCCCTCGGCGCCTTCGCCGCGGGCTTCGCGGGCTCCCCGGACCGCGCGGGCGGGTCGTAGTCGCCCGGGACCGGCGCCGACAGCGGCACCGCCACGGGCTCCGGACGGGCCGGCCGCTTCGGCCTCCCCGCCTTCCCCGCCTTCCCCGCCTTCGTCCCCGCCTTCTTCTCGGCCTTCTTCCCGGCCGCCTTCCCGGAGGCGGCGCGCGCCGGGCGCCGCAGCACCAGCACGTTGGCCGCCCACGCCGCGATCGCCGCCGAGATCCCGACCTCCAGGGCCGCGAGCAGCCCCACCTGCCAGGGCGACGGCCCCACGGTCGCCATCCGGCCGCCGCCCAGCGGCCCGCCCGACAGCGCGCTGAGCAGCGCCGCCACGACGCCCGTCAGCGCGCCCGACACGAACCCCCAGAGCGGCGCGCCCTCCGCCGCCGGGCTCGGCAGCGACCTGATCGTGAGGACGCCGCCGACCGCGCCCGCGACGAACGGCGCGGCCAGCGCGAGCAGCGACAGCGCGGGCGCGGGACCGGGCTCCGGCAGCGCCGCGAGCGGCGGGAACGCGGGGACGGCGTCCAGGAACACCCCGGTCGGCGAGACGCTCGTCCCGGCGCCGACGGAGAACCCCGGGCCCACCGCGTACGCCATCCCCCAGACCACCGCGTTCGGCAGGAAGGCCAGCTCGACCAGCAGCAGCAGGACGCCGCCGACGACGCCGGGGGCGAGCATGTCGTACAGGTCGTCGGCGCCCGGCATGTTCATGGCGAGCGCCACGGCCACGAGCACCGCGCCGGACGCCAGCAGCACGCCGAGCGCCCCCGCCACCCCGATCACCAGTGAGCGGGGCCGATCGGGCAGCAGCCGCAGCAGCGCGCCGAGCCCCGACCTGACCCGCCGGCCGCGCGCCTCCGCCGCGACCTGCGCCGCGACGACGGCCCGCGCGGCGCCGAGGCCGCCCGCGACGGCGGCGACGAGGAAGCAACCGATGAGCGCCTGCCACGCCGACGGCCGCACCTCCTCGGAGGACGCCGCGAACGCGAGCAGCGCGGCCAGCCCCGCGTACGGCGCGGCCAGCGCGACCGCCACGTGCGCGACCGCGATCCGCGGGCGCCGCCGCAGCCCCGCGACCCGGATCATCCAGCCGCCGCCCCGGTACAGCAGCACGCCGGGCAGGACGAGGACGCCGAGCGGCAGCAGCCCGACCCGTCCCTGCCCGTAGGAGAAGCCCGCGTGGTGGGACACGAGCCAGAAGTTCACGGCCGTCCGGAACACCCCGGACATGCCGTGGCCGAGCGCCGTCTTCGGCGCCGCGATCCATCCGATGAGCGTGATCGTGGTGAGCACGGCGAGCCCGATCCCGACGCACCACAGCGCCGCGACCAGCCCGGTCACGTACAGCGGGCGCGCCGCGGCGGCGGCCGGCGGGCGCCCCCTCGGCGGCTCGGCGCGCGGCCGTCCGCCGGTCCGTCCGGGCTCGTCCTTCGCCGGCTCGCGCTTCGCACGCCGCCCGGGGGTCTCGTCGCTCACCGGTCCATGCTGGCACCGCGCCCGGCTCCCGGCGGTCCGCCCGCCCGGCGTGTCGCCTTTGTCGTCCGGGACCCGGGCCGCGAACGAAAGACGCCCAAGCCGCGCTTCGGCAGGCGGCTCGGGCGTCTTTCGGGGTCGCGCGGGGTCAGCGGTTCTGCATGATCTCCCGCATGAGGACGGCGGTCTCGCTCGGGGTCTTGCCGACCCGGACGCCGACCTTCTCCAGGGCCTCCTTCTTCGCCTGCGCGGTGCCGGCGGAGCCGGACACGATCGCGCCCGCGTGGCCCATGGTCTTGCCCTCGGGGGCGGTGAACCCGGCGACGTAGCCGACGACGGGCTTGGTCACGTGCTGCTCGATGTAGGCGGCGGCGCGCTCCTCGGCGTCGCCCCCGATCTCACCGATCATCACGATGGCGTCGGTCTCCGGGTCGTCCTGGAACGCCTGGAGCGCGTCGATGTGGGTCGTCCCGATGACGGGGTCGCCGCCGATGCCGACGCAGGTGGTGAAGCCGATGTCGCGCAGCTCGTACATCATCTGGTAGGTCAGCGTGCCCGACTTGGACACCAGCCCGATGCGGCCGGGCGTGGTGATGTCGGCCGGGATGATGCCCGCGTTCGACTTGCCGGGCGACGCGATGCCGGGGCAGTTCGGCCCGATGATGCGCGTCTTGTTCCCTGCCTTCTCGGCGTACGCCCAGAAGTAGGCGGTGTCGTGCACCGGGATGCCCTCGGTGATGACCACGCAGAGCGGGATCTCGGCGTCGATCGCCTCGACGACGGCGTCCTTGGTGAACTTCGGCGGGACGAACACGACGGACACGTCCGCGCCGGTCTGCTCCATGGCCTCCTTGACGGTGCCGAACACCGGGAGGGAGGTGCCGTCGAAGTCGACCGTCTGGCCGGCCTTGCGGGCGTTCACGCCGCCGACGACCTGGGCGCCGGACGCGAGCATCCGGCGGCCGTGCTTGGTGCCCTCGGAGCCCGTGATGCCCTGGACGATGATCTTGCTGTTCTCGGTGAGCCAGATGGCCATTGTCATGCACCTGCCGCTGCGAGTTCGGCGGCGCGCTCGGCCGCCGCGTCCATGGTGTCGACCTGCTGGACGCCGGGCAGCCCCGCGTCGCTGAGGATCTTGCGCCCGAGTTCGGCGTTGTTGCCGTCCAGCCGGACGACGAGCGGCCGGTCGACGGTCTCGCCGCGGTCGGCCAGCAGCTTGTAGGCGGAGACGATGCCGTTGGCGACGGCGTCGCAGGCGGTGATGCCGCCGAAGACGTTCACGAACACCGACTTGACGGCGGCGTCGGACAGGACGATCTCCAGCCCGTTCGCCATCACCTCGGCGGACGCGCCGCCGCCGATGTCGAGGAAGTTCGCGGGCTTCTGCCCCCCGCCCGCCTCCCCTTGCCCCTTCAGTTGCTCGCCCGCGTAGGCGACGACGTCCAGCGTGGACATGACCAGGCCGGCACCGTTGCCGATGATGCCGACGCTGCCGTCCAGCTTGACGTAGTTGAGGTCTTTGGCCTTGGCCGCGGCCTCCAGCGGGTCGGCGGCGGCCTTGTCCTCGAACTTGTCGTGCTCCTGGCGGAACCCGGCGTTGTCGTCCAGCGTGACCTTGCCGTCGAGGGCCTTCACCTGGCCGTCGGCGGTGAGGATCATCGGGTTCACCTCGACGAGGGAGGCGTCCTCGTCGGTGAACACGGCCCACAGCCGCTCGATCAGCTCGGCGGCGCCGTCGAGCGCCTCCTGCGGGAGGCGGCCCTGCTCGGCGATCTCGCGGGCCTTGGCCCGGTCGACGCCGTCCAGCGGGGACACCGGCACCATCGCCAGCCGGTCGTGCGGCACCTCCTCGATCTCCACGCCGCCCTCGACGGAGCAGATGGACAGGAAGGTGCGGTTGGCGCGGTCGAGCAGGAAGGAGAAGTAGTACTCCTGCGCGATCGCGCTCCCCTCCTCGATCAGGACCTTGTGGACCGTGTGGCCCTTGATGTCCATGCCGAGGATCTGACCGGCGAGCGTCTCCGCCTCGTCGGCCGTGTCGGCCAGCTTCACGCCGCCGGCCTTGCCCCGGCCCCCGGTCTTCACCTGGGCCTTGACCACGACCTTCTTGCTGCCCGCGGAGAACAGCTCCTCCGCGATGGCGCGTGCTTCCTGGGGAGTATGGGCGACCTTGCCGGTAGGCACCGGTACCCCGTACTCGGCGAAGAGTTCCTTCGCCTGATGTTCGAACAGGTCCACGAGGCGTCCTTAAACGGATCGACAGCCAAAGACCACACGAGTCGGCGATCTACACGGGTGTCCGTGCGGCCTGGACTCTGCGGTCCGCTCCGTCGACGCAGCCTAGTCAACCCGCCTTCGTGGTGATGCCGCCGGGTCCATATGTCACGGAGTGTCCACTCTAGAAGGCAAGTGTCACCGGGCGGCAGGTGTCTCCTCCTGAGGGGTGGGCACGAGTGGCCCGTGAGGAGGATGAACCAATTGACGTAGTTTGATGTACTTAATTCGCTGCGGTGGGATGCGGCAAAGGGGGCGAACGCATGGCGATGGCGGAGGAACGGGACACATCCATCACCGTCCCCGTCCCCGTCCCCGCGAGGCCGGTCCCGGCCGGCCCCGGCGGTACCGCGCCGCCGCCCCCGCCGATGCGGCCGAGGCCCGCGCGGCCATGGTCCCGCAGGCGGTCGGGCGCGCGCAAGATCCGCCGCACCGGCGCCCTCCTGCTCGTGGCCGCGCTCGTCGCGACCGGCGGCGCCAACGTGCCCGAACCGTCCAGCCCCGGCTGGGCGAGCCCCGGCCTCATCGGCGGGGGCGGCTGGCCGTTCGCCGGCGTCCCGCTCTCCCCCGAGCAGGCCGAGGGAGCCGCCTACCTGCCGGACAGCTCGGTCGTCCGGCTCGACGACGGGCGCGTCAGGCTCATCCCGTCCGGCGGCGACACCCCCATCACCGTGGACCGGTCCGATCCGCGGGTCGCCCGCGCCGTCCGGGCCGACAGCGCCTGGCTGGCCAAGGGCGCGGTCCCGACCGGCGGGCAGGGCGCCGCGTACCGCGACATGTCGGCGCGCGCGCTGCTCGACCTGCGGCTCCTCACCCGCCCGAACGGCGCCTCGCTCGCCTCCTGGTACACCAAGTGGCGGTACTGCTGGCCGCGCGACTCGGCGTTCACCGTCGCCGCGTTCAGCGTCACCGGCCACCCGTCGGAGGCCCGCCGCGTCCTGCGCTTCCTCGCCCGCGCGCAGAGCGACAACGGGATGTGGGCCGCGCGCTACAACGCCGACGGGACGGCGGTCGCCGACGGCCGCGCGCCCCAGCTCGACTCGCTCGGCTGGGTGCTGTGGGCGGCCTGGTTCTACCGCGCCCAGACCGGGTCCACGGACGACCTGCCGGACCTGTGGCCGATGGTGCGCCGCGCCGCCGACCACCTGGCCGGCTCGCTGGACGCCGAGGGCCTGCCGCCCGCCTCGTCCGACTACTGGGAGCGCGACCCGGGCCGCGAGCAGGACCCGCGGCGCCCCACGCTCGGCGTCGTCGGGCCCGTCCTCGCGGGGCTGCGGGCCGCCGGCGACCTCGCGCAGGGACGCGGCGAGACCGGCAAGGCGGCCGAGTGGCGGCATGCGGCGCAGCGCGTCGCCGACGCCGTGGACAGGCAGTTCGCGCCCTACGGCTACCCGCGCTCACCCATCCCCGGCGGGCTGATGGACACGTCCGTGACGTTCCTCGCGCCGCCGTTCGCGCCGTCCGACGCCGGTGTCACCGCCGCGATCCAGGACGCCGCGCGCAAGCAGGCGCTGCCGAACGGGGGCGTGCTGCCGGGCGAGCGCTGGTCCGGCACCCCGGACGTCGCCTGGACGCCCGAGACGGCCCTCTTCGGGCTGAACGCCGCCGCGTCGGGCCGCACGGACGAGGCGCTCGGCCGGCTCGGCTGGCTGTCCGCCCACCGCACGTCCCTCGGCGTCCTGCCGGAGAAGGTGAGCCCGAGCGGCAAGCCCGCGGGCCCGGCGCCCCTCGGCTGGACGGCCTCCCTGGTCCTGCTGACGCTCTCCGCCCTGGAACGCCCCCTCCCCGTCCCCTAAGAGTCCGCAGAGGCCGGCCCGGCCGGCCACTCCGCGGCGAGGACGGCCCAAACCTGGACGTCCCTGCGCTCTCCGTCCAGCGTGAACGCCTGCCGGTGGAGCCCCTCGCACGTCATGCCGAGCCGCCGCGCGACGGCCGCGCTGGCGGTGTTGCGCGGGTCGCAGAGCCACTCGACCCGGTGCAGCCCGCGCTCGCCGAACGCCCAGTCGATCATGTGGCGGACGGCTGCGGTCACCAGCCCGCGCCCCCGCGCCTCCGCCGCGAGCCACACGCCCGCCTCGCAGATGCCCCGCCCGGCGTCGAACGTCCGGAACAACGTGCCGCCCTGGAGGACGCCGTCCACCCAGATGCCGTAGATGCGCGCCGCGTCCCGCGCCTGCTTGTCGGCGTACGCCTGCAGGAACCGCCGGGCCGCCGGCTCGTCCACGACAGTCCCGGCGAACGGAATGTAGTCGCGGATGTCGGCGCGGACCCGGTCCACGTGCGCGGCGAACTCGGCCGCCCGCCACGGCTCCAGCGGCCGGAGCTCCGCGCCTTCGGCGAGCGTGAGAGCGAACATGGGGGCCTCCCAGGGGGTACGTACCGAACGTTTGTTATGTACCCTACGGGAATGCCCGCACGAGGTGACCACGAAGCCCGCCGCCGGGACGTGTCCGAGGCCGTCTGGCGCGTCCTCGCCGCCCGCGGCTTCGGCGGCCTCACCCTGCGCGCCGTCGCCACCGAGATGGACGCCTCCACCGGCCTGCTCACGCACTACTTCCCGAGCAAGAAGGCGCTGATCGCGCACGCCCTCGACCTCGCCGACGAGCGCACCGCGACCCGTCCCCTCCGCGACGCCCCCGCCCCCGGCCTGCCCGCCCTCCGCGCCGCGCTCCTCGACGTCCTCCCCCTGACCCCGGACGCCGCCGCCATGAACCGCGTCTGGGTCGGCTCCTGGGACGTCGCGCTCGCCGACCCCGACCTCGCGGCCCGCCAGAGGGACCGCTACGGCAGCTGGCGCGGCCGGCTCCGCCCGCACGTCGCGGCGGCCGTCGCGCGCGGCGAGCTGCCCGCCTCCAGCGACGTGGACGACGTCGTCGCGTCTGCCGCCGCCTTCGCGCACGGCCTCGTCGTCCACGCGCTCTTCGACCCGGCCCGGTTCCCCGCCGACCGCCAGACCGCCATGCTCGACGACTTCCTCGCCTCCCTCACTCCGGCCGTCCGGCCGGAATGAGGAAGCGCCCTGCTGGTACCGAGCCCGACCACGGCATCGTCCGCACCCGCGCGGAACTCCTGAACCAGGACGACCGGATCGTCCAGTCGACCCTCCCGATTACCTCCTGCAGACCGCCCGGTCTGAACGGCCCTGCGGGGGGTCACCAGTTGCGGGGCGCGATCAGCTCCTCGATGTCGGCGTCCGCGAAGCCGTACGCGGAGGCGACGAACCAGAACTCCATGGCGATGGCCTCCCTCGCGACGGTCTCGATCTCGCTGTCCGCCGCGACGAACTCCTCCTCCAGCGCGTTGAACTCCTCCGTGGCCGCGTGCGTGAGCGGGTACAGCGCCGCCAGATCGGCCGGCCGCTCCGCCTCGATCCGCTCGCAGAGCCGCAGCAGGATCGCCCGGCCCTGGTCGACGAGGCGGGCCGGGTAGTAGTCGTCCGCGTACATCTCCTTGAGGAACGCGCGGTCGTTCACCTGCTCGTTGGCCGGCGCCATCAGAGCTTCTCGATGGTCGCGAAGCGCAGCACGAGGGTGCGGACGCCGTACTCGCCGCCGAAGTCGACGCTGGCCTTCTCGCCCCGGTCGTAGACGGAGACGACGGTGCCGAGCCCGAAGGCGTCGTGGGTGACCTTGTCGCCCGGCGCGAGCGACGGGACGGCGCGGTTGCCGGGCGAGCGGGTGCCCGGCCGCTCGGCCATCCGGGCCATCGCCGGGGTGGACGCCGAGGACGCCTCCCGCTCCCATTCGACGAGGTTCCTCGGGACCTCGCCGAGGAACCGGGACGGCGGGTTGACCTGGGGCGCGCCCCACGAGCTGCGCATCGCGGCGCGGGACACGTAGAGGCGCTGCCGGGCGCGGGTTATGCCGACGTAGGCGAGGCGGCGCTCCTCTTCGAGTTCCTTGGGGTTGCTCATGGCGCGCAGGTGCGGGAAGACGCCGTCCTCCATGCCGGTGAGGAACACGACCGGGAATTCGAGGCCCTTGGCGGTGTGCAGGGTCATCAGGGTGACGACGCCCTGGTCGGTCTCCTCGGGCTGCTCGCCCGGGGGGACGGGGGCGCCCTTCGCGCCGCCGGGGATGGAGTCGGCGTCGGCGACCAGGGCGACCTGCTCCAGGAACTCGGGGAGGCGTCCCTCGGCGGATTCGCCGTCGAGGCGCTCCTCGAACTCGCGGGCGACGGCCTCCAGTTCGTGGAGGTTCTCGACGCGGGTCTCGTCCTGCGGGTCCTTGGAGTTCTGGAGCTCCTCCAGGTAGCCGCTGGCCTTGAGGATCTCGGCGACGAGGTCGGCGGGGGTGAGCGTCTCGGCGGCCGTGCGCAGCTCGTCCAGCAGGGCGACGAACTCGCGGACGGCGTTGATCGAGCGGGTCGCCATGCCGGGGACGTCCTCGGGGACGCGGAGCGCCTGCCAGAACGAGATGCGCTCGCGGGACGCGTACGCCTCGACGCACGCCTCGGCGCGGTCGCCGATGCCGCGCTTGGGGACGTTCAGGATGCGCCGCAGGGAGACGGTGTCCTCGGGGTTGGCGAGGCAGCGCAGGTAGGCGAGCGCGTCGCGGATCTCCTTGCGCTCGTAGAACCGGACGCCGCCGACGACCTTGTAGGGCAGCCCGACCCGGATGAACACCTCTTCGAAGACACGCGACTGGGCGTTGGTGCGGTAGAACACGGCGACGTCGCCGGGACGGGCGTCGCCGTCGTCGGTGAGCCGGTCGACCTCGTGGGCGACGAACGCGGCCTCGTCGTGCTCGTTGTCGGCCACATAGCCGGTGATCTTGTGGCCCTCGCCCTGGTCGGACCACAGCTTCTTCGGCTTGCGGTCGGCGTTGCGCTCGATCACCGCGTTGGCCGCCGACAGGATGGTCTGGGTGGAGCGGTAGTTCTGCTCCAGCAGGATGGTGGTGGCGTCCGGGTAGTCGCGCTCGAACTCCAGGATGTTGCGGATCGTCGCGCCGCGGAACGCGTAGATCGACTGGTCGGCGTCGCCGACGACGCACAGCTCGGCCGCGCCGACCCCATCGACCTGCTCCTCCCGGGGGGACGACCCCTCAGGAACCGTGATGGGGGCCGTCAGCTCGCGCACCAGCTCGTACTGCGCGTGGTTCGTGTCCTGGTACTCGTCGACGAGGACGTGCCGGAACCGGCGCCGGTAGTGCTCGGCGGCCTCCGGGAAGACCTGCAGCAGGTTGACCGTCATCATGATGAGGTCGTCGAAGTCCATGGCGCCGGCCTGCTGGAGCCGCGCCTGGTACATCTCGTACGCCTCGGCGAGCGTCTGCTCCATGTGCGTCGACGCCCGCTCCTTGAACGTCTCGTAGTCGATCAGCTCGTTCTTCAGGTTCGACACCTGGGCGCTGAACGACTTCGGCGGGTACCGCTTCGGGTCGAGGTCGAGCTCGCGGCAGACGAGCGCCATCAGCCGGTTCGCGTCGGCCTGGTCGTAGATCGAGAAGCTCGTCGGGAAGCCGAGCCGCTTGGCCTCGCGGCGCAGGATCCGCACGCAGGCGGAGTGGAACGTCATCACCCACATGGCGCGCGAGCGCGGCCCGACGAGGGCGTCGACGCGCTCCTTCATCTCGGCGGCGGCCTTGTTGGTGAACGTGATCGCCAGGATCTGGCCGGGGTGCACGCCTCGCTCGCCGAGCAGGTGCGCGATGCGGTGGGTGAGCACCCGGGTCTTGCCCGAGCCGGCGCCCGCGACGATCAGCAGGGGGCCGCCGGAGTGCACGACGGCGGCGCGCTGCTGCGGGTTGAGGCCATCGAGCAAGGGGTGAGCTTCGGTCTTCGACATCACGTGCGAGTCTACGGCGCGGCGCGGACGTTTTCGGCGCGTCCGCGAGTCCCGGCCCGGCGGCGGGATGCGGACGGGCGCGCGGTCACGGGCCGATCGGCGCCGGGCCGGCCGCCGGCGGGCCGGGCGGCGGGCCGGGCCCGCCGCCCGCTCAGCCCGTCTTGCGGTGGTCGCGGGCCGACTCGGCGGCGGCGTGCACGGCCGCGAGGCCGGCGCCCGTCGCGGCCATGGACGCGGCGGCGACCGCGCCCTCGACCAGCGGCGCGTCCGCGAGCAGGACGCGGTCGCCGGCCGCGTCCTCGATGAGCATCTTCGCGGTGAGGACGGAGCTGCCGAGGTCGGCGAGCAGCACGACGCCGTCGCCCCCGTCGGCCGCCGCGACGGCCTGCTCGACGAGGTCGATGCTGGTGCCGAGCCGTCCCTCCGAGTCGCCCCCGGCGGGCTCGACGACGGCCTTGCCGACTCCCATCTCGCGGGCGACCTCGGCGGCGCCCTCGGCGAGCGTCCGGCTGTGCGAGATGATGACGATCCCGACCATCTCAGCCCTCCCCCGCCACGTCGGCCAGCGCGCGCAGCACGAGCGCGGTGGACGAGGCGCCCGGGTCCATGTGCCCGACGCTGCGCGGCCCGAGGTAGCTGGCGCGGCCCTTGCGCGCCTGCATCGGGACGGTGTCGTCGGCGCCCTTGGCGGCGGCGTCCGCGGCGGCGCGCACGCAGCCGGCGAGGCCGGAGCCGTCCGCCAGCGCCGCCTCGTAGGCCGCGACGGCGGGCGCCAGCGCGTCGACCATCGTCTTGTCGCCCTCGACGGCCTTCCCGAGGTCCTGGACGCCGTCGAGCGCGGCCTTCAGCGCGGTGCCGAGCCCGGCGGCGTCCACGTCCCGCGCGTCGCCGAGCGCCTTGCCCGCGCGGCGCAGCGCCGTCCCGTAGAGGGGCCCGGACGCGCCGCCGGTCTTGGACACGATCGCGCGCCCGGCGGCGATCAGCACCTTGCCGGGCGGGGCGTCGCCGGGGAGCGCGCCGACGGCGGCGCGGAAGCCGCGGTCCAGGTTGTGGCCGTGGTCGCCGTCGCCGATGGCCGCGTCCAGCCGGGTGAGCCGCTCGGCGTCGGCGGAGACGAGGTCCGCCGCGTGCCGGATCCAGGAGGCGAGGCCCTCGCCGTTCACCGGCCCCACCGCAGCCCCGGCGTCTCGACCGGCGCGTCCCACAGCCGGGTCAGCTCGGGCGTCACCCGGCACACGCTGATCATGCAGCCGGCCATCTCCAGGCTCGTCACGTACGGCCCGACCAGGCGGCGGACGACGCTCGCGCCGTGCCCGTCCAGCCACTCGGCCGCCGCCGCGTAGGCGACGTACTGCTCGATCAGGGGGGTGCCGCCCATGCCGTTCACCAGCACCAGCACCTCCGACCCGGCCAGCGGCATGTCCGCGTCGATCGCGCTCAGCGAGGCGTCCACGATCTCCGCCGCGGTGCCGGCCTTGACGCGCTCGCGGCCCGGCTCGCCGTGGATGCCGACGCCGAGCTCCATCTCGTCCTCGCCCAGCTCGAACGTGGGCGTCCCGGCGGCCGGGACGGTGCAGGGCGACAGCGCGACGCCGAACGACCGGCTGCGCTCGTTCACCTCCCGCGCCACCGCCGCGACGGCGTCCAGCGCGGCGCCCTCCTCGGCGAGCGCGCCGGCGATCTTCTCGGCGAACAGGGTGGCGCCCGTGCCGCGCCGCCCCGCCGTGAACGTGCTGTCCTCGACGGCGACGTCGTCGTCGACGATGACGGAGGTGACCGCGATGTCCTCGTCCTCGGCCAGCTCGGCGGCGAGCTGGAAGTTCATGACATCGCCGGTGTAGTTCTTCACCAGGTGGAGGACGCCCGCGCCGCCGTCCACCGCCATCGTCGCCGCGATGATCTGGTCGGGCACCGGGGAGGTGAACACCTCGCCGCAGCAGGCGGCGTCCAGCATGCCGTGGCCGACGAACCCCGCGTGCAGCGGCTCGTGACCGGACCCGCCGCCCGACACCAGGGCGACCTTCCCGCCGCGCGGCGCGTCCGCCCGCACCACGGTGCCGTTCTCCGGGTCGACCCTCAGTTCCGGATGCGCGGCGGCCAGTCCGCGCAGCGCGTCGGAGACCACGTCCGCCGGGGCGTTGATGAGTTTGCGCATGCTCATGCTCTACCCCGGCGCGACGCCACGTCCCCAGGCCCGATCGATAGGTTGCGTCCGTGACGAATGGACCCGTGTTCCTGTACGACTGCGACACCGGCATCGACGACGCGATGACGCTGCTCTACCTGGCCTCCCTCGTGCGCGCGGGCGAGGCGGAACTGGTGGGCGTCGGCACCGTGCACGGCAACGTCGACCCGCTGACCGGCGCGCTGAACACGCTGCGCGTCCTGGAGGCCGCCGGCGTCACGGAGGGCGTCCCCGTCGCGGTGGGAGCGGCCCGGCCGATGGCGCAGGACGTCCACTACGCGCTGGACTGGCACGGCACGGACGGCCTCGGCGACACGCACCTCCCCGACCCGGCGGGACGTCCCGTCGCCGAGTCCGCGCCGGCGCAGATCGTCCGGCTGGCCCGCGAGCGGCCCGGCGAGCTGACGCTGCTGGCGACCGGCCCGCTGACGAACCTGGGCGCGGCGCTGCTGCTGGACGGCGAGCTGCCGTCCCTGGTCCGCGAGGTCGTCGTCATGGGCGGCGCCTTCGACCACCCAGGCAACATCACCACGCACGCCGAGGCGAACATCTGGCACGACCCGGAGGCCGCCGACCTGGTGTTCGCGGCGGACTGGCCGGTCGTGCTGGTGCCGCTGGACGCCACGCACCCGACCGCCGTCCACGACGACTGGCTCGACCGGCTCGGCGCCCACGACTCGCCCGTCGCCCGGTTCGCCGCGCGCATCCTGAAGTTCTACGAGGACGCCTACACGCCGACGCTGAAGCGCCGCGGCGCCGTCATCCACGACGCGCTCGCCGCGATGCTGGCGGTCGACCCGGCTCTCGGCGAGTACGCGCACCGTCCCGTCCGGGTGGAGCTGCGCGGGGACCTGACGCGCGGCACGACGGTGTGGGACGCGCGGTCGCTGCCCGCCGAGGACGTCCGCCGCCCGGTCAGGATCGCCGTCGGCAGCGATGTGCGAGCGTTCCAGGACCGCCTGCTCGCGGCCCTCACCTCGTTCTGACAGCGGTCGCGCGTGCACGCGATCGGGGGGATCGCACCGGATGTTCGCGGGGATTTCTTGATCTTCACGTGCCGCGGGGCCTGTCGAGCTGCTTTCCAGACCTTATTGTTGAAAGCGTGACCAACGTTCTCGTTCTGGACGACGGCAATCTGCAGCGGATCCTCGTCGTGATGGCGCATCCCGACGACGTCGACTTCGGCGCGGCCGGGACGGTGGCGGGCTGGACGGACCGGGGCATCGAGGTCGCCTACCTGATGGTGACCGACGGCGACGCCGGCGGCTTCGACGACGACGTCTCCCGCGAGGAGATGGCGGCGCTGCGCCGGGAGGAGCAGCGCGCGGCGGCCAAGTGCGTCGGGGTGAGCGACGTCCGGTTCCTCGGCTATCCGGACGGGCGGGTCGAGGCCACGCTGGACCTGCGCCGCGACATCGCCCGGGTCATCCGGCAGGTCCGGCCGGACCGGGTGCTGATGCCGAGCCCGGAGCGCAACTACGACCGGATCTACCCGAGCCATCCCGACCACCGGGCGGTGGGCGCGGCCGCGCTCGACGCCGTCTACCCGGACGCCCGCAACCCGTACGCGTTCCCGGAGCTGCTGGCCGACGAGGGCCTGGAGGCGTGGACGGCGCGGGAGGTGTGGACCACCGGCGGGCCCGTCGTGAACCACTACGTCGACATCACCGACCGCTTCGAGCGGAAGGTGAACGCGCTGCGCGCGCACGCGAGCCAGACCGGGCACATGGGCGACGGGCTGCCGGAGATGCTGCGCGGCTGGCTGGGCGCCAACGCCGCGGCGGCGGGCCTGCCCGCGGGACGTCTCGCCGAGTCGTTCCAGGTGGTCAACACCGCCTGATTTTTCGGTCACCGTATAAATACGGCTACTCACAAGCCGTAATTGGCTCGGATTCGGGCATGTACCCCATGTGACAGAACACGGGGGGTTGTCATGCCGCATGAGGTCGAGGCCACCGCCACGTCCCGCGCCGAACCGGAAGTGATCTTCAAGCATCTGTGCCTCGCGGAGGCCTGGGGCGAATGGGGCGGCTTCTGGATCCGCGCGACGCGCGAGGCCGACGGGACCGAGCACCGGAACGGCGTCGGGGCCGTCCGGACCGTCCCGCCCTGGCGCGAGGAGGTCGTGGCGTGGGACCCGCCGCGGCACTACGGGTACGTCGCGCTCGCCGGTCCGCCGCGGCGCCGCGTGCGGGCGGACGTCACGCTGGAGCCCTGCCCCACGGGGACGCTGATCCGCTGGCGCGGCGAGATCGACGGGTTCCCGGGCAGCGGGCCGTTCACGCGGGCGGCGCTGCGCCGCCGCTTCGGGTCGTACGCGCGCCGGGTCGCGTGGCACTCCGAGCGCTGCGAGCCCGGCTGCCCCGCCCGCCTTCCGGGCGTGCTCTAACGCGCACGCAAGCCGTTCACGCGGGGGCGCCGGCCCCCGGGACCGGCACGTCCTGATCATCACGGGTCGCAACGAATTCGGGGGGATCGATGCGGCGTCATGTCATCGTGCTCGCCTTGGCCGCGGGCGCCACCGGGGCGGGGCTCACCGCCCACCAGCTCATCTCGGACGCACCGGCCCGCAGGAGGGGCGCGGTCGTCGTAGCGACCGAATCGATCGCGGCCGGACGGGGAGCCGCCCTGGTCCGGGCGCCGACCCGGCCGTTCGAACCGGCCGCGTTGCGCCAGGCCGTCCGCGCCTACCTCGACACGCGTCCGGGCGAGGCCGGGGTCATGGCGGCCGACCTGCGCACCGGGCTGTCCTTCGGGGAGAACGAGAAGGGCCGGTTCGTGACCGCCAGCATCATGAAGGTCGACATCCTGTCGAGCCTCGTCCTGCAGCGGCAGCGCGACCGCAGCGCCCTGACCGCGGGCGAGCGGCAGCTGGCCGAGCCGATGATCCGCGAGAGCGACAACCACGCGGCGGACGCCCTCTACTCGGCGGCCGGCGGCGCGAGCGGCGTCAGGAAGGCCAACAGGAGCTTGGCCCTGAAGAACACGACACCGTTCCCCGGTTCGTGGGGTTCGTCCCTGACGACCCCCGCCGACCAGGTGCGCCTGCTCAAGAACCTGGTGTCGGACAAGAGCCCCATCAAGGCGCCGGGCCGCCGCTACATCCTGGGCCTGATGGGCTCCGTCCTGGACGAGCAGGCGTGGGGCGTCAGCGCGGCGGCGCGTCCGGGCGAGAGGGTCGCGCTGAAGAACGGCTGGACGCCCGTCCGCCACCAGGGGCAGGGCTGGGCGGTGAACAGCATCGGCCGCGTCACCGGCCGGGATCACGACTTCGTCATCGCGGTGTGCAGCGGGGAGAGCCCGACGATGGAGGCGGGCGTGTCGACGGTCGAGCACGTCGCCGAGATGGTCGTGAGCACCATGCGCGACTCGCACTGACGACGGCGTTCGGGTCGTGGTTCGGGCACCGCGGTGAGGGGTGCCCGGGGCCCGGGCGGCGGGCCGGCCGCCCGGCGGACGCCGGAACGTCAGCGCGCCAGCGGCCGGGTGAGCTTCGTGCCCTCGTTCGCGGCCACCGCGACGCAGGTGACGGACCGGTCGCCCGACCGCCACGACTCGTCGGTCGGGTAGTAGTAGGAGTTCGCGAGGCTGTTCGCCGCCGGGTCGCGGCTGATCCGCGACCGGGTGCGGATCTTGCAGCCGTCCGACGCCCGCTGCCGCAGCTGCGACTCCGGCGGCATCGTCAGGCCCGACAGCCGGAAGACCGCCATCACCTCGCCGTCGTGCGGCGACGTGCACGGGACGATCTTGACGCTCTCGACCTCGACCGGCTCGGCGGTGGACGGGGCGGACGCGGTCGTGTTGTCGTTGATGCAGTCGCCGACCTTCATCTTCTGCGCGTCCACCTCCTTGGGCTTGGTCCGGGTGGCGCTCGGCGCGGCCCCCGATCCGCCGGAGGAGTCGCTGTTCGCGGCGATCACGCCGATGGTGATGCCGGCGGCGATCCACAGGCAGGACAGGATGATGCCGGCGACCGCGAAGCCGCGGCCCCGGTCGCCGGTGCGGCCGATCTGCCCCAGCGAGATCGCCCCGAGGATGATCCCGACGACGCCGAAGCAGCCGAGCAGCCCGGTGACGAAGGCCGCGATGGCCAGGCCGTTGGTCTTGCCGCCGCCGTGGGGGGAGCCGTAGCCAGGGCCGGGCGGCGCCGGCGGAGGCGCCGGGGGATACGGCCCTTGCGGACCCGGATATCCGGATCCGGGGGGAGGATATGTCATGGCCAGCGACTGTATCGGCCACTGATACCGGTTCTATCCGAAACGACCGTTCAGCGAGCCGACCGTTATCAACCGGGCCGCCACCCGCGCCGGCCGGAGACGCGCGCCGGACGTTACACGAGCCGGCGGGCCGCCGCCCAGCGCGACAGCTCGTGCCGGTTCGACAGCTGGAGCTTCCGCAGCACGCTGCTCACATGCGTCTCCACCGTCTTCACGGAGATGAACAGCTCCTTGGCGATCTCCTTGTAGGCGTAGCCGCGCGCGATCAGCCGCAGGACGTCCCGCTCCCGCTGGGTGATCTGGTCGAGCTCGGGGTCCACGGCCGGGACGTCGGACGCGGCGAACGCGTCCAGCACGAACCCGGCGAGGCGCGGCGAGAACACGGCGTCGCCCTCCGCGACCCGGCCGATCGCGTCCGTCAGCTCCGGACCGGAGATCGTCTTGGTGACGTAGCCGCGCGCCCCGCCGCGCACGACCCCGATCACGTCCTCGGCGGCGTCCGACACCGACAGCGCGAGGAACTTGGACGTGACGGCGCCGTGCAGCCGGCGCAGCACCTCGATGCCCCCGCCGCCGGGCAGGTGGACGTCCAGCAGCACCACGTCCGGCCGCGTCCCGCGGATCACCGCGACCGCCTCGTCCACGTCGCCCGCCTCGCCGACGATCTCGACGCCGCCGCCCAGCTCCGCCTTGACGCCGGTCCGGAACATCTGGTGGTCGTCGACCAGCACGACCCGCTTCAACGCCTCGCTCATGCCGTCCTGGCTCATGATGTCTTGATCTCCAGCCGCACTTCCGTGCCCTCGCCCGGCGCCGTGCGGACGGTCGCCTTGCCGCCGTTGCGCTCCATACGTCCGATGATGGACCCCCGGACGCCCATCCGGTCCGCCGGGACCTGGTCGAGGTCGAATCCCTTGCCGCGGTCGCGGACGAAGATGGCGACCTCGTCGTCCGCCACCTCCGCGTACACCGACACCGACGGCGCCTCCGCGTACTTGGCGGCGTTCACCATCGCCTCCCGCGCCGCCTGCAGCGCCGCGCCGAGCCGCTCGTCCAGGGCCGTGTCGCCCACGCAGACGACCTCGATCGGCACGCCGTGGTCGTCCTCGACCTCTCCGGCGGCCTCCCTGATCGCGGCGGCGAACGTCCGGTCGGGGTCGGCGCGCGGCTGGTAGAGCCACGTCCGCAGCGTCCGCTCCTGGGACCGGGCGAGCCGCTGCACCTCCCGCGTGTCGTGCGCGTTCCGCTGGATCAGCGTCAGCGTGTGCAGCACCGAATCGTGGATGTGCGCGGCCAGCTCGGCGCGCTCCTGGGAGCGGATGCGCTCGTGCCGCTCGGCGTCCAGGTCCTGCCAGAGCCGCACCACCCACGGCGTCACGATCACCGCGACCCCGGTCAGGATGATCAGCATGGCGATGATCACCGAGCGCGCCTGGGCCGCCTCCACGTTCTGCACGACGACTCCGCCGATGCCGCCGACCACCAGCAGCAGGCCCATCAGGCTGCGCAGCCAGCGCTGCCGGAGCGGCAGCGTCCACCGCTGCCGCTGGTCGCGGTCGGCCTGCTGCCACAGGATCGCGGCGCCGACGCCGCCGACGACGAACGGCCACAGCGCCCACTGGACGACCCCCGCCGCGCCCCACGGCAGCACCGCGAGGCCCAGCGTGACCGCCGCGTAGGCGAGCAGCTGGCCCCAGTCGCGGCCGCGCAGCCGACCGGCCGCGCCGTCCGCCCCCGCCGCCGCGTCCTTCTCCGGCGCGGGCACGAGGATCCAGAACGCGGCGTACGCGGCGACGCCGAGCCCGCTCGCCAGCGTCAGCAGCACGAACGCGGCCCGGACGATCAGCACGTCCACGCCCAGATGCAGGGCCAGGCCGCGGCACACGCCGGCCACGAGCCTGCCCTCGGCGGCGCGCTCCAGCGCGGGCGGCCGCGGCGGCGCCTCCGGCCGCTCCACCGTCTCCTGGCTCACCGCCGCCCTCTCCTCGGTACTCCCACGTCATCGATCGTCACACGCCCGCGACCGAACCGCATCAGGGACGTACCCCGGACCCGGCTCAGGGTCGGTTCAGGGACGTCCCCGATACCGCTCGCGGGCCGCGGGAGGCGACGATGGCAGGCATGGACGGGATGGCGGGCATGGACGGCGAGCAGAAGACCCGGGAACGGACGGGCCAGGGCTACCGGCGGCTGGCGCGGGACGCCGACCGGCGGCTGCTCACCGGCGTGTGCACCGGCCTCGGCCGCTACACCGGCATCGACCCCGTCATCTTCCGCGTGGGTTTCGCGATCCTGGTCCTGGCGCACGGGCAGGGCATCTTCCTCTACATCGCGGCGGCGCTGCTGATGCCCGCGAGCCCCGGCGAGTCGTCGCTCGCGGAGCAGCTCTTCAAGCGGTGGTTCGACGCGGCGGCCGTCCTGTCGATCCTCGGCGCGCTGCTGTGCGTCGGCGTCACGCTCACGCTGTTCGGCGGGGCCTACACCGACGCGATCGCCGTCCTGGTGGTGTTCGGGCTGGTGCTGCTGGTCGCGCGCTCACGGGGCGTCGACCTGGTGGCGGCGGCGCGGGCCGTCCCCGAGCGGCTCGCGGGGCATCCGCCGGAACCGTCGGCCGCGTGGACCCGGTCGGAGGACGTCATCGTCGGCGGCGTGTCCCTCTACAAGAAGGACGCCTCCGCGCGGACGCCGGCGGGCGGGGGGCTGCCGCCCGGCATGATCGACCTGGCCGAGTACTCGGCCACCCGCGCCGACGCCCTGGCCGGCGACGCCCCGGCGACGCGGCGCGAGGACCGGTGCGGCGACGGCCGGGCGCCGGCGGCCACGATCACGCTGCTGGCCGCGATGGCCGCCGGCGCCGCGATGATCCCCGTCGCGAAGGGGTACCCGGCCCCCGACTCCTGGATGATCGTCATGGCGCCCGCGCTCGCGGTCGTCGGGCTCGGGCTCGTCGTCGGCGGCTGGTTCCGGACGCGCGGCCTCGCCACGGTGGGGACCCTGCTGACCCTCGGCCTGCTGACGACGACGGTGGTGGGCGACATGCCGCAGAACGCCGAGTACGGGGACGTCGACTGGCGTCCCACCGACGCGTCCCAGACGCACCAGACCTACAAGATCGGTGTCGGCCAGGGCGACCTCGACCTCACCGCGCTCACGCTGGCGCCGGGCCAGCACGTCACAATCCACGCGCAGGTCGGCGTCGGCGGGATCGCCGTCACGGTGCCGCCCGCCGCCCGCGTCATGGTGGACGCGCGCATCGCGCTCGGCGACCTGCGCGTCCAGCACCGGACCACCAGCGGCCCGAAAGTCCGGGTCACCCAGGTCCTCGAACCGGAGTCGCTCGGCGCCGATCCGCCGGTGATCGAGTTGCGGATACGCGGCAAGGTCGGAGACGTGGACGTGCACCGTGCCTAGTCCGAGCAAAGCACCTGGTCCAAACAGAGCGCCTAGTCCGAACAAAGCGCCTGACCGAGACGAGGCTGGGGGGAAGATGGCGAAGCGATACCGGTTCGACCCGGCGGGCCCGGTGACCGGGCTGTTCTTCCTCGTCCTCGCGGGGCTGTTCCTCGCGGAGGGCCTGGCGGAGGATCCCGTCGTGTCCGTGACGGTGCTCGCCCCGGTGGTGCTGATCGGCCTCGGCCTCGTCGGGACCGTCCGGGTGCTGACCCGCTCGCGCCGCCGCAACCTGCGCTGACCGGCCCCGACCGCGCCTCCCCTTGCCCCCGGGACGGGAAGTAGTGTGATCCCGACGGCAGGTGACGGAGCGAGGTTCGATGTCAGGGCACACCGGGACGCCGGAGGCGGGCTGCACGGAGGTGCTGCCCGGATCCCGGTCCGCGCTCGATCCGGGCCGCGCCATCAAACCCGGACGGCACGGCCTGTCCCCCGAGACGGTCGCCGGCATCCAGCGTGAGCGGCTGATCGACGCGCTCGTCCAGGTCGCCTCCGAGCGCGGGTTCGCGCACACCACGATCAGCCGGGTCACCGAGGGCGCGGGCGTCACCAAGAAGACGTTCTACGCGCACTTCCCCGACCTGGACGCGTGCTTCCTCGCCGCCTACCAGCGCGGCATGGACATCCTGCTCGGCCGCATGACGCGGGCCTACGACTCGGCCGCGACCTGGCCGGACGGGATCCACGCGGCGCTGCGGACGCTGCTCGTCGCGCTGGCCCGCGAGCCCCGGTTCGCGCGGGTGTCGCTCGTCGAGGCGAACGCGGCGGGCCCGCGGGTCCGGCAGGCGCGCATCGCCAACCTGGCCCGGTTCCGCGCCTTCTTCACCGGCCCGTCCCTGCCGCCGGTCCCGGTCGCCGTGGTGGACGCGATCGTCGGCGGCATCTACAGCGCGATCCACGTCCAGATGGAGACGGGCGACGCCGACGAGCTTCCGTCGCTGCTGCCGTCGCTGACGTATTTCGCGCTGCTGCCCCTGATCGGCCGGGAGGGCGCGGCGCCCTACCTCACCGACGAGCCCGGCTGATCTCAGCGGGCGTGCAGGCTGACGGCGAAGGCCGGACCCGGGTTCGTCAGCGCCTGCGGGCCGCCGTGCACGCGGATCCGGTTGGCGCGCAGCGGCCGCTCGGTGACGCCGCGCTCGGTGATCGTGACGACGGCCAGTTCGCCCGCGACGAGGGTGCTGACGCCCCCGTGGACCGTCCCGCCGTGGCCGGGCGGCCACATCGTCAGCGAGCACCCGGGCAGCGTCGCCTCGTCCAGCGGGACGTCGAGCGGCCGGTCGGCGTCGAACCGGACGAGCCGCCACCACTCGTCGGGACGTCCGGCCAGGTCACGGACGCGGGCGGCGAGCTGCCCGACGGTCGGGGGGCCGGCGGCGATCGCGCGGTCGTGCGGATCGTCCTGGCCGCGCATGGTGAGATCGGGAACCACGGAGAGGTCCACGGGAAGAGGTCCTTCGTGTACGGGTGTCGGCCGGAATGAACGGGTTCAGCGACAACACGAAGGACACAGCGCGCTGGCCACGCGGCGCAGGGCCACGGGGCTGTCGGTCGACAGGCGCTCGGTCACGGAACCAAGAAGACACTCCGTCACCGACGATTGTCAAACCGGCGGCGCGCCGCCGGGCGCGCGGGCGGGTCAGCGGCTGAGGAGCACGTAGACGATTCCGCTCAGGACGAGCGTGACGATCAGCGAACCGAGGCATCCGAGCCGCGACGAGAAGAAGAGGAACATAGGCGGGGACCTACCCCCGAATCCCCTGTTATCGCCGGGCGGCCAGTGGCGGACGTGCGCCCGTCTGACCTGGTGGAGAGGGTGTGCGCACGATTGGGTGTGTTATGACGCGGATATAGGAGAGGACCGGCACGTTCGACGCCGCGACCGAGGCGGCCGTGAAGGCGGTCCAGCGGTGGGGCGGCGTCGACGACGACGGCATCGTCGGTCCCATGACCTGGTCGGTTCTCCTTCGCGTGCACTAGCCGCCATCCTTCCCCCACACGTCGTTAAATAAGCGGCGTAAAGGGCTAGTACGGCATTCAACCGCGTCGTAGGTTCGTAGGGTCGCTTCCACGGAGGTGGCCCCGATGACGTGGCCTGACCAGCGAGCCCCGCCCTGGGGACGTCTCTTCTCCATGTCCACCCCGAGACGTCCCTGGGAGAGAACGCATGCCACGTATCCGTGTCGAGGTCGATGGAGCGACGTACGAGGACGACGTCGAACCGCGCCTCCTTCTCATCCACTATCTGCGCGAACGGCTGGGAAAGGTCGGGACCCCCGTCGGGTGCGACACCAGCAACTGCGGAGCCTGCACCGTCCTGATGGACGGCATGAGCGTGAAGAGCTGCTCCGTGCTCGCCGTCCAGGCGGACGGCCGTGACGTCACGACCGTCGAGGGCCTCGGCGCCGGCGGCGCCCCGCATCCGATGCAGACGGCCTTCCACGAGGAGCACGCGCTCCAGTGCGGCTACTGCACACCCGGCATGATCATGGCGTCGATCGACCTGCTGCGGGAGAACCCCGACCCGTCCGAGGAGGAGGTCCGGGAGGGCCTGGAGGGCAACCTGTGCCGGTGCACGGGCTACCAGAACATCGTCAAGGCGGTGCGGCGGGCGGCGAGCGAGATGCGCGAGCCCGCCGGACAGGAGGTGACGCCGTGACCGTGCAGGAGGTCGGCAGCCCGCGCAGGCGGTCGGAGGACGCCCGGCTCATCACCGGGCGCACCCGGTGGACCGACAACATGACCCCGGCCGGGACGCTGCAGGTGGCGTTCCTGCGCAGCCCGTACGCGCACGCCAAGATCACTGACATCGACGTGTCGCAGGCGAAGCGGAGCCCCGGCGTGGTCGCCGTGCTCACCGGCCGGGACCTCGCCGACGAGCAGGGCTCGCTGCCGTGCGCGTGGGTCGTGACCGAGGACATGAAGCACCCGGACCACCCGCCCATGGCGGTGGACGAGGTGCGCTACGTCGGTGAGCCCGTCGCGTGCGTCGTGGCCCGCGACAAGGCCGCCGCCGTCGACGCCCTTGAGGAGATCGACGTCGACTACGAGCCGCTGTCCGCCGTGGTGGACATGGAGGCGGCACTTGCCGAAGGCGCCGACCTCGTCCACGACGACCTCGGGACGAACAAGTCCTACACGTGGGTGTTCGAGAACGGGGATCTCGACGCCGCGATGAGGGACGCGCCGGTCGTCATCGAGCGCCGCTACGTCCAGCAGAGGCTCATCCCCACGGCGATGGAGCCGCGGTCGGTCCTGTGCGTCCCGGAAGGGGACGAGTTCACGCTGTACTCGGCCACGCAGATCCCGCACATCCTGCGGTTGATGCTGGCCACGGTCACCGGCATCCCCGAGCACCGGCTCCGGGTCGTCGCCCCGGACGTCGGCGGCGGTTTCGGCTCCAAGCTGCAGGTGTACGGGGAGGAGGTCATCGCGCTGCTGCTGGCCCGCAGGCTGGGCCGCCCGGTCAAGTGGTCGGAGACGCGCAGCGAAGGCAACATGACCGTCCACCACGGACGCGACCAGATCCAGCGGCTCACGCTCGCGGCGGAGCAGGACGGCCGCATCCGCGGTCTCAAGGTGGACCTGCTCGCCGACATGGGGGCGTACCTCATGCTGGTCACGCCCGGCATCCCGCTGCTGGGCGCGTTCATGTTCAACGGCATCTACAAGATGGACGCCCTGTCGTTCACCTGCACGGGCGTCTTCACGACGAAGGTGCCCACGGACGCGTACCGGGGCGCGGGCCGTCCGGAGGCCACGTACGCGATCGAGCGGCTGATGGACGAGCTGGCCGCCGAACTGGGCATCGACCCCATCGAGGTGCGGCGCCGCAACTGGATCAAGCACGAGGAGTTCCCGTACGAGACGATCGCGGGCCTCACCTACGACTCCGGTAACTACGAGGCGGCGACGGACAAGGCCCTGGAGCTGTTCGAGTACGACAAGCTCCGCGCCGAGCAGGCCGACAGGCGCGACCGGCAGGATCCCGTGCAGCTCGGCATCGGGGTGTCCACGTTCACGGAGATGTGCGGGCTCGCCCCGTCCCGCGTGCTGGGCTCGCTGTCGTACGGCGCCGGCGGGTGGGAGCACGCGGCGGTGCGCGTGCTGCCGTCCGGCAAGGTCGAGGTGGTCACGGGTTCGTCCGCGCATGGGCAGGGCCACGAGACGGCCTGGGCGCAGATCACCGCGGACAGGCTCGGTGTCCCGTTCGAGGACGTGAAGGTCCTGCACGGCGACACGGCGATCTCGCACAAGGGGATGGACACGTACGGTTCCCGTTCCCTGGCCGTGGGCGGGGTCGCGTTGTTCTCCGCTTGCGAGAAGGTCGTCGACAAGGCCCGCAAGGTCGCGGCGCACCTGCTGGAGGCGTCCGAGCAGGACCTGGAGTTCAGCGGCGGACGGTTCAGCGTCCGCGGTGTCGAGCAGGAGGGCAAGACGCTGCAGGAGGTCGCGCTGGCCGCGTTCGCCGCGCACGACCTGCCGGAGGGCATCGAACCCTCGCTGGACTCCGACGCCACGTTCGACCCTGACAACTTCTCCTTCCCGCACGGCACGCACCTGTGCGCCGCCGAGGTCGACACGGAGACGGGGATGGTGAAGATACGCAAGTACGTGGCCGTCGACGACGTCGGCAAGGTCGTCAACCCGCTCATCGTGGAGGGCCAGGTCCACGGAGGGCTCGCGCAGGGCATCGCCCAGGCGCTCTACGAGGAGGCCGTGTACGACGCCGACGGCAACCTGACGACGACCACCATGGCCGACTACCTGATCCCGTCGGCGATGGACCTGCCCACGTTCACGACCGACCGCACGGAGACGCCCGCGACGTCCAACCCCATGGGCGTGAAGGGCGTCGGGGAGGCGGGCACGATCGCCTCCACCCCGGCGGTGGTGAACTCCATCGTGGACGCGCTGCGCCCGCACGGCGTCAAGGACGTGCCGATGCCGTGCACGCCCGAACGCGTCTGGCGCGCCCTGCGCGGGGAGGCGAAACCGGCCGCCGCCGAACCGGGCGCGGGCGGCGGGCTCGGATCGGCCGGAGGTGACCAGTGATCCCCGCGACGTTCGACTACGTGCGGCCCGCCTCGCTGGACGACGCCGTCAGGGCGCTGTCCGACGCGGGCGAGGACGCGAAGGTGCTGGCCGGCGGGCAGAGCCTGATGCCGCTGCTGCGGATGCGGCTCGCCATCCCGGACGCGCTGATCGACCTCGACCGGGTCGGCGGGCTCCGCGAGATCCGCGACGACGGCGACGCGATCGTGATCGGCGCGATGGCGACCCACCACCAGGTGATCCGCGACCCGCTGGTGCGCGAGCACGTCCCGCTGATCGCGGAGACCACGGAGACGGTCGCCGACCCGGCCGTCCGGCACCGCGGCACGTTCGGCGGGTCGCTGGCGCACGCCGACCCGGCGGGCGACCTCCCGGCGGTCGCGCTGGCGCTGGACGCGGTGTTCCTCGTCCGGTCCGTGCGCGGCGAGCGGGAGATCCCCGCGTCGGAGTTCTTCGTCGACTGGATGACGTCGGCGATGGAGGCGGACGAGCTGCTCGTGGGCGTCCGCGTACCGAAGCTGGGTGCGGGCTGGGGCGTGCACTACGAGAAGTTCCATCGGACGGCGCAGGCGTGGGCGATCGTGGGCGTCGCGTGCGCCGTCCGCCGCGACGGGGACCGGATCGAGGACGCGCGCGTCGCGCTGACCAACATGGGCCCGGCGCCCGTGCGGGCCGGCGCGGTGGAGGTCGCCGTCAAGGGCGGGGCGGCGTCCGAGGACGCGTTCCGGACCGCCGCCGCGCAGGCCGCAGCCGGCACCGAACCGCCCACCGACCTGCACGGGTCGTCGGAGTACCGGACGCATCTCGCGACGGTGCTCACCGCGCGGGCGCTGGCCGCCGCCGCGGGCTGAGGCGATCCGCAGGGCATGCGGCCGGGTCCCGTCGCCCCGGGATCCGGCCGCATGATCGCCGCGCCGCCGGGTAACCGACCCCTGTCGGGGGTGCCCCACTGGCGGCGGGACGGGCGACCACCGTAGGGTCGCGGCAAGTTCTCCGGACGATAAGGACTTTGATCATGGAGCTCGACCACGATTTCACCGTCCCCGTACCGGTGGATCAGGCCTGGTCGGTGCTGCTCGACGTGGAGCGCGTCGCGGCGTGCATGCCGGGCGCCACGCTCGACTCGGTCGAGGGCGGGGAGTACTCGGGCCGGATGAAGGTCAAGGTCGGCGCGATGACCATCACCTACCGCGGCACCGCGCGGATCGTCTCGGCGGACGAGTCGGCCCGGGTCGTGACGCTGGAGGCGTCCGCGAAGGAGGCGCGCGGCTCCGGGACGGCGTCGGCGACCGTCCAGGCGAGGCTGCACGAGCAGGGCGACGGCACCACGCGGGTCGCCGTGCACACCAAGCTGAACGTGACGGGACGTCCGGCGCAGTTCGGCCGCAACATCCTGTCCGAGGTCGGCTCGAAGATCATTTCGCGGTTCGCGAAGGCGCTGGAGACCGAGCTGGAGACGTCCGGCGGAACCGCCGCCGCGCCCGCCGAGAGCCCCGCGCCCGCTGAGCCCGCCGAGGCCGTGAAGCCGGAGCCGGCGGCCAAGACCGGGGCGGCAGCGGAACCGGTCGACAAGCCCGGCCCGGTGAAGGCCACGGAGGAGGCCGCCGCCAGGGCCGAGGCCGCGGTGCCCGCCACCGAGCCCGCCACCGAGCCCGCCGCAGCGTCTTCCGCCGCGGTGCCGGAGCGTCCCGCGCGGCGGCCACTGCACGTCGCGGACGAGGACGACGCGATCGACCTGCTGGAGGTCGCGGGCCCGTCGGTCGTGAAGCGGGCCGTCCCGGCGCTGGGCGGCGCCGTCGCGCTGCTGCTGGCCGTCCGCTTCCTCGTCCGGCGGCGCCGCAAGCGCTGACGCGGCGGCCTGGAGCACAGGACGTCCTGGAGCACAGGGCGGGGGTCAAGCGCGGGTCAACGATCCGCCCGCGGACGGCGGCGACGGTGGAACGGGCCGCCGCCGATGCCGTCGGGTTGTCCCGTGGACACCATCGAGCTTGAGCGGATCGCGCGGATCGAGAACGACAACTGGTGGTACCGCGAGCGGCGGGAGATCCTGTCCGCGGAGCTGCTGCGGTTCAGCGTGCCCGGGACGGCCGTCGACATCGGCGCGGCGTCCGGGACGGGCTGCCGGGTCCTCACCGAGCACGGCTGGCGGGCGACGGGCGTCGACCTGAGCCCGGACGCGGTCGCGCTGGCGCGCGCGCACGGCGTCGAGGCCTATCTGGGCGACGCCCGCTTCCTGCCGCTTCCCCCGTGCGCGTACGACCTGGCGCTGGCGCTGGACGTCCTGGAGCACATCGAGGACGACGCGCGGGCCGCGGCGGAGATCACCCGAGTGCTGCGGCCGGGCGGGATCGCGCTGGTGTCCGTGCCGTGCGACATGGCGCTGTGGTCGGCGCACGACGTGGCGCTCGGCCGCGTCCGCCGCTATACCCGCCGCGCGCTGACCGAACTGCTGGAGGGCGCGGGGCTGGTGCTGGAGGCCGTGTGGGGCAGGGGCGTCCTGCTGCGCCCGCTGCTGCGGCGCGTCAGGCACCGGACGGCGCGCCGCGAGGACCTCGCGCCGCTGCATCCGCTCGCCAACGAGGCGCTGCGCGTCTCCGCCGCGCTGGAGCGCCGCCTCCCGCTGTCCGGCTGCCCGGGCGTGTGGCTGTGGGCGCGGGCCCGCCGCCCCGGCTGACCCCCCGTTGACCTGCGGCGTGTTGTTGTTATGGGCCGCCGGATGACAACAACACGCCGCAGGTCAACGTTGGAAGAGCCGGTCGACGGTCCGCGCCGCCGCCTGGCCGTCGTCGTAGGGGCAGTACTTCACGAAGAAGCGGTCGTAGGCGTCCGCGTACCGCTCCTCGCTGTCCGGCGCCGCCTTGACCTCCTTGGCGACCTCCGCCGTCGTCCTCACGACGGGGCCGGGTGCCTCCATCTCCAGGTCGAAGTAGAGACCGCGCACATGGTCGCGGTAGCGCTCCAGGTCGTAGGCGTAGAAGACCATGGGCCGGCCTAGGACGGCATAGTCGAACATGGCGGACGAGTAGTCGGTGACGAGCACGTCGGCCGCCATGTAGAGCTCGGCGATGTCGGGGTAGCGGGACACGTCGATGACGAACTCGTCGGTGGCCGCGGGGGCCCTGTCCGTGACGAGGTGGTGCGTCCGCAGAAGGAGGACGTGGTCGTCGCCCAGGATCTGCCGCATGGTCTCCACGTCGAGCTCCAGCGAGAACCCCTGCCTGCCGGGGCCGTGCCGCCGGTCGTCCCGCCAGGTCGGCGCGTAGAGGACGACCTTCTTGCCGTCCGGGATGCCCAGGCGCTTGCGTATGTGCGTCCCGGCGCTCTCCCACTCGGGGCTGCTCAGGATGTCGTTGCGCGGATACCCCGCCTCAAGGACGTCCCCGTCGTACCGGAACGCGCGGCGCATGATCTGGGTGGCGTACGGGCTCGGCGACAGCAGCAGGTCCCAGCGCGGCACCTCCCACTCCATCCAGTCCAGGCGCTCGGTGCGCTGGTACGGCATGTCCCTGAGGTCGTGGGCGAGACGCTTCAGCGGGGTTCCGTGCCAGGTCTGGAGGTAGGTCTGGCCGTCGCGCTTGAAGTACCAGGGCGGGAGGCCGTGGTTGGTGACGATGTACCGTGCGCGCGCGAGGACGCGGTAGTGCTCGCGGCTTCCGGCCAGGACCGTCCTGATCTCCGTGTCGCCCGTGGCGTCGACCGAGAACTGGCCGTCCCGGGTGACCCACACGTATTCCAGGCCGGGGTCGCGCCGGGCGAGTTCCTCGTAGACGGCCCGCGGGTTGCAGCTGTACTGGGTGCCGTCGTGGCTGTCGAAGACGGCGATGTCCGCAAGCGGGCTGCGCAGATAGACGGGGTAGTCGCGCTGCTGGAGCAGCGCCTGCGCGTGGCGGCCTCGCTCGTCGTCGCCCAAGGCGGGACGGCTCTCCAGTGTCAGCGCGTCGGTCTGGTGTACGCCGAGCTCGAATTCGTGGGTGCCGACGCTCCGCCGGCCGGGCAGGGACGGGATCGCCTCACGCTCGACGACGACCGCCACCGCGCCGGCGCGCGTGCGCGCCAGCACGTCCCATGTTCCGCTGCGCAACGGCAGGTCCGTCCCGAACACGGCCATGGTGGCGGGCGTGCACACGGCGGTGAAGCGGTGCTCCTCCCAGGTGACGGGGACGCGGTGCTCGTCGCCCGACCGGCGCCGCCGCAGGACGAGGTGGCCGGGCCGGTCGTCCGGGTCGGCGAAGTCGCCGCTCAGTGTGAGATGCCCGCCGGCGTCCCATCCGGCCTCCCGGACGACCGGGCGGAAGCCGCGCTCGACGGCGCGCAGGTTGCCGAACGCCGTCCGGGTGAGCGCCAGTTCCCGGCCGCGGTCCCCGGGCAGGGCGAGCCGGACGGGCTTGACGTTGCTCGCGACGGTGAGCCGCAGCGGGCCGCCCTCGCCGGTCAGCCGGATGTCCCAGTCGATGGCGTCGCGCAGGTGCGGCTGGAGGGCGGGGCTCCCGCCGGCGGACACCAGGTACTCCAGCGGGAGCCGCGCCGTGAAGTCGAAACCGGTGCCCTCCGCCATGCGCAGGACCGCCGACTGGCGCAGCGTCACCTCGCCGCGGACCTCCTCTCCCCCGTGCCGGCGGGCCGCGACCATGGCGGCGCCGGCGCCGAGGGCCCGCCGCGTCCAGCCGGTCAGTTCGAGGACGTCCCCGTCGCGCCGGATCCGGGTGAGGACGGCCTTGGCCCGCTTGACGTGGACGACGAACGCGTCGTCGTCGCCTGCCGCCGGCTGGACGGCCACGTGCTCGTCCACATGGCGCGCCGCCGTCCACCGCACGGCGGGGGCCGTCGCGGTCAGCCGCTGCGCCGCCCTGCGCCCGGCCGTGGACACCTCCGCGAACAGCTCGTAGGTGGCCGTCCGCCATTCGTCGCCGTCCAGCAGGTATTCGGGCTCCACCCGCACGATGAACCCGGACCAGTCGTAGGAGAGGTTCGTCTGGCCGGACCGTGCCGTGACCTCCGGGCAGCGGGTCCGTTCGACGGGCAGCCGGATCTCCCTGCCGGTCTTCGCGTCCCGCATCCAGACCCGGATGCGGGACGCGGCCTCCGCCGAGACGTCGAAATGGTCGAAGTGGGCGTGGCCCTCCACGATGAGGGTGTCGACGTCCCATTCGACACGGTCGACGTCCGCCCAGAGGCCGATCTCGTCGGTGACGTCGTACACGTCCTCCGGGATGGAACGTTCCGCATCGTCGAAGAAGGGGTAGCGCGCGTACCAGCGTGCGCGCAGGCGCCCCCTGGGGACGACCGGGACGTCCTGGAGCCCGCCCTCCTCGAACCGGAGCACGTCGAGGAGTTCGGGCACCATGCGCTCGCGCAGCAGGTGCAGCTCCAGCCGCCTGATCGCCTCCAGTCCCTCCGTGGCCGAGCGGTCGGCGTCGGCGACGACCTCCGCGCCCAGCTCGACGAGCCGTTCGCGCTCCTCCCAGGTGGCACCGGGCAAGGCGAGCATGAGCTCGCGCACGTCCAGGTCGAGCGCGTACATGTCGTGGACGGCCAGCAGCTCCGGTTCGTGGTCGTGGACGAAGTTGCGGACGGCCGCGAGGGTCGCCATCCGGTCGGTGATGTGGGCCGGGTCGGGACGGAGCCGCGTCGCCGTCCCCGGACGGTCGCGCCAGTAGTAGACGGGCGTGTCCAGCACGTCCACGGCCGAGGCCAGAAGCTGCACCTGCGCGGCGACCAGGACGTCCTGGTCCGTCCCCAGTTCGAGGCGGTGCGCGTCCCAGAACGAGCGCCGGTACACCTTGTTCCAGAGCGTCCGGTCTTGCAGGAGCGCCGGATGACGGGTGACGTGCGTCGACCTCATTCTCCTGGCGTAGGGCTCCCGGTGCAGCGGCGACTGCCACACCCGGTCGCCGTCCAGGCACATGACGTTCCCGCCGGCGAGATCCGACCTGGTCGCGTCCAGCGTGCCGACCAGCAACTCGTAGGCGTAGGGCGGCAGGGCGTCCTCCCCGTCGGCGAAGGCCAGGTAGCGGCCCTTCGCCTGCTCCGCACCGGCGTCGCCAGCGGGCGTGTCGGGACCCGGCTGGAGCAGTGTGAAACGGTCGTCGCGCCCCGCGAACTCCTTCGCGAGGACCGCGCTGCCGTCATCGGACCCGTCGTCCACCATGAGCACCTCGACGTCGCGCAGGGTCTGCCCTGCGAGCGACTCCAGGCACGCTGCGAGACGGCCGCCGGTGTTGCGGAACGGGACGACGATGCTGATCTGCGGGGACACGTGCGACTCCGTGATGGTGATGAGCGGGGTTTTCTGGAGCGGGTCAGCGACCGGATCGGAGGACCCGGTCCAGCACGCGGGCGGCGGCGTGGCCGTCGTCGTGCGGGCAGTACCGGGCGGCGAAGGCGGCGCGCGCGTCCCGGTAGCCCGCGTCCAGCGCGGCCGGGTCGCGCAGCGCGTCGACGACCTCCCGCGACGTGCTCAGCAGCGGCCCCGGCGCCTCCGCGTCGAAGTCGAAGTAGAAACCCCGCACATGGTCGCGGTACCGCTCCAGGTCGTAGGTGAAGAACACCATCGGACGGCCCGTGACGGCGAAGTCGAACATGGACGACGAGTAGTCCGTGACGAGCACGTCACTGATGAGGAAGAGTTCGGAGATGTCGGGGTAGACGGACACGTCCATCACGCAGTCGCCCGGCCGCAGCTTCGGCCGGTCGGTCACGAGATAGTGCGTGCGCAGGAGCAGGACGTGGTCGCGGCCCAGCGCCGCCCTGAACCGGTCGACGTCGAGTTCCAGGCGGAACGCGCGCTTGCCGATGGCGTGGTGGAAGTCGTCCCGCCAGGTCGGCGCGTACAGCACCACCCGCTTGCCCTCGGGAATGCCCAGGCGCCGCCTGACCGCCGCCGCGATCTCGTCGCGGTGCGGGCTGCTCAGGACGTCGTTGCGCGGGTAGCCGCTTTCGAAGACGTCCCCCTGGTAGCCGAACGCCCGGCGGAACAGCGGAACGGAGAACGCGTTCTGCGCGAGGAGCAGATCCCACTGGGGGACGTCGTACTCCATCCAGTCGACGCCCTCCGTGCGCTTGAAGGGCATCTGCTTGACGTCGTAGCCCAGTTTCTTCAGCGGCGTCCCATGCCAGCACTGCACATAGGTCTGGTCGTCGCGTTTGGTGAACCATTCCTTCTGCGACCAGTTGCCGAAGACGAAGCGCGCGCGGGCGAGTGCCTCGTAGTGCTCCCGCGTGCCCACCAGGACGGTGCGGGCGCCCGCCGGCTTGCCGAACTGGCCGTTCTCGGTGACCCACACGCACTCCAGGTCGGTTCCGCGCCGCCGGAGCTCGTCGTAGATGCCGCGCGGGTTGCACGAGTACTGGCGCCCCCGGTACGCGTCGAACACGGCGAGGTCGCGGACGGGCAGGTTGAGGTGGCGCCGGTAGTGGCCCGACCGGATCCGGCTCTGCGCGTACGCCCCGCGCTCGTCGTCGTCCAGTGCGGTCTCGACCCGCAGCAGCAACTGGTCGGTCTTATGCGCGCGGACGGTGATGCGGTGCAGCCCCGCCTCGTAGGGTTCGGGCAGGTCGCGGAGGGTGTGGCGCCTGACGGCGACCGGGTGCTCCTGACCGCCGATGGTCGTGAGGACGTCCCAGCGGCCGGTCACCAGGGGACGGGACAGCCCGAGCATCGGCATGCGCGCGGGCGAGAACTTCGCGGTGAAACGGTCGCCGTCCCAGACCAGGTCGACGACGTGCTCCTCGGACGACCGCCGCCGCCGGAGGAACACCGAGTCGGGCCGTCCGACGCGGTCGGTGCACGTCCCGGACAGCCGCAGGGCGCCGTCGTCCGACCAGGACACCTCGTCGGCGATCAGGGACCGCCCGCGCACGACGATCCGCAGGGTGCTGCGCCGCGTCCTGGCGATCTCCAGTTCGCCGCCGGGGACGGGGAACGCGGCCCCGGCCGCGTCCTCGTCCAGGTACGGCCGGACGCCGCCCGGCAGGGCGACCTCCCAGTCGCCCTTCCGCCGGACCAGCCCGGCCACCGGCAGCCTCGCCCGGAACCCCTCCCCGCCGACCCGCTCGACCGGGCCCGCCACCGTGGCCCGGCCCGACCTCGGCGTGGCGGTGACGCGCGGCTCGTCCCCGAGCGGGGCGCGGCTCCAGCCGTCCAGGCACAGTTCGCCGCCCTCCAGATGGCACCCGACGACCGCCGCCGCCGTCCGCCGCACCTGCACCACGAACCGCTGCCGGCCCGCGACGCCCTGGACGAGGACGCCCGGCGCGCACTCCCGGTCGTCCGGCCACTGCCGGCTCGTGAGGCGCGGGTTCGCGAACGTGGAGCGCCGCCGCAGCCCTCGGTTGACGACCTCCGCGCACGGCACCCAGTCGATGTCGCGCCAGCGCCCGAACATCTTCAGCGCGGCCGGCTCGATCTCCGCGACGAACCCGGACCAGTCGTAGGACACGGCCGACTGCCGCGACCGGGCCGTCACGTCCGGCCGCCGGACCCGCGTGACCGGGACGCGCATGAGGCCCCGCTTGTTCGCCGCCACCAGCCACAGCCGGATCCGGGAACCGTCCTCGGTGGAGGAGTCCAGGTGCCGGATGTAGGCGTGCCCCTCGATGCGGAGCCGCCCGTCCACCCAGGCGGCCCGGTCGACGGCCGCGACCGGCTTCAGCTCGTCGGTCACGTCGTACACGTGCGCGGGGACGGCCCGCTCCTCGTCCTCGAAGAACGGGAACTCCGCGTACCAGCGGTGCCGCAGGCCGCGCCGCACCCGGGGCGCGTCCGCCGCCATCTTGAGCCGGACGAACCGCAGCACCTCCAGCAGCTCCGGCAGCATCCGGCGGCAGAGCAGGTGCAGTTGCAGGCGCAGGATCGCCGGCAGCCGCTTCAGCACGCGCGGGCTGATCTTCCGGGCCAGTGCCGCACCCATCGCGACGAGCTCCTCGTGGTGCTCGTCCTGCGTCCTGGGGAGCGCCTCCAAGAGGATGCGGAGGTCGATCTCGATGAGGGAGTGCTCGTCGTACGCGTTGAGGAACTGGGGCGCGTAACCGGTCATCGCCTCCCGCAGCGCACGCGCGGACGCGAAACGCTGCCGGAGGTTGTCCCAGTCATGGCGGTCGTCGGTGATGGACCCCGGCCGCTTACGCCAGTAGTAGACCGTCTCGCTCAGGACGTCCACGGAACGGGCCAGGGCGTGCGCGCGCGCCATGACGGGAGGGTCCTCGTAGAAGCCCGTGGGGAACTCCAGGCCGGTCTGCTCCCAGAACTCGCGCCGGTACACCTTGTTCCACGGCGTACGGTCGCGCATCAGGACCGGCTTGGACGACACATGCGTCCGCGAACAGGATTCCGTGAACACGCCGTCATGCAGGGGCGACTGCCACGTGCGGTCGGCCTCCATGCGCTGGACGTTGCCGCCCGCCATGTCGGAACCCGTCCGGTCGAGGGAGCCGACCAGCCGCGCATAGGCGTCCCGCTCCACGACGTCATCGGCGTCGGCGAACGCCAGGTACGTGCCCCTCGCCTGCCGCACGCCCGCGTTGCGCGCGGGCCCCGGGCCCTCCTGCTCGCGCGTGAACAGGCGGAAGCGCTGGTCGCGGGCGCACATCTCCTTGGCGAGCACCGCGCTGTTGTCGGTGGACCCGTCGTCGACCAGGATCACCTCGATGTCGCGCAGCGTCTGCCGGGCCAGTGACTCCAGGCACTCCCGGAAGTACTCCTCGGTGTTGTGGAACGGCACGACGACGCTGAGCTTCGGGGACATGGGGCCTCCTCCTCGCCCCACAGAGCATGGTGACGTCACGCCACCGCATGAACGCGCATCGCCATTGCCAGAGCCTCCCCTGACGCAGACTTGACCTCGCCTGGCCCGGTGCTTACGGTCCCGTGACCCTCCGTCCGGCGGCTCCAGGCGCGGAACCGCGGCGGTGGCGGCCTACGGTCGCGCGGGGCGGATCCCCGGGGCGACGCCGGACTCGGCGACGGCCATGCGGACGCTCTCCGCGAGCGCCTCGAACTCGTCCACGCGAGGGCACGTCGACCGGAACCCGAGCCCGATCCGGCGGAACGGCGCCGGCGGCGCGAACCGGTGCAGCCCGAGGTTCGGCGCCCGGCGCGTCTCCACCGGCAGCGCCGTCTCCGGGACGAGCGTCACGCCGAGCCCGCCCGACACGAGCTGGACCAGCGTCGCCAGGCTCGTCGCGTAGGTCGCCGCGGCCGTGCGGGCGCCCACGTCCCGGCAGACGTCCAGGGCCTGGTCGCGCAGGCAGTGGCCCTTGTTCAGCAGGAGGACGTCCATGTCGTGCAGCGCCTCGCGCTCGATCCCGTCGTCGCCGAGTTCGGAACCGGCGGGCGCGACGAGCACGAAGTCCTCCTCGTACAGGACGATCTCCGTCACCCCGGCCGCGAGGAGGGGCAGCGCGAGCAGCACCACGTCCAGCCGCCCGGCGAGCAGTTCCGCGACGAGGTGCTCGGTCTGGTCCTCGTGCACCGACAGCTCCAGGTCGGGGTGCTCCTTGGCGAGCCTCGGCAGGACGATGGGCAGCAGGTACGGCGCGACGGTCGGGATGACCCCGACCCGGAGCGGGCCCACCAGCGGCCCCCGGACGGCCTTGACCTCGTCCACCAGGCGGTCCAGTTCCGCCAGGACGACCTCCGCGCGCCGTGCGACGTGCTCGCCGGCGGGCGTCAGCAGGACCTTCCTCGTCGTCCGCTCGACGAGCCGCGTCTCCAGGTTCTCCTCGAGCGCGGACACGGCCCCGGACAGCGCGGGCTGGCTCATGCGCAGCGCGGCGGCGGCGTCCCCGAAGTGCAGATGCTCCGCGAGCGCCAGGAACGCCCGCAACTGGGCCACCGTCGGTCTGCTGATCGCCATCTCGACCGAACGTTATCCAACGACCGTCACAGATCGTGATGCTTCGCTGGTCAACGGCCGGTGGGATTCACCACAGCATGTGATTCGCCACAGCGCGCCTCACCACGGGTCCGGCCCTCACGGCAGGGGCAGCCGGTCCGGGTGCGGGATGGGGGAGCCGGGCTCGGCGACCCGCCTGGTGAACGTGCCGTGGAATCCGAACGGGATGTGGTGCTTCAGGTTCAGCGCGGCGACGTCCTCCAGGCCGCGGGCGTCCAGGACGCGGAGCTGCGACCTGTGCTCCGCGCCGAGGTACACCACGGTCAGGAGCCACCCGTCGTCCTCGGCGGCGTCCGGTGTGCGGGGCACGAAGATGGGCTCGCCGACGTAGGTGTGCGGGCCCATCCCATGGGCCTCGGTACGGCCGGTGTCGCCGTCGACCTTCAGGACGCTGTCGTACTCGCCGCTGGTCCCCGTCCGTCCGCTCATGTAGGTGTACCGGTGCGGGCGGGTGGAGCGGCGCCAGTCGAACTGCGGAAGCTCGCCCGGCACGTCGGAGAGCCGCGTCTCGATCACGCGCCCGGACGGCGTGATCCGGTAGCGCATGAGCCTGCTGGGCGGCAGTTCGGGGAACCGCGTGCGGAATCCGGTGAGGTCGCGCCGGATGTCCTCGTAGTCGTCGAACAGGACCAGGTCGACGACCGTGTCCGTCCCGTCCTCGAAGGCGTTCGCGACGTGCAGGTGGACGAGCGTCTCGTGCTCCACGATCCGCGCCGGGCCGCCGTTGCGCGGGACGAGCACGAACCGCGTCCCCTTCTCCGGACGGTGCCGGATCGCGTCGAACATGGGCCCGCCGCTCAGCATCGTGCGCAGGTCGAACATGTACGGGTCCAGGACGAACACCATGTGCTCGGTCGTCAGCGCGACATCGTGGTTCCACGGCATGTTCAGCATCCGCACCTTGGCGAGCCGCCGCAACCGGCCCTGCCGGTCGACCTTCCAGCAGTTCAGGTGGGGCAGCGGCGCGAACTCCTGGCCGAAGTTGAACATCTCGCCCGTGACCGGGTCCCACTTGGGGTGGGCGGAGAACGCCTTGAGCATGCCCCGGAGCCGCCCGCCGAAGTCGTGGACGCCGAGCGTCTCCAGGGTGTCGGGGTCCAGCCGGTGGGGCGGGCCGCCCTCCCACAGGGCGAGCAGCCGGTCGGCGTGCATCACGACACCGGTGTTGGCCGCGTTGGCGGGCCCCTTCGCCTTCGCGAAGTTGGTCCAGAAGCCGCCCGGAAGCGCCGTCCCCACGGCGGGCCTCCGCGCCCGGCCGGCGACCATGCCGTCCACGAACTGCGGCGTCCGCACGTACCGGTTGCGGTAGCGGACCTCGCGGCCGTCGAAGCTGAACTGCGAGACCATCCCGTCGCCGTCGAAGAGGTGGTGCAGCAGCGTGCGCCCGACCTCCCACTTGCCCGGCCCGATCCGGTAGAGCGTCCCCGTCAGGTCGGACGGAAGGTCCCCGTCCACCTCGTCGATGACGTAGTCGTGCTCGTGCATCAGCGGGGTGAAGATGTTCTCCATGTCCGGCGCGGTCTGCAAGGGCACGGCGGCCTCCCGATCTGGGGACGAACGTTGCCAGAAAGGTAAGTTCTAACTTACGCCACGTCAATGGACGTCCCCGGGCCTCCGCCGGGAACGCCCACGCCGGCGAGGCGATCGGCGACCACCCTCCACCACGTCCTGGAAACGGCCCTGGCTCCGGCCGAAAACGATTGGACGGGACTTTCCCCGGCCCGGTAGCGTGCAGGCGCCCGTGAACCGGCTGAGGAGGTGAGACCCATGAACGCTGTACGGAGGTGGGTGCTCCCCCTCGTTTCACGGTCGGGCGACTGACGTAGGTGTCGCCGGGAGCGCCTCGGAACAAGGCACTCTCGAAAGGCGACACCTGTGCATTCTCTGCAGTTCACCGCCGAGTCGTCATCGGACGGCATGGTCGAGCGCGACTTCACCGTGGGCGAGGTCCCCGGCGTCCTCTGGTCGCCGCCCTCCGGCGCCGACCGGGCGCCCCTGGTGCTGATGGGCCACGGCGGAGGCAACCACAAGAAGCATCCGGCGATGTCGGGCCGGGCGCAGCGCCTCGTGTCCGGCTGCGGCGTCCACGTCGCCGTCATCGACGCGCCCGGTCACGGCGACCGGACGCGCACGGCGCACGACGAGCGGGAGATCACCGCGATGCAGCGGGCGATGGCGGCGGGCGAGCCGGTCGGTTCGATCGTCGTGCGCTACAACGCCCACCTGGCGGACCGCGCCGTGCCCGAGTGGCGGGCCGCCCTGGACGCCCTCCAGGATCTCGCGGAGATCGGCGCGGACGGGCCGGTCGGCTACTTCGGCCTCAACATGGGCACCGCGATCGGCGTGCCGCTGGTGGCGGCCGAGCGGCGGATCACGGCCGCGGTCTTCGGCCTCCACTGGCCCGGGGGCCTGGCGGAGCAGGCGAAGAAGATCACCGTCCCCGTCGAGTTCGCCATGCAGTGGGACGACGAGCACATCCCGCGCGAGGCCGGCCTCGCCCTGTTCGACGCCTTCGCCTCGAAGGAGAAGACGCTGCACGCCAACGCGGGCGGTCATAAGGAACTACCGAGGTTCGAGGCCGACAGCGCGGTCCGCTTCTTCGCCCGCCACCTCGTCCGGACACCCCCCACCCCAGCCTGACCCGCGGCGGTAGCGGCGGCCCACCCGCCGCCGCTACCGCGCACGCTCGCTGGTTGTGGACGGTCGGGTGGGCGGCCTATGCTTGCGCGCTACGCAGCGTTAGGCCCGGTTTGGGGCGAGTCTGTGTGATTTGCGTCTATGGGTGACGTGGTCGGCCAGCCGGGGTGCGCACGTTCCTGCTGGTCATGGGGGCATCTCAGGGATTGATAGGCGAGTCCTATCGGATTCTTGGGATTCATCGATTTCTCTTTCGGGTCGGGGCGCGGCACTGTCGGTGACATCGGCCGCCGAGGTGGAGACCCCGCGGCCCTCCTGCGCCTCCTCATGCGGAGGCGACCCTTTTCTCATGATGAAGGAGCATGCGTGCTTACTGTCGGTGACAAGTTCCCCGAGTACGAGCTCACCGCCTGCGTCTCGCTGGACGCCGAGAACGCGTTCGAGACGATCAACCACAAGTCCTACGAGGGCAAGTGGCGGGTCGTCTTCTTCTGGCCCAAGGACTTCACCTTCGTCTGTCCGACGGAGATCGCCGAGTTCGGCCGCCTCAACGAGGACTTCGCCGACCGCGACGCGCAGGTGCTGGGCGCGTCCGTGGACAACGAGTTCGTCCACTTCGCCTGGCGCAAGGACCACCCGGACCTGCGCGAGATCCCGTTCCCGATGCTGTCCGACCTCAAGCGCGAGCTGTGCGAGGCCCTCGGCATCCTCACCGAGGACGGCGTGGCGCAGCGTGCGACGTTCATCGTCGACCCCAACAACGAGATCCAGTTCGCCATGGTGACCGCCGGGTCCGTCGGCCGGAACGTCAAGGAGGTCCTGCGGGTCCTCGACGCGCTGCAGAGCGACGAGCTGTGCCCCTGCAACTGGAACAAGGGCGAGGACACCCTCGACGCGACCAAGCTGCTGGCCGGCGCCTGATCCGCCGAGATCGTTCACGGCCGGCCGCGGCGGGACGCGCGGCCGGCCGTCCGCTGGAAAGGACCTGTGATCATGAGCGTTGACGCGCTGAAGAGCGCCCTCCCGGGATACGCCAAGGACACCAAGCTCAACCTGGGCTCGCTGACCTCCACCTCGCAGCTCACCGAGCAGCAGCTGTGGGGGACGGTCCTCGCCTGCGCGCTCGCCACGCGCAGCGCCGTCGTCATCCGGGAACTGGCCGAGGAGGCGGGCGACTACCTGACCGCCGAGGCGTTCGAGGCGGCCAAGGGCGCCGCGTCGATCATGGCGATGAACAACGTGTACTACCGCGCCACCCACCTGATCGGGGACGAGACGTACGCGACGCTGCCCGCCAAGCTGCGGATGTCGATCATCGGCAGGCCGGGCGTGGACAAGGTCGACTTCGAGCTGTGGTCGCTGGCCGTGTCGGCGGTCAACGGGTGCGGGCGCTGCCTGGAGTCGCACGAGAAGGTCGTCCGCGAGGGCGGCCTGTCGCGCGAGCTCGTCCAGGAGGCGCTGCGGATCGCCGCCGTCGTCAACGCGACCGCCGCGACGCTGGAGGCCGAGGCCGCCCTCGCCCCCGCCACCGTCTGACCTGCCCGGACACCGCACGGAACGCCCGGCCGGAACCGCTCTCCGGCCGGGCGTTCCGCATGGTGCTCAGCGCCGGGTCACTCCCACTCGATGGTGCCCGGGGGCTTGGACGTGATGTCGACCGTGACGCGGTTGATCTCGCGGACCTCGTTGGTGATGCGGGTCGAGATCCGCTGCAGGACGTCGTAGGGGAGCTTCGCCCAGTCGGCCGTCATGGCGTCCTCGCTGGTCACCGGGCGGAGGACGATCGGGTGCCCGTACGTCCGGCTGTCGCCCTGCACGCCGACGGAGCGGACGTCCGCCAGCAGCACCACCGGGAACTGCCAGATGTCGCGGTCGAGGCCGGCGCGGGTCAGCTCCTCGCGGGCGATGGCGTCGGCGTCGCGCAGGATGTCCAGGCGGTCGCGGGTGACGGCGCCGATGATGCGGATGCCGAGGCCGGGCCCCGGGAACGGCTGCCGCCACACGATCTCGGACGGCAGGCCGAGCTGCTCGCCGAGCGCGCGGACCTCGTCCTTGAACAGCGTCCGCAGCGGCTCGATCAGCTTGAACTGCAGGTCGTCGGGGAGGCCGCCGACGTTGTGGTGCGACTTGATGTTGGCCGCGCCGGTACCGCCGCCCGATTCGACCACGTCCGGGTAGAGGGTCCCCTGGACGAGGAACTCGACCGGTTCGGCCGCGTCCTCCGCGCCCCTCTGAGGGGACGACCCCCCAGACCCCCCAGACCCCCCGGAACCGCCGTGGACGATCTCCCGGGCCGCCTCCTCGAACACGCGGATGAACTCGCGGCCGATGATCTTGCGCTTCTCCTCCGGGTCGGAGACCCCGTCGAGGGCGGCGAGGAAGCGGTCCTGCGCGTCGACGACGTGCAGGTTCACCCCGGTGACGGCGACGAAGTCCTTCTCGACCTGCTCGGGCTCGCCCTTGCGCAGCAGGCCGTGGTCGACGAACACGCAGGTCAGCTGGTCGCCGATGGCCTGCTGGACGAGCGCGGCGGCGACGGCGGAGTCCACGCCGCCCGACAGCCCGCAGATCACCCGCTTCGCGCCGACCTGCTGCCGGACGGCCTGGATGGACTCGTCCGCGATGTTCAGCATCGTCCAGTTGGGGCGGCATCCGGCGCCTTCGTAGAGGAAACGCCGGAGGATCTCCATGCCGTGCTCGGTGTGCAGGACCTCCGGGTGGAACTGGACGCCGAAGAAGCCGCGCTCCAGGTCCTCCATGCCGGCGACCGGCGTGACCTCGGTGCTGGCCGTCACGGTGAAGCCGGACGGGGCGCTGCTGACGAAGTCGCGGTGGGACATCCACACCGCCTGCTCGTGCGGCAGCCCCTCGAACAGCATGCCCGGGGACGTGACGGCGACGGTCGCGCCCCCGTACTCGGCGACGTCGGAGTTCTCGACCGTCCCGCCCAGGGCCTGCGCCATCACCTGGTGGCCGTAGCAGATGCCGAGCGTCGGGACGCCGAGGTCGAACAGCCCGTCCGGCGCGGCGGGGGCGCCCTTCTCGTACACCGAGGCGGGGCCGCCCGACAGGATGATCGCCTTCGGCCGCTTCGCGAGCATCTCCGCCGCCGGCATCGTGGACGGCACGATCTCGCTGAACACATGGCACTCGCGGACGCGCCGCGCGATCAGCTGCGCGTACTGCGCGCCGAAGTCGACGACGAGGACGGTGTCAAAGGACTGGTCTGCGGGCACCGACTAAGCCTTTCGCACGGCCGGAAGGGGCCTCCAGTCTACGGGCCCGCTGCCTGCGCCGATGCGCCGCACCCTCGCCCCGGCCGTCACATGGCGCGACTGGCCGATAACGGTCGGCATCCATTTACCTTGATCACGCCCACTCTTACGCTTCGCTCTGATACGTGTTAATGACGCCCTGTAGTCGAGATACGTACCTGCATGGCTCCCGTCCGCAAGCGACCTCCCTAGGAGTGCCGTGAAGCTGCTCGCCGCCACCGCCCTGCTCGCCGCTCTCGTCCCCGCCGCGCCCTCTTCGCTCTCCGGGCCGTCCGCCGCGCTCGCGCGCGGGCACGCCGGCGACTGCGCGCACCCGGAGGCACGGCTGCGGACGGGGGCGCACGGCCGGGACCGCAACGACCTGACCCCGGCGCAGGCGGCCACCGTCGAGCGGCGTCTCGACCGGATCCTGGACGACCTTGGCCCTGGCCAGGGCTCGGGCCGGGGCGGGCGGACGGACGGCCGTGCGCTCCGTTCGGCGGCGGCCCAGATCAGCGTCCCCGTCTACTTCCACGTGATCCACGACGGGGTGAAGGGCAACGTCTCCACCGAGGAGGTCCAGCGCCAGATCAGCACGATGAACGCCTCCTACGGCGGACGCAACGGAGGCGCGGACACGCAGGTCTCCTTCGTGCTCCGTGAGATCAGCCGGACCGACAACGCGACCTGGTTCCAGGACCCGGAACGCTACGAGGGCACGTACAAGCCGCAACTGCGCAAGGGCGGCAAGGGCACGCTGAACCTCTACAGCACCTTCATAGGCGGCGATCTGCTCGGCTGGTCGACGTTCCCCTGGAAGTACACGGCCGACCCCCAGATGGACGGCGTGACCATCCACTACGGCAGCATGCCGGGCGGTTACATCGACAACTTCAACAAGGGGTTCAGCGCCACCCATGAGGTGGGGCACTGGCTGGGGCTGTACCACACGTTCCAGGACGGCTGCGGCGGCCAGGGCGACCGGGTCGCCGACACGCCCGCCGAGCGCGATCCGACGAACGGCTGCCCGACCGGCAAGGACACGTGCACCTCGCCTGGGGCCGACCCCGTCCACAACTACATGGACTACAGCTACGACACGTGCATGACGTCCTTCACCGCCGGCCAGGGTGCCCGTATGCGCAAGGTGTGGACGGCCTACCGCGCCTAGGACGGCCGGCGGAGCCGGGCCGCCTCCTCCGGGGGCAGGCGCCGGACGGCCTCCCGCAGCGTCACGCCCGAGATGACGTCGAGACGGGGCTCGACCCACCGCACCACCCAGGCCGGGTCCTTCTTGGAGTGCTCCCGCAGGACCC
The DNA here is from genome assembly GCF_041463655.1 of Actinomadura monticuli. Classification (NCBI taxonomy): domain Bacteria; kingdom Bacillati; phylum Actinomycetota; class Actinomycetes; order Streptosporangiales; family Thermomonosporaceae; genus Actinomadura; species Actinomadura monticuli. The sequence continues at coordinate 120,945 of NZ_JAXCEI010000017.1, forward strand.
ACCCCAGGGCCTTCCTGATGAAGAACTCACGCTCGCCTATCAGCGCGTCCCCGAACCGGCTGATCCTCTCCAGATCGGGGTCGCCCGTCCGGACGCCCGGCAGCAGCGCCAGGACGGCCGTACGCCGTATCCACATGTAGGGGTCGGCGACCCACGCGTCGAGGACCGTCGCCAGATCCGGGTTCCGGGTGACGAGCCCGCCGACGATCCTCTCCGCGACGTTGTCGACGTACACCCAGCTCGCCGAGTCGCGGACGAGCGCCTCCGCCATGGCCATGTCGCGCGGCTCCAGCAGCGCCGCCCGCTTGACGAGCACCTCTATGGCCGCCATGCGGGCCTCGTGCACCGGGCGTCCTTCGTCGGTCACGTCCCACAGGACCTGGGCGAGGCTCAGCAGTTCGTCCCGCGCGGGCTCGGCCTTGACCGCCGAGACGGCCACCTTGCGCAGCACCGGCACGGTCACGCCGATATGGGCGAAATCACTCTTCAGATAGCGTTTCTCGCCCTCCGCCCGGACCGGGTCCGCCTGCGCGCGCAACTCCGCCAGGATCCGCGCCGCCTCGCCCTTCACGTCCATGCGGAACACGCTACGCCGCCGCGCTACGGCGCCGTATTCAGCGTTAGCCGTCCCTGTTCGTCCAGGTTTGCCAAAGACGTGACGTTTGTTCGCATCCACTCTGGTTCCAGCGATGACTCCGCTCCCCCCGCGCGCGCTCCCCCGCTCGCGCCGCCCCCAAGGAGTTCCATGAAACGCGCCGGAATCGCCACCGTCCTCGGCCTGGCCGCCGCCTTCACCGCGTACGCGCCAGCCGTCCCCGCCACCCTCGCCGCGCCGTCCGCCCCGTCCACGCAGTCCACACCGTCCACCCAGTGCGCCGAGCAGCCCGCGCAGGCCCGCGTCCGGGCCGGAGCGCACGTCGCCGAACGCAACCAGCCCAGCGCGGCCAAGGTCGCCGCGATGGAGAAGGACTTCCAGAACCGCGTCGGCAAGCTCAAGACGGTGCGCGTGGCCGCGGCCGTCACGGTCCGGGTCCACTTCCAGGTCGTCTACGGCAGCGCGGGCAACGTCTCCGACTCGACCCTCCAGCAGCAGCTCAACGTGCTCAACAACGCCTACGCGGGCAGCGGCGTCACGTTCACGCTCTCGGAGATCAGGCGGACGCAGAACGCGTCCTGGTTCTCCGACCCCGAAGGCTACGAAAGCCAGATGAAGAGCTCCCTGCACACCGGCAACGCCCAGGACCTCAACATCTACACCGCCGACCTGGGCAGCAGCCTCCTCGGCTGGGCCACGTTCCCGAGCAGCTACCGCTCCCAGCCCGCGATGGACGGCGTCGTCATCCACTACCAGAGCCTCCCGGGCGGCGCCATCGGCAACTACAACGAGGGCGACACCGCCACCCACGAGGTGGGTCACTGGATGGGCCTGTACCACACCTTCCAGGGTGGCTGCGGCGGCCAGGGCGACCGCGTCTCCGACACCCCCGCCGAGCAGAGCCCGGCCTCGGGGTGCCCGACGGGGCGCGACACGTGCTCCGCCCCGGGAGCCGACCCCATCCACAACTTCATGGACTACAGCTACGACTCCTGCATGTACGAGTTCACCCCGGGCCAGACCGCCCGGATGCAGTCCCAGTGGGCCGCATACCGCGCCTAGCCCCCACCGAGCCCACCGAGCCCACCGCGGCCTGACGTCGCGGTGGGCTCGCCCCTTCTCGCACCCGCGGACGGGTCAGCACCCGTTAGGTGATGGCGATGATGGGGAGGTTCAAGGCCGCCGGGGCCGCCGCCGGCACGGCCGGGTTCTTCGGCGGGACGGGGGCGAGCCGCCGGTAGGCGGCGCCCAGCGCGGGACGCGGGTCTTCCTCGGCGCGGTTCGGCCAGAAGGACATGGCGCGTTCGGCCTGTGCGGTGATGGTCAGGGACGGGTTGACGCCCAGGTTCGCCGAGACCGCCGAGCCGTCCACGATGTGGAGGCCGGGGTGCCCGTAGACGCGGTGGTAGGCGTCGATCACGCCGGTCTCGGCCGACTCGCCGATGGCGCAGCCGCCGAGGAAGTGCGCGGTCATCGGGATGTCGAACAGGTCGCCCCAGGTGCCGCCCGCGATGCCGCCGATCTCCGCGGCGATCCGGCGCGTCGCCTCGTGCCCCTCCGGGATCCAGGTCGGGTTCGGCTCGCCGTGCCCGGCGGACGCGCGGACGTCCCAGCCGAACGGGCCCCGCTTCGGGCGCAGCGTGATCGAGTTGTCGCGGGTCTGCATGACCAGCGCGATGACCGTCCGCTCCGACCAGTGCCGGACGTCGAAGAGCTGGACGAGGTCGCGCGGCCGGCGCACCGCCTCGCGGGCGAACTTGCGGATGCGGGGCGTGTGCCGCTCGCCGGGCCGGTCCCCGTCGACGAGGAGGGTCTGGAGGCCGGCGAGGAGGTTGGAGCCCCGCCCGTAGCGGACGGGTTCGACGTGGGTGTCGGGCGCCGGGTGGAACGACGAGGTGATCGCGACGCCCTCGGAGAAGTCGGGGCCGGGCCGTCCGTTGCGGCGGCCACCGCCCAGGATCGCCTCGGAGTTCGTGCGGGTCAGGGCGCCGAGCCGTGCCGACAGGTGCGGGAGGGCGCCGGTCGTCCGGAGCTTGTGCAGCAGCTTCTGCGTCCCGTAGGTGCCGGCCGCGAAGACCACCTGTTCGCTGGTGAGCGTCTTGCGGTTGCGCCCGAACGAGCCCGTCCGGACGATCTCGACCGCGTAGCCGCCGCCGGGCAGGGGCCGGACCGAGGTGACGCGGCTGAGCGGCATCACCCGGGCGCCGGCCCTCTCGGCGAGGTACAGGTAGTTCTCGGTGAGCATGTTCTTCGCGCCGTGGCGGCAGCCCACCATGCATTCGCCGCATTCGAGGCAGCCGCGCCGGCGCGGGCCCGCCCCGCCGAAGAACGGGTCGGCGCTCTCGATCCCGGCGCCGCGCCCGAAGTAGACGCCGACGGGCGTCTTGACGAAGGTGTCGCCCTTGCCCATCCGGTCGGCGACCTTCTTCATGACCTTGTCGGCCTCGGTCGTCGTCGGGTTCTGGACGACGCCCAGCATCCGTTTGGCCTGCTCGTAGTAGGGCGCCAGCTCGTCCTGCCAGTCGGTGATGCGCGCCCACTGGCCGTCCTTGAAGAACGGCTCCGGCGGGACGTACAGGGTGTTGGCGTAGTTCAGCGACCCGCCGCCCACGCCCGCCCCCGCGAGCACCATCACGCGGCTCGACTTCGCGCCGCGGATGAGGTGCATCCGCTGGATGCCGGTCAGGCCGAGCGCCGGCGCCCACAGGTACCGTCCGACGCGCCAGTTCGTCTTGGGCAGCTCCGGATACCTGGATCCGGGTGCCCCGGTCGGGTTCGTGTCGAAGCGGCGGCCCGCCTCGATCACGCCGACCTTGTAGCCCTTCTCGGTCAGCCGCAGCGCGGACACGCTGCCGCCGAATCCCGACCCGACGACGAGCACGTCGAAGTCATGCTTCACGAACGATCCCTACTTGATGTGCAGCTTCTTCATGAGTTTGATGCCCGACGCCATGAAGCCGGCGAACGTGTCGTAACCGATCGCGGCGGGGGGTTCGAGGTCCATGAAGTGCTGGCTCGCGACGGTCTGCACCTCGGTGAACTTCAGCAGGCCCTCGGCGCCGTGGCGGCGTCCCACCCCGGACTGCTTCATGCCGCCCATCGGGGAGTCGTACGAGGCGTACGCGGCGCCGTAGCCGTCGTTGATGTTGACGGTCCCGGCCTGGATGCGGGCGGCGAGGCGGCGGCCCCGCGCCGGGTGCTTCGTCCATACCGACGCGTTCAGCCCGTAGGCGGTGTCGTTGGCGCGGGCGACGACCTCGTCCTCGTCCCGGTACTTGTAGATCGACACGACGGGCCCGAACGTCTCGTTCGCGCACAGGTCCATGTCGCCGCTGACGTCCGTGAGGACCGTCGGCTCGTAGAACAGCGGGCCGATGTCCGGCCGGGCCTTGCCGCCGGCGAGGACGGTCGCGCCCTCCTTGACGGCCTGGTCGACGTGCCGGCTCACCGCCTCCAGCTGGCGCCGGTAGGTCAGCGAGCCCATCTCGGCGTCGAAGTCGAGGCCGGTGCCGAGCTTCATGCCCTTGACCAGCTCGACGAACCGCGGGACGAACCGGTCGTAGATGTCCTCGTGGACGTACATCCGCTCGATCGAGATGCACAGCTGCCCGGCGTTGGTGAAGCACGCGCGGACGGCGCCGCGCGCGGTCCGCTCGACGTCGGCGTCCGGCATGACGATCATCGGGTTCTTGCCGCCGAGCTCCAGCGAGTACGCGACGAGGCGCGGCGCGACCTTGGCGGCGATGGCGGTGCCGCCGCGCGTCGACCCGGTGAAGGAGACGTAGTCGGCCTCCTCCAGCAGCGGGTCGCCGATCTCGGCCGGGTCCCCGACGACGATCTGCCACAGGTCCTCGGGCAGCCCGAGCGAGATGAGCAGGTCCAGGACCCACAGGCTGGACAGGCACGTCTGGGTGTCCGGCTTGTGGATCACCGCGTTGCCCGCCATCAGCGCGGGCGCGATGTCGCTCGCGCCCAGCGCGAACGGGTAGTTCCAGGGGGCGATCAGCGCCACGACGCCCTTCGGGTGCCGCAGCTCCTGCACGCGCGTCAGCCCCGGCATCATGCCCTGCCGGCGCTTCGGCTTCAGCAGCTTCGGGGCCCGCCGGGCGTAGTAGAGGGAGCACAGCGCCACGTCGAGGAACTCCTCCATCGCGTGGCGGCGCGCCTTGCCGGTCTCCAGCTGGATGACGTCGAGGATCTCCTCGCGCCGGTCGACCAGCGTTTCCGCGAGCCGCAGGAACGGCTTGACCCGCTCGCCGGCCGGCAGCGCCGCCCAGGCCCGCTGCGCCTCCCTGGCGCGCTCGTAGGCCTTGCGGACGTCGTCGGCCGTGGAGATCGGGACGGTCGCGAAGGGCTCACCGGTGAACGGGCTGGGGATCGTCGCGGTGTCGGCGCCGCCCGAGGCGACGCGGGAGGCCAGCCGGTCGATCAGGGTCTGGGGGAGCTCGCGCTCTGCCGCGCCTTCGGCAGGGACCGTCGGGGATGCCATGCAGGCAGAGTATGACCAGCTGCCCATTTTTGGCTACCTGCAAGTAACGCATCACTTCCAGTGATCTGCCCCACCTCATCACCTCGTATCCGTCCTCAGGTGACAACCGGTAGGCGAACGGAGCGTTCCAACGCGACCGGAGTTGAGCAAGTCGAAGACTGACCACGTCCGCGCGGTGTATTCCGAAGGGCAGGAGAGAATCTCGGCGCGCGAGGCAGTGAGGGAGGAAACCAACGCGCGCCCGGGGAACGCGCGGTCTCGGACACGGAGGTAACAGCGAATGAGGCACGCCCACGGCGACAAGCGGCCCGAGGGCGCGGGGGCCGGCGATCCGCGGCCGCGCCGGGCCCGGCGCGAGCAGACCCGCACCGCCCTGCTCGCCGCCGCCGAGCGCCTCTGGGCCGAGCGCGGCATCCACGGCGCCTCGCTCGACGACATCGCGGCGGCCGCCGGCCTCACCAAGGGCGCCGTCTACTCCAACTTCGCGGGCAAGACCGACCTGCTGCTCGCCCTGATGGAACGCATCACCAGCGACCGGACCGGCCCCGACGTCTGCGACGAGCTCCGCGCCGCCGTCGAGGACGCCGACCGCACCGGCCGCTCGTCCGCCCGGCACGACGGCGACGACGGTCCCCGCCGCCTCGCCCTCCTGCTCGTCGAGTTCTGGCTCTACGGCATGCGCGACTACGCCGCCGGGTGGCGCATCGCCGACTGGTACGCCGACCGCCGCGCCCAGCTGGCCAGCGAGCTCGGCCCGGCGGACGGCATCGCCCCCGCCGACCGCGCCACCCTGACCATGGCCCTCGACTTAGGCGTGGCCTTCCAGCACCTCCTGGACCCGGCCCGAGTCCCCGCCGACCTCTACACGACCGGCAAGACCCTGATGCAGGGCCCCCGCCCCGGCCGCCCCGGCTGACCGCCCGGCATACGGCGCGCCGGCGGTCGCGGGGTCAGCGGGCGCGGGGTCGGGGGGCGCGGGGTCGGGGGGCGCGGGGTCAGGGGGTCGCGATGGGGACGATGTCCGGGGCGCCCCTGCGGTGGGCGTCGGCCTCCTGGTCGCCTTCCTGGGTCTGCGAGGCGCGCTCGGCCTCCACGCGCTTGCGGTAGTACTCGATCTCGCGGTCGCGCTGCTTCTTGGACCAGCCGAGGACGGGGGCCATGAGGTCCGCGGCCTCCTGGGCGACGCCGACGCCGCGGTCCCAGGTCTCGATGGAGATGCGGGTGCGGCGGGCGAGGGCGTCGTTGAGGTGGCGGGCGCCCTCGTGGGTGGCGGCGTAGACGACTTCGGCGCGCAGGTAGTCGTCGGCCCCGGTGAGGGGCTTGGCCAGGTCGGGCTTGTCGGAGACGAGTCCGAGCAGGTCGTCCAGGAGCGTGCCGTAGCGGCGCAGGAGGTGCTCGATGCGGGCGACGTGCAGGCCGGACCGGGACGCGAGGCGGTGGCGGGCGTTCCACATGGCCTGGAAGCCGTCGCCGCCGACGAGCGGGATGCGGTCCGTGCAGGATTCGGCGACCTTGCCATCGAGCCCGTGGGCGACGGCGTCGATGGCGTCCTTGGCCATGACGCGGTAGGTCGTGTACTTGCCGCCCGCCACCAGGACCAGGCCGGGGACGGGGTGCGCGACCACGTGCTCGCGGGAGAGCTTGGACGTCTCCTCCGTCTCGCCCGTGAGCAGGGGGCGCAGCCCGGCGTAGACGCCTTCGACGTCGTCGTGGGTCAGCGGCGTGTTCAGGACGGAGTTGACGTGGTCGAGGACGTAGTCGATGTCGGCCTTGGAAGCCGCCGGGTGCGCCCTGTCCAGGTCCCAGGCGGTGTCGGTGGTGCCGATGATCCAGTGGCGGCCCCACGGGACCACGAACAGCACCGACTTCTCGGTGCGCAGGATGATCCCGGTCGAGGAGTGGATGCGGTCCTTGGGAACGACCAGGTGGATGCCCTTGGACGCCTTGACATGGATCTGGCCGCGCCCGCCGACAAGTTCCTGGATGTCGTCCGTCCACACGCCGGTGGCGTTCACGACCTGCTTGGCGCGGACCTCGCTGGTCGTGTTGCCCTCAAGGTCGCGGATGCGCAGCCCGGTGACGCGCTCGCCCTCGCGCAGGAAGCCGAGGCACTGCGTGCGGGACGCGATCTGGGCGCCGTACGCCGCCGCGGTCCGCAGCACGGTCATCACGTAGCGGGCGTCGTCGACCTGCGCGTCCCAGTACTGGATCGCGCCGGTGAAGGCGCCCTTGCGCAGGGACGGCGCGAGCCGCAGCGCGCCGCGCCGGGTCAGGTGCCGGTGGTGCGGGACGCCCCGCGTGCTGCCCATCTGGAGGGACAGCAGGTCGTAGAGGGCCACGCCGGCGCCGAAGTACGCGCGCTCCCAGACGCGGTGCGTCGTCGGCAGCAGGAACGGGACGGGCTTCACCAGGTGCGGCGCGATCTGCTGCAGGAGCAGGCTGCGCTCCGTCAGCGCCTCCCGGACGAGGTCGAAGTTGTACTGCTCCAGGTAGCGCAGCCCGCCGTGGATGAGCTTCGAGGAGCGCGACGACGTGCCGGACGCGAAGTCGCGGGCCTCGACGACCGCGACCGACAGGCCCCGGGTGGCCGCGTCCAGCGCCGCGCCCGCGCCGACGATGCCGCCGCCGACGACGACGACGTCGAACTCCTCGCGGGCCATGCGGTCGAGTGCCGCGGCCCGTTCGGCGGGGCCGAGCCGGGAGCTTCCAAGGCCGGTCACCGGTGATGCCGTCATCGCGTTTCCCCCCACAGCGGTTCGGTTTCCGAGCAGTACCTACCCAAGAGTAGGGTCCGGTCCACACCGGCGCCGAAAGCCCGGACGGGCGTGCGGGCGCCGTCAGTCGGCGGGCCTGCGGGGGGCGACCACGACCTGCACCCGCTGGAACTCCTTCAGCTCCGTGTAACCGGCGGTGGCCATCGCACGGCGCAGCGCCCCGATCAGGTTCATGGAGCCGTCCGCGACATGGGACGGGCCGTGCAGGATCTGCTCCATCGTCCCGATCGTCCCGAGTTCGAGGCGGGTGCCGCGCGGGACGTCGCCATGGTGCGCCTCGCTGCCCCAGTGGTAGCCGCGCCCCGGCGCCTCGGTGGAGCGGGCGAACGGGGAGCCGACCATCACCGCGTCGGACCCGCACGCGAACGCCTTCGCGATGTCGCCGCTGTTGACCATGCCGCCGTCGGCGATGACGTGGACGTACCGTCCGCCGGACTCGTCCATGTAGTCGCGGCGGGCGGCGGCGACGTCCGCGACCGCGGTCGCCATCGGGACGGCGACGCCGAGGACGGTCCGCGTGGTGTGGCCGGAGCCGCCGCCGAACCCGACCAGCACGCCGGCGGCGCCGGTCCGCATGAGGTGCAGCGCGGCCGTGTAGGTGGAGCAGCCGCCGACGATCACCGGGACGTCGAGGTCGTAGATGAACTGCTTCAGGTTCAGCGGCTCGGCCCGCCCGGACACGTGCTCGGCGGACACGGTCGTCCCGCGGATCACGAACAGGTCGACGCCCGCGTCGATGACGGCCTTGTGGAACTGGGCGGTGCGCTGCGGCGACAGCCGGGCCGCGACGGTGACGCCCGCGTCGCGGACCTCCTCGATCCGGCGGCCGATCAGCTCCTCCTTGATCGGCTCGGAGTAGATCTCCTGGAGCCGCTCGGTGGCGCGCACGCCGTCCAGCGAGGCGATCTCGGCGAGCAGCGACTCGGGGTTCTCGTAGCGCGTCCACAGCCCTTCGAGGTCGAGGACGGCGAGGCCGCCGAGGCGTCCGACGGCGATGGCGGTGGCCGGGCTGACGACGCTGTCCATCGGCGCGACGACCAGCGGCATCTCGAACCGGTAGGCGTCGATCTGCCAGGCGACGCTGACCTCTTCGGGGTCGCGCGTCCGGCGGGACGGCACGATGCCGATGTCGTCGAAGGCGTACGCCCGGCGCCCGCTCTTGCCCCGGCCGATCTCCACCTCAGCAGCCACTCTGTTCCTCTCATTGCCCTTGGCGTCAGGTGCTGGAGCACCCTCCCTCGGCGGGCAATGCGGCGATCGCCGCATCGCTCCGACTCGCCCAGGGGGCTCGCTGCGCGACCCGGTTCTCGCAAACTCGAACCTGGCTTCGCACACGATCGCGACGTTTCGGTTGTTGCGGGCTTGGGTTCGCACCCGGCCCAACGCTTCGGGTGTTGCGGGTTTGGGTTCCTACCCCGGCGATTCTATCGGCCTTGGTAGTTGGGGGCCTCGACGGTCATCTGGATGTCGTGCGGGTGGCTCTCGCGGAGGCCGGCGACGCTGATGCGCATGAGCTGGCCGCGCTCCTGAAGCTCGGGGATCGTGCGCGTCCCCGCGTACCACATGGACTGGTGGAGGCCGCCGACGAGCTGGTGCGCGACGTTGGCGAGCGGCCCGCGGTAGGGCACCTGGCCCTCGACGCCCTCGGGGATCAGCTTCTCCTCGGCGCTGACGTCTGCCTGGGCGTAGCGGTCCTTGGAGTAGGACGCGCCGCGCTCGCGGTTGCGCATCGCGCCGAGCGAGCCCATGCCGCGGTACGACTTGTACTGCTTGCCGTGGACGAAGATCAGTTCGCCCGGGGACTCCTCCACGCCGGCGAGCAGGCTGCCCAGCATGACCGTGTCGGCGCCCGCGACCAGGGCCTTCGCGATGTCGCCCGAGTACTGCAGGCCGCCGTCCCCGATCACCGGGACGCCGGCCGCCTTCGCCGCGCGGGCCGCCTCGGAGATCGCGGTGATCTGCGGCACGCCGACCCCGGCGACGATGCGGGTGGTGCAGATCGAGCCGGGCCCGACCCCGACCTTGATCGCGTCGGCGCCCGCGTCCACCAGGACCTGCGCGCCGGCCTTGGTCGCGACGTTGCCGCCGACGACCTCGACGCCCGCGTTGCCCTTGATCGCGGCGACCGTGTCGGCGACGCCCTTGGAGTGGCCGTGCGCGGTGTCGACGATGATGACGTCGGTGCCCGCGTCGATCAGCGCGCGGGCGCGGCGCAGCGCGTCCTCGCCGACCCCGACGGCCGCGGCGACCAGCAGCCGGCCGTCGGCGTCCTTGGTGGCGTTCGGGTACTGCTCGCTCTTGGTGAAGTCCTTGGTGGTGATGAGGCCCTTGAGGCGGCCGTCGGCGTCCACGAGCGGGAGCTTCTCGACCTTGTTCCCCGCCAGCAGCCGGAACGCGTCGTCCCGCGACACGCCCACCGGCGCCGTCACCAGCGGCATCGGGGTCATGACCTCGCGGACCGGACGGGACAGGTCCGACTCGAAGCGCATGTCGCGGTTCGTCACGATGCCGACCAGGACGCCCCGCACGTCGGTGACCGGCACGCCCGAGATCCGGTAGCGGGCGCACAGCTCCTCGACGTCGGCGAGCGTCGCGTCCGGCAGGCAGGTCACCGGGTTCGTGATCATCCCGGACTCGGACCGCTTGACCCGGTCGGCCTCCTCGGCCTGGTCCTCGATCGACATGTTCCGGTGCAGGACGCCGATGCCGCCCTGGCGGGCCATCGCGATGGCCGTCCGGGCCTCGGTCACGGTGTCCATCGCCGCCGACACGAGCGGGATCCGCAGCGAGATCTCGCGGGTCAGCCGCGTCGAGGTGTCCGCCTCGCCGGGCTGCAGGTCGGAGTAGCCCGGCAGCAGGAGCACGTCGTCGAAGGTCAGGCCCTGCGGGAGGAACTTGTCGGGCTCGGCGGCGGGGTTCATGACAACCTTCCCATAATGGTGGCGGCATCGGGCCAGGTCACGAGGGACCCTGTCCCCATGGTAGGGCGTCCCCCCAAGGTGGGACGGGCTGTTGCGCACGGCGGAGCGTGGTCTTGATGACATCCGGAAACACGCCGGGCGGCACCACGCATTCCCGGTGCCCGCGCACGCTTCGTGATTGTTCGCGCACAGAGGAGACCGGGGGGTGCACCTTACGGCCCGTCCGGCAGTAGCGTGGGACTGTGCACGACGACGCTCCGCTCGACCCGTTCGCCGGAGATCCGGAGGATCCGGCGGCGGCGCTCGGCGACCCCGGCGACGAGGCCGCTCCGCTCAGCGTGACGGAGCGGGAGGACGTGCTGGCCGACCTCGCCGACCTGGAGGTGTTTCGCGCCCTCCTGGAGCCCCTCGGCGTGCGCGGCCTCACCGTCGACTGCGGCGACTGCGGCAAGCTCCACTACATCGACTGGGAACTGCTGCACGGCAACCTGCGCCACCTGCTGGACCAGGGCCTGCCCCGCGTCCACGAACCGGCCCTCTCCCCCGACCCCGTCGACTACGTGAGCTGGGAGTACGCGCGCGGCTACGTCGACGGCGTCATCGACAGCGAAGAGGGCCGCGAGGAGAACTAACCCCCGGGCGCTTCAGTCGTCCCAGCGGGGGTCTCTGTAGTCGCCGGTCCGCTTCTGGGCTTCGCGGCGCAGGGCGTCCAGGCTGCGGAGGGGGTCGTCCTCGGACGGGCCGCCGGGGCGGACGGACGGCGCCGACTGGGTGGTCATGCGGGGGCCGTCCGGGCGGCCGTGGTGGCGCCGGTGCGGGAACAGGTCCTCCAGGCGGCGCTTGATGCGCTCGATGTCCGCGCGTTCGGGGTCGCGGGACGGCTTTCGCGTACGGGATCCGGGCGCCGGGGGGACCGAGGACCGCGGGCCGTCGTGGGTCGCGGCGTCGACGTCGGTGGCGGCGGGCCCGCCGTCCCGACCGGACGCACCCGCCGCGCTCGGCGCCGGCGCGGCGGAGGAGCGTTCGACGGCGCCGCCGCCCGCCGCGGCGACTCCGGTACTGGCGAGGACCGCGCCCGCCACGCCCAGCGCGACGATCGTGCGCGGCCCGCGGCGGCGCGGGCCCGGTCCGGGCGGGGCGGGCGGCGCCGGCGGCGCGGGGTCGGCGGCCGGGTCGTCCACGTCGGTGATCAGCGCGCGCAGCAGCCGTACCGCGGGGTCGGACTCGTCGGCCGGGCGCGCGGCGGCGTTCCCGGGGACGCGCAGGGCGGCCAGCGCCTCGATGAGGGCGTCCGTCCGGCGCACCGCGGCCAGATCGGCGGCCTGGCCCTTGGACCGGCCCGCCGGGGCCGGCCGGGGCGGGGGCGCCGGGGCATCACCGGAGTGCGAGGGCCCGGCCGGATTCGGGGCGCCCCCGATGCCGGTGAGGGGGCCGCGCTCCGTCAAGCGATCGACTCCTCTCTGGCCATCGCCCGGAGCCGGGCCAGCGCCCGGTGCTGCGCGACCCGCACCGCGCCCGCGGACATGCCGAGCACGTTGCCGGTCTCCTCGGCCGACAGCCCCGCGACGACCCGCAGCAGCACCAGTTCGCGCTGGTGCTCGGGCAGCCGGGTCAGCAGGTCGCGGGCGCGCTGGGCCTCGATGTAGCGGACCACCGTCTCCTCGGGGCCGGGACGGTCGTCGGGGCCGTCCGGCAGGTCCTCGGTGGGCACGGCCGCGCGGACCGCGCTGCGCAGCGCGTCCGCGATCTTGTGCGCGGCGATGCCGAAGACGAAGGAGGCGAAGGGGCGGCCCATGTCCCGGTAGCGGGGCAGCGCCGACAGCACGGCGATGCAGACCTCCTGCGCCACGTCGTCGGCGATGTGGTACTGCCCGGAGACCCGTCCGAGCCGGGCCCGGCAGTACCGGACGATCATCGGGCGCACCTCGGCGATGAGGATCTCGATCGCGCCCGGGTCGCCCTGGACGGCGAGGTTCGTCAGCTCCTTGAGGTCGCCGTCGCCCGCGTCCCCCGCACGCGGTGCGCGCGCCCCGCGGCCGGTGTCGCGGGGCGATGGAGGCGCCGACCCTCCCGAGGGTTCGGCAGCGCGCGCGGTCATGGTCCCGGCGTAGCATCCCTCGGTCACGTCAAGCATGATGCCCAGCACCGCCGGGCGTGTCTGCCCCGTCCATGACAACGGAATGGTCACAGTGCTGGAGCGAACCTGGTGAAACTACACCGTGCGCTCAATTCACTGCCACGTGTCACGAAATCTTCACTGCCCCATCAAGCGGCAAATAACTCATTAACCGACAAATGACAAGACCCCCGCCCGGAGGGACGGGGGTCTGCCGATGCGGCGTCCGGACGGCTCAGTGGCCGTGCCCGTGGCCGTGGCCGTGACCGCCGGCGGCCTCCTCGGCCTCCTCCGGCTTGTCGACGACGAGCACCTCGGTGGTGAGCAGCATGCCCGCGATCGAGGCGGCGTTGGTGACCGCGGAGCGGGTCACCTTCACCGGGTCGATGACGCCCTGGGCGATCAGGTCGCCGTACTCGCCGGTCGCGGCGTTGTAGCCCTGACCGGCCTTCAGCGCCTGCACCTTGGAGACGACGACGTAGCCCTCCTGGCCGGCGTTCTCGGAGATCCAGCGCAGCGGCTCGTTGAGCGCGCGGCGGACGGCGTCCGCGCCGGTGGCCTCGTCGCCGGACAGGCCGAGGGCGTCGAAGCCCTCCTTGGCCACGTGCACCAGCGCGCTGCCGCCGCCGGAGACGATGCCCTCCTCGATCGCCGCGCGGGTCGCCGAGATGGCGTCCTCCAGGCGGTGCTTCTTCTCCTTCAGCTCCACCTCGGTGGCGGCGCCGACGCGCAGCACGCAGACGCCGCCGGCCAGCTTGGCCAGCCGCTCCTGCAGCTTCTCGCGGTCCCAGTCGGAGTCGGAGTTCTCGATCTCGACCTTGATCTGGTTGACGCGCGCGTTGATCTCGTCCGCGGAGCCCTCGCCGTCGACGATGGTGGTGGCGTCCTTGGTGACGGTGATCCGGCGGGCGCGGCCGAGGTCCTCCAGCCCGATGGAGTCGAGCTTGAGGCCGATGGCCTCGCTGACGACCTGGCCGCCGGTCAGGGTGGCCATGTCGCCCAGCATCGCCTTGCGGCGGTCGCCGAAGCCCGGCGCCTTCACCGCGACGGACGTGAACGTCCCGCGGATCTTGTTGGCGACGAGCAGCGCCAGGGCCTCGCCCTCGACGTCCTCGGCCACCACGAGCAGCGGCTTCTTGGTCTGCGCGACCTTCTCGGCCAGCGGCAGGAACTCCTGCACGTTGGAGATCTTGCCGTCCACGATGAGGACGTAGGCGTCCTCCAGGACGGCCTCCATGCGCTCGAGGTCGGTGACCATGTGCGGCGAGAGGTAGCCCTTGTCGAACTGGAGGCCCTCGGTGAACTCCAGCTCCAGGCCCATGGTGTGGGCCTCCTCGACGGTGATGACGCCGTCCTTGCCGACCTTCTCGAACGCCTCGGCGATCAGCTCGCCGATCTGCGCGTCCTGTGCGGAGATGGTGGCGACGTGCGCGATCTCGCCCTTCTCCACGATCTCGCGGGCCGTCTTCAGCAGCTGGTCGGACACGTACTGCGCGGCCGCGTCGATGCCGCGCTTCAGCGCGAGCGGGGACGCGCCGGCCGCCACGTTGCGGGTGCCCTCGCGGACCAGCGCCTGGGCGAGCACGGTCGCCGTGGTGGTGCCGTCGCCCGCGATGTCGTTGGTCTTGGTCGCCACTTCCTTGGCGAGCTGGGCCCCGAGGTTCTCGTAGGGGTCCTCCAGCTCCACCTCGCGGGCGATGGTGACGCCGTCGTTGGTGATCGTCGGCGCGCCGAACTTCTTGTCGATGACGACGTTGCGGCCGCGCGGGCCGATCGTCACCTTGACGGCGTCCGCGAGAGCGTTGACGCCGCGCTCAAGAGCCCGGCGAGCGTCCTCCTCGAACTCCAGGATCTTCGCCATGCGGATACTCCTCTTTTACGCGATCCGCCCCGGCAGCCCCGCCGAAGGCGGCGCCGACCGGGGCGGGTGCATCACGTCTCGGTGATTACTTCTCGATGACCGCGAGCACGTCGCGGGCCGAGAGCACGAGGTAGTCCTCGTTGTTGTACTTGACCTCGGTACCGCCGTACTTGCTGTAGAGCACGACCTCGCCGACCTTGACGTCGACGGGGACGCGCTCGCCCTTGTCGTCGACGCGACCCGGGCCAACGGCAAGGACGGTGCCCTCCTGGGGCTTCTCCTTGGCGGTGTCCGGAATCACCAGGCCCGACGCGGTGGTGGTCTCGGCCTCAAGCGGCTGGACGACGATGCGGTCCTCAAGCGGCTTGAGAACAACCTTGGTGGCGGTCGTCACGATCTGACCTCCCCTTCGATTGGTCCTCGGCCGGCCACGGATGACCGGCCAGCACATGTGACAGAAGAGGCGACCCTGGACCGGCCTGCCGTCGCGGGTGCCAGACCGACCTTGTCGCTGTTGTTGGCACTCTCGCTAGGAGAGTGCCAGTCATGGAGACTATGCCGTGCCCGGGAGCCCGTCAACACGGACACGGAGGCGCCCGGCACTGTTCACCGGCGGCTAATTTCACCCTATGGACATCGCGTCGTTCCGCGCCCTGCGGACCCCCTCCGGCCAGGCGGTCCTCGGCGAGGCCGCCGCCGCGGACGTGAGCGGGGACGGCCTGCTCGCCGCGGCGACGCGGCTGCGCGAACGGCACGACCCCGTATTGGTGGCGGCGGCGCTCACGCAGGTGCGTCTGCGGGAACGGGCGCGCGCCAAGTTCGGCGCGGACGCCGAGCGCATGTACTTCACCCAGGCGGGCCTTGAGCAGTCCACCCGCGCGAGCGTGGCGGCGCACCGCGCTCGACGGTTCGCCGCCCATCTGGACGGTGCGCGGGTGCTGGAACTCGGATGCGGGATAGGCGCCGACCTTCTCGCGCGGGGGCGCGCGGGCCTCGCCGGCGAAGGGGTGGAACTCGACCCGTTGACGGCTGACGTGGCGCAGGCGAACGTGACCGCTTTCGGACTGGACGCCTCCGTACGCGTCGCGGACGCCACCAAGACCCCGCCGGACGGGTTCGACGCGGTGTTCGCCGACCCCGGACGCCGTACGGCGCGCGGCAGGGTCTTCGACCCCCGTTCCTACGAGCCGCCGCTCGACGTCGTCCTGGCCAGTGCCGGGAAAGTGCCCGCCGCGTGCGTGAAGGTGGCGCCCGGCATCCCGCATGAGACCGTTCCGGACGGCGCGGAGGCCGAGTGGGTGTCGGTCCACGGCGACGTCAAGGAGGCGGCCCTCTGGCTCGGGTCGCTCGCGGGGGACGTGGGGCGCCGGGCCACGCTGCTCTCGTCCGACACCGATCCGGAGGTCTGGACGCTGACCCCGCAGGGCTTGGACGACCCGGACGTGCGCGCGTGGGGCCGGTACCTGTACGAGCCAGACGGAGCGGTCATCCGCGCCCATCTGGTGGGCGAGGTGGCAGAGATGGTGGGCGGCGGGCTCGCGGACCCGCGGATCGCGTACGTCACGTCCGACCGGTATTGCCCGACCCCGTTCGCGTCCGCGTACGAGGTCGAGGACGTCCTGCCGTTCTCGGTGAAGCGCCTGCGCGCGGAGCTCCGGCGTCGCGGGATCGGGGTGCTGACCGTCAAGAAGCGCGGCTCGGCCGTCGACGTCGACCGGCTCCGGCGCGATCTCGGGTTCGGCGGGCGCCGGGCCGGGCACGGCGGCGGCGAGCTGACCCTGGTCGTCACGCGCGTCGGACGGGACCCGGTCGCGCTGCTCACCCGTCCCGTCCCGGCGCCCTAATGGGAGCTGCCGGGGTTGCTGATCGGGCAGACTCGGTGCCTGGTAGCCGCTGGTGAGTGAGCACTCCCGCCCCCTGGACCTTGGAGTCCTAGGGTCAGATCGTGCCCTCACCGGTGG
>NZ_JAXCEI010000018.1:0-131732 GCF_041463655.1 Actinomadura monticuli
GACCGGCCACCGAACCGCGCAGGTTGTCTCACAACCCCACACGCTGCCCGTCCCGCAGATCCAGGACCAACCCGACGCACCGATCACCCCCAAAGATCCACATGTGCGGAAAACGGGGCTAGCGGACGCGTTCGCGCCACATGCGCAGGCCCAGCAGCCCGGCGCCGACGGCGGCTCCGCCGAGGAAGCCGCCGAGGACGGTGAGCGGGGACCCGTCCAGCGCGAGGAACGCCCACGCGACGGTGAGGAGGACGAGGAAGGCGATGTAGGACGCGATGAAGAGCTGGAAGCGCCCGCTCAGGAAGGTCCGCCGGGCGGGGGCCTCCGGCGGCAGGTCGACCTCCCCCTCCAGGCCGAGCATGACCGCCTTGGGCCGCTTGAAGTACTCGAAGTGGAACCAGGTGCCGCACGGCTCCCAGCCGTCCGGGGCGAGGCGCTCCGCGACGGCGGCGCGGGTGCGGGGCAGCGCGAGTTCCCGGCGGTACTCCCAGCGCAGCGGGTGGTCGCCGTCGCGGTGGCTGACGAAGCGGCCGACGGCGTCGACGCGCTCGACCTCCCACCCCTCGTCCCCGTAGCGGTTGAGCACCTCGCGCTCGTGGAAGGCGTCGGCCCGCCACGTCCACGTCTCGCCCGATTCCGGGGGGACGGCGCGCGGCCCGCTCCCGGGCTCCAGGTCGCCCTCGCCGGCCCGCGCGAGCTGCGCGGCGAACTCCTCCGGGGTGCCGAACTCGCGCACCGGATCGCTGCCGGACTCCGCGGTGAAGGCCGCCAGGTCGTCCACGGTCCTGGCGACCTCGGCCGCGGGGAGGCCGAGCCCGCGCAGCCGTTCCCGCAATGCGCCGAAGTAGGGGTTGTCGGGGTTGTCGGGGTTGTCGGGGTTCGTCATCGCTCGACTCCCTCGGTGAGCATCTTCCGGACTGATTCGTCGAACTCCAGCCACAGGCCGCCCTGCTCGGCGAGCGTCGCGCGCCCCGCGTCGGTGAGGTGGTAGTAGCGGCGGCCGGGGCCGCGGTCGGCGACGCGGAACTCCGCGGACACGAGCCCGGCCGCCTCCAGCCGGTTGAGGACGGGATACAGCGTGCCGCCCTTGATCTCGCCCAGGCCCGCCCCCGCGAGCGTCTTCGCGATCTCGTACCCGTAGCTCTCGCCCGCGGTGAGGCCGGCGAGCACCAGCAGGTCGAGCACGCCCTTGAGCCAGCTGGCACGGCGGTCGGCGGACATGGCGGTCATCCTCGTGGTCTCGTGGCCGGTGGGAGGGCCGGCACCGGCCCGAGAACCGAGAAGTCCGGCGAAATCTCCATGCCCGTCACACTCCGTCTGGTCAGCTCAACGGTCTAGACCGTAGAGCAATCTAGTTAGCATCACAACCTAGATAGCGGAGGCGGCGACGCCCGCGACCGGAACCGGACGCGGATAAACGGAACGATCACTCGGAATAGCGAGAAGGATCTTGCGGTTGCAACTACCGTGCGAACACCGGTGATCCGGGTAGCACCCATGTCCACGACCCATGGAGGTGAACCGTGCCGAGCAGCATCCCCCGCACCCGTCCGAACAACAGACGCCCGCACGTGAAGACCACGTCGCTGCGCGCCCTCGCGGTGGCGGCCCAGCTGGAACGCAACCACGCCCCGGAGGGTCCACCGGGCAAGGTGGACGGCCGGGAGGAGTCCAGCCCAGACCTGCTGGCGCCGACCCGGCCTGACCTCGACCCGGCCTGACCCCGGCCTCGCCCCATCCTCAGGACGCGAGCCCCCGCACGCACCCGCCCGGTGCGCACGGGGGCTTCGCCGTTCCCGGGCCGCCGTTCCCTGGCCGCCGGGCCTAACCGCCGGCCGTGTCGAAGAGCGCGTGGACGGCGGCACGCGCGCGTTCCCGCCCCACGCTCTCGACCATCGCGGTGAGGTGCTCCGCCCCGAGGACGGCGAGAAGCGCGTGCGCCGCGGCCTCGCCGTCCGGGACGGCCCCGCCCGTCCGGTCGAGGAGGATCATCAGGTGCCGGTGCCAGAACCCGTAGGCGCCGATGCGGTACCGCGCCCCGGGCGAGGCGGTCTCCGACATGCGCACAAGGGACATGTGGTCGAGCACGTAGTCCAGGTAGGCGTCGGCGAACGCGTGCAGACGGTCGGACGGCGGGACGGTCTCGTCCCCCTTGCCGGGGCCGAGCGGCGACGGGCCCGACAGGATCGCGTCCTGCAGGTCGCGTTCGCGCTGGTTCAGGAGGGCCGCCGCCAGCCCGGCCTTGTCGCCGAACCGGCGGAAGAGGGTTCCCTTGCCGACGCCCGCCGCGGCGGCGACGGCGTCCATCGAGACGGATTCGACCCCGTGCCGGGCGAAGAGGGCGGCGGCCGCGTCCAGCACCTTCGCGCGGTTGCGCGCGGCGTCGGCGCGCTCCTTGGGCGGCGGCGTCCGCATCAGCTCCAGGTCGACGCGCCGCCCGCCCGCGGCTCCCCGCTCCATCGGCGCCTCCCTGGCATCGGAACAAGCGGACTATAGTCCCGTTCAACTCCGGCCGCCAACCCGGCGGGAGGGCCTACCATCGTTTGCCCATAGCCTTGCTGGACGATCTTGGACACCGGAAGCGACGGGGAGCGAGTGGTGTGACGGACAGGACGATGCCGGACGCCCTTCCACTGCGGTCGGGCGACCCCACCGAACTGGGCGGATACGAGATCCTCGGCCGTCTCGGAGAGGGCGGGCAGGGCGCGGTCTTCCTGGGCAGGCGGGCCGGCGAGACCGGGACGGTCCGCACCGCCGACCACGTCGCGATCAAGCTGCTGCACGGCGGGCTCACCGGCGACGAGTCCGCCCGCGCGCGCTTCGTCCGCGAACTGGAGGTCGCCAAGCGCGTCGCGCGGTTCTGCACCGCGCAGGTGCTCGACGCCGACGTCGCGGGCGACCAGCCCTACATCGTCAGCGAGTACGTGCCCGGCCTGTCCTTGCACCACGTCGTCCGGACGGAGGGCCCGCGTACGGGCGGCGCGCTGGAACGGCTCGCGATCAGCACGCTGACCGCCCTCACGGCGATCCACCAGGCCGGGATCGTCCACCGCGACTTCAAGCCCCACAACGTGGTGCTGGGCCCGGACGGGCCGCGCGTCATCGACTTCGGCGTGGCGCGCGCGCTGGGCGCGGCGGGCGAGACGCAGAACGTCGGTACGCCCGCCTACATGTCGCCCGAGCACTTCACCGGCGGCGAGGTCGGCGCGGCGGCCGACATGTTCGCCTGGGGGACGACCATGGCGTTCGCCGCGACGGGACGTCCCGCGTTCGGCAACGACGAGATGGCCACGGTCATGCACCGCATCCTGACCGGCGAGCCCGACCTCGGCGACCTGCCCGACCCGATGCGCACGCTGGTCCTGACGTGCCTGTCCAAGGAGCCCGCGCGGCGCCCGACCGCACGCGAGGCCCAGGAGCGCCTGGTCGGCGCGGCCAGCGGCACGTCCCCAGCCGGGTCGCCGGTGCCGCCGCTGCCCGCCTTCCCCGGGCTGCCGGCCGACGCCGGCGCGTCCTGGCCTGCGGGTGCGCCGCGGAGCGCCACCGACCCGCACGCCTCCCCGCCGGTGATGGCGGGCGCCGTGCTGCCTCCCGACCACGCCACGGACCCGTCCGGCGTCCGGCACCGGACGGCGCCGCAGCCGCCGCCCTACGAGGCGGCGACGCCGCCTCCGGACGCCCCCGGCCAGACGCACGGCACGCCCCCGCCCGCGCCTCCCGGTCCGCCGCACGGCCAGGGGCCGGACGGCAGGAAGCGCGGACGGCTCCTCGTGCCCATCGCGGCGGCCGCGGCGGTCGCGATCGTCATCGGCGGCGGCGTGGCCTGGGCCGCGACCCGGGGCGGGGACGGGAAGGGCGGCGACCAGCACGTCGCCGCCGCCGACCAGGACCAGGGCGCGGAGGGCCCCGCCGGGACCGCGGACGGCGGCGCGGGCAGTGCCGCGCAGAACCCGGCCAGGAAGAAGCCAGGGCAGCCGCAGAGCGACAAGAGCGGGGACCCCTCGTCCCCGACCACGTCCAAGACGCCGGGGGCACCCCAGCAGCCGGGCGGGTCGAATCCCACGCAGGGCACAGGGGGCGGCGGTGGCGGCGGAGGCACCACGACCCGTCAGGAGCCGGCCAACAAGTACACCCCGCAGCAGGTGTGCAACAGCGGCGGCCACGCAGGCGGGTACTACGTGCAGCGCTCCCTGAGCGTCTCCGGCGGCGTGGCCTATCTGCTCTACAACAGCTCCGGCTACAACTGCGCGGTCACCATGAAGACGGCGAACGTCGGCCAGAAGTCCGCGGTGTCGACATGGATCCAGAAACAGGGCGGCAGTTCCATCGCCGACAGCGGATCGTTCGCGTGGTACGCGGGGCCGGTGTACGTGCAGGCGCCGGGGGCGTGCGTCCGGTTCGGCGGCAACGGCCGCAGCGCGCCCTACGGCAACTGCGGCTGACCCAGGCCGCCGCCGCTCCGGGGCGTCCGCGGCCGGAAACCGAAAGGCCACCCTCGCGCCGGGGTGGCCTCTGTCCTGTCCGGCGGTCGGGCCGACGCTCGGTGTGTCCGAAGCCGACCCGTCGCCGTCCTATCTGGTGGCGGTTTTCCTGGATGGATTCAGTTGCGGGAGGCGATGAGATGGTCGAAGTCGCCGTCCTTGGCTCCAAGGATCAGCGCCTCGATCTCAGGGCGGGTGTAGATCAGTGCGGGTCCGTCGGGATGACGGGAGTTGCGCATCGCCACCTGCCCGCCGGGCAGTTCGGCGATTTCCACACAGTTCCCCTGGGAGTTGCTTCGCCGGGACTTCAGCCACTGCGCCCCTTGCAGGTCGGCGGCCGGGGTCCCGTTGTCGTAATCGGTTTGGAGCATCATGTCTCTCTGAGAAGATCACCGAGAAGCTCGACGGTGCGTTCCGGGGTCGCACTGTCGACGCACAGGCGTTCCATCGCCTGCAGATAGGTGTCGACGTCGTCGCGCTTGTCCAGGTACATCGCGCCGGTGAGGTTCTCGACGTAAACCACGTCCGGCAGGTCCTGCTCGGGAAAGCGCAGGATGGTGAAGGCCCCTCCCTCGGCGGCGTGGCCGCCGAACCTGAACGGCATGATCTGGATGGTGACGTTGGGCAGCTTGGACATCTCGATGAGGTGCTCGAACTGGCCCCGCATCACCTCCGGACCACCGATGGGACGCTTGAGCGCCCCCTCGTCCACCACGGCCCACAGCCGCGGCGCGTCCGGGCCCGTCAGGCGTTCCTGTCGTTGCATGCGCAGTTCCACGCGCTGGTCGATCTCGTGTTCGGCGGCTCCGGCGTTGCCCAGGCGGATCACCGCTCGCGCATACCCCTCCGACTGCAGCAGTCCCGGGACGAACTGCAGTTCATACGTGCGGATCAGCGCCGCCGACTCCTCCAGGCCCACGTAGGTCTGGAACCAGCCGGGCAGCACGTCGTTGTACCGGTGCCACCAACCGGGGGTGTTGGCCTCCCGCGCAAGCTGTAGCAGCGCCTCGCGTTCCGTCTTGTCGCTGACGCCGTACAACGTGAGCAGGTCGTCCACGTCGCGTTCTTTGAAGCTGACCCGTCCGAGCTCAAGGCGGCTGATCTTCGACTCCGACGCACGGATGACGTAGCCGGCGTCCTGACGGGTCACGCCCTTCTGCTCGCGCAGACGGCGAAGCTGCGACCCGAGCAGGATCCGACGAACCGTCGACCCGCTTCCCGGCGTCTCTGGAGTCACGCCCAACCTCCCGGCTATTCGGCGGACAGCGAACCTAGTGTGCCACTGGCCTGAGTGTCCTGCGGTTACCTCCGTTCACCCGCGCGCAATCCGCGTCGCCCCACACCCTCACAACCCGGATGCACGTGCATTGGGCCTTGCATTCGCACGCTACGATGCGCAGGATAACGCACGAGACTTCCGAGCCACGGCTGCACAACGAGAACACTCTGCGGGGTCCGGTGGAATGACGTCACGCCACGCGCACGACGACACGCGGTGGGAGCTCGGCCCCGTCGCGGGGCCGGCCGACCCACGGGACCACGCTGGGCGTTCGACGCCCGTCCCCGAGTCGGTTGATCTGCCGCCGCGGCTGGACACGGCCGTCACGGCGCTGACCGAGATGCGGGGCTCCACGGTGTCGTTCACCGTCGACCCCGATCCGGAGTCGGTCACCGCGGCCCGGCACTTCGCCGTCAGCAGGCTCGCCGAATGGAGTCTCTCCGAGCTCACCGACGACGTCGCCCTCGTCGTCTCCGAACTCGTCACGAACGCGCTGCGGCACAGTGGAGGGGTGAACTCCGGCGGGCGGCCGGGCGTCGACGTGCACCGCGAGGGCGTGTACGGCGACCCGGCCGACCCGCTGGGCTCCGCGCCGGCCGCCATAAGGCTGCGCCTGGGGCACGAGGCCCCCTGGCTGCTCTGCGGGATCATCGACACCAGCCGCACCGCGCCCCGCCGCAAGGAACCCGACTACATCGCCGAGACGGGGCGCGGCCTGCACCTCGTGGAGTCGTTCAGCGTCCGGTGGGGGTGGCGGGCGCTGCACCACGGCAAGGTGGTGTGGGCGCTGTTCCGCGCCCCGTGAAGCCCGTGAACACGGCCTCCGTGCCCTCTGGGCGTAACGGCGCGCGACGGGGGTAGCTATCCATTTCCCCCGGCGGGCGCCCCCCGAGGCCCCGGCGAGACGAGCGCACGAGAGGAGCACCCGTGGACTTCGCCGTCGAGCATCGCGTCGAGAAGGGCCTCACGGTCGTCAAGATCAGCGGTGAGATCGACGTCTTCACCAGCCCCCGGCTGCGGGAGGCGCTGCTCGACATCATCGACAACGGCGGCACGCACCTCGTCATCGACCTCGGCGAAGTGACGTTCCTCGACTCCACGGGCCTCGGCGTGCTGGTCGGCATCTACCACCGGCTCCGCGCGCGCGACGGCTCGATGTCGTTCATGGGCGTGAACGACAGGGTGCGGCGGGTCTTCCACGTCACCCAGCTCACCAAGATCTTCATCCTGCACCGGTCGCTGGAAGACGCGATCGCGGCGCACGAGGCCGCCACCTCCTGACGCTCCCCCGCCCTCCCGCCCTGATGCTCCCCGCCCTCCCCTCCCGAGGCTCCCGCTCCCCGTTTCGCATCCTCTTCGCCCGCCCTCGTACCGCTTTGCGAAGCGGGTTATCCACAGGTTGGCGTGAAGGCGACCGCGGCCGGACGTAGCCGGTACGGTGAGAGCCGAGATCAAGCCCGCCGCACGGGCACGTCCCGCCGACGCGCGCGGTGCTGTCCGCAACTCCGAAACGGACGGGAGCGCTCCGTGGCAGAACAGCCGCTGCATGAGCACACGCTCGGCAATGGCCTGCGCGTGGTGGTCTGCGAGGACCACGTCGTACCTCTGGCCGCCGTGAACATCTGGTACGGGGTGGGCTCGCGGCACGAGCGGGCCGGCCGCACCGGGCTCGCCCACCTCTTCGAGCACCTGATGTTCCAGGGCTCCGCGAACGTCGCCGAGGGCGAGCACGCCGCCCTGCTGGAGAGCGCGGGCGCCGCGTTCAACGCCAGCACGTCGTTCGAGCGCACGAACTACTACGAGACGGTGCCGGTCAGCCACCTGGAGCTCGCGCTCTGGCTGGAGGCCGACCGGATGGGCACGCTGCCCGCCGCGCTCACCCAGGTCAACCTCGACAACCAGCGCGACGTCGTGAAGAACGAGCGCCGCCAGCGCTACGACAACCAGCCCTACGGGACGGCGTTCGAGCGGCTGTGCGCGCTGACGTTCCCCGAGGGCCACCCCTACGCGCACACGCCGATCGGCTCGATGGACGACCTCGACGCCACCACCCTCGAAGACTGCGCCGACTTCTTCGGCACCTGGTACGCGCCAGGCAACGCCGTCCTGTCCGTCGTCGGCGACGTCGACCCGGCCGCGACCATCGAGGCCGTGGAGCGCTACTTCGGCGGCCTTCCCCCCGGGCCGGAGAAGCCCGCGTCGCGTCCCGGCGAGCTCGGGCCGCTGACCGGCGTCCGCGACGAGACGCTGCGCGAGGACGTCCCCTCCCCCGCCTACTTCGCGATGTTCACGCTGCCGGCCGACGGCGGCGACGACATCGAGGCCGCCGAGCTGGCGGTCGAGATCCTCGGCGGCGGCTCCGGCTCCCGCCTCTACGACCGGATGGTCCGCCGCGACCAGATCGCCACCGAGGTGTGGGCCGGGGTGACGCGGCTCGCGTCCGGGCAGTCCCTGGCGATCGTCGACGCCATCGGGCCCGAGCCCGACAAGATCGCCGCCGTGCTGGACGAGGAGCTCGAACGGTTCGCCGCGCAGGGGCCCGACGCCGACGAGACCGCGCGCGCCACCGCGCAGGCCGAGCGCGGCTTCCTGGAGCAGACCGAGACGGTGACCGGCCTGGCCAACGCGCTGTCGCAGAACGCCACCCAGTTCGGCGACCCGGCCCGGGTCTTCACCGCCCCCGGCCGCGCCGCCGCCGTCACCGGCGACGCGATCAAGCAGATGGCGGGCCGCTGGCTCGCCCCGGGCGGCCGCACCGCCCTGACCTACGGAGGCGCCTCGTGAGCAGCGGACTGCAACTGCAGCCCCGTCCCGTCCCCGGCCCGGTCCCGGCCTGGGCATTCCCGGCCGGCACCGAGGGCCGCGTCCCGGCCGGCCCGGCCACGCTCCGCTGCGACCTGCCCGGACGCCGGCTCGCCGCGGTCCGGCTCGTGCTGCACGCGGGCGCGGGCCGCGAACCCGCCGGCCTCGACGGCGTCGCGACCCTCACCGCGCACACGCTGATGGAGGGCACCGAGCCCGGCGGCGGCACCGCGCTGACCGCCGCGTTCGAGCGGCTCGGCGCCAGCTTCTACGCCACGGCCGACCTGACCGCGCTGCGGATCGCGCTGGACGTCCCCACCTCCCGGCTCGGCGCCGCCCTGGAACTGTTCTCCGAGGTCGTGCGCCGTCCCGCGCTCGACGACGCGGACGTGCGGCGGCTCGTCCGCGAACGCCTCGAAGAGATCGCCCAGGAGGACGCCGACCCCGGCTCGCGCGCCATGCGCGAACTGCGCACGGTGATGTTCCCGGCCGAGGCCCGCGCGTCCCGTCCGACGGGCGGCGACCGCACCTCGGTCGGCGCGCTGCAGGGGTCCGACATCCGCGCGTTCTACGGCTCCGTCGTCCCCGCCGAGGCCACCGCGGTCGTCGCCGGCGACCTCTCCGGGACGAACGCCGACGCGGCCCTCGCGTCCGCCCTGGAGTCCTGGGCGGCCACCGGCGAGCCGCTGCCCACCGCCGACCGCGTGCTGCCCGAGTCAGCGGCCCGCATCGTGGTCGTCGACCGTCCCGGCTCCGTCCAGACCTACCTCAGCTTCGGGCACGGCGTCCCCGACCGCTCGCACCACGACTGGCCGTCCCTGACGGTCGCGGCGCACGTGCTCGGCGGCGGCCTCACCTCCCGGCTGAACGCGGTGCTGCGCGAGGAGAAGGGCTACACCTACGGCATGCGGGCCGGGCTGCTCCGCATGCGGCACTGCGGCCTGTTCATCGCCCAGGGCTCCGTGCACACCGAGGTCACCGCCGACGCGGTCGCCGACGCCCTGACGGAACTGCGCAGCGTCGTGTCCCGCGGCATCGACGCCGACGAGCACGGCCTGTCCGTCCGCGCCCTCGCCGACCGGGCCCCCGCCGAGTACGAGACGGCCCGCGCGGTCGCGGCCGAACTCGCCGACGCGTCCGCGAACGGCCTGGGCCACGGCTACCCGAGCGCCTACCTCGCCGCCGTGCGCGCCTCCACCCCCGACGGCGTGGCCCGCGCCTACCGCAAGCACGTCGACCCCGAAGCCCTCACCGTCATCGCCGTGGGCGACGCCGCCCAGATCCGCGAACCGCTGGAAGCCCTCGGCTACGCCACCGTGACCGTCACCTCCAAGGAGGACTGACCCCACCGGCCGGCCGCACTGACGAGACACCACCGTCCGAGCCGCTCAACTCCCGGACCGCCCGCCGCGCGACCAGGTGACCCGACGCGCGACCAGGTGACGCGGCGCTGCGCCCCGGCGGCCGGTTCGTCGGCGAACTCGGCGGCGCCGGGAACCGCGCCGAGCTGATGGGCGATCACGTGGCCCGGTGGGCGGTCGGACGGTCCGGTGCGCGATCGGACGGTCCGGTGCGGGAGCGGGTGCCAGTGGGTGATCGGGGGTCCGGTGGGTGGTTTTCGGTGATGGTAAGGAAATTGGGTCGGGTTTCCGCTTCGGAAGTGAACCGATGACATGGTGGAGTAGGTCTAACTTGCGTGGCCCAGGGCGCGCGGGCTGAGGAAGGCGGGGCGGACGTCCCCGCGGTCGGAAGAAGGGAACGGCCGGTGTCCTACGGGCAGATGGCGGGTGGCGGTCCGTCCGTCGACACAATCCTCGCGGAGCCGAACTGCAAACCCGGCGGCGTGGTCGCGGGCAAGGTTCATCTGCGCGGCGGTTCCGGGTCCGTGGAGATCCGGCACGTGACGCTGGCGCTGATGCCGCGCATGCAGAACGGCTACGGCGGCGAGACCGCGGGGCCCGAGGTGTACCGGGGCGCGCTGACCCGCGGCTTCCGGCTGGACGCGGCGCAGCAGCGCGACCTCTCGTTCTCGATCCCGCTGCCGTACGAACTGCCGTTCACGACCGTCCTCGGCCACGAGCTGCCCGGCTTCACGATCGGGATGTGCACCGAGATCGACGCCGTGGGGCAGCCCGACCCGGGCGACATCGACCCGATCTCGGTGGAGCCGCTGGAGTCCCAGCAGTGGGTGCTCGCCTCGATCGCGCAGCTCGGCTTCCAGGTCACGAACGTGACGTTCGAGGAGTCGAAGCTGCGCGGCGTCGCCCAGCAGCTGCCCTTCCACCAGGAGATCCACCTCAACCCGCCGGTCGCGTACCAGGGCCGGATCGACAAGGTCGGGCTGAGCTTCGTGGCCAGCCCGCGCAGCATGGCCTTCGTCCTGCGCGCCGAAGACCGCGAACCGCACCGCGACGAGTCGTTCGGCGTCTTCCAGGTCTCGCACGCGGAGGCCGCCGAGACCGACTGGAACACCAAGATCGGCGAATGGCTGGAGGCCGCCGCCGGGCTGCCCCGCGCCCAGGGTTCCGCGCAGGGCCAGGCGCCACTCCCGCCTCCCGGCGGCGCGTTCCCACCTCCGCCGCCGTCGCGGGGCGAGCCGCCCGCGTCCTACGGGCAGCAGGGCAACGCCCAGTTTCCGCCCCCGGCGCCGGGCCCCGGTGAGGCACCGAGCCCCGCCTACGCGGGAGCCGCCTACTCCACCCCGCCCATGCCCGGCCACGGCACCACCCCGCCACCGCCCCCCGGCGCACACAACCCACACAACCCACACAGCCCGCACGGGACGCCGCCCCCGCCCGGCGGCCCGACCCCGTACGGGACGCCCCCGCCGCCCCCCGGCGGCCAGGCCCCGCCCGGGATCACTCCCCCGCCCGGCGGGCCCTTCGCCCCCGGCCACGGCGGGCCGCCGCCCGCACCGGGCCATTACGGCACCACGCCGCCGCCCGCCCCCGGACACGCGGCCCATCACTCGGCCCATCACGCGGCACCGCCGCCGCCATTGCCCGGCGGGCCGCCGGTCCCCGGCCACGCGGGCCCGCCGCCCGCGCCGGGGCAGGTCCCGCACGGCGCACCGCCGCCCGCGCCCCCCGGGCCGGGCGGGATGGCCACTCCCGGCCACGCGGGCCCACCGCCGGCGCCCGGACAGGTTCCGCACGGCGCACCGCCGCCCGCACCGCCCGGGCCGGCGGGCTACCCGCCCGCGGCCTACGGTCACCCCGGGCCGCCGCCCGTGCACGTCCACCACGGCCCGCCCGGCTACCACGGGCATCGCGGGCACCACGGCGCCGTCGCCGCGGCCGGACTGGTCGGCGGCGCCGCGGCGGCCGGTGTCGCGGGCGCCATGGCCATCGGCGCCATGGGCGACGCGGCCGGGTACGCCGCGAACGCGGCGGGCTACGTCGCGGGCGCCCCGGTGGACGCGTTCGGCAACGCCGTCGCCGGATACGCCGGCAACGTCGCCGGCAACATGATCGCCGACGCGGCCGGCGGCGTCGCCGGGGACATCGCGGGCGACGTGGCCGGGGAACTCGCCGGCGGCGCCGCCGAGATCCTCGGCGGCCTCCTGGGCGGCCTCTTCGGCTGACCCTCCGAAAATTGCGGGACGTTTCGGACGAGATCCGCCGCCTCCTCGTCCAATCCGGCCACGCACGGTTATCGTCGAGAGCGCAGCCGCTTCCCGAGGAGTCACATGACCACCGTGATCCTGGTCCTGCTCTGCCTTGCGATCGCCGGACGCGAGCTCTACCTGGCCTCCGACAAACGACTCCCCCGCGCCCAGGCCGAGCTGCGCCAGCTCAGCCGGCAGCTGGACGACCTCGCCAGGGACCACCAGACCCTCAAGACGGTGGTCGACGAGGCGACGGAGCCGGCCGGCATCCCCATCCCGCCGCAGCCGGAGGGGCCGCCCGCCGAGGTCCTCGAAAGGCTCGACTCCGTCACCGGACGGGTGGAGCGGCTGGAGAAGCAGTTCGGCGACATCTCCGAGGAACTGGCCGGCACCGACCTCGACCGCGAAGCCCAGCGCGCCCTGGCCCGCTCCCTCGACGCGGTGGAGCAGAACGTCCTGGAACTGCACCGGGAGATGCTCGACCGGCTGGACCGCGAGGAGGGCGTCGTCACCGGCGTCCTGCTCAGCGAGGAGGGCGAGGGCGAGACGCTGCTCGCCGAGGCCTACGAGAAGTGCGCGACCGAGTGCGGGCTGCGCGTCCGCATCCGCGACCAGCGGTCCGCGCAGGCGACCGGCACCTACTGGGGCACCGTCTACCACATGTCGGGGCGGCGCCCCGACGTCCTCGCCGAGGACCTGTTCTCCTACGTCCGCGGCCTCTACGACCCGCAGGACGCGTCCGCCGTCAACGCGCTGCTCACCGAGCTGGCGTCGCTGCGCGGCGGCGGCATCGCGCAGTTCGGCCCGTTCGTCGCGGTGAGCACGCAGAGCGCGCTCCTGTGCGGTGTCCTCCCGGACGACGAGAGCACGCCGCCGACCGAGCCGTGGCAGCTCGTGGACCACATCCGCGAACTGCCCGCCGACCGGCAGCGCGACCTGTCCTGGCTGCGCTCCGACGACTGATCACGGCCGGACGAACCGCGGCGCGCCGCCCTCGTCCACTCCGAACGCCAGCAGGCACCGCGGGACCCGCGCAGCGTCGATCTGCAGGCACACCCCGAGCCGCAGTTCCGGATCGACGAGCACGACCCGCCGCAGCGCCCACAGCGCCCTCCGCGCACGCGCCCGCGTCTCGGGCCGCCCCGGTTCGCGCAGCGTCCCGGTGACGACGCGGCCCGCGTACCGCCACAGCGCCGCCGAGTCCAGGACCCGCACGCCCGCGTCTGTGAGGTTCGCGACGATCACGACCCCGCTGTCGTCCTCCTCGGCCCCGGACGGGACCCGCAGCGCACCCTCCCCCGGCAGGTCGCGCGGCGCCTGCGGCCCGCCCACCGCCCGGTGGTAGCGCAGCGGATCCAGCGTGTCGATGACGAAGGCCCCCGCGTAGGGCCTGGACGCGCGCGGCGGAACCGTCCGCCCCCGCCCCGGCCGCACCGTGCGGACGCCCAGCTGTGCGCTGAGATCGAACACCATGCCCGCTTCGTCCCGCCACGCGGGCACCCCGAGCTTCGCCGCCGCCTTCCGGTCGAGCACGTGCATCGCCACATCGCTGCGCCGCGAAAGCGCCGAGGCCATCCCCAGCCCCGGGAACGCGCTCTCCAGCACCGCGAGCATCGCGCGCCACGTCGTGCTGCCGGCGAACTCGTCCACGAACGCGTCCACCGACCCGCCGCGCCGCGCGGGGCCCGTCATCGCCGGCGCACCTTTCGGAGGCTCCGCCGACAACCCCTTCCGGGGCAGGAACGGCTCGTCCGCTCCCGACGTCTCGGGTCGGGCGGCTTCACCGGCGGCGGACGGCTCCGAAGATCCGGATCCATGCGGCGCCCACGACACTCCCTCGGCCCGGGACGCGGCCTCCTGCTCAGCACCGGGGTCGTACGGCGTCCAAGCCTCACCGGAGGCGGGCGATTCCTGCGACGGCGTCCGCGCGGGTGGTTCTTCGCCCTCACCCTCCTGCGACGCCCAAGACTGCGCGGCGGCAGGCGGCACGGCCCCCGCCGACTGCGACAACGACGGCTCACCGGACACGCTGCCGCCCTCTGCCCCGTGCGGCGTCCATGGCTGGGACGGGCCGGACGGCGCGGCACCTTCCGGGCGCGGTGCCCCCTGCGGGGCCCCCTGGGGTGACGGCTCGCTCGGCGGCATGCTCCCGGCCTCATACGGCGTCCACGGTGCCGATGGCTCGGTGTCCTGACGCGGCGTGCCGGTCGCCTGACCGCCAGCCGGGGGTGCCGGACGGCCACGCGAACCGCCGCCCGGCTCGCCCGGCGTCCACCGCTGCGCCTCGGACTGGGACGCGTCGCCGACCGCACCTGACGACGCGCCCAAGGACTCGGGGTCATGCGGCGCCCACGGAGCTGCCTCAGGCCGGGGCGCGGCCCCTTGCTCGGCAGTCGAGTCGTCGGGCGCCCAAGCCTGCGCGGGAGCGGGCGACGCCGCGTCCGTCGGTTGCGGCGACGGCGGCTCCCCGGACGCGCCTCCGCCCTCTGGCCCGTGCGGCGTCCATGGGTGGGACGAGGCGGACGGCGCGGCACTCGCCGGGGGCCGTGCCTCCTGTCGTGGCGGCTCGGTGGACGGTCCGCTGTCCGCCTCGTAGGGCGTCCAGGGCGTCGTCGATGGGTGGTCTTGCCGGCGCGGTGCGGCGGTCGGCCGGTGCCCGGTCGGGGTCACTGGGCCGCTGCCCGGCTCACTCGACGGCGGCTCGGGGCGGGGGGCCTCGCCGGATGCCGGCGCGGATGGGCCCGAGGAGCCGGATTCGTGTGGCGTCCACGGCGCGGTCTCCTGGTCGGCGCCGGGGGCGTACGGCGTCCACGACTGGGACGAGGCTGGCGGCGTGGGGGCCGGCGGGCGCGGCGGCTCCGGCGGCGGGGGCTGTTCGGAGGGGCCCCTCGCCTCCGTCCAGGGCTGGGCGGGCGGGGCGTTCTCCGGCTCGTAAGGGGTCCATGACGCGCCTGGGGGCCTCGGCCCGGGGACGGACGACGGGGGGCCGCCGGGTGAGTCGGGCGCCGTCCACGGTGGTGAGGGTTGGTCGCTCGGGGTCGGCTGGGCCTCGCCGCCTGGTTCGGGTGGCGTCCACTGCGGTGGCGGGTTGGGGGTGTGAGGGGTCCAGGGTTGCGTGGGGGGCGGCGGGTGCGGGGTCCAGTCGGTCGTGGTCTTGCCTGCTACGTGGATGTCTCCGGGATGGGGGACCTGGACGGGGGTCTCCGGGGGCGGAGGGTCGCCGGGGTCCTCGGGGCTGGGACGGTCACGCGGGCCGATTCTCACGGTCTCGATCCTGCGCTCTCATCAAGATCATCGGCAAGTTCGGCCGCCGAAGAGGGCGGCGCACAGGGTGTCGAGGCGGTCCGGTGCGGCGCCCGCGGTGAGGACGGGGCCCGGGTCCAGGCGGAGCCGGACGGAGACCTCGCGGCGCAGCGGCTCGTCGGTGCCCTGGGCGGCGGCGATGTCGCGCAGGCCGACGGTGACGGTCTCGGGGATGTCGACGGTCAGGGGCTGCTCACCGGCGGGCAGCGCGTCCAGCCACAGGTCGAGGACGCGGCGGGCGAGGCCGTTCAGGAGGCGGCCCCAGGGTTCGACCAGGTCGGGCGGGACGTTCTCGGTCTGCAGTTCGGGGAGGCCGAACCGGGCCAGGCCCTTGGTGGTGACGAAGAAGCCGTCCGCGGAGGACGTGTGCGGGAGGAGCATCCAGTCGGTGAGGCGCGGGGCGCCCTCCGGGCCGGGCAGTGAGCGGAGCAGGCGGGCCGGGGTCAGGACCTGCGGGGTGAAGACGTCGATCACCGGGGAGCCCGTGGCGGCTCCGAGGGCGCCGGCGACGGCGCGGGACGCCCATTCGTGGGCGGGCGGGCGGCCCGGCCGGTAGGCGGCGCGGACGGCGACGACGAAAGGGGCCGCCGCGATCGCCTCCAGGTCCGCCGCGGCGGCGCCGTAGGCGGCGAGGAGGTCGGCGGGCAGCGGGGGGAAGTCGGCGGCGGGACGCTGGTCGAGGGTCAGCATGGGGCTTCCGAGCATGCCGCGGACGAGGTCGCGGAGCGGCGGCGCGGTGTGCCGCGTCACGTGCTCGTGGGCGAGGGCCGCGGGGTCGGCGAGCGGTTCGGCCAGGGCCACGGCGTAGGTTCCGTAGAGGGTCTCCGGAACGGGCAGCGTCAGATTCTCACCCAAACTCGTCCCCCGGGGGTAGTCGGCACCCTTCGATCAGAGCCGATGGGGACGTCGGAAAGTATCTGGCGACAACGGGACATTTACCTCCCAAACCGGGGAGACAGGCCCACGATCAGCGCGGCAGCCGCTGCTCGACCCACACGATCTTGCCGGAGCCGGTGCGGTGCGTGCCCCAGCGGGCGGCGAGGTGGCTGACGAGCTGGAGGCCGCGGCCCGACTCCTCGGTGGCCTCGGTGTACCGGAGGTGCGGCAGGTCGGTGCCGTCGTCGTGCACCTCGCACAGCAGCGTCCGACTCTTGATCAGGCGGACGCCGAGCGACCCGGCGCCGTGCACGAGGGCGTTGGTGACGAGCTCGCTGACGAGCAGCTGCGCGGTGTCGATCAGGGCGTGCAGGTCCCAGCCGGCGAGCCGGGCGGCGACCTGCGCGCGGATCCACGGGACGCTGTTCGGCTCGGGTTCGAGCTCCCAGGTGACGACCTCGTCCTTGGGGATGCCGTCGAAGCCGACGGCGACGATGGCGATGTCGTCGGCGGGGGTGCCGGCGGCGAGCGTGTCGAGCAGGTCGTCGCAGGTGCCGTCGAGATCGGGGGACGCCCCGGCGAGCCGGGCGCGCAGCTCCTCCAGGCCCTCGTCGATGTCGCGGTCGCGGCGTTCGAGGAGCCCGTCGGTGCACAGGACGAGCTGCGAGCCGTCCTCGACGTCGACCGCCATCGTCCGGAACGGCTCGCCGCCCACCCCGATCGGCACGCCGGGCGGGACGGGCAGCACGCGGCTGGCGCCGTCCGCCGCGACGAGGACCGGCGGGACGTGGCCCGCGTTGGCGAGCGTGCAGCGCCGCTCGACCGGGTCGTACACCGCGTACAGGCAGGTGGCGAGGTAGTCCTCGCCGAGCCGGCGGGCGAGCCCGTCGAGCTGGCGCAGCAGCCGGTCGGGCCGCATGTCCTCGGCGGCGAGGGTGCGGACGGCGGTGCGCATCTGCCCCATGATCGCGGCGGAGGTGAGGCCGTGCCCCATCACGTCGCCGACGACGATGCCGAGCCGGCAGCCGGGCAGCGGGATGGCGTCGAACCAGTCGCCGCCGACCTGCGCGGCCTGCTCGGCGGGCCGGTAGCGGTAGCGGACGCGGGCCCCGGCGACGTCCGGCGGGTCGTCGGGGAGCATGCTGCGCTGCAGCTTCTCGGCGACCTGGACCTCGCGCCGGTACAGCCGCCCGTTGTCGACGCACAGCGCGGCACGGCGGGCCAGCTCGTCGACCATGGCGAGGTCGAGGTCGCCGAACCCGGGCCGGTCGGGCTTGCGGAGCAGCTTGAAGGTGCCGAGGACCCGCCCGCGCGCGATCAGCGGGACGACGAGCAGCGCCCGCCCGGTGAACAGCGGGCTCAGGTCGCGGTCGCCGAACGCGGCGGCGAGCCGGGCGGCCTGCGCGGACGTGACGCGCCGGATGTGCACCGGGCGCCCGGTCCGCATGGCCTGGACGAACGGCGTGCCGGACGGCAGGAACAGCGCCTCGCCCTCGGGGACGGCCTCGTCCCAGCGTCCGGCGTCGTCGTTGTGGGCGACGGCGACGCGGCGCATCAGCGTGGTCTCGTCGACCTCGGCGGCGGGCGGCGCGGAGTCGGCGACGACGCGTTCGAGCAGTTCGACGGCGGCGAAGTCGGCGAGCCGCGGGACGAGGACCTCGGCGAGCGTCCGGGCGGCCTGCAGGTGGTCGAGCGAACTGCCGATCTGCTGGCCGGCCTCACCGAGGTAGGCGAGGGGCTCCCAGGCGGCGGGGACGTCCCGCCGGGCGGGCCGCGGCCGGCGGGACGGGACGGGCGGGGCCGGCGGCGCGGCCGGGCCGCCGCCGGTGTGCGGGACGAGCGGCAGCCGGATCGTCAGCCCGAGCGAGAGGGCCGGGCAGCCGAGCCCGAGCACCCGCGCGGTGATCTTCTCGGCCGCGGCCGGGTCGAGCGCGGGCAGCAGGTCGGCGAGCCGTCCGGCGAGCGGGCCGGCGGAGGAGTCCGGCAGGTCGGCGGCCGGGGCGGTGAGCGCGGGCTCGATGCGCAGCAGCCGGGCACTGGCCGGGCGGCGGTGCGCGGCGCCGGCGCCGGCGGGCCCGTCGGGCGGGGCGAGCAGCAGGTCGCCGATGGTGATGCCGATCCCGTGCCGGCGGAGCCGGCGCAGGTCGGCGGCCAGCGCGAGCACGCTGACACCGTGTTCGCCGTGTGCACCGGGCTCGCCGGGCTCGCCGGGAGCCCGGTCGATCGGGTAGACCCACCAGCCGACCTCGGCCGGTTCGCCGGTGTCGACGCGCGCCAGCGTGCAGGCGCCGCACCAGACGTGCCCGAAGGCCTTCGGCTCGAAGGCGCCCCGGTGCTCGCGGGGCAGCCGCAGCAGCGCGGCGGGCGGGCGGCCGAGGGCCCGTGGCGGCCCGACCCCGAACAGGTCGGCGGCCGTGTCGTCCCAGTGGCTGATGCGGCCACGTCCGTCGAGCGTGATGGCGGCCATCTTCGCCACCCCCAGCAGGTCAGTGATGACCATGCGGTCCCCCTCCTCGGACGAAGGACGCCCGAAGTCCCCCCGGCAACGCGCGGTAAGGGGGACGTTACATCGTGTTAGAGAGACGCGCCGCGACAATCCGAAAATGCATCGGGTGAGTGCTCACTCAGCCTCCGCCGGCTGCTAGCGTCCACGGCGGAAGGGGAGGTGAGACGGGCTTGGCAGCACGGAGGGAGCCGATGCGCGAGCGGATTCTGGCGGCGGCCGTGACGGTGATCCGGGCGCGCGGGATCACGGCGGCCACGACGAAGGAGATCGCGCGCAGCGCGGGCGTCTCCGAGGGCAGCCTCTACAACCACTTCGCGAACAAGACGGCGCTGTTCGCGGCGGCTCTGGCGGAGGTCACGGGGACGGCGCGGACGGCGATGACGACGCTCGCCGGGTCGGTCGGGCAGAACACCGTGGAGGAGAACCTCGTCCGCCTGGCCGCCGAGATGGTCCGCTTCTATGGCGAGTTGCTGCCGATGACGGGGCCCGTCCTGGCCGATCCTGAACTGATCGCGTGGCTGCGTGACAACGGCCCGGTCAAAGCACAGGACGATGCCGCCGCCAAGGCGCGCGCGCGGACCAGAGGCGGCCAGGACGGCGGTGCGCCGCCGCCCGGTGCCCCCGGCGGTCCCCCGGCCGGCCCTCCCGGCGGCTCGGCGGCAGGTCCGGTGCTGGGCCACGCCGCCCTGATCGGCTACCTGGAGGCGGAGCGGCACGCGGGACGGCTCGGACCGGACGCGCCGATCCCGTTCATCGCGGCGGCCCTGCTCGGAGGCTGCCAGCAGCACGCGTTCCTGACGCGGCTGGCCGGTCCGGAGGCGGTGGCCGCGGGGGCCGGGCTGCCGGCCGCGCCGGAGGAGTTCGCGGCGCCGCTCGTGCGCGCGGTGCTGGCCGGGCATCTCCCGGCGCGATGACCTAATGCGGGCATAGCCGAGGGCGAAGCAAAGAACACTGTGACTAGCAACACCCTGGTCAAGGCAACCTTTTGGCACCCTCCAGGCGTCTTACTGGGAAGGAAGACCACCGGCGGGTGGTCTAAGCGCCGATCGGGCACGGCCCGCGACGTCCCGGAAGACGGGGTCGCCCTGGCATCGCCGATCCGCGCAGATCCTCGGCCCACTCTCCATGCGAGGCCGGGTTGCCCGAACCCGCCGGGAACGGTGGCACGTACCACTCAACGGGGGGCGGCTCGTCCGCCCGGTCCGCGCGTGCCCCCGACCACGCGCCATGCAACCGGCCCCTTTCGCCGGGGCCCTACCCACGGGGAGCGACGATGACCGCTGTCACCACGCCCGTTCTGGACAACGGCCGCGACGCCAGCCGCGCGAACGACCGCGCGAAGAGGAGCATCACGAACATCGAGAGCACCCGGCGCTACGAGCGCGACGTCCTGCCGCTCGCCGACCCGCTCTACGCCAGCGCCGTCCGGATGACCCGCAACACCGCCGACGCCGAGGACCTCGTCCAGGAGACGCTGGCCAAGGCCTACGTGAACTTCCACCAGTTCCAGGAAGGCACGAACCTCAAGGCGTGGCTGCACCGGATCCTCACCAACAACTTCATCAACACCTACCGCAAGAAGCAGCGCGAGCCCCAGCGCGCCGGCTCCGAGGAGCTGGAGGAGTGGCAGCTCGCGCAGACCGAGGCGTCCTCGTCCGGTTTCCGGTCCGCCGAGTCCGAGGCGCTGGACCGCATCCCCGACTCGCAGGTGATCGGCGCGCTGCGCGCCCTGCCGAAGGACTTCCGGGACGCCGTCTACCTCGCGGACGTCGAGGGCTACCCCTACAAGGAGATCGCCGAGATGATGGGCACCCCCATCGGCACGGTGATGTCCCGCCTGCACCGCGGCCGCAAGCAGCTCCGCGAGCTGCTCGCCGACCACCGCCGCGCCGCGCACACCCTCGCGGCGTAACCCGGCCGCCCCGGCGCTCGCCCGGCGACCACGAACGCGTTCCCGCAGCTGCCCCGTGGCTGCGGGAATGCTCATTTTCCTGCACGTTGAGTGTCCGCATCGATACGATGAGCGATGACCCCTCCAGACGTCGGGAGCTCTCGTGCCGAATCTCGTCACAGGCGTCATCGCGGGTGCGTTGATCGCCCTCATGCCCACCGTCCCCTCGGAGACGGGGACGTCGCTGCGGCTCACGCTCACCCATCCGGACAGGAACACGTCCGGGACCAGGACGGTGACCCTGCGGTGCGACCCGCCGGGAGGCGGGCATCCCGAGGCGGCGCGGGCCTGCGCCGAACTCGCGGAGTCGGACGGCGGGTTCGCCCACCCGCCGGACGGCCGGATGTGCACCGCCGTCCACGCGCCGGTCGTCGCCCGCGCGGAGGGCCGGTGGCGCGGTAGGCCCACGCGGTTCCGGGCCGAGTTCGGCAACGACTGCGCGATGCGGGCGCGGACGGGCTTCGTTTTCGCCTTCTGAGCACGGCGAACGGGACGAAATGACGGCAGCATCCGAAACCGTCCGAATAGGCGCGCCGACCGTGGGTAAGGCGCGCACACGGGCCACGCGAGCCGTCGGCGATTCGGGAGGATGTGCGCGCGATGCCACCAAGGGTCAGCGACGTGATGACGGAGGCTCCGCTGTCGCTGCCACTGGACGCCACGCTGTACGAGGCGGCCCGTGTGATGCGTGACGAGGGGATCGGCGACGTGCTGGTCACCTATGCCGGACGGCTGTGCGGGGTGGTGACCGACCGCGACATCGTGGTGCGCGCCGTGGCGGAGAGCCGTGACACGTCGCTGACGCCGCTCGGGGACGTGTGCACCGCCGAGCTGACCACGGTGCAGGCCGACGACGACACGGCGACCGTGGCGCGGCTGATGTGCGAGCAGGCCGTCCGGCGCCTTCCCGTCGTGGACGCCGCGCAACGCCCGGTGGGCATCGTGTCCATCGGCGACCTCGCGGTGGCGAACGGCGACGCCGGGCCGCTCGGCGAGATCAGCAAGGCGCCCCCCAACAACTAACCCGAAGCGACCGCCGCCCGACGACCGACGACCGACGACGAGGACCCCCCGACGACCAGCCCTCCGCAGCCAGAACCCCCGTAAGGCACCGCTCATGACGCAGCACCGACGCGGCGCGGCGGGCAGCACGCCGCAGCCGCCCGGCCAGGATAATCTCGGAGGGATGACGCCCACCGAAACGGTTCTGACGGACCAGCTCGCGCTGGAGATCGCCCGCCTCGGCATGGTCGGGGCCTCCTCCGACGTCGGCACCCTGCACCGGGTGACCGAGCTCGCCGCGCGGGCCGTCCCCGGCTGCGCGGGCGCGGCGAGCGTGCGCTGGGCGCTGCCCCGGGCCGCCGTGGCCGACACCGGTTCGGCGTGGCCGCCGGCCGCCACCGTCCCGGTCCCGGACACGGGCCGGGAGACCGGCGTGGACGTGGGGACGCTGGACGAGTCGCGCCCCGAGCCGCTGGCCGCTGCGGCGAGCCACCCCGACCTCGCCGAGGTGACCGACCGGCAGCTGTCCCGCGGGCACGGGCCGATCTTCGACGTGGTGCGGGAGCGCCGGCCGCTGGCGTCCGACGACATCCTCGCCGAGACACGCTGGCCCGAGTCGATGTCGGACATGCTGCGCCGCGGGGTGCGCTGCTTCACCATGACCCCGCACCTGAACCCGCCGGTCCTGGTGACGCTGACGCTGTTCGGGGTGACGCCGAAGTCGCTCGGCCACGGCCGGCACGCGCTGGCGTCGCTGCTGATCGCGCAGGGCACGGCCGCGGTGTCCAACACCCAGCAGTACGACGACGTGCACCGGACGGCCGTCCAGCTGCAGGAGGCGGTCGAGGCGCGCGCGATCGTCGACCAGGCCAAGGGCATTCTCATGCACGCGCTGGGGTGCGACGCCGACGAGGCTTTCGCCGAGATGCGCCGGATCTCACAGACGCGTCATGTGAAGCTGACCGCACTCGCACAGCGTATCGTCGGTGATCAGGGCCTTCCCTAGGCCGCACGTACAGACGCATGAAGGGGATGCGAATAGGCTGCTCGAAGCGGCCCCGCGGATCGTGGTCCGGCCCGGTCCGGGCGGGAGCCGAGCTGGTTCCACCGTGTGACGCGGACGAGAGGGAGACCAGATGCACGATCAGCCCGACCAGCTCGAACCCGAGACCCTGCTGAGGGAGATCGCGGACCTCGAAGGGCGTATCGGCGAGCTGCGCCAAGCCGCCGGTGTCCCGGAACCCGACCTGCGCGCCACCCTGGACGCCGCGCTGGTCGAGCTGGAGCTGGCGCTGACCGTGCTGCGCACGATGGGCAACGAGCAGACCGGTGAGCAGGGCGGGTCGCCCGCCGCCGCCGAGAACGAGCGCCGGGTGCTGCGCACCGTCTTCCAGGACGCGCCCGTCCCGCTGTTCCTGCTCGACCGGACGACGAGCGTCCGCCGCGTCAACCGGCAGGCCGCGATGCTGCTCGGCACCTCGTCCGGATACGTGTCGGGCAAGCAGTTCACGGCGTTCTGCGACATGGCGACCCGCGCGGCGGTGCGGTCGCAGCTGGCCGCGGTCGTCCGGACGGGGCGGCGCCGCCGCGTCAACGTCCGGTTCCTCGGCAGGGACCGTCCGGTCGACGCCGTGGTGACGATGGCGCGGGTGTGGATCCGCGGCGAGCCGGACCCGATGGTCGTGGTGGCCGCCGGCCCGACGACCACGCCCACCGACGACAAGCCGCACCGGGGCGCCCCGCGGGGCCGGGCGCGGACGGCGCAGAGCGCGCCGGCCGACGACGAGGCCGTGGCCACGATCGTCCACCGGATGGACGTCCTCGCCACCGCGAGCGAGTTGCTGCTGGACGAGCCGGTCTTCAACGAGACGGTGGCGGTCCGCCGCTGCGCCCGGCTGCTCGCCGCCGAACTGGCCGACTGGGCGTTCATCGACCTGACCGGCCAGAACGGCGGCCCCGGCGGGCCGATGCAGGGCGGCATCCACGCGGCGGGCGCGGGGCAGGAGCTACGCCGCCAGGTGGTGATGGGGCCGGAGGACGAGCATTCCGTCGACGCCGCGCGGATGCTGGAGGAGGTCGAGCCGGCGGAGGGCACGCTCCCGCACACGGTGTTCGTCACCCGGCAGAGCGCGCTGCGGCCGCACGTGGAGAACCTCGACGTGCTGGGCGTCTGCCCGGACGGGCAGCCCGTCTGCGCCAAGATCGGCGCGACGTCGGTGCTGAGCGTGCCGATCGAGGACGGCGACCGCGCCATTGGAACGATCACGCTGGCGGCGAGCGGCGAGTACGGCCCGTTCGACCTGATGGACCTCGGGGTCGTGCAGCGGCTCGGCCGGTACCTGGCCCTGGTGATCCGGGCGGCGCGACTGTACCGGCGGCGCGCCGAGGTCGCGGACACGCTGCAGGCGGGGCTGCTGCCGAAGCGGCTGCCGAAGATCCCGGGCGTGCGCGTGGCCGCGAAGTACCTGACGTCGACGCACGGTTCGGACGTGGGCGGCGACTTCTACGACGTGTTCCGCACGGAGAACGGCTGGGGCCTCGTCCTCGGCGACGTGTGCGGCAAGGGCGAGGACGCGGCCGCGGTGACGGCCACGGCGCGGCACTGCGTCCGGCTTGCGTCGCGGTGGAAGGCGGCCCCGGGGGACGTCCTCGGCGTCGTGAACGAGGCGCTGCTGGACGAGGACCGGTTCGTCACGGCGGTGATGGCGGGGCTGACGCTGGAGACCGAGCGGATCATCGTCTCGCTGGGCACCGCGGGCCATCCGCCGGCGATCGTGGTGCGCGCCGACGGGGTGATCAGGTCGGCGTCGCGGGGCGGCGTCCCGCTCGGCCTCTTCGAGGACTTCGAGGCGGGGCTGGACACGATCGACCTCACCGTCGGCGACACGCTGATCCTGCATTCGGACGGCGTCCTCGAGGCGTGCGACATGATGCGGAAGGAGTTCGGCCAGGAGCGGCTGCTGGAGGCGCTCGCCGGGCACGCCGGCGACACTCCGGAGGGCATGCTCGCCGGGGTGGAGGCGGCGCTGCTGGACTACTGCGACGGCGACCTGCGCGACGACGTGTCGATGCTGGCGCTGCGCGTGGAACCGCCCGCCCTCGACTAGGACGGCACGCGGCATTCGCCGGTATGCGCCGGGGATGCGGCGAATGCCGGGATGTTGATCGTCCGTCGGGGTAGATCGGGAGCATGACCGTCGATCCCGCGGACAAGCCGCGCAACGAAACCGAGCACGAGCGGCTCGACCGTCAGCTGATGGAGCTTCTCCAGGGTTTCCGGGTCGCGACGACGGGGGTGCAGGTGCTGTTCGCGTTCCTGCTGACCGTCCCGTTCTCCGCCGGTTTCGACAAGGTGGACGGCACCGGAATGGTGCTGTTCTACCTGGCGCTGTTCGGTGCGGCGGCCGCGTCGATCTGCTTCATCGCCCCCGCGTTCCAGCACCGGATCCTGTTCCGGCTCGGGCAGAAACATGTGCTGATCAAGCGCGCCAACCGGTACGGCATCGTCGGCGCGTTCGCGCTGGCGATCTCGATCACCTCGGCCACGATGCTGATCGTCGAGTCGCTGTCGGAGCGGATGCTCCCGGTCGTCCTCACGGCCGTGGGCGTCCTCGGGCTGGCCGGGTGGGTGTGGTTCGTCCAGCCCTACCTGACGCGGATGACGGCGAACGCCCGCGCGACCAGGGCCGGGGACGGCTGATCGCGCGGGCGCGGCGGCGGCTCAGTAGGCGCGTCCGAAGATGACGCGCTTGCCGTAGGCGGACGGACGGCCGCACTTCACACAGGTGCCGGTCTCCTCGGGCGCGTCCGCCGGGATGACGCGCGGCGTCGCGGCGGTGTCGGCCTTGATCGCGTCCTCGCACTCGGTCTCGCCGCAGTGGAACGCGCGCGCCCACCCGGAGGCGACCTGCGCGGCGAACGCGTCCCAGCCGTCCACGACGGCGGTGTTGCCCTCGCGGAACTCCTCGGCCCTGGCCAGCAGGAACGCCTGGAAGTCGGCGAGCATCCCGGGCAGCAGCTCGGTGACCTTGTCGAGCGGGATCTGCTCCTTGCCCTGCCCCTCGACGGTGGGGAGCCGCCGGGCGACGGTCGCGACGCCGCCCTCGATGTCGCGCATGCCCAGTTCGATGCGGATCGGGACGCCGCGCATCTCCCACTCGTTGAACTTGAAGCCGGGCGACAGCTGCGGCCGGTTGTCGTCCACGTGCACGCGGACGCCCGCCGCCTTGATCGCCGCGCCCAGCCTGCGGGCCTCGGCGGCGGCCCGCTCGCCCTGCTCCTTGCGCCCGATCGGGACGATCACGACCTGGTACGGCGCGATGTTGGGGGGCAGCACGAGGCCCTTGTCGTCGCCGTGCGTCATGATCACGCCGCCGATCATGCGGGTGCTCATGCCCCAGGACGTGGTGTGGGCGTGGGTGAGCTTGCCCGCCTCGTCCTGGTACTGGATCTCGAACGCCTTGGCGAAGTTGGTGCCGAGGTAGTGCGACGTGCCGGCCTGCAGTGCCCGGCCGTCCCGCATCATGCCCTCGATCGTGTACGTGCGGACGGCGCCGGCGAACCGCTCACCGGGCGTCTTCTCCCCCGCCACGACGGGCATCGCGGCGAGGTCGCGGGCGACGTCGGCGTAGGCGTCGAGCGCCCACATCGTCTCGCGCATCGCGTCGTCCTCGTCGACGTGCGCGGTGTGGCCCTCCTGCCAGAGGAACTCGGTCGTGCGCAGGAACATGCGGGGCCGCATCTCCCACCGGACGACGTTCGCCCACTGGTTCAGCAGCAGCGGCAGGTCGCGGTGCGAGTCGATCCACTTGGCCATGTACTCGCCGATGACGGTCTCGGACGTGGGCCGCACGACGAGCGGCTCCTCCAGGTCCTTGCCGCCCGCGTGGGTGACGACCGCCAGCTCCGGCGAGAAGCCCTCGACGTGCTCGGCCTCGCGCTTGAGGTAGGACTCCGGGATGAACATCGGGAAGCAGGCGTTGTCGTGCCCCGCGTCCTTGATGCGCCGGTCCAGGTCGGCCTGGAGCAGCTCCCACATCCGGTAACCGTACGGTCGGATGACCATCGTGCCGCGAACCGGGCCACGGTCGACGAGCTGGGCCTGCACGACCACCTCGTTGTACCAGGCGGAGAAATCCTCGCTCTGCGGCGTCACACCTTCTCGACTCACGGCAAACAAGGGTACTGACCATCCGCATCGGTCCGGGCACCTTCGCTACTCTCGCCGGATGCGCTGGTCCCAGATGTTCGTGCCGACGCTCCGCGAAGACCCCGCCGAGGCGGAGGCGCCGAGCCACCGGCTGCTGCTCCGCGCGGGCTTCGTCCGGCAGCTCACCGCCGGCCACTACTCGCTGCTGCCGCTGGCCGTCCGCGTCCGGGCGAAGATCGTCCAGATCGTGCGCGAGGAGATGGACGCGATCGGCGCGCAGGAGATGCTGCTGCCCGCGCTGCATCCGGCGGAGCCGTGGCGGCGGTCGGGCCGCTGGGAGCTGATGGGCGAGGAGATGTTCCGGCTCCGCGACCGGCGCGGCGCCGACCTCGCCCTCGGCATGACGCACGAGGAGATCTTCGCGACGGTCGCCCGGGAGCTGAGCTCCTACAAGCAGCTCCCGCAGCAGTGGTACCAGTTCCAGACGAAGTTCCGGGACGAGCCGCGCCCCAAGGGCGGCCTGATGCGGACCCGCGAGTTCACCATGAAGGACGCCTACAGCTTCGACGTCGACCGTCCCGGCCTGGACGCGTCGTTCGACGCCTACCACGGCGCCTACACGCGGATCTTCGCCCGGCTGGGGCTGCCGGCGCTGCCGTGCGAGGCGTCCAGCGGGACGATGGGCGGCTCCGGCTCGACCGAGTTCATGTGCCCCGCCGACGTCGGCGAGGACCTCGTCGCCCACAGCCCGG
Source organism: Actinomadura monticuli (assembly GCF_041463655.1). Classification (NCBI taxonomy): domain Bacteria; kingdom Bacillati; phylum Actinomycetota; class Actinomycetes; order Streptosporangiales; family Thermomonosporaceae; genus Actinomadura; species Actinomadura monticuli. Next base: position 27,709 of record NZ_JAXCEI010000018.1, read on the forward strand.
CGTGCGGGTACGCGGCGAACATCGAGCGGGCGACGTCGGCGCTGCCCGCCGCGTCCGACGGGCCGGGCCTGCCCGCGCCGGAGCGCTTCGACACGCCCGGCGTCCGCACCATCGAGGATCTGCTGGCCTACGACGCGCCCGGCGACCGCCAGATCAAGACGCTCGTGTACGTCCTGGACGGGACGCTCACGCTCGTCCTGCTGCGCGGCGACCACCCCCTCAACGAGCAGAAGCTGGTGGACGCGACGGGCGCGGCGGAGATCCGCGCCGCCGAGCCGGCGGAGATCCGGACCGCGCTGGGCGCGCTCCCCGGCAGCCTCGGCGCGGTCGGCGTGTCGCTCCCGGTGATCGCGGACGAGGCGCTGCGCGGCCGGCGCGACATGTTCACCGGGGCGAACACCGACGACGTCCACCTGCGGGGCGTCGACGTCGACCGCGACATCGAGGTGGGCGCCTGGGCCGACCTGCGCGAGGTCGGTGCCGGGGAGCCCTGCGTCAACTGCGGCGAACCCCTGCGGATCGTGCGGGCGATCGAGATCGGCCACATCTTCAAGCTCGGCGACCGCTACGCCCGCGCCCTCGGCGTCGAGGTCCTGGACCCGGACGGCAAGCTCGTCCCGGTCATCATGGGCAGCTACGGGATCGGCGTCGAGCGCGCGATGGCCGCGATCGTCGAGACGCACCACGACGACCGCGGCATCGTCTGGCCGCTCGCCGTGGCTCCGTTCCAGGTCGCGGTCGTGCCGGCGCAGTCCAACGACGCGAACGTGGCCGAGGCCGCGGAGGACCTCTATGCCGCGCTGTCGGCCGCCGGGGTGGAGGTCGTGATCGACGACCGTCCCGAACGCGCGGGCGTGAAGTTCCGCGACGTGGAGCTGACCGGCATCCCGTTCCGCGTGACGATCGGCCGCCGCGGCCTGGCCGAGGGCGTCGCGGAGGTCACCGTCCGCGCCACCGGCGCGACGTCCGAGATCGCCCTGGACGCGGTCGCCGCGCACGTCGAGTCGCTGCTGGCCGAGGCGGTCTGACGCGTCACAGCAGGGTGCCGCCCAGCTCCCCCGTCTTGACCACCACCAGCACGACCAGCAGGACGAACACCGCCGCGGCCGCGCCCGCCTGAACGAGCAGGCGCCGGTCCCGCGGCGCGTAGGCGAAGGCCAGCGCGACCGCGCCGCCCGCCAGGAGACCGCCGAGGTGCCCCTGCCAGGAGGCGATCCCGGCCGAGACGACCAGCCAGATCAGGGCGAGCACGACGAGCCGGTTCGCCTCGTCCATGCGGTGCCCGAGCCGGCGCATGAAGACCCAGTAGGCGGCGGTGAGGCCGAAGATCGCCCCGGACGCGCCCACCGCGTTCATGCCGGGGTCGATCAGGTAGCCGAGCACCGAGCCGCCCAGCGCGGACAGCAGGTACAGGGCGAGGAACCGCCAGCGGCCGAGCATCTCCTCGGCCGGGCGGCCGAGCCGCCACAGCCACCACATGTTGAACACGATGTGGAGGATCCCGAACCCGCCCTCCGTCGGCGGCAGGTGCACGAACGCCGACGTGATCAGCCGGTACCACTCGCCGTGGGCCACCCCGACGGACTCGAACCCGGCGTATGCCGTCCCGTCGGCCACGAAGAGGTCGCCGTCCGGCCCGACGAGCCCGATGCCCAGCGATCCGAGCTTGTCGACGAGATCGGGCTTGGCCAGCTCACCGAGGTACACCAGCACGCTCACCGCGGTGAGCACGTACGTCACCCACGGTGTGACCGAGACCGTCCCGCCGAAGACCGTGCGCCCCTGCCGGACGGTCTTGTTGCCTTCCCGCACGCACTCGACGCACTGCTGGCCCACCGCGGCCGTGCGCATGCAGTCGGGGCAGATGTAGCGGTCGCACCGCGAACAGCGGACGTACGTCTCGCGCTTGGGGTGCCTGTAGCACGCGGGGGCCTCTTGTGTCGCCGTCATCGTCCAACCTCTCCGAGAGCCGGAGATCATAACCGCAACGGCCGACACGCCAAGGGAAAACCGTTTGACGGCCCCGCCATCGCCTCCCGAGACTCGGTGGGTCATCGAGGGGGAACCGTGGGACACGTCGAAGTCGGCCATATCAGCCATGTGCTGCCGGACGGCCGCACGCTACTGGACGACGTCTCCTTCCGCGTCGGCGAGGGCGTCACGGCCGCCCTCGTCGGCCCGAACGGCGCCGGCAAGACGACCCTCCTGCGGCTGATCGCCGGGGACCTCGCCCCGCAGTCCGGGACGGTCGGGCACAGCGGCGGCATCGGCGTGATGCGCCAGTTCATCGGCAGCATGCGGGACGACACCTCGGTGCACGACCTGCTGCTCTCCCTGGCGCCGCCGCGCGTCCGGTCGGCGGCCGAAGCGGTCGAGGCGGCCGAACTCGCGATGATGGAGCGCGACGACGAACCGACCCAGCTCCGCTACGCCACGGCCCTCGCGGGCTGGGGCGACGCGGGCGGCTACGAGATCGAGGTGCTCTGGGACGCGTGCTGCGTGGCCGCGCTCGGCGTCTCCTACGACGGGTGCCGCTGGCGCGAGGTCCGCACCCTCTCGGGCGGCGAGCAGAAACGCCTCGCCCTCGAAGCCCTGCTACGCGGCCCCGACGAGGTCCTCCTCCTGGACGAGCCCGACAACTACCTCGACGTCCCGGGCAAGCGCTGGCTCGAAGAAAGGCTGCGCGAAACCCCCAAGACCGTCCTTCTCGTCTCCCACGACCGCGAACTCCTCGACCGCTCCGCCGACCGGATCGTCACGGTGGAGGCGGCCCGCGTCTGGATCCACGGCGGCCGCTTCTCCACCTACGCCGCCGCCCGCCGCGACCGCAACGAACGGCTCGAAGAACTGCGCCGCCGCTGGGACGAGGAGCACGCGAAGCTGAAGGAACTCGTCAACACCCTCCGCACCAAGGCGACGGTCAACGACGGCTTCGCGTCCCGCTACCGCGCGGCGCAGACCCGCCTGCGCAAGTTCGAGGAGGCGGGCCCGCCCGAGGTCCCGCCCCGCGACCAGAACCTCAGGATGCGCCTGCGCGGCGGACGCACCGGCAAACGCGCGGTGATCTGCGAGAACCTGGAACTGACGGGCCTGATGAAGCCCTTCGGCACCGAAATCTGGTACGGCGAACGCGTCGCGGTCCTGGGGTCGAACGGCTCCGGCAAATCACACTTCCTGCGTCTTCTCACGGCCATCGCCGAAGCACTCCCCCGAGGCGCGACCCCGGTCGAGCAGGTCGCCCACACTGGCGTGGCCCGCCTGGGAGCCCGCGTCGTCCCGGGCCTGTTCGCGCAGACGCACGCCCGTCCCGACCTGGCCGGACGCACACCGTGCGAGATCGTCATGACCGAGCACGCCCGGCTCCGCAACGACGCCATGAGCGCCCTGACCCGCTACGAGCTGAACGTGTGCGCGGAACAGCCCTTCGAGACCCTCTCCGGCGGCCAGCAGGCCCGCCTCCAGATCCTGCTCCTGGAACTGGGCGGCGCCACGCTCCTCCTCCTGGACGAGCCGACCGACAACCTGGACCTGGCCAGCGCCGAAGCTCTGCAGGAGGGCCTGGAGTCCTACGAGGGAACGGTCGTCTCGGTGACCCACGACCGCTGGTTCGCCCGCGCCTTCGACCGCCACCTGGTCTTCGGCTCGGACGGCACCGTCTACGAGTCCCCCGAACCCGTCTGGGACGAGACCCGCGTTGCCCGTCCCCGCTGAACGGGCGGCTCCTCGAAGTAGGCGGCGCTCTCCGCGTCGGCCGGGTAGTACGACTCGATCGCGACCTCGTCCAGCGTGATGTCCATCGGGGTGCCGAACGTGGTGATGGTCGAGAAGAGGCGCATCTCCCGTCCGTCCAGGCGGAGGATCATCGGGATCACGACATCGAATTCGGCCGACGGGCCTTCGGGACCCGGCTCAAAAGCTCCTCGTAGAGCGCGGCGAGTTCCGCATCGGGAGCGACCGCGAGACGACCACCTCCGTTGACCTGCGGCGTGTTGTTGGTTTCGGCCTTGCCATAACAACAACACGCCGCAGGTCAACGGGGGCGGGGGACTCGACGCGATCGTGCTGGCGCGGGCGAGTCTGGAACGGCTGGGCTTCTGAACCTGGTGCGGCTGCTGGACGACGAGGACATGCGGCGGTGTGTGAGCGCCGAACGGGCGATGCTGCACGGACTTCAGGGGCACTGCAACAGCCCGATCGCCGGTCATGCGCGGCTGGAGCGGGACGGACGGCTGTCCCTTAGAGGCATGGTCTTCACTCGTGACGGGGCCGAGTTCGTCCACTCGCATGAATGGTCGGGGCCGAACGAGGGCGAGAGCTTGGGCGCGTATGTGGCGGGTGATCTGCTGCGTAAGGGGGCGGGTGACCTGCTCGGAGGAATTTCGCGCTGAGGGGCGATGAGTTTTGTCGGGGTGGGGGGTCGGTATCGGGGCAGGCATGCCGGTAGAGCGCTCGGAGGGAGCAGCCATGAGCGGAGTGCGGGTTCTGGTCGGGACGCGGAAGGGCGCGTTCGTCCTCACCGCGGATGGGACGCGCAAGGACTGGACGGTCAGCGGGCCGCACTTTGGCGGGTGGGAGATCTACCACGTCGCCGGGTCGCCCGCCGATCCGGCGCGGTTGTACGCGTCGCAGTCCACCGGGTGGTTCGGGCAGCTGATCCAGCGGTCGGACGACGGCGGCGCGACGTGGCGGCCGGTGGGCGGCGAGTTCGCCTACGAGGGAGTGCCCGGCACGCACCAGTGGTACGACGGGACGCCGAAGCCGTGGGAGTTCAAACGGGTCTGGCATCTGGAGGCGTCGCCCGACGATCCCGACACCGTGCACGCCGGGGTGGAGGACGCCGCCCTGTTCCGGACGGACGACGGCGGGGCGTCCTGGCAGGAGCTGCCGGGGCTGCGCGAGCACGGGTCGGGGCCGTCCTGGCAGCCGGGCGCGGGTGGGATGTGCCTGCACACCGTCGTGCGCGACCCCGTGGACGCGGCCCGGATGTACGCGGCCATCTCGGCGGCCGGGGTGTTCCGGACGGACGACGCCGGCAAGACGTGGAAGGCGATCAACCGGGGACTGCGGTCCGAGGGCATTCCCGACCCGGACGCCGAGGTCGGCCACTGCGTGCACCGCATCGCGATGCACCCGTCGCGGCCCGAGGTGCTGTTCATGCAGAAGCACTGGGACGTCATGCGCAGCGACGACGCGGGCGAGACGTGGCACGAGATCAGCGGTGACCTGCCGAGCGACTTCGGGTTCCCGATCGCCGTTCACGCGCATGAGCCCGACACCGTGTACGTCGTCCCGATCAAGAGCGACTCCGAGCACTACCCGCCGGAGGGGAGGCTGCGCGTGTACCGGAGCCGCGCGGGCGGGCACGAGTGGGAGCCCCTGACCGCGGGGCTGCCGCAGAGCCACTGCTACGTGAACGTGCTGCGGGACGCGATGGCCGTCGACTCGCTCGACTCGTGCGGCGTCTACTTCGGCACGACGGGCGGGCAGGTGTACGTGTCGGCGGACGCCGGTGACACGTGGGAGCCCATCGTCCGCGACCTGCCGGCCGTCCTGTCGGTGGAAGTCCAGACGCTGCCATGATCCGGGTCGTGCTGCCCGCTCACCTGCGGGTGCTGGCGCACGTGGGGGGCGAGGTGGAGCTGGACGTGCCCGCCCCGGTCACGCTGCGCTCCGTCCTGGACGCGCTGGAGGCGCGCTATCCGGTGCTGCGCGGGACGATCCGCGACCGCGCCACGGGTCGTCGGCGGGCGTTCGTCCGCTTCTACGCCTGCGAGGAGGACCTCTCCCATGACCCGCCGGAGACCGTTCTGCCCGCGCGTGTCGCAGCGGGGGCCGAGCCCTTCATGGTGGTCGGCGCGATGGCGGGCGGGTGAGGGGCCGGGGGCGGCGGACCGCCCCGGCCCCCGGCCCGGTCAGCAGTGGTGGACCTTGCCCTTCACGATCTTGACGTAGGCGCCCGAGACGTAGTCCTTCGGGCTGCTGTAGCCCATGCGGTACCAGACGCGGGTGTGCCGGATCTTCTGGCCGCGCGTCCAGCACTTGATGGAGAACCTCTGGCCGGGCTTCAGCCAGCCGACCCGCTTCGAATGCGTGGTCGGCTTCGACCGGATCGCCAGCTTGTGGCGGCTGGTCACCTTGCCCGTTGCGTACTGGTACGCGGCGGACGCCGACGTGGCCTCCGGCGAGGTGGACGCGTGCGCGGCGGGCGGACCGGTGAGGCCGGCGCCGACGGCGCCCGCGAGCAGCAGGGTTGCGAAACTATGGCGTAGTTTCACGAACTCTCCTTTTCAATGGTGTGTTGACAGGCATGACGGTCCTGCCCGTATGTGACCGCCAACTAACCCTAAGTAACGACAGTGGACGGCCAGGTTCTCTCCATCCGCCACGACGGGCCACTGGGTGAAGGGATCGTCACCGAGATCCCCTGGGACCTGATGGACCGGGTGCGGGAGGTGCCCGGTCAGTGGTTGCTCAGCGGACGCTCCTTCTGCGTGGCGCTTCCGAAGCGCGCCGTGCCGCCGGAGAGGGCGGCCGAACTGGGCGGCTTCCTCCGCTCCATGGCCGATCGACGTCCCGGTGATAGTCCTGGTTGAGCCGGGACGAGAGCCCTGTCCGGGTTCGGTGTCCTGCGGATAAAGTGCCCGCGTGCGGGTGATCGTCACGGGTGCTGCGGGGTTCATCGGGAGCCATGTCGTCGACGCGTGCTCGGCGGCGGGGCACGAGGTGCTCGCGGTCGACGCGCCCGCGCGGTCGCTGTCTCCGGAGCTCGCGCGGCGGACGTGGGCGCAGGTCGCGGCGCGGCCGGGTGTCGTCGCCGCCGACGTCGATCTCGCGGTGGACGAACTGGACGCCGTCGCCAAGGCGGACGTCGTCCTGCATCTGGCCGGGCGGCCCGGCGTGCGGGACTCGTGGGGGCCCGGACGGGCCGTGGCCGAGCGGGACAACGTGACGGCGACGCGGCGGCTGCTCGCGGCGTGCACGGCGGCGGGGCGCAGGCCGAAGGTGGTCATCGCGTCGAGTTCGTCGGTGTACGGGTCGGCGGGGCGGCGGCCGAACCGGGAGGGCGACCCGCTGCGGCCGGAGAGCCCCTACGCGGTCAGCAAGGTCGAGGTGGAGCGGCTCGCGGGCCTCGCGGCGGACGCCGGGCTCCGCGTCGCCGTGCTCAGGTACTTCTCGGTGTACGGGCCCCGGCAGCGGCCCGACATGGCCTTCCACCGGTTCGTGGAGGCGGCGCTGGACGGGCGTCCGCTGCCGGTGTTCGGGGACGGGCGCAGGTCGCGCAGCTTCACGCACGTCCGGGACGTGGTGGCGGCGACGCTCGCCGCGGCGGCGGCGGAGCTGCCTTCGGGGATCGCGATCAACGTCGGCCATCCCGAGCATGTGGCCGTTCGGGACGCGATCGCGATGCTCGTCGGCGCGCTGGGCGTCCAGGCGGAGATCCAGCGCGAGACGCCCGTGGCAGGTGACGCCCACCGGACGTGGGCCGACACCGGACGCGCCCGGGAGCTGCTCGGCTGGGAGGCCGCGATCGGCCTCCGGGACGGGCTCGACGACCAGATCGCCTGGCATCGGGCCCTGGCGGAGGTGCGGGTCGGATGAGGCACAGAGCGGCCTATGTCGCGTTCGACCGGTTCCCGTCCAGCAAGGGGTCGGCGGTGCACATCGCGCAGATGGCCGACGAGCTGTTCGACCGGTACGGCGGCGGGCTCCTCGGCGTGATCGGCGGCGGTGACCTGCCCCGCTACCAGCGGGAGGGGACGCGGGAGATCGCACGGTTCGACGGGCGGGTCCCGAACCTGATCGACCGGGCCGAGGCGTTCTCCGGCTGGGTGGCCGACCATCTGGAGCCGCACTGGGAGACGCTGGAGATCTGCCATGTGCGCGACCCGTGGAGCGCGCTCCCTGCGGTCGCCGACGGGCGCCGCCACAAGGTCGTGTACGAGGTCAACGGCCTGCCGTCCATCGAGATGGGCCACACGTGGCCGTGGGCGGCGCCGAGCACGCTCGGCAAGATCCGCGAGCTGGAGCGGTTCTGCCTTGAGCGCAGCGACGCGGTCGTGGTGCCGTCGCGGGTGATCGGCGACGCCGTCCGCGCGCGGGGCGTCCCGGAAGGCCGGATCCACCTGGTGCCCAACGGGGCCGGCGTTCCCGGGGAGACCGAGCGGCCCGCCGATGCGCCTGAGCGTTATGTCATCTATGTCGGCGCGACGCAGCCGTGGCAGGGCCTGGACGTGCTGATGCGCGCGTTCGCCCGGCTCGCCGACCTGCCCGGGCTGCGGCTCGTGGTCTGCGCGTCCGTCCCGGAGCGGCGGGCGAAGCCGGTGCGCCGGCTGGCCGAGCGGCTCGGCGTCGCCGACCGGGTCGACTGGCGGTTCGCGCTGCCGCACCACGAGGTCGCCGCGTGGCTGGCGCACGCGGAGGCGTCCCTCGCCCCGCTGACCGGCTGCGCCCGCAACCTCGACCAGGGCTGCGCGCCGCTGAAGGTCATCGAGTCGATGGCGGCGGGCGTCCCGGTCGTCGCCTCGGACCTGCCGGCCGTCCGCGAGCTGATGGCGGACGGAGAGCACGGCCGGCTCGTCCCGGCCGACCGTCCCGCCGAGCTGGCGCGGGCCGTCCGCATCCTCCTGGAGTACCCGGAGGAGGCCGCCGCGATGGGGCGGCGGGGCCGCGCGCACATCGAGGAGAGCCTGACCTGGGCGCGGTCGCGCGCCCGGCTGGCCGAGGTCTACCGCACGCTCACACCGGGCCGATAGGTGGTTCGTCATGTTCTACCGTAAGCAGAAGGCCGCCATCAGGCGGTTCCATCCGCTGCACCGGACGCTGACCCTGGAGCGGGCCTTCACCGTCTCGCTGCGGCGCGACGACTGGGAGCCGGTGATCCAGAGTCTCGCGCAGCACGGCGCGCACGTTCGGCGCAACAAGTGGCGGCTGCACGAGCGGGTCGCGGGCGTGCTGGTGCCGCTGCTGCGGGTGCTGACGGCCGACATGCCGCCCGACGGGGTGCTGTCGGTGGCCGCGGACATGCGCGGGTCGCGGGTCCCGGAGAAGAACGGGCCCAAGCAGGACCTGCCCTCCCGGCCCCCGATCTCGATGCTCAAGCAGTGGTACGCGCTCGACCCGTGGCTGCGGGTGCGGGCCGAGCTGCGCGACGGCAGCGTCGTCGAGGTGACGGTCACCGACCGGGTGCGCAACCGCAGCTACAACAAGCGGAACGTGCGCGGGAAGGTCAAGATGAAGCACAAGACGAAGACGGTGCAGTTCGTGCGCGTCACCCGGCGGCTGGCGAAGGACGCGGCCGTCCGGCAGCCGCCCTCCCCGCCGCCCGGCTGGGTGAGGGTCCAGGTCAAGCAGGGCAGGCGGCCGGTGATCCGCGCGAGCGCGAAGTTCCCCGGGGAGACCAACACGGGCCTGGTGGAACGGATCCTGCAGGTGTCGACGGAGCCCTTCCGGTGGACGCCCCCCGGTACGGCCGCGAGGAGGACCAAGTGACCCGCTGCGCCGTGACCACCGGTTTCTTCGTGCTCGGGCGCTGCGGCCAGGCGGCGGTGGCGGCCTGCCAGCAGTGCGGCAGGCCGGTCTGCGGCGCGCACGCCGGGCCGAACGCGCTGTGCCCCGAGTGCGCGGCGGCGCAGGGGTACGGGACGCAGGACCCGCACGACCCGGCCTGGGCGGGCGGGTACCGGCGCCAGTACTACCGGAGCAGCTCGCAGGCCTACAACGACGGCTACTGGTACTCCTCGTTCGACGAGTACGACCGGGGCGCGTTCAATCCCGGCGACGACTACTCCTACGGCGGCGACTGGGGGCCGGACGAGGACACCGGCTTCGTGGACAGCTGATGCCCCGCGTCCTGTGGATCACCGAGCACTATCCGCCGAGCCAGGGCGGCATGGCGCAGTCGTGCGACCGGATCGTGCGCGGCCTGCGCGGCGCCGGCGCCGAGGTCGACGTGGCCCACCTGACGCGCCGGGCCCGTCCGTGGGGCGTGCGGCGGGAGCACGGCGGGCGGCTGCTGACCGCCCCGCTCGGCGACGACTCCGAGCACGCGCTGCGCCGGCTGTGGACGACGATCACCGCCGAGGGCCTCACCGGCTACAGCCATGTGGTCGCGTTCGGCGGCGTGTACGCGATGCTGGCGGCGCCCGTCCTGTCCGCGCTGCTGGACGCGCCGCTCGTCACGCTGCTGCGCGGCAACGACATCGACGTCGGCGCCTTCTCGATGCGGCGGCGCGGAGTGCTGGCGGACGCGCTGCGCGCCTCGTCCCGCGTCTGCGTCGTGGCCCGGTCGCACGCGCCGCTGGTGTCGGCGCTGGCCCCGGACGCCGCCGTCACGTTCGTCGCGAACAGCGTCGACACCGCGCAGTGGCGGGTGCTGCCGTCCGAGCGGGCCGAGGGCCGGGCGTGGCGGGACGCCAACGTCGAGCCGGGCCGCCGGACGATCGGCCTCATCGGGCAGCTCAAGGTCAAGAAGGGCGTCGGCTTCCTCCTGGACGCCCTGGACGCGTCCGGCCACGCCGGCGCGTTCCACCTGCTGCTGGCCGGCGAGGTCGAGGAGCCGGTGCGGGAACGGCTGGCCGGGGCGGAGATCCCGCACTCGTTCCTGCCGTTCATGGAGCGCTACGACCTGCCGGCCGTCTACGCGAGCTGCGACCTCGTCGCGCTGCCGTCGTTCTACGACGGGATGCCGAACGTGGCGCTGGAGGCGGCGGCGCTCGGCGTGCCGCTGCTCGCCTCGGACGGTGGCGGGCTCGCGGACGTCGCGGACGACGAGATCGGGTTCACGTTCACGGCCGGCGACCCGCACGGCTGCCGGGCGGCGATCGACCGGGCCGCGCGGGCGGGCGCGGACGAGCTGGCGAAGCTGGGCGCGGCGGGCGCGGAACGGATCCGCCGCGACTTCACGCCGGCCGCCGAGACCGCCGGGTACCTGGCCGTCCTCGACGCCGTCCGGTGATCGTCTGCTACGCGGCCGGCGACGGGCTGGGGCATCTGACGCGGCTCCGGTCCGTCCTGCACACCCTGCGCCTGAACGGGGCGCGCGCGGAAGGCCCGGTGACGGTGGTGACCGGGTCGCCGTTCGCGCGCGATCCGCGCGTCGCGGACGGCTGGCAGGTCGTGGAGACCCCGCCCGGCGCGCCGCCGGACGAGGTGATCGTGGACGCGTTCCCCGCCGGGCTCAAGGGCGAGCTCACCCGTTTCCCGTCCGGCACGAGGGTCACCCATCTGGCGCGGCTGCTGCGCTGGGACGCGTACGCGCCGCGGCTTCCCGCTGATCCGCCGCGCTTCGACCGCACGTACGTCCTGGAACCCCTGGACCCGGCCCACGACGCCTATCTGCGCGAGGTCTCCCGCGAGGTCTCACCTCTGGCCTTGACCGATCCTCCCTCAGAACCGATCGACGTGGACGGCTGGCTCGTCGTCCACAGCGGCCCCGCGCCAGAGACGCTCGAACTCGTCGCCTACGCGCAGGACATGGCGTCCGCCGAACGGGTCGGCCCGCCCATCACCCTGGTGTCGCCCCACCGGCCGGACGGTCTGCCGCCAGGCATCGCCCACCTGGACGTCTATCCCGCCTGCACGCCCGGCCCGAACGTCGAACGCATCATCACCGCGGCCGGTTTCAACGCCGTCCGACAGTACGCGCCCTGGCGCGAACGGCACCGCATGATGCCGTTCCCGCGCAGCCTGGACGACCAGTTCGCGCGCGCCGCCCGCGCTAGGCGGGAAGCTTGAGGTCGAACTCGACCTCGACGTCGTCGGCGAGCCGCAGCGCGCCGAAGAACGCCGAGTACGGTTTGATGCCCCAGCGGGTCTGCGTGACCGTCACCGAGCCCCGCACGCGCCCGTCCTCCAGCGCGGCGCCGATCCGCACCGGCTTCGTCCGGCCCATGATCGTCAGGTCGCCCTCGACGGCGTCGTCGCCGATCCCCGTCGAGACGAACGTGATCCGCGGATGGCGCCCCGAGTCCAGGGTCTTGCGCAGGTTCTTCCTGATCTCCGCACGGTCGTTGCCGGACAGCGGCATCGCGCCGCCCGTCCCCTCCCGGACCTCCAGCGCGTCCACCTCGACGGTCACCTCGACCGACGACGCGCTCAGCGGTTCGCGCGCCTCGACCACCGCCGACCACCGGGTCGCCTCGATGGTCAGGTCGTGCCCCGCCCGCCGGCCGAGGCCGCTGCGGCCCGTGCGGAGCAGCAGCCGCCCGTCGTCCGGCCCCAGCTGAAAATTTTCCTCCATACGTCCCACCCTGCCACGCGGCGGTCACGGCCCTAGCGGCACTCCACCTTCGGCTGCGGGCGGTACTCGGTGTGGAACTTCTCGCTGCGCACCTCGCGGCCGGCGGCGAACAGCGTCCGCCAGACGTCGATCTCGAAGCCCTCGCGGCCCGCCGTCGGAACGCACTTGCGGCCGTGCCCGACACCCGACCGGAACGGCACGAACCCGTACCGCTCGGACGTCCGCGACCGCACGTCGTACTCGCGCTCGCCCCACAGGGTCACCGTCAGCGACGACCCCGTGAACGTCACCTGGATGCGCACCGGACGGCCGGTGTCGTTCCTCCAGGTGAAATCGAGCTTGGGATAGGAGACCGCGGCCTCCCGCCCTTCCGGGTACTCCGGCATCCACATGGTGTGGGCGCGCGACTTCCGGATGTCGAGCCCGGCGCGGAACACCGCGTCGAACAGCGTCGTGGACACCTGGCAGATGCCGCCGCCCACGTCCTTCACCAGCCGCGCCCCCATGATCGCGGGCGCGGGCACGTAGCCGCGGCTCCTCGTGCGCGGGCCGACGACGTCGTTGAAGGAGAACGTCGTCCCGGGCTCGACGATGTGCCCGTCCAGGATCTGCGCCGCGATCTCGATGTTGCGGACGCGCGGCTCCCCCGGCGCGAAACGCGTCGTGTAGGTGCTCATCCGCCGCTCCGGGCCCGCCGCGTCCGGCCGCGGCGCGGTGGGGACGGCCAGCGTCGCCGACGCCCCCCGCTCGCGCGCGACCACCAGATAGGCGCCGAGCAGCAGCCCGGTCGTCGCGAGGGTCCCCGCCACGATCGGCCACCACCGTCGGACGCACTCGCGCAGTTCCGGCTGACGGCATCGCCGATACAGGCCCGGCCGGGTCCGTCCCACGACTCACACCCCCCGAAGATCCCCCACGGGACCCTGCACCGGAGCCTGCCGTGCCTCCCGGGCCGGCCCCCACGCCTTTACCGGAAGAAGACCGGCGCCCGGTCGAACACGGGTACCGGCTTTGACGTCCGGCCGCTAGCGGGCCGCTAACCGGCCGCGGGGCGGAACACCGCGAGGGCTCCGGCGTGCTTGCCGAACCGGACCGCGGGCGGCAGCGACGAGACCTCGCCGTCGCGCGCCAGGCGCAGGGCGCCGCCCGGGGCGACGACCTCCAGCCCGCCGGTCCGCCACTCCCGGTAGCCGGGCGTGACGTGCAGGTGCCCGGCCAGGATCGCGGCGACCGCGCGGACGCGCGGGACGCGCCGCCCGGTGACGATCATCCGGACGTCGAGCCGCCCGTCGTCGAGCCGGCCGCGCCAGGTCGGCGCGGCGCCCCGCGAGCCGAACACGCAGTTGCCGACGAACGCCAGCCAGACCCGCATGGGGCGGCCCTCCACGTGCAACTCGACCGGGTCGGAGCGCCGCAGCGTCCGGACGGCGGCGACGGCGAGCGCCGGCCACTTGCCGATCCGCCTCTCCAGGTGCTCGCGCAGGTCGACCAGATCGGTGTAGGCGCCGAAGCTCGCCGTGTTGAGGAACAGCCGCTCCTCGCCGCGGCCCGCACCGCCGCCGGCCGGGGTGACGTAGGCGACGTCGACCCGGCCGAGCCGGCCGCCGCGGTACGCGGCGATCGCCTGCGTCGCCGACTCCACGCCGAGCGCGCGGGCGAAGTGGTCGAACGTCCCGCCCGGGACGGTCAGCAGCGGGACGCCGTGCCGCAGCGCGGCGCCCGCCGCGGCGTTCACGGTGCCGTCCCCGCCCACGACGCCGAGCACGCCGGCCCGCTCGGCCGCCTCGTCGAACGCCTTGTCGAGGTCCGCGTCCGGCTCCAGCCGGACGATCTCCGCCGCCGGCAGCTCCCGTTCGAGCAGCGCGACCGCCACCTCCGGGCGGCCGGGCAGCGAGATGCCGGCGGCCTCCCCGCCGACCGCGCCCGAGCCGGTGTTGACGACCACGACGAGCCCGCGCCCGTCGCCGGCGACCTCGGCCCGCTCGTCCGACCGCCCGATCTCGGCCACCGGGGGGCGCGCCGGCCACACCAGGCGCGTCCCGAGCCCGGCGAGCGCGCCGATCCCGAGCCCGGCGAGGACGTCGCCCGGGTAGTGGGCGCCGGTGTAGACGCGGGCGAAGGCCACCGCGGCGGCCGTCGCCGCGACCGGGACCGCCACCGGGCGCGGCGCCTCCAGCGCCACGCCGGTCGCGAACGCGGCGGCGGACGCCGAGTGCCCGGACGGGAACGCGTGCGAGGTCGGCAGCTTCCACCGGATCCGGATCGGCGGCACCAGGTCCACCACGGGGCGCTTGCGGCGGAACGCCTGCTTGCCGAGGATGTTCACGGCCGGGCTCGCCACCGCGATCGCGATCGAGCCGCGCAGCGCCGCGCGCCGCAGCCGGGCCCGTCCGGTGAGCCCCATCACACCGGCCGTCGTGAACCAGAGGACGCCGTGGTCGGCGAACCGCGACAGCCTCGGCAGGACGTACTCCAGCCCCCGCAGCCGGGCCGCCGCCACCTGGTCGAACGCCCACCGGTCGGCCCGTCCGAGCCGGCGCAGCAGGCCGGACCGGTGGTCGGGGGCCGGTCGGCGGCGCCATGGCACGGGGCGTGACGGCGAAGTGCTGTTCCGTGAGTGGTTGACCCGCATGATCGGGGTATCCCCAAGGACGCCGACATGATTCCTTTACCGGCCCCTCCTCCCCGGGAAGGAGGGAATCCCTACGGGCCGCGACACAGCAAGATCTCAAATGGGGGTCACATGCGGGCGAACGTCACTCTGGACTCATCGACTGCAATAGGCTTCGCCCCATGAGTCACCCGGAACGGCTCGGTTCCCCGGGTGGCGAGTCGGTCGACACGATCGCGGAGCCTCTTCACGTGAACGAGACCCTGGCCGACTACGCCGCACGATACGGGCTGAGGCAGAGCGCTGCGCGCCCCCCGCTGCGCAAATACATCCAGGATGTGTGGGCTCGCCGGAACTTCATCTGGGCATTCGCGTCCGCCAAGAACATCTCGATGTACACCGACTCGCGGCTGGGTCAGCTGTGGCAGCTGCTGACGCCGCTGCTGAACGCGGCGGTGTACTACCTGATCTTCGGCCTGCTGCTGAACACCAGCCGCGGCGTGCCGGACTTCATCCCGTTCCTGGTGACCGGCGTCTTCCTGTTCGGCTTCACGCAGCGCTCCGTCACGTCCGGGGCGAAGTCGGTCGGCAACAACCTCTCGCTGATCCGGGCGCTGCACTTCCCCCGGGCCACGCTGCCGCTCGCGATCGCGATCGTCGAGCTCCAGCAGCTGCTGCTCGCGCTGGTCGTGCTGTTCGCGATCATCTTCGCGTTCGGCGAGCCGCTCACCTTCGACATGGCCCTGTTCGTGCCGGTCGTGGCGCTGCAGCTCATGTTCAACGTCGGCATCAGCCTGGTGATGGCGCGGCTGGGCGCGTTCAACCGCGACATCACCCAGCTCCTGCCGTTCGTCATGCGGACGTGGCTCTACATGTCCGGCGTCATCTTCAGCCTGCCGTCCCTGATGAAGCCGGGTTCCCGGCTCGCCGAATACCCGATCCTGGGCGAGCTGCTGAAGGCCAACCCGGCGTACGTGTACGTCGAGCTGAGCCGGCACGTCCTCCTCGGGGAGTACCGCGACCACGTCGAGAACGACCTGGGAATACACTCGACGGGCCAGTTGTGGCTGTACGCCGTCCTCTGGGCGGCAGTGATGCTGGTCGGCGGATTCACGTTCTTCTACCGTGCCGAGGAGCGATACGGCCGTGGCTGACACGAAGGTGCGCATGAACCCCGCCACGAACAAGGTGCAGATCGACCCGTCCCGGGAACCGATCGTCGTCGTGAACGACCTGCACATCGTCTACCGGGTCTACGGCGCCGGCGGGAAGGGCAACGCCGCCTCCGCGTTCTCCCGGGTCCTGCGCCGCAAGCACCGTCCGACGATGACCGAGGTCCACGCGATCAAGGGCCTGTCGTTCGTCGCCTACCGGGGCGAGGCCATCGGCATCATCGGCACCAACGGCTCCGGCAAGTCGACGCTGCTGAAGGCCATCGCCGGGCTGCTGCCCCCGCACCGCGGCGGCGTCTACACCCACGGGCAGCCGTCCCTGCTGGGCGTGAACGCCGCCCTGATGAAGGACCTCACCGGCGAGCGCAACATCGTCCTCGGCTGCCTGGCCATGGGCATGTCCCAGGCGGAGACCAAGGCCAAGTACCAGGAGATCGTGAACTTCGCCGGGCTCAAGGAGGGCTTCATCCAGTACCCGATGCGGACGTACTCGTCCGGCATGGGGGCCCGGCTCCGGTTCGCGATCGCCGCGGCCAAGACCCACGACGTGCTGCTGATCGACGAGGCCCTCGCCACCGGCGACGCCAAGTTCAAGCGCAAGAGCAAGGCCCGGATCGACGAGCTGCGCAAGGAGGCCGGCGCGGTCTTCCTGGTCGCGCACCAGCTCGACACGGTCAAGGAGATGTGCGACCGCGTCATCTGGATCGACGAGGGCCGCATGCACATGGACGGCGACCCCGAAGAGGTCATCGCCGCCTACATCGAGGCCACCGGCAAGTAGCGCGACCGGTAACACGGGTGCGGCGCCGGGGCCGCTGGTGCCGGTGAGACTGAAGTGACGCAGAGTTACCGGATCGTCTCTGGATGAGGCGTCCTCGCCGATCTACCTTCGAGGGGAGACCTTCAGCGGCGAGGGAGACCCCCATGGCCGAGCGGCGTGCCCCCCGAGGGGGGACGACCCCCCACAGCCCGCGGACCGACTCCGCCGGGTTCAGCAGAAGAGGCTTCCTGTCCTCCACGGCGCTCGCGGCGGGCGCGTACGGTGCGCTGGCGGGATGCGCCAGCGAGTCCAGCGGCCCGCAGGCGAAGAGCACCGGGAACGCCCCGAAGGAGGTGTTCACCGCCCCCGCGAAGAAGCTGAGCGGCTCGCTCAGCATCCTGATGTGGAGCCACTTCGTGCCCCGGCACGACAAATGGTTCGACGCGTTCGTCTCCGACTGGGGCAAGAAGGTCGGGGTGGACGTCCGGGTCGACCACATCAACACGGTGGACGTCCCGCGGCGGGCCGCGTCGGAGATCCAGGCGGGGCGCGGCCACGACCTGATCCAGCACATCGCGCCGTTCTCGCAGTACGAGCCGTCCGTCCTCGATATGACCGACGTCGTGCAGGAGGCGACCCGGCGGTGGGGGCAGCAGCTGGAGCTGTGCCGCAAGTCGAGCTACAACCCCAACACCAAGAAGTTCTACGCCTACTGCCCCGGCTGGGCACCCGATCCCGGCGACTACCGCAAGTCGATGTGGCAGAAGGTCGGCATGCCGAACGGGCCCGCGAGCTGGGACGACCTGCTGCGCGGCGCCGCCGAGATCAAGAAGCAGACCGGGACGCCCTGCGGGATCGGGCTGTCGCCGGAGACCGACTCGAACATGGCGGCGCGGGCGCTGCTGTGGTCGTTCGGCGGGTCCGTCCAGGACCAGAACGAGAAGGTCGTGCTGAACTCCGACGCGACCGTCGCGGCCGTGGAGTACATGGCGCGGCTGTTCAAGGAGGCGGAGACCAGCGAGGTCTTCTCCTGGACGCCCGCGTCCAACAACCAGGCGCTCATCGCCGGCAAGTCGTCCTACATCCTCAACTCGATCTCCGCGTGGCGCACCGCGATGGGCACCAACCGGACGATCGGCGACGACATCTTCTTCGTGCCCGCGCTGCGCGGCCCGAAGGCGGCGATGGCGGCGCAGCACGTGATCCAGCAGTGGATCGTGCCGAAGCACGCGGGCAACGCGGACGCGGCCAAGGAGTTCCTGCTGCACTACACGGCGAACTTCCCATCGGCGACGTACTTCTCGGAGATGTACGACCTGCCGGGCTGGCCGTCGATCGTCCCGCAGCTGAACGGCTGGCTCGACGACGACCCGTGGGGCGCGAAGCCGGCGAACAAGCTGGGCCTGCTGAAGACGGCGACGTCGTGGAGCGCGAACATCGGCTATCCGGGCCCGTCCAACCCGGCGATCGGCGAGGTCTTCAACACCAACATCCTGCCGACGATGTTCGGCCGCGCCGCGCGCGGCCAGGCGTCCCCGCGGCAGGCGGTCGCCGACGCCGAGGGCGACATCAAGAAGATCTTCGAGAACTGGCGTGGCCGCGGTCTCGTGGGCGGCTGAGCGCATGAAGACGCGAGCGGGCGCGAGGCAATGAAGACGGTCGAGGTCAAGGGGCTGGTGAAGACCTTCGACGGGCATGTGCGGGCGCGGCGGGGGCGGGCCGAGCACGTGCGGGCGCTGGACGGCGTGGACCTCGCGGCGGAGCCCGGCGAGTACCTGGTGCTGCTCGGGCCGTCCGGATGCGGGAAGACGACGCTGCTGCGCACCATCGCGGGCCTGGAGCAGCCCACGGAGGGCGAGGTGCTGATCGACGGGAACGTCGTGAACGGGCTCCCGCCGCGGGTGCGGCAGATCGCGATGGTGTTCCAGTCGTACGCGCTCTACCCGCACAAGACGGTGCTGGACAACATCGTCTTCCCGCTGCGCGCGGAGGGCATGGCCCGGGACGAGCGGGAGAAGAAGGCCCGCTGGGCGGCCGAACTGCTGGAGATCGAGCCGCTGCTGGGCCGCAAGCCGCGGCAGTTGTCGGGCGGTGAGCGGCAGCGGGTGGCGCTGGCGCGCGCGCTCGTCCGCGACCCGGCGGTGTTCCTGCTGGACGAGCCGCTCTCCAACCTCGACGCGAAGATGCGCGCGACGGCCCGCGACGAGCTGAAGCGCTTCCAGGAGCGCGTCGGCACCACCACGATCTACGTCACGCACGACCAGGCGGAGGCGATGGGGCTCGGCGACCGGATCGCGGTGCTGGAGCACGGCCGCGTCCGGCAGATCGGGACGCCGCAGCAGGTGTACGACGACCCGTCCGACACGTTCGTGGCGACGTTCATCGGGTCGCCGCCGATGAACCTCGTCGAGCGCGGCGACGTGCTGGTGGGGTTTCGTCCCGAGCATCTGCTGCCCGTCGAGAACGTCGCATCGCGGGCGCGGCTGGCGATGCCGCTGCGGGTGGAGCGGATGGAGTACCTGTCCGGCGACCGGCACGTGTACGGGACGGTGACGGGCATCGGCGCGGAGACCCGCGTCATCGCCCGGCTCCCCGCGACCGTGGGCACGCCGCTGGAGGCCGGGGAGACGCACGAGTTCGCGGTGCCGTCGGAGCGGCTCCGGTTCTTCGACGCGGCGGCGGGCACGCGGCGGGCCGCCGTCCCGATCGAGGGTCCGGGGGGCGCCCCCCGGGAAGGCAGGACGCCGTGACGCAGGCGCGGACGGCCCCGAAGGACGCCGCCGCGTCGGCGGTGGAGGCGAAGGCGGGCCTGGCCGACCGGGACGGGTTCCTCGCCTGGGTGATGCTGCTGCCGTCGGTCGTCTACATCATCGCGCTGGTCGGCGTCCCGTTCCTGCTCGCCATCGCGTTCGCGTTCTCGGACGTGACGACCGGCGACCCGTCCTTCGACTGGGTCGGGTTCCGGAACTTCGACGCGATCTTCGCGGACGGCGTGTTCTGGCGGTCGCTGCGCAACACGCTGGTCTTCACGCTGATCAGCATGGTGCTGATCGTCCTGTTCGGGAAGATCCTCGCCAACATCCTGGTCGCCGACTTCCGCGGCAAGTGGTTCGTCCGGTTCCTGGTGCTGCTGCCGTGGACGACGCCGGTGGCGCTGTCGACGATCTCGTGGCTGTGGTTCCTCGACTCGATCTACTCGCCGGTCGACTGGGTGCTGCGCCAGGTGGGGCTGATCGACGCGAACATCGTGTGGCTCGGGAAGCCGGGCACGGCGATGGCGTCGGTGATCGCCGTGCAGACGTGGCGGCTGACCCCGCTCGCCGCGGTGATCGTGATGGCCGGGCTGGTCGCGATCCCCCGCGACATCGACGAGGCGGCGCGGATCGACGGCGCCGGGTTCTGGCGGCGGATGTTCGAGGTGACGATCCCGCTGACGCTCCCGGTGATCGCGGTCGCCGGGCTGTTCGGCGCGATCATGACGTTCACCGACATGACCGTCCCGTACGTGCTGACGCGCGGCGGCCCGACGCACTCGACGGACGTCCTCGCCTCGTGGGCCTACTTCCGCGGCATCGAGGGCGGCGACGTCGGCCAGGGCGCGGCGATCGCGCTCTTCCTGTTCCCGCTGCTGCTCGCCGGCGCGGTCGCGATCCTGCGCGCCGTCCGGCGTCTGGAGGCCGGATGACCGAGCGCGGCGAGCGGAGTGAGGGCATCCGGCGGCGGTCGCCGGGGGGTGTGGGGGGTCACCCCCCACAGGGTGAAGGGATGACGACGACGGCGGGGCCCCCGGTGGAAGCGCTGCGGCGCAAGTACGCGCGGCGGCACGCGGCGGCGCGGTGCGGGGTGTACGGGGCGGCGGTCCTGGCGGCGCTGGTGTGCGCGCTGCCGTTCCTGTGGAGCGTGATCAGCGCGTTCAAGCAGAACCAGGACCTGTACGACCCGGAGAGCAACCCGTTCTTCTTCAACAAGCCGGCGACTCCCGACCATGTGACGTTCCTGTTCACCGATACGCCGTTCCTGACGTTCGTGGTCAACACGCTGATCGTGGGCGCGGCGGTGGTGGCGGTCACGCTGGTGCTGGCGTTGCCGGCCGCGTACTCGCTCGCGCGGCTGGACCGGCCGTGGGGCACCCCGATGGGCATCGCGATCTTCATGGTGTACCTGGTGCCGCCGTCGCTGCTGTTCCTGTCGCTGACCCGGGTCGTGGTGGCGCTGCACCTGGAGGACTCGCTCTGGTCGATGATCGTCGTGTATCCGACGATCACGATCCCGGTGTCGGTGTGGCTGCTGATCGGGTTCCTGAAGGCCGTCCCGAAGGACGTCGAGGAGCAGGCCATGGTGGACGGCTACAGCCGTCTCGGCGCCTTCCTGCGGACCGTCCTGCCGCTCGTCTTCCCGGGGATCGTCGCGGTCGTCGTGTTCAGCTTCACGCTCACGTCCAGCGAGTTCGTGTACGCGCTGGCGTTCGTGTCGGCGAGCCCGGAGATGGTCGTCAGCACGGGGGTGCCGACGCAGCTCGTCCGCGGCGACGTGTTCTTCTGGCAGTCGCTCCAGGCGTCGACGGTGATCACGGCGGTGCCGATCGCGTTCCTGTTCAACCTGTTCCTGGACCGTTTCGTCACCGGGTTCACGATGGGCGCCGTCAAGACCTGATCGTCCTGATAGAGATGGAGGGACACGCACTTCCTGATATAGGAGACCGCCATGGCCAAGCCTCCGCTTCCGAGCGAGTACCTGCCCGAAGTCCCGTCGTTCACCGTCACCAGCGAGGACGTCACCGAGGGCGAGATCTTCGGTGACAAGCACGTGTTCAACGACTGGGGCTTCAGCGGCGAGAACCTGTCCCCGCAGCTGAGCTGGTCGGGGTTCCCGGCCGAGACCAAGAGCTTCGCGGTGACCTGCCACGACCCGGACGCGCCGACCGGCAGCGGCTTCTGGCACTGGCTGCTGTTCGACATCCCGGCGGACGTCACCGACCTGCCCACCGGCGCGGGCACCGCCGACAGCAAGATCGGCGTGCACAGCCTCAACGACTTCGGGACGAGGGAGTGGGGCGGCGCCGCCCCGCCGCCCGGCGACCCGCACCGCTACGTGTTCACCGTCCACGCGCTGGACGTGGAGTCCCTCGGCCTCGGCTCGGACGCGATGCCCGGCGCCGTCGGGTTCAACATCACGGCGCACACCCTGGCCCGCGCCACGATCATCCCGCTCTTCGGCGTCTGACCGGGGTCATCCCGCCGAGGCGTCCGGGACGATCATCGGGGTGCCGGTGACCGGGTCGGGGACGATCACGCAGGACAGGTCGAACACCTCCTTGATCAGCGCCGTGTCGACGATGTCGGCGGGCGCCCCCTCGGCGACGATCCGGCCGGCCCGCATCGCGACGAGGTGGTCGGCGAACCGGCACGCCTGGTTGATGTCGTGCAGGACGGCGACGATCGTGCGGCCCTCGTCGCGCAGCCGGGCCAGCAGCGCGAGCAGCTGGTACTGGTGGGTGATGTCGAGGAACGTGGTGGGCTCGTCCAGGAGCAGGTAGGACGTCTCCTGGGCGAGCACCATCGCGACCCACGCCCGCTGCCGCTGCCCGCCGGACAGGCTCTCCACCGGGCGGTCGGCCAGCCCGGTCACCCCGGCCGCCTCCATCGCCGCGGCGACGGCCCGCTCGTCCTCGCGCGACCAGGTCGACAGCAGCGCCTGGTGCGGGTAGCGGCCGCGGGCGACGAGCTGGCGCACCGCGATGTTCTCCGGGGCGACGAGCCCCTGCGGCAGGAACCCGACCTCGCGGGCGATGGCCTTCGGCCGGTAGTCGCGGACGTCCCGCCCGTCGAAGCTCACCCGGCCGGACGACGGCGCCAGCAGCCGGGCGAACGAGCGCAGCAGCGTCGACTTGCCGCAGGCGTTCGCGCCGACGACGGCGGTGAACGCCCGGTCGGGGACGTCGAGGGTCAGGTTCGCCGACACCGTCCGGTCGCCGTAGGCGAGGGTGACGTCGGCGGCGGACAGGCGTGCCGTCACGGCCGCCTCACCTCCATGATCAGCAGCCAGATGAGGTAGCCGCCGCCGAGCGCCGTGGTGACGACCCCGACGGGCAGCTGCACGGGGGCCAGCAGCGTCTGGGCGGCGAGGTCGGCGGCGATCAGCAGCAGCGCCCCGGTGAGCGCGGCGGGCAGCGCCGGGGCGCCGGCCGCGCCGGCGATGCGGCGGCCGATCTGCGGCGCGGCGAGCGCGACGAACACGATCGGCCCGGTCGCGGACGTGACGGTCGCGGTGCAGCCCACCCCCGCGAGGACGATCAGCAGCCGGTACCGGCCCAGCGCGACGCCCGACGTCGCGGCGACGTCGTCGCCGAGCGCGGCCTGCCCCATGGTGTGCGACAGCGCCGCCACCAGCACCGCGAGCACGGCGACGACGATGAACGGCACGCGCACCTCGTCCCAGTCGAGGCCGTTGAGCGACCCGGCGCTCCAGCCGGTCGCGACGATCGCCACGTCCAGTTCGGCGCGCAGCACGATCCAGGAGTTGACGGCGGTCAGCATGGCGTTCACCGCGATGCCGATCACGACGAGCCGCAGGCCGCTGAGGCCCGACCGCAGCGACAGCGCGTAGACGGCGGCCGCGGCGGCGAGCCCGCCGGCGAGCGACCCGGCCGCGAGCCCGCCGGCGGTCCCGCCGAACACGGTGATCGCGAGGAGCACGCCGGTGTAGGCGCCGGCGTCGAGCCCGATCACGTCCGGGCTGCCGAGCGCGTTGCGGGTGATGTTCTGGAAGAGCGACCCGGCGATGCCGAGGGCCGCGCCGAACACGAGCGCGGCGGCCACCCGGGGCAGCCGCCACTCCCGGACGATCATCGCCGCGTCGCCGTGTCCGGCGAGCCCGGCCAGCACCTCGCCGGGCGGGTCCCAGGCGTCGCCGCGGCAGAGCGCGGCCACGGCCACGGCGAGCGCGGCGGCGGCGAGCGCGAACGACGACACGGCCGTCCGCCGTTCGACCAGGGCCGAGAACCGGCCCACCCGGACCGGCCAGGGTGCGGTGTTCACAGCGCCACCGCCCCGTACCGCCGGACGACCCAGATCAGCGCGGGCCCGCCGAGGAACGCGGTGACGACGGCGACCGGGACCTCGCCGGTCGGCAGCAGCACCCGCGACCCGATGTCGGACACGAGCAGCAGGATCGGGCCGAGCACCATCGTGTAGGCCATCAGCCACGGGATCGAGCCGCGGGCGGCGCGCCGCGCCAGGTGCGGGACGATCAGCCCGACGAACGCGATCGGCCCGGCCACCGCCGTCGCCGCCCCGGCGAGGACGGTGACGAGGGCGAGCACCGCGACCCTGATCCGGGTGACGCGGGCGCCGAGCGCGTGCGCGACCTGCTCGCCGAGCGCCAGCCCGGCCAGCGGGCGGGCGGCGAGCAGCGCCCCGGCGAGCGCGACGACGATCACCAGCAGCGGCAGGGCGAACGGGGTCTGCTCGCGCCCGGCGAGCGAGCCGACCGACCAGAACCGGTACCGGTCCAGGACGTCCGGGTACACCATCCGCAGCCCGAGCGAGAGCCCCGACAGCACGAAGGTGAGGGCGACGCCCGCGAGGACGAGCCGCAGCGGCATCGTCCGTCCGACCCCGTACACGAGCAGCGCCGCGAGGACGGCCCCGGCCAGCGCGAGCGCGAGCCGGGCCGGCTGCGACCCGGCCAGCCCGAGCACCGTGCCGGCCGAGATGGCGAAGCCGGCGCCCGCCGTCACCCCGAGGATGCCGGGCTCGGCGAGGGGGTTGCGGGTCAGCGTCTGCACCAGGCTGCCGGACATGCCGAGGGCCGCGCCGACGCAGACGGCGAGGATCGTCCGCGGCACCCGGATGTCGCGGACGATCACCTGCGCGTCGGTGCCCGCGCCGCCGGTGAGCGCCGCCCAGATCTCGTGCGGCGGGACGGTGCCCGCCCCGACGGCCACGCTCGCGCCCGCGAGGACGGCCGCCAGCAGCACTCCCCCGAGCAGGACCGCGGCCCGCCGCGTCGCCTCACTCCTCAAGCCCGGCGACCCCGCGCTTCCAGTAGCCGGTGAACAGCGCGTCCATCCGGTCCCCGTGCTCGCGCGCCCAGGACCGCAGCGGTTTGATCGCGCCCGTCTCTCCGGCGGCGAACAGGAACGTCCGCGCGGCGGGCGCGCCGGCCGCCCGGACGGCGCCGGCGAGCCGGGACCGGTCGCCGTCCGGGGTGAGCCAGGTGACCTCGACCCCGTCGCGGGCGGCGAGCGGGTAGGCGTGGTCGGCCGCGTCCGCGGTCTCGATCACCAGCCGCGCGGACACGTCCGGCGGGGACTCCTCCAGCCACCGCGCGGCGGCGGGCAGCGCGGTGGCGTCGACCGCGAACACGTAGTGGTCGTAGTTGTGCGGGAACGCCTTGGCACCGGGCGGCCCGGCGACCGCGACGTCCTGGCCCGGCCCGGCGTCCGCCGCCCACGCCGAGGCGAGCCCGCCCGCGTGCAGGACGAAGTCCATGTCGAGTTCGCCGGCGTCCGCGTCGTAGCGGCGGATCGTGTAGCGGCGGCTGGGCGGCGACGGCTTCGGCCAGTCCAGGTCGAGGTCCGGGGTGGGGACGGGGAGGCGGACGGCGCCGTCCCCGTCCGGAAAGATGATCTTGATGTGGTCGTCGGCCTGGTAGGTGTGGAAGCCGTCCAGCTCCGGGCCGCCCATCGTCAGCCGGACGATGTTCGGCGTGACCTCTTCGCGGCGCAGCACCTGGAGGGTCCGGATGCCGATCGGGTACCCGATGCGGCGGATCTCCGCGCCCGTCCGGTGGTGCTCCAGGACGCGGCCGCGCGGGTCGTGCCGTTCGATGCGCATGGTGCCCGTCCCCTACTTCTTCAGGAGGGGTGCGAACACGGTGTCGATCTCGTCCAGCGTCCTCATGGCGGACCCGTAGGTCGCCGCCTCGGTGTAGCGGAGCGGGAAGACCTTGCCGGCCTTGACGGCAGGCAGGTTCTTCCACAGCTTGGAGTCGAGCACGTACTGGACCTCGGGTGCGGGCTTGCCGTCGGGCTGCAGCGTGTAGGTGATGGCGTCGGCCTCGCCGAAGCTGTCGGGCAGTTCCTCCAGGGACGGGGTCTCGCTGACGTCGTTCGAGCCGCCGCCCTTCTTCTTGACCTGCCCGTAGTACGTGGCGCCGACGTCCTGCGGGATGTTGGTGCCCCACGAGTCGGCGAACTCGCGCAGGAACGTCCCGGCGGACCGGTCGCCGTAGGCGCCGAGGTGCCCGAACTTCAGCCCGGCGAGGGCGTCCGCGTACTTGGCCTTCAGCTCCCCGGCCTTCTTCTCGTAGGCCGCCTTCGACTCCGCGAGCCGTCCGGCCCGGCCCGCCGCGTCGGCCTGGCGACTCGACAGCGTCCGCCACGAGTTCGGCAGCGTTGGGCCGACGACCGCGACCGGCGCGATCGACTGGAGGCGCTTCATGTCGAGGTCGCCGAGGACGGGCATCGGGACGCCGACGACGATGAGGTCGGGCCTGGTCTTGGCGATCGCCTCGTAGTTGGTCTCGGCCGCCGCCTCACCGGCGATCTTGGTGAGCCCGTCGTAGGTCCTGCGCTCCTCGGCGCTCATCATCGCCAGCCCGCGCTTCCAGGAGGAGATCCCGACCAGCTTCGCCTCCGCCTCGATGAGGACGGGCACCGCGTACCCGGTCGCCACCACCCGCTGCGGGTCGGCGGGGATCGTGACCTTGCCGTTGTCGGCCGCGAAGACACGGGTCCCGGCGGAGCCGCCGGACTCGGAGTCCGGGCCGGCGGAGCCGCAGGCGGTCGCGAGGACGAGCGCGGCGGCCAGCGCGCCGGCGAGTCTCCAGGGCTTACGAGAGTGCATGGTCGCGTTCCTTCACGGGTTTTCCAGGGATGCGCGGGGCCGGAGCCCCGCTGACATGGTCGAACGTCGAGTTAGGTTAGCCTTACTTAATCCGGAGTCATATCGCTGGGAGGACAAGCTGTGCCGGTGACGAGTCACCACGGGCAGGACCCGGAGAGCTGCGAGGAGTACGGCTACGGCCTCGGCGCCCCCGACGGGATCCTCGTGCTCAAGTACCGTTCGGCGGGCGGGCTGGCCCTGGGCGAGAATCGGCAGGACTTCCTGCACCAGCTCTACTGGTCGCCCGACGGCCCGCTCGCGACGATGCACGGCCCGTCCGTCCGCTTCGTCGGGCGCGGCGAGGGGTTCTGGGCGGCGCGCGCGGTGAGCCACGACGTGCGCGCGGGCGACCGCCAGACCGTCTACCGGATCTGCCTGCGCGAGGTGCCGCCCGCCCTGGACGGCCTCCGCGCCGCCGCGGTGTCCGTCGGCGCCGAGGCCGCCCGGCTGATCCCGTCGATCGCCCGCCGCGGCTGCGACGAGACGACCGCGCTCGCCGCCCGCCGCCGCATCCTGGCCGGGCTCGCCGCACCGTCCGCCGTCCCGCCGCCGGACGTCCGGGGCGCCGGTTTCGCGCTCACCGTCGCCCGCGCCCTCGCCCACGACCCCGCCGACCCGACCCGCCTCGACGAGTGGGCCGACCGGCTCCGGGTGAGCGCCAAGACCCTGCAGCGCGACTTCCAGCGCGAATACGGCATGCCGTACACGCGGTGGCGGACCCGCCTGCGGCTGCGCGCCGCCCGCGTCCTCCTGGACTCGGCCCCCGTGACCAAGGTCGCCCACCAGGTCGGCTACGCGAGCGCGTCCGCCTTCATCACGGCCTTCGCCAAGGAGTACGGCACGACCCCGGGCGACTACACGACCCGGGAGGCGCCGGCGAGAACGTCCCCGACACCCGTCCGCCTGTAGAGCACGGACCGGCCGCTCCGCTCCCGCGTCACCAGCCCGGACGACCGCAGCACGGCGAGATGGCCGCCGACCCCGCCGACGCTCATCCGGAGCCGGGCGCTCAGCCAGGTCGTCGTGGCGGGCTCGGCGAGGAGGCGCAGCAGGTCGGCGCGCGTGCGCCCGATCAGCTTGGCGAGGGCGTCCGCGTCGCGCGGCTCCCGGCTCTCCCAGAGGGCCGCCACCCCCCTGGCCCGGTACATCAGCGTGTACGGCCAGTCCTGGTCGAGGGCCGCGCCGAGTTCGGAGAAGACGACGGGCACGAACGTCAGGCCGGCGCCGCCCAGCCGGTAGGTGGCGTCGGCGTGGATGCCGGCCTCGATCACGCCGTCCCGCCAGCGCACCTGGCGGGACAGGCCGTCCAGCGCCTCGGCCCAGCCGTAGGCGGCGAGCCGTCCCGCGCGGTGGACGATGTCGCGTTCCAGGATCGACCGCACCACCGCCCAGTCGGGCGCCAGCAGGGCGCGCCAGGCGGCCTCCAGCCCGGCGGCGAGCCGCTCGACCATGTCGGGCGCGTCCAGGACGTCCCGGACCGTCGCGTCCGGCTCGGGCAGGCCCTTCAGGTTCCGGGCGATCTCCCGGCGCGCCTGGTCGAGCCCCGTCGCGCGCACGGTCGCCAGCTGCTCGGCGACCGTGAGGTTCGGACGCGCGGGCGGCGGGACGACGAAGTCGGCCATGTAGCCGTGCGGGCGCCGCAGGAAGGCCAGCGCCCGGACGGCCGGGTCGCCCGCGATCTCCCGGTACGCCGGGCGGGCCCGCTCCACCCACGGCCCGAGCGGCCCGACCGGCATCCGCCCGGCGAGCAGGCCGATCGCGCTGTGCACCTCGACCAGGGGCGCCACCCCGAACCGGCTGGCCGCGAGGTCGCCCGGCCCCACCACGATCCGATACATGTTTCGCTCCTCCCCGAAACATTGTCCAGGGCGGGAGCGGCGGCCGCAGAGTCGCCGTCATGACTGCTTCCACCGCGGCCCCCGCGCGGTACCGCGACGTCTTCGGCGTCCCCGAGTTCCGGACGCTGTTCTCCCTGCAGACGCTCCAGGTGGCCGGCGACTCCGTCCGGACGATCGCGCTGTCGGTCCAGACCTACGAGCGGACGGGGTCGTCCGCCTGGGCGGCGCTCGTCTTCGCCGCCGGGATGATCCCGTACGTGGTCGGCGGCGCGCTGCTGCTCTCCCTCGCCGACCGCGTCCCGGCCAGGCGGCTGCTCACCCGCTTCCACCTGCTGCGCTTCGCGGTCACGGCCGTCCTCGCGGTCGGCGGGCTGCCGTTGCCCGCGGTCCTCGCGCTGCTCGTCGCGGTGGGGCTGTTCGCACCGGTCGGGGGCGCGACCGTGCAGGCACGGCTGCCCTCGCTGCTGCCCGGGGACGGCTACGTCCTGGGCCGCTCGCTGTTCACCATGACGAGCGCGGGGGCGCAGATCGCCGGGCAGGCGGCGGGCGGGCTCCTGCTGGCGGCGCTCAGCCCGGCGGGGACGCTGTGGCTCGCCGCGGCGAGCGCGGCGCTGGCCACGGCCCTCGCCCGGCTCCGCCTCCCGGACGTCCCGCCCGCGGCACGCGCGTCGTCGGGCCTGGCGGGCGAGACGTGGCGGACGAACCGGCTGCTGCTGGGCCGCCGCACCACGCGCGGGCTGCTGCTCGCCGCATGGCTGCCGATCTCCCTGTCGGTCGCCGCCGAGGGCGCGGTGGTCCCCTACGCGGCCGGTTCGGGACGTCCCGGCGCGGCCGGGCTGCTGCTGTCGGCCGCGGCCGCCGGGATGCTCGCGGGGAACTTCGTCGTGGGCCGCCTGCTCCCGCCGGGCCCCCGCGAGCGCCTCACGCTCCCCCTGGCCATGCTGACCGGCGCACCGCTCCTGGCGTTCGCGGCGGAGCCGGGCCTGCCGGCGGCGTGCGCGCTGATCGCGGCGGGCACGTTCGGGCTGGCCTACGAGCTGACCGTCCAGCGGCGCCTGGTGGACGCGGTGCCCGAGGAGATCCGCGGGCGGACGCTCGGGCTGTCCGGGAGCGGCCTCATGACCGGGCAGGCGGCCGGTATCGGCGCGGCGGGCGCGCTGGGCGAGTTCCTGCCGGCCGGGCACGTCATGGCGCTGTGCGGCGCCGTCACTCTGGCCGCCTGCCTGTGCCTGGCCCGCCCGCTGCGGTGACCTTCCTGGCGGACGGCCACAGGATCCATGCCTGGACGAGGCCCGCGCCGGTCGTCACCGCGAAGAACACGATGGTGCCGAGGGGTTCGGGCAGGTCACCGAACGGCTGGGTGGCCAGCAGGCCGAGCATCGACAGCGGGCAGGACACGAAGACGACCCAGACGCCGATGAAGCC
This sequence comes from Actinomadura monticuli, assembly GCF_041463655.1. Classification (NCBI taxonomy): domain Bacteria; kingdom Bacillati; phylum Actinomycetota; class Actinomycetes; order Streptosporangiales; family Thermomonosporaceae; genus Actinomadura; species Actinomadura monticuli. The sequence continues at coordinate 57,640 of NZ_JAXCEI010000018.1, forward strand.
GGGGTCGTCCGCGACCAGCGTGACCACCAGGACCACCGCGGTCGTCACGAGGACGGTGGCCGCGTAGAGGGCGGCCAGCACGAGCCGGATCCGATCGGCGGTGCCGCGGCCCGCGAAGGAGAGGAAGTGAGGGGGCATAGGGGCATCGTGGCCGAGCGCGGCGGCCCCTGCCTGGGCGTTCGTACTCAGCCGAGGCCCGGCCACGTACTCACCTTCCGCATGGCCGGGCCTGGGCTGGCGGCCTACTTCTCCCAGGGGAAGCGGTCGGCGAAGGCGGGTTTCAGGTCGTCCAGCCAGACCGCGTTGGGGTCGTACTGGGCGAAGAAGGGCTTGCCGACCAGGTCGGCGTCGCGGCACTGGATGAAGTGCAGTGCGAACACCTGCTGGCCCATCAGGTCGACGACGCCGTCCACGCAGACCTTGCCCGGGGTCGCCGACATGGACGGGCCCCGGACGGTGCGGGACAGGCCGGACACGTTCTTGTACGCGTCCCGGAAGATCTCGTACGCCTGGGCGAGCGGGACGGCGAAGTAGTCCTGAGGTCCCGTGTCGCGCTCGACGAACATGTAGTACGGGACGAGCCCCATCCGCGTCTGGGCGCGCCACATGGTCTCCCATGTCCCGGCGTCGTCGTTGATCGTGCGGATCAGCGGGGCCTGGGTGCGGATGACCGCGCCGGTATCGCGGATGCGGCGGCACGCCTCGGCGACCATGAGGGGTTCGAGTTCGCGCGGGTGGGTGAAGTGGGCCATGAAGGCGAGGTTCTTGCCCGACTCCACGACCTGCTCGAACATGCGCAGCATGTCGTCGGCGTCCGGGTCGGTGACGAACTTCTGCGGCCAGTAGGCGAGCGACTTCGTCCCGATCCGGATGGATTCGAGCTGTTCGAGGTCGAGCAGCGGCTCGACGTAGCGGCGCAGCACCGGCTCGCCCATGATCATGGCGTCGCCGCCGGTGAACAGGACGCTGGTCACCTCGGGGTGGGCGAGGAGGTAGTCGCGCAGGGCGGCGGGCTCGTCGCCGGCCATCTTCAGGTCGGCCTCGCCGACGAACTGGGCCCAGCGGAAGCAGTAGGTGCAGTACGCGTGGCAGGTCTGCCCCTGCTTGGGGAAGTACAGCACGGTCTCGTCGTACTTGTGCTGCATGCCGGGGATCTTGCCGTCGCCGAAGGACGGGATGTTGAGTTCCATCTGGCCGGCGGGGTGCGGGTTCAGTTTCATCCGCACCCGGTGGGCGGCCGCCTCGACCTCGGCCTTGGGCGCTTCGCGGCGCAGCAGGTCCGACAGGTGGGCGACGTCCTCTGCGGGGAGCATGTCCGCCTGAGGGAAGACGAGCCGGTAGATCGGGTCGTCGGGGGCGGCCGACCAGTCGACGAGCTCCTCGATGACGTAGGCGTTCGTCCGGAACGGCAGGACCGTCGCCACCGCCCGGGTCGCGAGCCGCTGGTCGGGCGACAGCCCGGCGCGAGCGGTGAGCTCGTCCAGGTGCTTCGCCGTGAAGGCGCGGAACTTGCGACCGGTGGATCGCATCGCGGGAGCCGCGTCGTTCACCAGTGTCACGTGTTGGTACTCCTTGCTGTCAGCGGGGAAAGCGCACCCCGGCACGTCGTCACGGACGGTGATCAAAACTGCCAGGGACACCCCCATTCAACCCTTTGGGACGGGTTCATGCCGAATTCATACCCCCTACCGGCTTCGGGCAAAGGCTGGTCACGGGACGATCCAGGCAAATCGCCTGGACATCATCGTTGACGCCCCGTCCCTTGTACAACGACTACGGGACGTCAACTTCTCCGTCAGCCGGAGGTGAACTTCCGCCCGCCGACACGCCCCGTGGACGCTGCCAGCGGATTCACCGGAACGGGCGACCCCCTTCCCCGAAAACCCAGGTCTTCGTAAATACTGGGCGGGGCGGAACCGAGCGGCCCGATCGGCGCGCGCGAAGGGCGCGAGCGCGATCCGGGCGGCGTGAGGGGGGCCGGTGGACTCTGACGTACGGGACGAACCGGGCGTCGTCCCCATGCGCGTGGTCGTCCTCGCGACGGTGGCGGCGATCACCTACGCGACGTTCCTGCTGGAGAACGTCCTCAGCCCCAAGCTCGACTTCTTCAACGGCTACGTGAGCGAACTCTCCGCTGCCGACCAGCCGTTCCACCTCGTCTACAGCACGGGCGACTTCATCACCGGGGTGCTGTCGATCATGGTGGCGGCCGGGACGCTGCGCCGGCTCACCCGCAAGCCCCTCGCCACGGCGGGCTGGGCGTTCCTCGGGCTCTTCGGCGTGTGCGCGATCGGCGACGCGTCCTTCCCGCTCGACTGCGCGCCCAGCCTGGAGACGTGGTGCGCGCTGCGGGAGCGCTCCGAGCACGTGTCGTTCTCCCACGAGTTCCACTCGTTCACCAGCAGCGCCGTGATCGTCTGCGGGGTGGCCGCGCTGCTGCTGCTGTCGCTCGCCGCCCGCCGGTACGGCTGGTGGCCGGCGCTCGCCCGGTGGGGCTGGCTGCTGGCGCTCGCCGAGTCGGTGTCCGCGCTGAGCACGCTGGTCGCGATGTACCTGGGACAGTGGCTGGGGGTCGTCCAGCGCGTCCAGATCAGCATCCTGTGCCTCGGGCTGCTGGTCATCGCGTGGGCGCTGTACGCCGACCGGCGGGACGCCGCGCGCACCGCCCGGGACACCGCCGCGACGACGGAGGGGGCGTGCGTATGAGCACGAGCGAGACGAGCGGAGCTCGTCCTTTGGACGGCGGCGGGTGGGAGCCGGAGGACGGGGGCCTCGTGAATGTGGGGCGTGAGCAGGTGCACGTGGTCGCGTCCGGGCCGGCGGACGGCGTGCCGCTGCTTCTGACGTCCGGGCTCGGCGGCGCGTGGTTCGACTGGGCGCCGACCGTCGGACTGCTGCGGCGCGAGCACCGCGTCACCGTCTTCGAGCGTCCCGGCCTCGGGCTCAGCCCGGCCGGGATCGCGCCGCCGTCGCTGCGCCGCGACACCGCGATCCTGGAGGCGCTCGCGGAGCGGGCGCGCGGGCCGGTGGTCGTCCTCGCGCACTCGATGGCCGCCTTCCACGCCGAGGCGCTGGCCCGGCTGCGCCCCCGCCTCGTCCGCGGTCTCGTGCTCGTCGACCCGAGCTGCGAGCGCGACCCGCGCGTGCGGGTGCGCACCGCCGCCGTGCTGACCCCGCTCGCCACGGCGGCCGGCGTGGTCCTCGGCGCCACCCGGCTGGCGAAGATCGCCGGGCCGGCCGGCCGGCGGCTGGTCCGCACGCGCACGAGCCGCCGCGACGAGGCCGTCCCGGACGGCGTCGTCCGGTCGGTGTACGGGCGCGGCACGGTGATCGGCACGGTCATCGCGGAGGAACTGGCCTACCGGGAGATGGCCGCCGACCTGGCGCGGCTGCGCGAGCGGCGCCCCTTCCCGGACGTTCCGCTGGTCGTGGTGACCGCGCTCGGCGACGTGCGCGACCCCGGCGCGAAGCGCGCGTGGGCCGAGGGGCACGAGCGCCTCGCCCGGATGAGCCCGCGCGGGAGCCGCGTCGAGCTGCCGGACGCCCTGCACATGGTCCCGCTCGACCGTCCCGACGTGGTGGCGGACGCGGTCGCCGAGGTCCTGCGGGCGAAGGAGGCCGCGTGAGGAGGGCGCCGGCGGTCGCGCTGGCCGTGCTGCTCGCGCTGACCATGTCGGGCTGCAAGGTGATGCAGCGGATCTCGGAGGGCGCGTACAAGAACGCCGTCACCGACGGGACCGTCGACGAGCTGAAGAGCCGCGGCATCGAGCTGCGGGAACGCCCCTCGTGCACGTCGCCGGGGGCCAACACCGACTCGGTGGTGCGGCTGAGCTGCACGGCCCGCACGACGACCGGCGAACCGGTCACCGTGGAGGGCGTCGCGCACGACGCCGACACCGGCCGTCCGCGCGAGACCTACGTGATCACGGTCGGCGGGCGGGAGATCCTGCGCAAGAGCTGCCTCGGCCTCGGCTGCGACGGTCCGGGCGCCTGACGGTCGTGGCGCCTGAGGGCAACGAATCCGCCTGCCGAACGGAAAAACCCGCCACCGACTGCATACACACCCGTACTGTCGGTGACGTAGCGGGTGTGAAGACCGCTGTGAAGATGAGCCGCAAGAAGGCCGTGATCCTGGGCTCCGCCGTGCTCGCCGTGCTCGTGCTGGCCGGGGGCGCCGCGTTCCTGATGCTGTCCGGCGGCGAGGAGCTGAAGTACAAGTCCCAGGCCGCGCTGCGCAAGGCGCTGCCGGTGACCGCCGCCGCCGAGCTGCACCAGCGCGGCGTCACGCTGGCGGGGCCGCTGAAGTGCGCGGACCTGCCCGGCTGGTCGAAGGAGCGGCTGCGCGTCTCCTGCACCGGCACGACCTCGGACAAGAAGCCGGTCCAGGTCATCGGCAGCGGCGAGAAGGAGACGCACAAGGCCGCCTACACGATCCTCGTGGACGGCCGGCCGGTGGTGGAGAACGCGTCCTGCCTGGGCGCCGACTGCCGCTCCGGAGAGGCGAACGGCCGGGGGTGACACGCGGGTGATGATCACCACTCCCGGCGGGCACCGTCAAGGCCGGTGAGAGGACGCCATACGATGCGATGAGCTGCGTTCTTGCGACGCACCGCATTGTCCTTTCATCTTCCTGGAGCGGCCATGACCGGCACCGGCGAGCCGTCGCGCGCCGCCGAGCCCCGCCGCGTGCCGCCGCGTCCGCTGCCGGTCGCGGTCGACACGATGGGCGGCGACCACGCTCCGGAGGAGATCGTCGCGGGCGCGGTGGACGCGGTCCGCAAGCACGACGTCCGGCTCGTCCTGGTCGGGAAGGCCGCCCGGATCCGGCGCGAGCTGGACAAGTACGGCTATGTCGGCAAGATCCCGATCGTGCATGCCGACGAGGCGCTCGACATGGGCGAGGGCGCCCTCGCCAGCTGGCGCAAGCCCCGCTCGTCCATCGCGATCGCCTGCCACCTGATCCGGCAGGGGCGCGCGTCGGCCCTGGTGTCGGCGGGCAGCACCGCCGGGGTGGTCGCGACGTCCCGGCTGCGGCTGAAGGGCCAGCAGGGCGTGATGCGGCCCGCGATCGCGGTGACGCTGCCGACGCGGCCGCGCCCGACGATCCTGCTGGACGCGGGCGCCACCGCCGACGTCAAGCCGGAGACGCTCGTCCAGTTCGCCGCGCTCGGCACCGCGTACGCGCAGATCCTGCTCGGCCCCGACCGTCCCACGGTGGGGCTGCTGAACATCGGCGCCGAGCCGGGCAAGGGGAACAAGCTCGCCAAGCGGGCCCACGAGCTGCTCGCGAGCGGCAGCCACGGCATCGAGTTCGCCGGCAACGTGGAGGGCCACGACCTGCTGCGCGGACGCGTCGACGTGATCGTCGCGGACGGCTTCACCGGCAACGTCGCGCTCAAGACGATGGAGGGCACGATCGGCGCCGCGTTCACCGAGATCCGCGACGCGATGACGTCCAGCCCGGCCGCCCGGATGGGGGCGCTCCTGCAGCGGCGCCGCCTCCAGGAGCTCCGCGACCGGCTCGACCCCGACACCTACGGCGGCGGCGTCCTGCTCGGCCTGAACGGGACGGTCGTCATCGCGCACGGGGCGTCCCGCGCCCGCGCGATCACCTCGGCGTGCGAGCTGGCGCACCGGCTGGCCGCCGGACGGATCGTCGAGCGGATCCGGGAGCAGGTCGCCGCGACCCGCACGTCCCGGTTCGGACGCCGCACGCACGCCGAGCGCGAGAGCGCGGACCGGCCCGAGGAGAAGAGGCCCTCCGAGGGCCCTCCGCCGCCCCGCGAGCCGGCCGCCGACACCGTGCCCGACCGCAAAGAGCCCCCCGCCACGCCGTAGGCGGCGCGAAAACCGGGTCCGGGTGCGGGCGCGACGCCGATAACCTGGGGACATGTCCGATCCGCAACTCGTACTCGCCGCCAGGGTCCAGGCCGCGCTGAGCGCCGCCTTCGGGCCGTCGTACGCGGACGCCGACCCGGTCATCCGGCCGTCGCAGTTCGCCGACCTTCAGGCCAATGTGGCGCTGCCGCTGGCCAAGAAGCTGGGCCGCAAGCCGCGAGACGTGGCCGACGAGATCGTCAAGAACCTCGACACCGCCGGCGTCGTGGCGGACGTGCAGGTCAGCGGGCCGGGCTTCATCAACCTGACGCTCAGCGACACCTGGATCGCGACCGAGGCGCAGCGGGCCCTGGAGGACGAGCGGCTCGCCGTCCCCGCGGTCGAGAAGCCGCAGAAGGTCGTCATCGAGTACTCCTCGCCGAACGTGGCGAAGGAGATGCACGTCGGGCACCTGCGGACCACGATCGTCGGCGACGCGATCGCCCGGATCCTCGCGTTCCTCGGGCACGACGTCGTGCGGGACAACCATGTCGGCGACTGGGGCACCCCGTTCGGCATGCTGATCGAACACCTGCTCGACCTCGGCGAGGACGCCGCCGCGCGGGACGACGCGTCCGTCAGCGACCTGACCGCGTTCTACCAGGCCGCCCGGGAGAAGTTCGACGGCGACGAGGACTTCGCCGACCGGTCCCGGAGCCGGGTCGTCGCGCTCCAGGCGGGCGACGCGGAGACGCTGCGGCTGTGGAACGTCCTCGTGGACGTGTCCAAGCGCTACTTCAACGCCGTCTACGGGCGGCTCGGCGTCACGCTCACCGATGACGACATCAAGGGCGAGAGCTTCTACAACGACCTGCTGGCCCCGACCGCCCAGGAGCTGGAGGACAAGGGCATCGCGGTGATCAGCGACGGGGCGCTGTGCGCGTTCCCGCCCGGCTTCAAGGGCCGCGAGGGCGAACCGCTGCCGGTCATCATCCGCAAGAGCGACGGCGGCTACAACTACTCCACCACCGACCTCGCCACGATCCGGTACCGGGTCGACACCGAGCACGTCGACCGGATGGTCTACGTGGTCGGCGCCCCGCAGTCGCTGCACTTCGAGATGGTGTTCGCGGTCGCGCGGATGGCGGGCTGGCTGAACGACGAGGTGCGGGCCGAGCACGCGAAGATCGGCAACGTCCTCGGCACCGACGGCAAGATCCTGCGGACCCGGGCGGGCGGCACCGTCAAGCTCGCCGAACTCCTGGACGAGGCCGTCGAACGGGCCGGCACGGTCTTCGACGGCATCCAGCACGAGGAGCCGTTCGACGACGCCACCCGGGCGTCGATCGTCCGGGACGTGGGCATGGGCGCGGTGAAGTACGCCGACCTGTCGGTGGCGCGCGACAGCGAGTACGTCTTCGACTTCGACCGGATGATCTCGTTCAACGGCAAGACCGGCCCCTACCTGCAGTACGCGGCGGCCCGGATCCGGTCGATCTTCCGTAAGGGCGGCCTCTCGGTCGCGGACGCGACCGGCCCGATCACGCTGGGCCACCCGGCCGAGCGGGCGCTCGCGCTGGAACTGCTCGGCTTCGGCGCCGTCCTGCAGCAGGCCGGCGACACCGCCGAGCCGCACCGGCTGGCGTCCTACGTCTACGCGGTCGCGGACGCCTACACCACGTTCTACGAGAACTGCCCCGTGCTGAAGGCCCCGGACGAGGAGACGAAGGCGTCACGGCTCGCACTGTGCGCCGCGACCCTGCGCACCCTCGAAACCGGCCTGCACCTGCTGGGCGTCCCCACCCCGGAACGCATGTAAGGCGGGGCAACGCAGGTAAGCCGGCACAGCGAGCCGGGGCGAGGCTAGTGATCGCCGGGTGGCCCGTCGAAGGAAGGCGCTCCGGCGCCTGACGCCGAGGGCGACGCGTTCATGACCGGCGGGGGTTCCAGGGGGGTGCCCCCCTGGGCCAGCACGCCCCGCTCACGGGTCACCTGTTCGCGGACGGCCGGGACGACCTCCAGGGCGAAGACCGGGAGGTTCTCCGGGTCGCCGGCGTAGAGGAACGAGTCGACGCCGTGGCCGACGGCCAGCTCGGTCAGCTCGTAGATCCACTGGCGGGGCGGGCCGTGCAGGAAGCCGCGCGGGTCCGTCCCGTCCAGGGAGCCTTCGAGGATGTAGACGCGGCGGACGCCGGCCGGGTCGCGGCCGGCGCGCGCCGCGGCGTCGTCGAGGCGGCGCTGGCCGTCCGCGAGCCGTTTCGGCGGGACGAGCGACGACGGCGCGATCCAGCCGTCGGCGACGCGCCCGGCGAGGTCGAGGCCGCGCGGCCCGGTGACGCCGAGCCAGATGCCGATCTGGTGCGCGGGCGGCGGCCCGGCCTGCGCGGCGGCGAACCGGTAGTGCTCGCCCTGGAAGCGGAGGCCCGTCTGGTCGCTCCAGTGCAGCCGGATGATCTGCACGGCCTCCTCCAGGGCGCGCCGCGCCGCCGCGCCGCCGAGGCGGGCGCCGCCGTACGCCTCGATGCCGTCCGGTGCGGCGCCCGCGCCGAGGCCGAGTTCGACGCGGCCGCCGCTGAGCAGGTCCATCGTCGCGATCGCCTTGGCGAGCGCGGCGGGCGGGCGCAGCGGCAGGCACGCCACCGCGGGCAGCACCCGGATCCTGGGCGTGCCCGCCAGCACGGCCGCCAGCAGCGCGAGCGCGTCGGCGGTGCCGCGCCGGTACGGCTGGTCGCGGACGCCGAGGAGGTCGAGCCCGTACCGGTCCGCGTCCTGCGCGGTGCGCATCAGCGGGGCGGCCGCGTCCGGGGCGAGGCAGGCGCCGAAGCGCAGCGGCCCGCGCGACCGGGAGGGCGGCGGCGTCACTGCAGGTAGCCTTCGACCTCGTCCGGCGGCCGGACGCCCGGGTCGCCGGGGTCATCGCCGGCCTCCTGCCGGGCCCTGCGGCGGCGCAGCAGGTCCCAGCACTGGTCGAGGGCGACCTCCAGCTCCGCCAGCCGCCGGTGCTCCTCCTCGCGTCCCAGTTCGTCGCGCCGGTACCGGTCGCGGAGCCGCTGCTCCTCGCCGACGTACTCGTCGATGCGCTCCAGGATGTCCTTCTCGTCCATCGGCGCTCTCAGCGGTCGCGGCCGGCGTTGGTGAGCCCGCTGAGGAACCCGCCCTCGCTGCGCGTCGAGTGCTGGAACGGGCTCGTCTTCGGTTCGACCGACGGCGCCGCGGGCGGTGCGGTCGCGGCGGGCCTCGCGGCCCCCTCGGCGGCGCCGCGCGCGGGCGTCTTCCGGGCCGCGGAGGACTTGACGGACGTCCCGGACCCGGTGCTCGCACTCGTCCGGGACGCGGTGGTCTTGCGGGCGGCGCTCGTCCGCGACTTCGGCGTCGCGGTCGTCTTCCTCGCCGTGCCCGACTTGGAGGCGCCCGTCTTCGGCGCGCTCGACTTGGCGGCGCTCGACCTCGTCGCGGCCGAGGACCTGGACGCGCTGGACGGCTTCGACTTCGACGCCGTCGACGCCCTGCTCGTCCGGGCCGACGTCGTCGACCTGGAACGGCTCGACGCCGCCGAGGTCGTCTTGCGGGACGTCCCCGACTTGGCGGTGCTCGCCTTCGTGCCCGACCTGGACGTGCTCGCCTTCGCGGTGCCCGACCTCGACGACGAGCTCTTGGCCGCGGGCGTGCTCTTCCTCGCGGTGCTGCTCCTGGCGCTCGACCTGGCGGTGGTGGTGATGGCCTTGGCCGCCGAGTCCATCGCCTTCGCGGCGTCGGCCATGGCCTTGGTCGCGCTGGTCATCGCTTTGGTCATCGCGGTCATGGCCTTGGCCGACGAGGACGCCTTGGTCGCCATCGACTTCATCTGCGTCGCGGCGGTCTTGGCCTGGCTCGCGGCCTTGGTGACGCGGGTCGCGGCGGCCGACGACGTCCGGCTGGACGCCGTCGACCTCGTCGCCGTGGTGCCCTTCGTCCCGGTCGACCTGCTCGCGGTCGACCTGCTCGCGGTCGACCTCGTGGACGAGCTCGCGGCCGAGGTGCGCTTGGCCGCCGGCTTCCGGGCCGTGGTGGACTTGCCCGTGGTGGACTTGCCCGTGGTGGACTTCTTCGCTGATGTGGTCTTCGCGCGACCGGCCGTCCCTCGGCTCGACGTCGTACGCGATGCGGTCTTGGTAGGCACTGATCTCCCCCCAGTGATGATCAGTTACGGGGAGATCTATTCCACACTTTGTGACCCTCTACACACGGTGCGTCAAATCGACTTAGACCCCCACGGGGTGCCAGACGGTCTTCGTCTCCAGGAAAGCGGTCATCCGGGCGGTTCCGGGCTCGTCGCTCCAGTCGGCGTCCGGGGGGCGGAGGACGCGCTTGAGGTTCACGGCGGCCCTCTCCTCCAGGTCGCGCACGAGGTCGTCCGGGACGCCGGCGAGGTCGATGGCGTTGACGTCCATGTGGGCGGCCAGCCAGGGCGCGACCTCGGCGCGGAGTCCGGTGAGGACGTTGACGACGCCGCCCGGCAGGTCGGACGTGGCGAGCACCTCGGCGAGCGTGATGGACGGCAGCGGTGCCGGTTCCGAGGCGACGACGACGGTGGTGTTGCCGGACACGATCGCGGGCGCCACGACCGACACCAGCCCGAGCAGCGGCGAGTCGGGCGCGACGACCGCGACGACGCCGGCCGGCTCGGGCGTGGAGAAGTTGAAGAACGGCCCGGACACCGGGTTCGCGGCGCCGGCGACGGCGCTCAGCTTGTCGGCCCAGCCCGCGTACCAGACCCAGCGGTCGACGGCCGCGTCCACCTCGGCGGCGGCGGCGCTCTTGGACGCCCCGGTCCGGCGCAGCTCGTCCGCGAACTGGTCGCGGCGGCCCTCCAGCATCTCCGCGACGCGGTACAGGATCTGGCCGCGGTTGTAGGCGGTGCGCCCCGACCAGCCGGGGAACGCCTTGCGCGCGGCGACGACCGCGTCCCGGGCGTCCTTGCGGGACGCCTGCGAGGCGTTGGCCAGGAACCGGCCCTTGGCGTCGGTCACCACGTACGACCTGCCGGACTCCGAGCGCGGGAACGCGCCGCCGATGAACAGCTTGTAGGTCTTGCGGACGGCGAGACGGTCAGGCATTGAGGTAGGCCTCCAGTCCGTGGCGTCCGCCCTCGCGGCCGAACCCCGATTCCTTGTAGCCGCCGAACGGGGAGGCCGGGTCGAACTTGTTGAACGTGTTGGCCCACACGACCCCGGCGCGCAGCTTCTGCGCCGTCCACAGGATCTGCGAGCCCTTCTCCGTCCAGATTCCGGCCGACAGCCCGTACGGGGTGTTGTTGGCCTTGGTGACCGCCTCGTCGGGGGTGCGGAACGTCAGCACCGACAGGACGGGCCCGAAGATCTCCTCGCGCGCGATCCGGTGCGACTGCGCCACCCCGGTGAAGATCGTCGGCGCGAACCAGAAGCCCTGGGACGGCAGCTCGCACGGCGGCGACCAGCGGTCGGCGCCTTCCTGCTCGCCGGACTCCGACAGCTCCTCGATCTTCGCGAGCTGCGCGGCGGAGTTGATCGCGCCGACGTCGGTGTTCTTGTCGAGCGGGTCGCCGACCCGGAGCGTCGCCATGCGGGCCTTTAGCCGCTCCAGCACCTCGTCCGCGACGGACTCCTGGACGAGGAGCCGCGAGCCCGCGCAGCAGACGTGGCCCTGGTTGAAGAAGATCCCGTTGACGATGCCCTCGACGGCCTGGTCGAGCGCCGCGTCCTCGTAGACGATGTTGGCGGCCTTCCCGCCGAGTTCGAGGGTGAGCCGCTTGCCCGTCCCGGCGAGCGCGCGGGCGATCTGGCGTCCCACCTCGGTGGAGCCGGTGAAGGCGACCTTGTCGATCCCGGCGTGCTCGACGAGCGCGCGGCCGGTCTCGCCGGCGCCGGTGACGATGTTGACGACGCCGGGCGGCAGCTCGGCCTGCCGGCAGATGTCGGCGAACAGCAGCGCGGTCAGCGGCGTCGTCTCGGCGGGCTTGAGGACGACGGTGTTCCCGCAGGCCAGCGCCGGGGCGATCTTCCAGGCCAGCATCAGCAGCGGGAAGTTCCACGGGATCACCTGGCCGGCCACGCCCACCGGCTTCGGGTCGGGCCCGAACCCGGCGTGCGGCAGCTTGTCGGCCCAGCCCGCGTAGTAGAAGAACCAGGCGGCGACCAGCGGGACGTCGACGTCCCGCGACTCGCGGATCGGCTTGCCGTTGTCGATCGACTCCAGCACCGCCAGCTCCCGCGACCGCTCCTGGACGATCCGGGCGATCCGGTACAGGTACTTGGCGCGCTCGCGGCCCGGCATCGGGCCCCACACCTTGTCGAACGCGGTGCGGGCGGCCTTGACGGCCCGGTCGACGTCGGCCGCGTCGGCGCACGCGACGTCGGCCAGGACGCTCTCGTCCGCCGGGTTGATCGTCTTGAACGGCTCGCCGTGCCCGCCCGTGAACTCGCCGCCGACGAACAGCCCGTAGGAGGCGCGGATGTCGACGACCGCCCGCGACTCGGGCGCCGGCGCGTACTCGAAAACCATGATCAGTCCAGCGTGAAGTAGTCGGGACCGGAGTAGACGCCGGTGGCGAGCTTGCGGCGCTGCATCAGCAGATCGTTCAGCACGCTGGACGCGCCGAGCCGGAACCGCTCCGGCGTCAGCCAGTCCGGGCCGGCGGTCTCGTTCACCAGCACCAGGTACTTGATCGCGTCCTTGGTCGTGCGGATGCCGCCGGCCGGCTTGACGCCCACCTGCCGCCCGGTGGCCGCGCGGTAGTCGCGGACGGCCTCCAGCATCACCAGCGTGACCGCCAGGGTCGCCGCGGGCGACACCTTCCCGGTCGAGGTCTTGATGAAGTCGGCGCCGGCCCGCATCGCCAGCCAGGACGCCCGCCGGACATTGTCGTACGTCGCCAGCTCGCCCGTCTCCAGGATCACCTTCAGGTGCGCGTCCCCGCAGGCGTCCTTGACCGCGACGATCTCGTCGAACACCTTGGCGTAGTCGCCGGACAGGAACGCGCCCCGGTCGATCACCATGTCGATCTCGGCCGCGCCCGCCGCCACCGCCGCGCGCGTGTCGGCGAGCTTGGCCTCCATGGGCGCCCGCCCGGACGGGAACGCCGTCGCCACGCTGGCGACGCCGATGCCGGTCCCCTTGAGGGCCCGGACGGCGACGTCCACCATGTCGGGGTACACGCACACGGCCGCGACCTTCGGGACGGACGGGTCCGACGGGTCGGGGTGGGCGGCCTTGGCGCACAGCGCCCGCACCTTGCCCGGCGTGTCCGCGCCCTCCAGCGTGGTCAGGTCCACCATCGAGATCGCGAGGTCGATCGCCTCGGCCTTCGCCGTCGTCTTGATCGACCGCGTGGCCAGCCGCGCGGCCCGCTCCTCGGCGCCCACCCGGTCCACGCCGGGCAGGCCGTGCAGGAAGGCGCGCAGCTCGGCGGCGCCGTGCATAGTCTCCGTTGACACTCCCACAGCATCGCCGAACTACACCCCAGGCACAAAACAGACACCTAACGAAGCGGTGTCGTATCGAACAGGCGACCCGGCGTGACCGCTCCGTCCGGGCCGGGCGTCGCGAGCGGGGGCGCGGACTCCGACCAAAGTCGGGGGCGGGGTCGCCTGGGTCGTAGTCGCGGCAGCCTCGCGGCCGATGCCGCATCCATGTCGGCGGATCCAGTGTTGAGGTCGGTCGAGCGAGGAGGACCCCCGTGCCTTACGGCTATCTGATCAGTACGGTGCTCGCGGCGGGCGCCACGGTGATCGCGCTGGCGCCGCCGCGCCGGCCGCGCGGGCTCGTCGACTTCGGCTTCCGGATCAGCACGGTGCCGAACGAGGTGCCGTTCCTGGTGTTCTTCCTGGTGCTCGCCTCGACGCTGCTCGCCGCCGCGCAGCGCGACCTGGGGTCGCCGGGCGCCCTGGCCGTGCTCGGGCTCGCCGTCCTGACCGCCGTGGGGCTGGCGGTCGTCGTCCGGCGGCAGCTTGCGGCCGGTCCCGCGTTGGAGCGCGCCATGACCGGAGGCTTTGGACCGGAATGGCGTACCCCAGGGCTGCGCCACCGCCTCCCTTACGGCCGCATCCTCTTCGGTGTGCACGTCCGGCGTCGGGACGTCGAGCGGATCGCCGACCTTCCCTACGGGGACGACCGGCGCCACCGTCTGGACGTTTACCGGCACCGCTCCGCCCCGGAAGGCGGGCCCACGCTCGTCTACTTCCACGGCGGCGGCTACTTCAGCGGTAACAAGAACCGTGAGGCGCGGGCACTGCTCTACCGGCTGGCGAGCCAGGGGTGGGTGTGCGTGAGCGCCGACTACCGCCTCCGTCCGGAGGCGGGTTTCCTCGACCATCTGGCCGACGCCAAGAAGGTCATCGCGTGGACGCGCGAGCACGGCGGCGCATATGGCGCCGCCAGCACGCCGGTCATGGCGGGCAGTTCCGCGGGAGCGCATCTGGCCGCACTGTGCGCGCTCACCCAGAACGACCCCGCCTACCAGCCAGGCTTTGAGTCCGCGGACACGTCCGTCGCCGCCGCCGTCTGCCTGTACGGGTACTTCGGCGCCTACTACGGGCACGCCGAAGGGACCGGCTCGTCGCCCCTCGACCACGTCCGGCCCGACGCGCCGCCGTTCCTCGTCGTGCACGGCGACGCCGACACGCTCGTCCCCGTGCAGGAGGCGCGTCACTTCGCCGATGTCTTGCGCAAGGCGTCCGAGGCCCCGGTCGTTTACGCCGAGTTGCCCGGCGCGCAGCACGCGTTCGACCTGTTCCACTCACTGCGCTTCGATCGGGTAGTGGACGCCGTCGAGGCGTTCGCCACCCGGTCGACGCTTCGTTGACTTGCGGCGTGTTGTTGCTATGGACGCTTCCAAAACAACAACATGCCGCAGATCAACGAGCCGGCGCGAAGGTCGCGGCCGCGGTCAGCGCGGGACGAGTCTGAGGGTCGTGTCCCTCGGGCCGGGGCGGGTCATCGGCTCGGCGTACGGCGTGCTGCCGTACTTGGCCATGTACGCGTCGTCGACCCGCTGGTTGACGGCCGGATCGGCCTCGTCGACGAACGCTACGTCCTTGGTGGCGCCGTCGGTCCGGATCTGGCCGCGGTGGGTGTCCTCGGCGGTCCGGTACCAGTGGCCGTCGGGGCCGTTGACCGAGCGCACGTACATCTCCTCGCCGCTGCGGACGATCCAGATCGTGGTCGGTCTCCGTAGCGTGCCGTCGTCCTTCTCCGGCGCGATCTGGATCTCGTCGGCACCGCCGAGGCGGGCCAGGTCGTCACTGCTCCATGTGGACATGCCGGCCGTCATGCCCGGCGAGCGGCCCGATGCGTCCCACATTGCTCGAATTTGGCCGGATGCGGGCCGTCTTCGGCCCCGCACATTGACAGCGGGGAGGACTACACCTCTAAAGTACTAGCATCCTAGTTAAATGGAGGTGACGGTGATCGAGTTCCATCTGGACTCCGGGTCGGGGGTGTCGCCGTACATGCAGCTCGTGCGGCAGGTGCGGCATGCGCTCCGGCTCGACCTGCTGCGGGTCGGGGACCAGCTGCCCACGGTCAAGGACGTGGTGGCGCAGCTCGCGATCAACCCGAACACCGTCCTCAAGGCGTACCGGGAGCTGGAGCACGAGGGGCTCGTCGCGCCGCGTCCGGGGGTCGGGACGTTCGTGACGCGGTCGCTGGCCGGCGAGTCGCTTGCCGCCCACGGGCCGCTGCGCAAGGACCTCGAACGCTGGCTCACGAAGGCCCGGATGGCCGGGCTGGACGACGAGAGCATCGAGGCGCTGTTCATGACGACCTTTCGGTCCGCCGGTCAGGAGCACATAGCGTGAACGCCGTTCTGCAGGCCGAGGGCCTGGGCAAGCGGTACGGGAAGCGCTGGGCGCTGACCGGCTGCACATTGGACATCCCCGAAGGGCGCATCGTCGGCCTCGTCGGGCCGAACGGCGCCGGCAAGACGACGCTGCTGAACCTGGCCGTCGGGCAGATCCGGCCGACGGCCGGGAGCATCCGGGTGCTGGACGGGGCCCCGGCGAGCGGCCCGGAGCAGCTCGCCAAGGTCGGGTACGTCGCGCAGGACACGCCGACGTACTCCTCGCTCAGCATCGGCGATCACCTCAAGCTCGGCGCCCGGCTCAACCCGCGGTGGGACGACGCCCTCGCGCACGAGCGGATCAGGCGCCTCGGGCTCGACCTCGGGCACAAGGCCGGGAAGCTGTCCGGCGGGCAGCGCGCCCAGCTGGCGCTGACGCTGGGCATCGCCAAGCGGCCCGAGCTGCTGATCCTGGACGAACCCGTCGCGGCGCTCGACCCGCTGGCCCGGCGCGAGTTCCTGCAGGGCCTGATGGAGGCCGTCGCCGAGCACTCGATGAGCGTCGTCCTGTCGTCCCACCTGGTGTCGGACCTGGAGCGGACGTGCGACTACCTGGTCGTGCTCGTGGACTCGCGCGTGCGGGTCGCCGGGGACGTCGACGAACTGCTCGCGACCCATCACCGGCTGAGCGGGCCCCGCCGGGACACGCTGCCGGAGGACCAGCACGTCGTGTCCGAGAGCCACACCGACCGGCAGAGCACGTTCGTCGTCCGGTCGGACGGCCCCATCCACGACCCGGCCTGGACGGTCGGGCAGATCGGCCTGGAGGACCTCGTCCTCGCCTACATGTCCACGACCCCGCGCCGTCCCACGCTGGAGGCGATCCGATGATCTGGTTGACGCTGCGGCAGTTCCGCCTCCAGGCCGCGATGGTGTTCGGGGGGCTCGCCCTCCTCGGCGCGGCCCTCGCGGTGAGCGGGCCCGGCCTGTCCGACAGGTACGACCGCGGGCTCGCGGCCTGCGGCTCGCGGGACGCCTGCTCGAACTTCTCCACGATGTTCTTCAACGACCACCAAGTGCAGTACGGCGCTCTGATCGCCCTCGTGATGGCGCTCCCGGCCCTCATCGGGCTGTTCTGGGGCGCGCCGCTCATCGCGCGCGAACTGGAGGGCGGCACGCACCGGCTCGCGTGGAACCAGAGCATCACGCGGACCCGCTGGCTCGCCGCCAAGCTCGGCGTCGTCGGCCTGGCGGCCATGGTCGCCGCCGGGCTCGCGGTCCGCGCGGCGAACTGGTGGTCCGGCCCTCTGGACGAGGCCGTCGGCGACCGGTTCCCGCGGATGGCGCCGGTCGCGTTCAGCTCGCACGGCATCGTCCCGATCGGCTACGCGGCCTTCGCCTTCGCGCTCGGCGTGACGATGGGCGTCATCACCCGCCGCACCCTCACCGCCATGGCGATCACCCTGGTGGTGTTCGTGGGCGTCCAGATCGCGATGCTGGTGTGGGTCCGCGCCCACCTCCTCCCCACCGAGACGGCCACCGTGCCGATCACGTTGGAGAACATGTCGCAGATGACGCTCGACCACGGCGCCAAGGTCATGACGGTGCACACGAACGCGGAACCGGGGGCGTGGACGCTCAAGAACCACACCGTCGACGCGTCCGGCGACGCGGCCGGCCTGCCCGCCTCCCTGATGTCGGGGCCGTGCGCCCCGCCGCCGCTGGAGCCGGGCCCGCCGGACCCGGGGGCGGCGCCTCCCGACGGCCCCCCCGAGGCGTGCTTCGCCGCGATCGCCCGGCTCGGCTACAAGCAGCAGGTCACCTTCCATCCGGCCGGCCACTTCTGGCCGCTCCAGTGGGCGGAGACCGGGCTGTTCGCCGTCCTCACGCTGGGCCTGACCGGCGTCTGCTTCCACTGGACGCGCCGCCGCGTCTCCTGACCGCTCGCCCGCTCGGCTAGAAGTTGCTCACCGCCACCGGCGCGTCGTTCGCCCGTCCGACACCCCAGACGGTGGACGTGCCGGTGGTGGCGACGTCGGTCAGCCGCACGCCGTCGGGGACGGCGACGGCCTGCCAGACGCCGCCGCTCAGCCGGTGGAGCCCGCTCTCACTGCCGTTCAGGGTGACCGCCCAGAGCGCACCCGAGCCGTCGGCGGCGAGGTCGAAGACGGCGCCGGGCGGCGTGCTCACCGTCCACGCGTCGCCGTCCCAGTGCGCGAGCCGGGCGCCCGCGACCGCCCAGACGTCGTCCGGCGCCAGCGGCAGCACCTTGCCGATATTGGTCACCTCGGACGGGAGGGCGGGGATGGCCGCCGGCGTCCAGGACGTCCCGTCGAAGTGCGCCACCACCGGCCGCCACGGGCCGGTGCCCGACTCGGGCGGCCGGCTGCCGACCGCCCACACGTCGGTGGCGCTGGTGCCCTGCACGTCGGCGACGATCGTCCGGATGTCGGGAAGGTCCCGGCCGGTCCAGGACGACCCCTCGCGCCGGAGGAGGCGCGGCTGCGTCCCGTCGGGGGAGGTCGCCTGGGAGACCCACGTCCCGCCCGGTCCCGTGCTGAGCATGCTGACCGACGACGTGGACGGCTTGTCGACCTTCTGGAACGCCGAGCCGTCGAAGACGAACAGCTGGTTGAGGTACCCGGAGTCGTACGCGCCGGCGCCGAGCCACGTCTGCCCGCCGCCGGACGCGACCCGCGCGATCAGGCCGTTGCCCGTCCAGCCGTTGATCGGATACTCCCTCCAGGACGAGCCCGTCCAGCGCCGCACGACCGGGTTGCCCGCGCTGTACAGGGCGCAGTAGTCGATCCACGCGACGCAGTAGGCTCCCTGCCCGCCGCCGATCCACACGCCGCCGGCGCCGTCGGAGGCGACGTCGTCCAGTTCGGCGCGCGGCCAGAAGAACGGCAGGGACACGGTGTGCACGCCGCCCTCGGCGGCGTGCACTGGCACGGGGACGGTCAGCAGGGCGGCGCTCGCGACCGCCGCGGCAACGAATGAACGCCTCATGCCGAGCACTATGAAGCACCGCCGCACTTTGCGCCAGTGTTCACTGGCGCAGTTTTTCAGCCGGAGAGCGTCAGCGTGCGCTGGATCCGCTCGGCGGTCGCCCGCATCCGGTGCGCGGACCGCTCGATCCTGGGCAGCTTGCCGAGCCGGCACGAGATCGCGAGCGCGCCGAGCACCGAACCCGTCGCGTCCGTCACCGGGACGGCCGCGCAGCCGGTGCCGAGCGCGTACTCCTCCCGGTCGAACAGCAGGCCGTTGGACGAGGTGAGCGAGCGCATCAGCCGTCCCGGCTCGGTGATGGTGTGCGGGGTCAGGTCGTGCAGCGGGTGCCGGGACAGGTAGTCGCGCCTGCTCTCCTCGTCGAGCTGGCTGAGCACGCACTTGCCCATCGCGGTGGCGTGCGCGGCGTCCTCGAAGCCGACCCACGGGTCGACGCGCGGGGCGCGCGGGCCGTCGGCGATGTCGATGAGGCGGATCTCGTCGTCCATGTGCATGCTGAAGTAGGCGGCGACGCCCAGCGCGTCCCGGAGTTCGATGAGGACGGGACGCAGCCGCGCGAGCAGCTGCTGCGCCCGGCTCCGCCCGTGCAGCGACTCGACCCGCTCGCCGAGCACCCAGGCGCCGTCCGGCAGCCGGGTCGCGTAGCCCTCGTGGGCGAGCGTGCGCAGCAGGTGGTAGGTGGTGGCGAGCGGCAGCCGCGCCTCGCGGGCGAGCTGCTTGGCGGGCGCGCCGCTCTGGTGCGACGCCACCGCCTCCATCAGGCGCAGAGCGCGCTGCACCGAGGCGATGAGAGTGGGCTTGCGTGTCTCACCCATTTACCCGCAGCGAACCCCTCTGGCCCCAATCCGGTCGGACCTTCGGCGACGATCCGTCCATTGCACCACTTCCGGCAGGCCGGCCGGGACGGGTTTCCCCATCCGGTCACGGGAAATGCGATCAGCATGAGCCAGCACACCCAGACGCACGTCGACGAGCGGACGGCCCGGAAGGTCGCCGAAGAGGCACGGGAGACCGAGTGGCGGCTGCCGAGCTTCGGCAGGCAGCTCTTCCTCGGCGACTTCCGGCTCGACCTGATCCACCCGCATCCGCGCCCGGACGGGGAGCCGCGCCGCAAGGGCGAGGAGTTCCTCGCCCGGCTCACCGAGTTCTGCGCCACCCGGGTCGACGCGGCGCTGATCGAGCGGGAGGCGCGCATCCCGGACGACGTCGTCGCGGGCCTGCGCGACCTCGGCGCCCTCGGCATGAAGATCCCGGAGAAGTACGGCGGGCTCGGGCTGAGCCAGCTCTACTACGGCCGCGCGCTGATGGTCGTCGGGTCGGTGTGCCCGGCGCTCGGCGCGCTGCTGTCGGCGCACCAGTCCATCGGCGTCCCGCAGCCGGTCAAGGAGTTCGGCACGCCGGAGCAGAAGGACGAGTGGCTGCCGCGCTGCGCCCGCCAGGTCAGCGCGTTCCTGCTCACCGAGCCCGACGTCGGCTCGGACCCGGCGCGGCTGCGCGCCACCGCCGTCCCGGACGGCGACGACTACGTCCTCAACGGCGTCAAGCTGTGGACGACGAACGGCGTCGTCGCCGACCTCGTCGTCGTGATGGCGCGCGTCCCGAAGTCGGACGGGCACCGCGGCGGCATCTCCGCGTTCGTCGTGGACATGGGCACGCCCGGCATCACCGTCGAGAACCGCAACGCGTTCATGGGCCTGCGCGGCATCGAGAACGGCGTGACGCGGTTCCACGACGTCCGCGTCCCGAAGGCGAACCTGATCGGCGCGGAGGGCGCCGGGCTGAAGATCGCGCTCACCACGCTGAACACCGGGCGGCTGTCGCTGCCCGCGTTCTGCGCGGCGAGCGGCAAGTGGGCCGCCAGGATCGCGCGCGAGTGGTCGAAGGAGCGGGTGCAGTGGGGGCGGCCCGTCGGCGAGCACGAGGCCGTGTCCCGCAAGATCGCGTTCATCGCGGCGACCGCGTACGCGATGGAGGCGATGCTGGACCTGTCCGGCCAGCTCGCCGACGACGAGCGGGGCGACATCCGGATCGAGGCGGCGCTCGCCAAGCTGTGGTCGTCGGAGATGGCGTGCCGGGCCGCCGACGAGCTGATGCAGGTGCGCGGCGGCCGCGGCTACGAGACCGCCGAGTCCCTCGCGGCGCGCGGCGAGCGCGGCGTGCCCGTCGAGCAGGTGGTGCGCGACCTGCGCATCAACCGGATCTTCGAGGGC
Organism: Actinomadura monticuli; assembly: GCF_041463655.1. Taxonomy (NCBI): domain Bacteria; kingdom Bacillati; phylum Actinomycetota; class Actinomycetes; order Streptosporangiales; family Thermomonosporaceae; genus Actinomadura; species Actinomadura monticuli. Next base: position 78,469 of record NZ_JAXCEI010000018.1, read on the forward strand.
TCCAGCGAGATCATGCACCTGCTGATCGCCCGCGAGGCCGTCGACGCGCACCTGTCGGTCGCCGGCGACATCATCGACCCGGACGCCTCCGCCGGGCAGAAGGCGCGGGCCGCGGCGAAGGCGGGCGGGTTCTACGCGCGCTGGCTGCCGACGCTCGTCACCGGCGCCGGGCAGCGGCCGAACGCCTACCCCGAGTTCGGGCCGCTCGCCAAGCACCTGCGGTACGTCGAGCGGGCGTCCCGGAAGCTGGCCCGGTCGATCTTCTACGCGGCCGGACGCTGGCAGGGCGGCCTGGAGCACCGGCAGGGCTTCCTCGGCCGGATGGTCGACATCGGCGCCGAGCTGTTCGCGATGAGCGCGGTGTGCGTCCGCGCCCACGCCGACGCGTCCGCGGACGGGGGCATCGGGAGCGGCACGCCCGGCGCGTCGGCGCTGCTGCTCGCCGACGCGTTCTGCAAGCAGGCGCGCGTCCGCGTCGAGGAGCTGTTCGACGGGCTCTGGCGCAACACCGACGCGATGGACGTGAAGCTGGCGCGGGCCGTCCTCGCCGGCGACTTCGCCTGGGTGGAGGAGGGCGTCCTCGACCCGTCCATACCGGGGCCGTGGATCGTGCCGTCCGAACCGGGCCCGAGCGAGCGGGAGTCCGTGCACCGGACCATCGCCTGACCCGCCGCCGACCAGGCGACACACCGTCGCGGCGCCCGCGGCGCGGTCACTGCGGGGCGTCCGGCGTTGACGCATGGGTAGACTGACCCGACCTTCGCGCCAGAGATCGGACAGCCCCGCGCGGGCCAGTTCTTCGGTCCGGCGAACGAGAAGCCGAACGCCAACGCACCCAGCGAGCGGGAAGTAATGCAGTCACCTGGTCAGAAGAAGTCCATCGCAGGCACCCTCCTCGGCCTCCTCGGCAGCGGCCCCCGGAAGGCCGGCCCGGCCGCCGGCCCGGCCCCCGACGGGGACGTGGTCCAGCCGGCCGCCGGAGAGGGCGCGCTGGAGAACCATCTGGGCGGGGACGAGGCCCGCAACTACCGCAAGTACGAGTACGAGACCGTCGCGCCCCACGTGGGCCGGTCGATGCTGGAGGTCGGCTCCGGCCTCGGGCACTTCTCCGAGCAGTTCGCCGGACGGCTCGACTACCTCGTCGTCAGCGACAACGACCCGTACTGCGTCGGCGAGCTGCGCGCCCGCTACGACGGCAGCGACGACGTCGAGGTCATCGACCTGGCCCTGCCGGCCGAGATCAAGATCCGGCGGAAGGTCGACACGGTCGTGATGATGAACGTCCTGGAGCACATCAAGGACGACGTCCAGGCGCTGCGCGACCTCGCGTCCGTCACCGAGCCCGGCGGCCGGATCGTCATCTGGGTGCCCGGCTACATGCAGCTCTACGGCGACTTCGACCGCAAGGTCGGGCACGTCACCCGGTACACGCCGGCGACGCTGGAGGCGTCCGTCCGGGAGGCCGGGCTCGTCCCCGAGGTGCTCAAGCCGATCAACTTCCTCGGCGGCATCGCCTGGTGGTTCGCGGTCCGCCGCGGCGGCACCGGCTACCCCGACCCGAAGCTCGTCAAGATCTACGACCGGACGGTCGTGCCGTTCACCCGGACCATCGAGCGGTTCGTGAAGCCGCCGTTCGGGCAGACGGTCTTCTGCGTGGCGCGCGTCCCGCGCTGAGCCGCGCGGAGCCGCGCTGAGGCGACGGTGCCGGGTCACGGTGAACGACCCGTCACCGTCGCTTTTTTCTGTACCGCCGGACGGTATGTCTCGCGCGCCATCGGAACGCCGCGAGCACGAGACTTGGCAGTGGCCGGACGGGTCGCCGACCGCCTCTCCGATCGGAGAAGCACCGCCTGCTTCCGCGGGACGCGCTCCGGCCGGCCGGCCACGAAGTTCCCGTGTGGTCCGACGGTTCGGAGGCGGGGGATCCGGGAGGGGAGGTCCCCCGCCACCGAATCAGGCCCGGACGCGCGGGTCCTTCGGCGCGGCGAACAGCGCCAGCCGGTGCGCGGCGGCGGCGGCCTCGCCGCGGCTCGCCACCTCCAGCTTGCCGAGGATGTTCGACACGTGGACGCTCGCCGTCTTCACCGAGATGAACAGCTCCTCGGCGATGTCGCGGTTGCTGCGTCCCTCGGCGACCAGGCGCAGCACCTCGAACTCGCGGGGCGTCAGCCCGAACGGCGCCGGCGCGTCGCCGCGCCGCGGCCCCCGGGTGCGGCGCAGCAGGTCGCCGATGTGCTCGGCGAGCAGCCGGGCGCCCAGCTCGCCCGCGAGGTCGGCGGCCGTGCCGAGGGTGGCCGCGGCGCCGTCGTGGTCGCCGCCCGCCAGCGACGCCTCCGCGAACCGGAGCAGCGCCCGCGCCCGCTGGTAGGGGTTGCCGAGCTTCTCCCACGCGGTGGCGGCCTCCTCCCACGCGGCCGCGTCGAGGACGCCGCGGGCGCGGGCGAGTTCGGCCGCGAACGTGAGGCAGTGCGCGTGCTGGAGAGGGCCGGTCGAGCGGAGCCCGGCGGCGCGCTCCTCGATGCGGCGCAGCTCTTCGGCGGAGTCGCCCAGCTCGGCGCAGGCCGCCGCGCCCGCGACCAGCGTCGGCCAGGCGTAGCGGGCGTCGTCCGGCAGTCCGCCGTCGTGGTCGAGGACGGGCCGCACCGCGTCCAGCGCGGCGCCGGGACGCCCCTCGGCCAGTGCCAGGTTCGCCTCCAGCCACAGGGTGCTGAAGTAGTCCTGCGTCTTCAGCCACTCCGCCTTGAAGTTCTTGATCTCGCGGGACGTGGCGAGCCGCGCCCGCGCGGTCGCCAGGTCGCCGCGCGCCAGCGCCACCCAGCCGGTCAGGACGAGCAGCGACGTGCGGGTGGTGATGGCGGGGTCCTGCTCCAGGGCGTGGTTCATCACGGCCATGGCCTCGTCCCACCGGCCGAGGGAGACCAGCGGTTCGGCCTGGTTGATGCTCAGGAACGTGCCCTGGGTGCGGACCACCCCGTACTCGCGGGCCATCTCCTTGCCGTGCGCGGCGACGGCGGCGGCCTCGGCGTGCCGTCCGGCGCCCTCCAGGAAATGCGACTTGATCACGTAGTGGCGGAGCAGCACCGGGTGGTTGCCGGCGCGGTCGGCGGCCGCCTCGACCTTGGCGAGGTCGTCGCCGCGCCCGTAGTCGAAGTCGGCGCAGAACAGCGTGATGAGCGCCTCGGCCTCCGCGACGGGGTCGCCGAGCCTGCGCGCGATCGCGAGGGACTCCTGCGCCGCGTCGCGGGCCGCGCCGATCTCGCTGGTGACGCGCACGTAGTTGCCGAGCCTGGACAGCGCCTGCGCGCGCAGCGCGGTCGGCGGGTCGGCCGGAAGCGCGTCGACGGCGGCGCGCAGATCCTCGACGAAGCCGGGCCGCGCCATCTGGTACCGCATCTTGGCGCGCAGCACGAGCAGCATCGCCCAGCGCTCGGTGTCGCGCTCGCCGGCGGCGGCCTCGACCTCCTTGAGCGCGGCGGTGACGAGCTTGATGCCGCGGTCGTACTCGCCGGCGAGTTCGGCGGCGATCCCGGCGTCCACCAGGATTTTGGTGTAGGTCGCACCGGTTCGCTCTGGCGCGTCCGGGACGAGGTCCCACAGCTGGAGGACGCGTTCGAGCATCGCGAGGCACTCGGCGTAGGCGAGCGCCTTGCGCGCCTCACCGGCGGCGCGCCAGGACGCGACCAGCGCCCACGTGCTGTTGTGGGCCTGCTTCCAGTGGTAGCTCAGCTCGGCCCACAGCCGCCCGGCGGGGACGAGCGAGGGGTCGTTCTCCATGGTCTCGGCATAGCGCGTGTGGAGCCGCGTGTGCTCGCCCGGCAGCAGGTCGTCGTGGACGGCCTCCCGGATCAGGGCGTGCCGGAACGCGTACCCGTCGCCGTCCACGACCAGGACGTTCGCGGCGACGGCGGGACGCAGCACGCGGGTCAGCGCCGCGTCGTCGAGCCCCGACACGGCGGCGAGCAGCGCGTGCTCGATGCGGGTGCTGCCGCCGCTGGCGTCGCGCAGGACGTCCTGCGTCTCCTCGGGGAGCCGCTGGACGCCGGCGAGCAGCAGGTCGCGCAGCGACTCGGGCAGCTCGCACACGAGCCCGCCGTCGTCGCACAGCAGCGCCTCGATGAACAGCGGGTTGCCTTCGCTGCGGGCCTCGATCCGCTCGACGAGGCCGGGCGGCGGGGTCTGCCCCAGCAGCTCGGTGACGAGCGCGGACACGTCGGCGCGGGTGAGCCCGCCGAGCTGCGTGCGGCGCACCCGGCCGAGCCGTTCCAGCCCGGCGAGCAGCGGGCGCAGCGGATGGGCGCGGTGCAGCTCGTCCGTCCGGTACGTGAGGACGATCAGCACCGGCCCGGTGCCGAGGTTGCGCACGAGGAAGGCCAGCAGGTCGCGGGTGGAGCGGTCGGCCCAGTGGGCGTCCTCGATCACCAGCACGAGCGGGCCCTGGTCGGCGAGCCGCTCCAGCAGCGTCAGGACGACCTCGAACAGCCGGGCGCGCTCCTCCCCCGTGGCCGCGTCGGACTCCGGCTCCCCGAACTCCGGCAGCAGCCGGGCGAGGCCGCCGGTGTCGCCGCGCGGGACGAGCGCCGCGACGCCGTCGATGCCGATGTCCCGCACGAGGCGCCGCAGGACGGTCGTGAAGGGCGCGAACGGCAGGCCGTCGGAACCGAGCTCCAGGCAGCCGCCGACGAGCACCCTGGCGTCCGCGGTCCGGGTGAACTCCTCGATCAGCCGTGTCTTGCCGAGCCCCGCGTCACCGCCGACGAGCACGGCGCCGGGTGCGGCGGCGAGGGCGTCCCGCAGCTCCCCCAGCTCCGCGCCCCTGCCGATCAGGACGGGACTCATCGCACGCGCGTTCACACACCAAGCATGCCAAACGGGTAGGACAACCCCACCAGAATTTCACTCCGTGAGACGCGCGCCCGCCGCGCGGCCCGGCCGTCCCGGACGGCCGGGCGGTGCCGTTGACGGGGCGTCCAATTCGGGTGATGCTGGCCGTGCGGGGCCGGGCCACCGCCCGTTATGGCTGGTCACGAGGGTGGAGGTGGTGGAGATCAGGTTCTCTCTCTTCTACGAGCACCAGTTGCCGCGGCCGTGGAGCGAGGGGCAGGAGCTGAGGCTCTACCAGGACGCCCTGGACCAGGTCGAGATCGCCGACAGGGTGGGCTTCGACTACGTCTGGGAGGTCGAGCACCACTTCCTGGAGGAGTACTCCCATTCGTCGGCGCCGGAGGTCTTCCTCGCCGCCGCGTCGCAGCGGACGAAGCGGATACGGCTCGGGCACGGGATCGTCCAGCTGCCCCCCGCGGTGAACCATCCGGCGCGCATCGCCGAGCGCATCGCGACGCTCGACCTCGTCTCCAACGGGCGGGTCGACCTCGGGACGGGCGAGTCCAGCTCCAGCGCCGAACTCGGCGGGTTCGGGGTGCGGCGCACCGAGAAGCGCGACCAGTGGCAGGACGCGATCGACGCCATCACCCGCATGTTCGTCGAGGAGCCGTTCGCGGGATGGTCGTCCAAGTACGTCCAGATGCCGCCGCGGAACGTGCTGCCGAAGACCGTGCAGAAACCGCATCCGCCGCTGTGGGTGGCGTGCTCGCGGCGCGAGACGATCCAGTTCGCGGCCCGCAACGGCATCGGCGCCCTGTCGTTCTCGTTCGTCGAGCCCGAGGACGCCGGGAAATGGGTCGACGAGTACTACCGCATCATCGAGTCCGACGAATGCGTCCCTGCGGGGTTCGCCGTGAACCCGAACGTGACCGTCGTCCTGCCGATGATGCTGCACGAGGACGAGGCCACCGCCATCGACCGGGGCATCGACGGGGCGCATTTCTTCGCGTTCGCCCTCGCCCACTACTACGGCCCCACCCCGCACGATCCGGGGCGCACGAACGTGTGGGAGGAATTCCAGGAGCGCCGGAACGCCAAGGGGTTCTCCCGCGAGCAGATCATCGCCAACGCCGAGACGCTGCGGGTCAACGTCGGCTCCCTGCGCGGCGCCGTCGGGACGCCCCAGCAGGTCATCGACCTGATCCGGCGCTACGAGTCGGTCGGCGTCGACCAGATCGCGTTCGTCCTGCAATCGGGACCGAACAAGCACGAGCACATCTGCGAGTCGCTCGAACTGTTCGGAAGGGCCGTCCTGCCGCACTTCACGGAAGGGCGCGACGAGCGCGAGGCCGCCAAGGCGGAACGGCTCGCCCCCGCCGTCGAGGCCGCCCTCGCCCGCCGCGCCCCCGCCCGGACGGCGCCGCCCGGCTACCGCATCGACGAGGACGCGGAAGTGGCCCGCGTGGACCGGGCGCGCCGTCCGCTGCGCGAGGACATCCGCGCCGCCGGCCGGCGCCGGTTCCGGCAGGGCTTCTACCGGCTCGTCCACGGCCGGACGGACGAGCAGATCGAACGCCGTTTCGGCCCGAGCGCCCAGCGCCTCTTCTTCGCCGGGATGGCGCGCGCCTACGACCCGTCCGCGGCGGGCGGCTTCACGGGCGAACTGGAGTTCCGCCTGACCCGCACCACCTGGACGCTCGTCATCGGCGAGAGCCGGGCCCGCGCCCGCCCCGGCCCCGCGGGGGACCCGTCCCTCACCCTCATCGTGAAGACGGCGGACTTCCTGCGGATACTCGCCGGCGACGCCAACCCGGCGACCCTGCTCATGGACGGCCGGCTGGAGCTGCGCGGCGACTACGAGATGGCCCCGCGCCTGAGCGAGATGTTCGGCGGCCCGTCCCCGTACTGACCGTGGTGGCCGTAGTCCCCCGATGACCACGGCCACCACACAGGTCAGACGTACGCACCCCCCGCGAGAGTTCTCGCTCCGGCGAAAACCCCGACCGCCCTCGCCGCCGACGCCTTACCGTCGTGGGGTGTTCTCCCTCCAGGAACCTCCACTGTTCACCCGCCTCAAGAAGGCACGGAACATCCTCATCGCGGGCGCGGGCGGCGGGTTCGACGTGTACGCGGGCCTGCCCCTCGCCCTGTCCCTCATGAACGACGGCAAGGACGTCCACCTGGCCAACCTGTCCTTCAGCGAGTTGTACGGCCTCCCGTCCGATGCCTGGCTGGAGATGGACGTCGCCGCCGTGACACCGGAGACCCCGAGCCGCGACGACTACTTCCCCGAAGGCGCGCTCGCCCGCTGGCTCGCCCTCCACGGCCTCCCGTCGACCGTCCACGCCTTCCCCAAAGTCGGCGTCCAGCCCCTCCGCGAGGCGTACCGGTATCTGGCCGACCGCCTGGACCTGGACGCGATCGTCCTCGTGGACGGCGGCACGGACATCCTCATGCGCGGCGACGAGTCCGGCCTCGGCACCCCCGAGGAGGACATGGCGAGCCTCGCCGCCGTCCACGGGCTGGACGTCCCCGAGAAGATCGTCGTCTGCCTGGGCTTCGGCGTGGACGCCTACCACGGCGTCAACCACGCCCTCGTCCTGGAGAACCTCGCCGCCCTGACCGCCGACGGCGCGTACCTGGGCGCCCTCTCCATCCCCCGCGACAGCCGTGAGGCGGCCCTCTACCTGGACGCGGTCGAGTACGCGCAAGCGGCCACGCCCGCCTACCCGAGCATCGTGAACGGCTCGATCTCCGCCGCCCTGCGGGGCCGGTTCGGCGACGTCCGCTTCACCGCCCGGACGCGCGGCAGCGAACTGTTCATCAACCCGCTCATGGCGGTGTACTTCGCCGTCGACCTGGACGGCCTGGCCCGCCGCTCCCTCTATCTGGACCGCCTGGAGGACACGCGGCTCATGCGCCAGATCGGCTCGATCATCGAGGCGTTCCGCGACGAGGTCCGCCTGCGCCCGCCACGCCAGTACCCGCACTGAAGACGGCCTGGGACGGCCTAAAACGGCCTAGGACCTGATGGACGGACGCCCGGCGATCAGGTCGCTCAGCCAGTCGCCGAAGCGCTGCACGGGCCGCCGGTACCGGCGTTCGCGCTTCAGGGCCCGCCGCTCCTTCCGCGACCCCGGCCGGTACCTGCGCCGCGCCCACGGCGAGTCCGGCCGGGCCAGCCTGACGGCCCCCACCAACGCGACGATGCCGATGAACAGCCCGATGAGGCCCGTCCAGACCTTGCCCTTGAGCAGGGCCACCAGCGCCACGAGCATGTCGAACACGATGACGGCCGCGATCACCCAGAAGCCGTCCCCCGCCACGTCGTCCACGCCCAGGGGCCGCAGGCCCAGCAGCATCAGGCCGCAGAGCGCGATCGTGATGAACACGACCTCGACGGACAGGCGGCCCTGCTCGCTCCAGTAGACGTCCTCCAGGTGCAGGACGAGCGCGAACTCGTCCAGCACCAGCGCCATCCCGACCCCGAACACCGCCGCGGTGGCCGCCGCCCACCCGGACGACCCGTCCGTGACGGCGAGGCCCGCCACTCCGCCCACGCACATGAACACCAGGCCGAACACGACGTGATGGATGTGGTGCCCGCCGGGGGTGACGTTGCCCGGCCACCACCGCACCTGCCGCCGGATCATCCGCACGCTGAACCGGATGAACAGGAACCCGGCGATGAACGCCACAAAGAAGCAGGCCAGCCGGAGCCGACCCGTATCCGCGATCTCCCGCGTGAACCACTCCCCCACACCGCCCCTCTTCCCAGACCAAGGCGAAACCCACCTCAGACCGGCGGACGAAACTCTGCTTTCAGTACCGCCCAGACGCTCTTGCCCTCGAACTCAGTCCGGACCCCATGTTCCTCGGACAGGAATTCCACAATTCCCAGTCCCCATCCACCGGTGTCGGGAACGTCCTCCGGCAACGGCTCGTCCGGTATGGAAATGTCCGGCGTGACCCCCTTTGGCCTTTCTGGCGACGAGTCCCAGACCTCGACCCGGAGCCCGTCCCCGCCCAGCGCGATCCGCAGCGACACCGGCCGGTGCGGCGTGGCCCGCACGGCGTTGGTCAGCAGCTCGGAGGCGACCAGCACGGCGTTCTCCACCGTCTCCTCGGCCAGCCCCCATTGCAGCGCCTGCGACTCGACGATCAGCCGCCCCTCCCGGACGGCCTCGGGCACGGCGAGAAACCCCCGCCGCAAAGCCCGGGTCCCGACCATCGTCCTTTCCACTCGAACCGAACACCCCGTTCTATCGAACCCGCCCCTCCGCCGCTCCCACCCGAAGATCATTTATCTTCACCACTTTCGTCGCTCGATGTGCGTGATTCGGCACACATCGTGTGACGTCTCGACTACGGTCGGAAGTGGGACGAGCTTTACCCGACTCGATACTTCCGGAGGGCGACTCATGGTGAATCGGAAGCGACTCGACCCGACCGAGTCGACGGCCGCACTTTTCGGGGCAAAGCTCCGCAAGCTTCGGGACAAAGCCGGACTTTCCCAAGCTCAACTCGCGGACGCGATCGGCTACTCGCACGACACGATCTCCAAGGTCGAGACCGCCGCCCAGGCCCCGTCCCCCCAACTCGCCGAACGCCTCGACGCCCAGTTCGGCACGGAGGAGACCTTCCAGGAGCTCCAGCCCCTCGCCGCCAAGGAGGGCATCCCCGTCTTCTTCCGCCCCTACGCCGACCTGGAGAGCACCGCCAACGCAATCCGCGTCTACGAGCCCATCGCCGTGACCGGCCTGTTCGAGACCGAGGACTATGCCCGCGCGCTGCTACGGCCCGGTCAACGTCCGAACCGACTCGATCAATCGGTTGCCTCCCGCTTGGCACGCCAGGAGGTGCTGCAGCGGGAGGAACCCCCGTGGGTGGTCGTGCTGACCCTGGAGACGGCGATCCGAAAGATCGTAGGAAGTAAGGAGGCCACAAAAGCCCAGCTCATCCGGCTCTTGGAGCTCATCGGTGAACCACACATCACTGTTCTGGTCGTGCCGGATGATGCGCAGGTCTTTCCTGCGGGAGGATTCACGCTGTTCAGCCTGGAGGGGGAGCCAGAGATCGGCTTTGTGGAAAGTGCCGGGGGAACTGGGCGAGTGATCGAACTAAGCTCCCAAGTTGAGCAACTCCGACAACTGTGGGACTTGATCAACAGTGTGGCCATGCCTGACGTGGCATCGGAGGCTCTGATCCGCGAGGTGATGGAGGGCCTGTGAAGGGCAGCAAGCGAACCGCATGGCGTAAGAGCAGTTACACCAGCCAGGAAGGCGGCACCTGCGTTGAATTGGCCAGCCTGAACACCAGTCTGGCCGTCCGCGACAGCACCGACCCCGACGGGCCCGTCCTCCGGTTCGGACGGGATGCCGTGGCCGGTCTCCTCAACCGCATCAAGACCGGCGAACTCGACCGATAGACGTCCCCCAGCACGCAGGGCCCCCTCTCCGGAGGGGGTTTCCGCGTTTTTCGGCCACCCAGAGCACAACCTGATCTAGCCTTCCTTCCCCGAAGGGCACAACATCTAAGTGCAGACCACCGCCCCCCAAGGCCGGAGGCCCCATGAAAGTCGAACCACACACCACCTGGCGCAAGAGCAGCTACAGCAGCCAGGAAGGCGGCACCTGCGTCGAACTCGCCAACCTCGACTCGGCCACGGGCGTCCGCGACAGCACCGACCCCCACGGGCCCGTCCTCCACGTCGGACGGGACACCATGGCCGACCTCCTCGGCCGCATCAAGACCGGCGAACTCGACCGATAGCCGTCTTCGTCAGTTGCGTCGGAGGATGCCGGTCAGGCCGGCTACCACGGCGGTGCTCAGGATCCAGCCGGCCGCTACGAACGTCCACGTCCAGTACAGGGCCGCACCGGCGGGCTGCCAGGCTTTGCGCTGGCCCAGATCGCCGATGGGCAGCAGCACGTCCAAGGTGTAGCCGAAGGCGTTGAAGGGCGGCGCGGTCGCATCCCCGGTCATCTGTTCGGCGTCGAACAGTTGGGTGCCCAGGGCGAGCAGCGCGGCCAGCCAGAGGGCGGCGAGCCAGGTCCGGTAGCCGTAGCCGACGGTGAGGTACAGCAGCCAGTTGGCGAGCTTTCCCGGCGGGCTGAGCACCTTGCGGCGGTGCCACTGCTTGGCGATGGCCACCCGCCGGGCCGCCTCCTCGTGTCCGGTGCGCCGGTACGCGACGGCCAGCTGGTCGTAGATCTGCGGGGTGTAGCCGCCGCCGTGGCGGGACGCCCAGCGGAGGCGCGCCCGCACATCCGCCTGGTCGCCGGACAGGGTGTCGTAGGTGAAGCCCTGGAGCAGCAGGTCGTCGGGCCAGGTCCGCTGGTCGTCGTCGAAGACCCCGACCTGGGCGTTGGTCAGGTTCACCAGTCCTTCGGGCGCTCGGCGGGGGCGCAGCACCAGTTCCTGCGCGGTCGCCGTGGTCAGATCGAGGGCCTGGCGGCGGGGCCTGGCGAGGACGGCATCGGCGATCTCGATCTGGCCGCCGACGCGGACGCCCGACATCTGGAGTCCGCCTTCGGCGGTGAATCCCCTTCGAAGCATCAGGTCACCCTCGACGGTCAGGCGCACCGCGTACAGCGCACGCCGTCCCGGATTGGTGAGGCGGGCCCCGGTGAAGTCGGCCACTCCGCCGATTCGGGCTCCCACCAGGCGGATCTCCCCTTCGGTGGTAAGGCCCCGGCAGAAGGCGGACTGCTCGACGCTGAGCGCGTCAGCGGACAGGGCCGTCCGGTCGGGGTCGGTCAGTGCGGCTCCGTCGAGGTTCAGTGCGCCGCCGATGCGGGCGCGGACCAGCCGGGTCTCGCCCGCGACGGTGAGCCCCTCGGCCTGGACGTCCTGGTCGATGACGAGGCCGTCGCCGTCCAGGGCCCGCCCGCCCGGGTTGGACAGCCGGGCGCCCGCCAGGACCAGCGTCCCGCCGATACGGGCGCCGGGCAGCCGGATCTCGCCGTCGCACGCCAGCCCCTCGGCCACTACGCCGTCCTCGACGGCGAGCCGGTCGGCGATGAGCACGGGGACGCCGGAGTTGGCCAGGCGCGCCCCCGTCAGGTCGAGCCGGCCGCCGATACGGGCACCGGGGAACCGCAGCTGCCCGTCGACGCACAGGTCGCGGCAGAAGGCGTCGTGTCCGATCATGAGGCGTGCGGCGGCCAGCGCGTCGGCGCCGGGGGCGTCCAGGCGCGCCCCGGCCAGATCCAGGCTGCCGTTGATCGCGGCGCCGCGCAGGTGCACCTCGCCGTGGACGGCGAATCCGTCCCGGCCGAACACCGATCGCCCGACGGTGAGCCCGTCGGCGGCGAGCGCTCGCCCGTCCGGATTGGCGAGCGTCGCGCCGGTGAAGATCAGGACACCGCCGACGCGGGCGCCCGGCAGGCGGATCTCGCCCTCGACGGACAGGTCCCGGCAGATCATGTCCTGGCCGATGCCGACGCCGTCGGCGAACAGCGCGTGCGCGCCCGGATTGGCCAGTGCGGCGCCACTGAGATCGAGGGTTCCGCCGATATCGGCGGCCACGAGACGGATCTGCCCGGCGGTGAAGCCCCGGTTCAGCTCCAGGTTTCCGGTGGTCCGCACCTGGTCGGCGGTGAGCGCGGGGACGTGGCAGCCGGGCAGGCGTACGGCCGCACCGGTCGCCTCGGTGAGGGTGATCGGCTCGTCGAAACGGCAGTCGGCCAGCAGCAGGGGGCACAGCAGTTCGGCCGCCTCCAGGTCGAGCGGGCCGCGGACGAGCGCGCCGCGCAGCTTCACCGCTCGCGGCCGGCGGGCCTCCGGGGCTCGCTCGCCCGTCAGCAGCTCGATCAGCACGGCGGCACGCACCTCGCGGTCCGGGGCGGTCCGCAGGTCGGCGCAGGCGCCGGTGGCGGCGGCCTGGACGAGACCGCGCTCGGCGGCGTTCAGCTCCCCGGTCCGAGGGTCAGCGGCGGTCATCGGGGTCAGGCGCAGCCTTCGAATCGGGGAATGGGGATGGCGATGGGTTCGAGGGCACGGTCGCCGTCCGCCACGCCGCGGGCACCCATGGCGGTGCGGGGACCGAAGAGCTCGGGGGCACTCTCGGTTCTTCTCCTTCGGGGGGCTCCGGGGGCCGCCGTCCAGTCTCGGGGGAACCCACCGGCCGAAGCAAGATCGTCCGCCCGGGGCCGGTTGCGGCCACGCCGGACGCGGACGATCACCGGCGCCCTCCGGCAGGTTGCGCCGGTGAGCCGGGCTGTGAAGGATGATCCGCATTCGAACGAAGGCGACGGCATGGACATCACGGTCAGGTACCAGCTCACCCCGGACGAGATCGGGCGGGCCGCCCAGCGCGGGCTCAGAAGCCAGCTCACGGCCGTCTACGCGGTGCTGGTGACGGTTCTGGTCGCGGGAGCGGCGATCCTCTTCGTCCTCGGCGAGACCGTCCTGGCCGTCGCGCTGCTGGCGGGGTCGGTGCTCGGGCCGCTCGCGGGGACCTGGTGGATGCACCGGCACGTACGGAGGCAGCTCGCGCACCTCTGCGTCCCCACCACGGTGCAGGTCACGGACGACGGCTACGAGTGCCGCACCGACGAGTCCACCATGGCGATGCGCTGGTCGATGTTCGACAGCGTCGTGACCACCGAGGAGTTCTGGCTCCTGTTCGTGAACGGGCAGCCCGCGGCGTTCCTGCCCAAGAAGGCCTTCGACGCGGCGCAGCGGGCCGAGATCGCCGGCTTCCTCGCGACCCGCGAGGGACCCGCACGCCGTCCCGCGGGTCCGGGCGCGGTCAGCGGCCCTGGAAGTCCGGGGGGCGGTTCTCCAGGAAGGCGGTGATGCCCTCCTTGGCGTCCTCGGTGCCGGTCAGGGCGACCAGCTCGGACAGCAGGTGCGCAACCTGGTCCTCCAGGGGGCGGCCCTCGATCGCGAAGAAGGCGTCGCGGCCCCGGCGCAGGCCGACGGGGCTCTTGGACGCGATGGCGCGGGCCAGCTCGTCGACGCGCGCGTCCAGCTCGGCGCGCGGGACGACCTCGGTGACCAGGCCGATGTCGCGGCCCTCGGCGGCGGTGACGCGGGCGCCGGTGTAGTAGAGCTTGAAGGCGTGCTTGGGGGCGACGTTCCGGTTGATGATCGCCATGATCATCATGGGCCAGAGGCCGACGTTGACCTCCGGGGTGGCGAGCGTGACGTCGTCGGCGGCGATCACCAGGTCGCAGGCGGCGGCGAGGCCGAGGCCGCCGGCGACGGCGTGCCCGGCCAGCCGGGCGATGATCGGCTTGCCCAGCCGGGGGAAGGCCGTGAACAGGCGGAACGGGGCGCTCTCGCGGACGGCGGAGGCGTCCGCGACCGACCGGCCGTCGGCCTGGGCCGCGCCGAGGCCGCCGAGGTCGGCGCCGGCGCAGAAGGCCCGGTCCCCGGCGCCCGTGAGGACGATCACCCGGACGTCGGCGTCGGCCTTCGCCCGCTCGAACGCGTCCAGCAGCTCGTCGATCATCCGGTCGCTGAGCGCGTTGCGGGCGTCGGGGCGGTTCAGCGTGATGCGCGCGATCCGCTCGCCCGCCGCGTAGATGATCGTCTCGTACATGCCCTCTTCCCGGGTCAGAACGGCGTCTGCCCCTGGTGGCGGGGCACCAGGGGCAGGCTACGCGGCGAGGTCGTCAGAGACGCTCGATGATCGTGGCGTTGGCCTGGCCGCCGCCCTCGCACATCGTCTGGAGGCCGTAGCGGCCGCCGGTGCGCTCCAGCTCGTGCAGCAGCTTGGTCATGAGGATGCCGCCGGTGGCGCCGAGCGGGTGGCCCGTCGCGATGGCGCCGCCGTTCGGGTTGGTCTTCTCCAGCGAGGCGCCGGTGTCGCGCGACCACGCGATCGGGACCGGGGCGAACGCCTCGTTGACCTCGAAGACGTCGATGTCGTCGACCTTCAGGCCGGACTTGGCCAGCGCCTTCTCGGTCGCCGGGATCGGGCCGGTCAGCATGTAGACCGGGTCCGAGCCGCAGACCGCGAGGGTGTGGATGCGGGCGCGCGGCGTGAGGTTGTGCCGCTTGACGGCCTCTTCGGACGCGATGAGCAGCGCGGACGCGCCGATGGAGATCTGCGAGGCGACGGCCGCGGTGATGACGCCGCCCTCGCGCAGGACCTTCAGGCCCGCCATCTTCTCCAGCGTGGTGTCGGGGCGGGCGCCCTCGTCCTGGGACAGCCCGGCGAGGGGCGCGATCTCCCGCTCGAAGTAGCCGGCCTCGATGGCCTTGGCGGCGCGCTGGTGGCTCTCCAGCGCGAACTTCTCCAGGTCCTCGCGGGTGAGCCCCCACTTCTCGCACATCAGCTCCGCGCCGCGGAACTGGGAGATCTCCTGCATGCCGTACCGCTCGGTCCAGCCCTCGCCGTACGGGAAGTCCAGTCCCTTGACGATGCTGGAGCCCATCGGCACCTTGGCCATCTGCTCGACGCCGGACGCGACGACCAGGTCCTGGGTGCCGGACAGGACGCCCTGGGCGGCGAAGTGGATCGCCTGCTGGGACGACCCGCACTGCCGGTCGATGGTCACGCCGGGCACGGTGTCCGGCAGCCCGGCCGACAGCCACGCGGTGCGCGCGACGTCGAGGGCCTGCGGGCCGACCTGCATGACGCAGCCCATGATGTTGTCCTCGACCGCGGACGGGTCGACGCCGGTGCGGTTCACGAGCTCCTTGAGCACGTGCGCTCCGAGATCGGCGGGGTGAACGTCCTTCAGCGCGCCCTTCTTGGTACCGACGGGGGTACGGACCGCGCCGACGATGTACGCCTCGGCCACTACGCCTCCAAAGTGTGGGGTGGTTCCGTCCCGAAACCGAGTGAGATTCGGTTAGTCAGTATGAGATTACATCCATCATGGCGCAACGCCATGTGAGCTGAGTCTCCGACTACCCCTTAGGGGCGGACCCCTCGGGCACGGCGCGCAGGAGAGCGCCGTCCTCCTCGTCGCCGAGGGACGCCTCGGCCAGCCGGGTCAGCAGCTCCGCCAGCTCAGGGTGCTCGTCGGGCTCCCAGCCGTCCACGTGCCGGCACAGGCCCTCGCGGCGTGCGGCGAAGAGGCGGTCGGCAACGAGACGGCCGGACGCGGTCACGGCGAGCGTCCCCTCCTGCCGCCTGACGTACCCGGCCGCGACCAGCCGGTCGACGTACGGTCGGCCCTCCTCGATCGTGACGCCGGCGCGGTCGGCGAGCTCCTGCCCGCCGACCGCGCCGTCCTTGGCGATGCGGCACAGCGCCCAGATGCTGCCGGCCGGCAGTTCCACGCCGCAGAGCACGGCCAGCCGGTTGTAGAGCTCGGCCGCCTTCGGGTCCTTGCGCATGAGCTCGCTCAGGGCGCGCTCTATCTCGTGCCTGGACGAACGGACGGTGGGCGCCGCGCCGAAGCCCTCGCCGTAGTCGTGCGTCTCCGACGTCGCCCGCAGCGGGACCTCGCGCAAGAACCACGTGAGCACGAACGCGACCGCCGCTACCGGCACGGCCCAGAGGAACACCGAGTCGATCGACTCCGCGTAGGCGTGCAGCACCTTGTCCTTGACCTCGGCGGGGAACCTGTCGAGCAGCTTGGGGTCCCCCTGGACGGCCGCCGGGTCGAACCCGCGCGGCAACGCCCCGGCCAGGCCCTCGATGTTCGAGGCGAGCTGGTTGCTGAAGATCGAGCCGAACACCGCGACACCGAACGACCCGCCGATCTGCCGGAAGAACGTGACCCCGGACGTGGCCGACCCGAGGTCCTCGTACGACACCGCGTTCTGGACGGCGATGACGAGCACCTGCATGACCAGGCCCAGCCCGAACCCGAGCAGCGCGAACCGCAGGCTCATGCTCAGCGTGGAGGAGTTCTCGTCCAGCCGCGAGCACAGCCACAGGGCCACCGCGATGATCGGCGTCCCCAGCACCGGGTAGATCTTGTAGCGGCCGAAGCGGGTGATCAGCTGCCCGGACCCGACCGAGCTGGCCAGCATGCCGAGCATCATCGGCAGCAGGTGGACCCCGGACAGCGTCGGCGACACCCCGTGCACGATCTGCAGGAAGATCGGCAGGAACGTCAGCGCGCCGAACATCGCGAACCCGACCGCGAAGCTGACCGCCGCACCCAGCGCGAACACCCGGTTCACCAGCAGCTTCGGCGGCATGATCGGCTCGGCGGCGCGCCGCTCGACCAGCACCCAGACGGCGATCAGGGCGAGCGAGCCGGCCAGCAGGCCGAGGATGGGCGCGGAGATCCAGTCGTAGCGCGTCCCGCCCCAGGTCGTCATCAGCACGAGCCCGACGGCCCAGCCGACGATCAGCAGCGTGCCGAGGTAGTCGATGCGGTGCCGCTCGCGCTCCCCCGTCGCGGGCAGGACGGCGGCGATCACGATCAGCGCGAGCACGCCGATCGGCAGGTTGACGTAGAAGACCCAGCGCCACGACAGGTTGTCGACGAACCAGCCGCCGAGCAGCGGCCCGCACACGCTGGCCACGCCGAAGACCGCGCCGAACAGGCCCTGGTAGCGGCCGCGCTCGCGGGGCGGCACGACGTCCCCGACGATCGCGACGACGAGCACCATCAGCCCGCCGCCGCCGAGCCCCTGCAGGGCGCGGAACACGATCAGCTCGAACATGTCCTGGGACAGCCCGCACAGCGCCGACCCGACCAGGAACAGGACGATCGACGCCTGGAACAGCCGCTTGCGCCCGTACTGGTCGCCGAGCTTGCCCCACAGCGGCGTGGACGCCGTCGAGGCGAGCAGGTAGGCCGTCACGACCCACGACAGGTGGTTGAGCCCGCCGAGGTCGCTGACGATCGTCGGCAGCGCCGTGGACACGATCGTCTGGTCGAGGGCGGCCAGCAGCATGGCCAGCATGAGCGCGCCGAGGATGACGAAGAGGTCGCGGCCCTTCGGCATGGTCCGCTGGTCCCCCGCCGCGCCCCTCACCGTCGTCATGCCAACCCCCAGAAGGTGCCGCGCCCGTGCGGGGGATGCCTACCCAGAGGCCGGACGAGATCACCCGGCCCCGGGTGGCGGGACGTGCGGGGACGTCAGCGCACGATGTCGGAGGCGACCTTCGCCGCGCCGATCCCGACGGCGCTTGCGGCGATCGCCACGGCCCCGGCGGTCACCCACAGCGGCAGCGCCTTGGTGGTCTTCAGCCCGCTGGTGACGTCGAGCGCGTCGATGGCGAGGCCGAGCCGCGCCCAGAGCCGCCGCCCGTTCTCGTCGCTCAGCAGGTATCCGGCGCCGACGGCCACCTCCCGGGCGCCGAACATCCGGACCACGTAGTCGCGGCCCGGGTCGGCTCCGCCGCCCATGCCCATCAGCTTCACGGTCAGCCCCGGCGCGGCGAGCGCCGCGACGCCGAGGGCGACCCGCCCGCGCGCCAGGTTCGTCATGAGGCCGTCGACATTGTCCTGGCCGTCTACTTCCTTCGCATCTGCCACAGGGGTGAGGTTATCGGGCGCACGCCGAAACGGAACCGGCGGGTAACCCGTTCCTTACACGTCTATGGTGCAGGGAGGCGGCACTCCCCCGGCCCGGAAGGTTGACCCCATGGAAGGCATCCTCGCCCTCGTCGTCGTGTCGCTCCTCGCCGCGTTCTGCGTGCGCTGGGCCGCGGTCCGGCTCCGGGTGCCCATGCCCACCCGCGTCGCCGTGATCACCGTGTTCGTGCTCGTCGTGCTCGCCATGTACGGGCAGCACCTGCGGGGGTGAAGCGGCATTGAAATTGCCTTGGCGCGGACCCGAACTTACTCCCCCGGCAGTGAGTCATAACTGACGAAACCCGGCTTCACGCCCCGCCCGGCGCGCCCGACCAGGGAAGCCGGCCCGAGCCGAGGGAGTGCACCCGTGCCGCAACCGGCGCCCGCCGTCCAGCGCAGCGGCGGCCCGATCGCCCCGCACCTGAGGCGGCTGCTGGAGTTCGTCGAACCCGGCCGCGAGGACGTCTGCCTGGACGTCGCGCGGGGCCGGGGCCCGATGCCCGCCGCGCTCGCCCCCCAGGTGCGGCACGTGACCGCCGTGGACGCGATGCCCGAGCCGCCGGCGCGCGCCGACACGTCCGGGCGCATGTCCACGATCGAGTTCGGGACGGGCCCGGTCCGCATCACCGGCGACGGCGGACCGGACGGCGACCGGCCCGCGGCCGCCACCACGCGCGAGGACCGGGTGCGGCACCCGATCGGCCCCGACCGTCCGACGATCAAAGCGGACGCCACCGCGCTGCCCTACCGCGACAACGCGTTCTCCCTCGTCACCGCCCGGTTCTCGCTCTACACCCTGGGCGACCCGGACGACGTGCTGCGCGAGCTCCTGCGGGTCTGCCGCCCGGACGGACGGGTGATCATCGCCGATCTCGTCCGCGGCAACCTCGCCGGCCCCGAGCGCGACCGGATCGAGCGGCTCCGCGACCCCGACCATCCCGGCACCCCGTCCATCGCCCGGCTCACCGAGATGATCACCTCGGCGGGCGGCAGCATCCGCCGCCTGGACGTGTTCACCGTGGAGCGCCCCATCGAGCCGTGGCTCGCCGGGGCCTGCGACGACGCCGCGGCCGACCGCATCCGCGAGGCCCTCCTCGACGAGGTCGACGGCGGCCCCAAGACCGGCGCCAAGCCGCGCGTCATCGGCGGCGAACTGTGGTTCACCCAGACCTGGGCGCACGTCGCCGCCGAACCGATCCCCTAGGACCTCACGGGACGAGCACGGCCGCTCCCGTGAAGCGGTCTGCGGCGAGGTCGGCCAGCGCACGGCCGGCCTCGTCCAGCCCGTAGACGTGCGTCGTGACGGCGACGTCCAGCCGCGCGGCCAGCCGCAGGAACTCCTCGCCGTCCGCGCGCGTGTTCGCCGTCACCGACCGGACCTCCCGCTCCTGGAAGAGGTGCCGCTCGTAGTTCAGGGGCGGGACGTCGCTCAGATGGATCCCGGCGATCGCGCACGTCCCGCCGCGGTCGAGCCGCTCCAGCGCGGCGGCCGCCAGCTCCCCCGCCGGCGCGAACACGATCGCCGAGTCCAGCGGCGCGGGCGCCGCGTCGAACGAGTCGCCCGCGAAGGACGCGCCCAGCTCGCGGGCCAGCTCCCGGGCGGCCGGGCTGCGCGTGTAGACGTGCACGTCGGCGCCCTCGGCGAGCGCGATCTGCGCGGCCAGGTGGGCGGAACCGCCGAACCCCCAGATGCCGAGGCGGCCGCCCGGCGGGAGCGCGGCGCGCCGCAGCGCCCGGTAGCCGATGATGCCCGCGCACAGCAGCGGCGCGGCGCGGACGTCGTCCAGCTCGGGCGGCAGCGCGTAGGTGTAGGCGTCGACGGCGAGCGTGTACTCGGCGTAGCCGCCGTGCGCGTCCCAGCCGGTGTAGACGGACGAGGGGCACAGGTTCTCGGCGCCGCGGCGGCAGAACCGGCAGGCGCCGCACGTCCCGCGCAGCCACGCCACGCCGACCCGGTCGCCGGGCCCGTGCAGGCACCCGGGACCGGCCGACACGACCTCGCCGACGATCTCGTGCCCGGGTGTCACGCCCGGCAGGTGGACGGGCAGATCGCCCTCGGCGACGTGCAGGTCCGTCCGGCAGACGCCGCACGCCAGCACCCGCACCAGCAGCTCACCGGGCCCGGGCGACGGGACCTCGCGGTCGGCGCGGCGCAGCGGCCCCGACTCGATCGGGGACGGCCTCTCCACAGCCCACGCGCGCATCGCTACGGCGTCAGCGGCAGCTCGAACCAGACCGCCTTGCCATCGGCGGTGGGCCGGGCGCCCCAGCGCGTCGCGAGCTGGTCGACCAGGTAGAGGCCGCGGCCGCCCTCGTCGGTCTCGCCGGCGCTGCGGATGCGCGGCAGCCGCATGTCGGCGTCGAACACCTCGACCCACACCATGTCGTGGCCGCGCCGCAGCCGGAGCCGGAACTCCTTGGTCGGCGGCTCGCGGCGGCCGAGGTCGGCGCCGAGGTCCCAGTCGTCCTCGTCGAACTCGTCGGCGCCGAAGTCGTCGCCCTCGAAGCCGTCCAGGGCGGTGGCGAAATCGGTGTTGAACTGCACGGGCGGGGGCGCGCCGAGCGGCTCGCCGCCGCGTCCCGGCGGCCCGGCGGGCACCGGCACGACCATCTCGCGGCGCGGGGCCGGGGTGGCGGTGGCGTGCAGGACGACGTTCGTGACGACCTCGGAGACCAGCAGGCAGGCCAGCTCGGCCTGCTCGTCGAGCATCCCCCAGCCGGCGAACGCGTCGGCGGCCATCCGGCGCGCCTCCGACACCATGATCGGCTCGGCGGTGAAGGTGCGCTCCTCGACGGCCAGCTCGTCGCCCGCGGTGCGGATCACCACGATCGCCACGTCGTCGTCGATGTCGCCGGGCACCGCGTCGTAGGCGGCGTTCGCGACGGCCTCGACGCCGCCGCCCGCCGCCTTCGCGACCGCGGCGCGGACCATCTCCCGCGACTCCTCGCGGGTGTAGTACTCGCCGTCGTCCTTGGGCCGCCGGTCGATGAGGCCGTCGGTGTAGAGGACGAGCGTGGAACCCGGCTTCAGCTCGGCCGTCTCCTCGTTGAAGAGGATCTCGCCGCCCATGCCGGGGGCGCGCAGGCCGAGCATGCCGCCCTCGCTCTCGAACTCCAGCTCGCGGACCTGGCCGTCCACGACGATGAGCGGCGGGTCGTGCCCGGCGTTGGCGAACTCCAGGACCCGCGACCACGCGTCGTACACGAAGTAGGTGCAGGACACGAGCGGCGGCCGGACGAGGTCGTCGCTGTTCCACCCCGAACGCATCCGCTCGGGGCGCGTCATCGTCCGGACCCACTCGTCCAGCTTGCGGAGGATGTCGGCGGGCGGCTTGTCGTCCTGCGCGAAGGCGCGCAGCGCGGCCCGCAGCTGGCCCATGACGGCGGCGGCGCGCGCCCCGCGCCCCTCGACGTCGCCGATGACGAGGCCGACCCGCCCCGCCGACAGCGGGATCACGTCGTACCAGTCTCCGCCGACCTGCGTCTGGATGCCGTGCCCGTGCGACTCCAGCGGGCGGGCCGGCTCGTACCGCCAGGCGATCTGGAGGCCGTCCAGCGGGGGCGGCCGGTCGCCGGGCAGCAGGTGCTTCTGGAAGGCGAGCGCGGTCTCGCGCTCCTCCTCGAACAGCAGCGCGTTGTCGACGGCGAGCGCGACCCGGCTGGCGATCGCGCCGAGCAGGTCGCGGTCGAAGCCGTCGTAGTGCGGGTCGGGCCGCTTGGTCAGGTTCGACAGCGCCAGGCTCATCACGCCGAGCATCTCGCCGCGCACCAGCAGCGGCGCCGAGATCACCGAGGTGATCCCCATCTCGACGCCGAGCCGCTTGGACGACTCGGTGGGCGCCGCGAACCGGTGCTGGATCATGTCCTCGACGAGGACGGCGTCGCGGCGGTCCATCGCCTTGGCGCTGAAGTGGCCGGGCGGGTAGGAGACGGGCTCGCCGACCTCCGCCCACGTCCCGGGCGGCGGCTCCCAGTCCCCGGCGTGCCGCGACACCCGGCGGTAGAGCCGGTCGCCGCTGTACAGGTCGATGAAGCAGTGGTCGGCGAACTGCGGGACGAGCGTGTCGGCGACCCGGCGGAGGGTGTCCTCCAGCTCCAGCGACCCGGCGAGCCGCTCACCGATCCGCTCCATCAGCCCGTAGCGCTCCTGCTCGCGCTGGTTGGAGCGGAGCGCCTCCCGGGCGAAGATCACGACGCCGTCGACGGCGCCCGACGGGTGCCGCAGCGGCACCGCGTGCGCGCGCGTGTAGACGGTGGTGCCGTCGGCGCGCAGGTTGCAGAACGTGCCCTCCCAGACGCCGCCCTTGAGGACGTGCTTGGCGAGCTCCGTCGCCTGCTCGTGGTCCTCCTCGGCGATGCCCAGGGACAGGATGGAGTGGCCGATGATGTCGTCGCCGCCGAACCCGAACAGCTGCCGCGCGAACGTGTTGCCGTAGATGACGTTGCTGAAGCGGTCGCAGACGATGACCGCCATCT
The DNA here is from genome assembly GCF_041463655.1 of Actinomadura monticuli. Lineage (NCBI taxonomy): Bacteria > Bacillati > Actinomycetota > Actinomycetes > Streptosporangiales > Thermomonosporaceae > Actinomadura > Actinomadura monticuli. The sequence continues at coordinate 101,205 of NZ_JAXCEI010000018.1, forward strand.
CCATCTGGTTGAGGACGGTCTCGGGCGGCAGATGCACCTCGTCAGGCGCTTCCCCCCAGTGGTTCATCTCCCCATCCCGATCCTGAAGCCGACCGCCGCCCCCGGCCCGTCGGACCCCGGGCGTCGCACGGCCGGCGCATGAGTTCGCCTCGTCGTATTGAACGACGAACCCGCCGCCGGGATACGCCCGAAAGACGCGATGGTATGGAGATCTTCGGTATAGACCGCCGGGACCGGTGTTCGCACGCCGACCGTGTCAGCGCCTGCTGACGAAGACGTGTTCGGCGATGTCGCGCGGTAGCTCCGTCGCGGGCCCCTCGTCCTCGTCGTCACTGACCACCCGTACCCCGTCATCGGTCGCCCGGAGAATCACCTCTCGTCCCGGTTGTATCCCTATCTGCTTGAGTCTAAGCATCAGGTCGCTGTCGCTCTGCACCTGCTCGCTGATCCGCCGGATCACCGCGCCGGCGCCGCCGCGGCTGGCCACCGCCGTCATCACCGACAGCGGTGCGGCGTCGCCGTCCGCGCCGTGCCCGCCGAGCTCGTCCAGGCCGGGGATCGGGTTGCCGTGCGGGCAGGTGGTCGGGTTGTCCAGCAGCGCGACGAGGCGGCGCTCGACGTCCTCCGACATCACGTGCTCCCACCGGCACGCCTCGATGTGGACGTCCTCCCAGGGCAGTCCGATGACGTTGACCAGCAGGCATTCGGCGAGCCGGTGCTTGCGCATGACGCGCGTGGCGAGACCGCGACCGCTTTCGGTCAGCGCTAGGTGCCGATCGCCCTCGACCCGGAGCAGGCCGTCGCGTTCCATCCGCGCGACCGTCTGGCTCACCGTCGGGCCGCTCTGGGAGAGCCGCTCCGCGATGCGCGCGCGGAGGGGAATGATCCCCTCCTCTTCGAGCTCGAAAACCGTCCGGAGGTACATCTCCGTGGTATCGATAAGGCCGTGTGAGGTCACAGCTCCCTCCAGTCTTATGACCAACGAGTCTACTTGCTCGGACCCCACCCCGCCGGGCCCTGCGAATATCCCCGTGAAGCGGGGTAACGCCAACGCAAGATGAACGCGAAACCTTCCCATGACGCGGAACCGTTCCTGCCCGCCGCGCCGGAGGAGCGGGCCGACCTGGACGCGCGTCAGCCGTCCACCGGGACGGTCTCGGTCGTGCGGGCGTCGTAGCGCAGCAGTGACGGGACCGCGAACGCGGCGACGATCACCAGAACCGCGCAGGCCAGGCCACCGCCCACCCACGACGCGGTGGCGCCGGCGACGCTGGCGGTCGCGCCCGCCCGCACGTCCCCGAGCCGGGGGCCGCCCGCGACGACGACGGTGAAGACGCCCTGGAGCCGGCCGCGCATCTCGTCCGGCGCGTACGTCTGGAGCATCGACTGGCGGAACACCGCCGAGACGAGGTCGGCGGCGCCGCCCACGGCGAGCAGCACCACCACGAGCCACAGCCGTCCGGCGAGCCCGGCCGCCGCCACCGCCAGGCCCCAGACGACGATCGACACCACGAGGGCGATGCCCTGCTTGCGCACCCGCCCGATCCAGCCGGACGACAACCCGCCGAGGAACGCCCCGATCGCGATGGCGGCGAACAGCCAGCCGACCGCGCCCTCCCCGCCGAACCGGGTCTCGGCCACCTCGGGGAACAGGGCGCGCGGCATCGCGATCGCCATCGCGATGATGTCCACCACGAACGACATCAGCAGCACCGGCTGGGTGACGAGGTACCGCAGCCCGTCGATCACCGATCGCAGGCCCGGCGATCCGGTGACGTCGCCGAGCGGCGGGATCGCCGGCAGCCGCAGCGCCGCGTACAGCACGACGGTGAACAGCACGGCGTCGAGCGCGTAGGCCGCCGCGTAGTGCCAGTGGGCCAGCAGCACGCCGGCGAACAGCGGCCCGGCCAGCATGCCGAACTGGCTGGCGGTGAAGTTGAGGGTGTTGGCCGCCGGGACGAGCGTCCGGTCGACCAGCCGGGGGACGATCGCGCTGCGGGTCGGCGAGGCCACCGCGAACCCGATCGCCTGGACCGCCACCACGCCCATGATCAGCGCGAGGCTGCCGATGCCGAGCAGCGCCTGGACGAGCAGCAGCAGCGTCGCCGCCCACATCACGCACGACGAGGCGAACAGGAGCTTGCGCCGGTCCATGTGGTCGGCGACCGCGCCGCCCCACAGCCCGAACACGATCAGCGGGACGAGGTTGACGAAGCCGAGCACGCCGACCCACAGCGACGACCGCGTCATGTCGTACACCTGGACGGGGACGGCGACGGCGGTGACCTGGAACCCGACGAACGACACGCCCTGCCCGAGCCACAGCCGCCGGTACGCGGGCAGGGCCAGCGGCCGGGTGTCGATGGCCAGCCCGCGCAGCCCGCCGCGCGCGGAGCCGCGGGGTGTCGCGGGCTCGTCCGGCTCGGCGCCGGGGTCGGCCTTCCCGACGCTGTCAGGAGTGTCGGCGGGGGTTGGCTGCTGTTCCGGGGTCACGGGGACAGTCTCTCCGCCGTCCACTCGCCGAAGTCGTCCGCACCCCCCGCGAGTACGTCGCGGCGGTAACGCATGCGGTCGTGCAGGCGGTCGCGGCGGCCCTGCCAGAACTCGATCGACTCGGGGACGACGCGGTACCCGCCCCAGAAGTCCGGCAGCGGGACCGCGTCTGCGTCGTCCTCGCCCGGCACCCCCGGCGGGTGCCCGGCGGCCGGATCCGGCCAGCGCCCGGCCGCCTCCGCGTAGCGGCGCTCCAGGCCGTCCCGTCCGTCGATGACGCCCGACTGGTGCTCGCTGGCCCAGGCGCCGAGCCGCGACCCGTACGGGCGCGTCCGGAAGTAGGCGGCGGCCTCGTCGCGAGTGAGTTCCGCCACGGGCCCGGCGACGCGCACCTGCCGGTAGAGCGGATGCCACGGGAACACGAGCGCCGCGCGCGGGTTCTCGGCGAGATCGCGCGCCTTGTCCGACGCGAGGTTCGTGAAGAAGCGGAACCCCTGCGGCCCGTACCCCTTCAGCAGGACGAGCCGGGCGCTCGGGACGCCGTCCCCCGAGGCGGTGGCGAGCACCATCGCATTGGGCTCGACGAGCCCGGACGCGTGCACATCGGCGAACCACGCGGCGAACAGCGCGAGCGGATCGGAGGGGAGCGCCGACTCGGACAATTCGCCCGACTCGTAGGATCTCCGGAGCCGCGCGGGATCGGGCGTTGGGGAACTCACAGCGTCAGAGCCTCTCACCTGGGAGTTGTGCAACTGGCATGACCCCTGGGTACTGGTCAGTAAGGCGGACAGGGTTCAATGGCACGGCACCGCCTTATCACTCCTGGGGACGAAAGGCAGGACGACATGTCCGACTTCAAACCTGGTCTTGAGGGGGTCGTCGCCTTCGAGACCGAGATCGCCGAACCGGACAAGGAGGGCGGCGCCCTCCGGTACCGGGGCGTCGACATCGAGGAACTCGTCGGCCGCGTCTCCTTCGGCGACGCCTGGGGCCTGCTGGTGGACGACAGCTTCACCCCCGGACTGGCCCCCGCGGACCCGCACCTGCTCCCGGTCACCTCCGGCGACGTGCGGGTGGACGTCCAGAGCGCCCTCCCCACCCTCGCCCCCGCGTACGGGATGAAGCCGCTGCTCGACATCTCCGACGAGGAGGCCCGCGCCGACCTCGCCCGGGTGTCGGTGACCGCGCTGTCGTTCGTCGCGCAGTCCGCCCGCGGCGTCGGCGTGCCGATGGTCCCGCAGAACCGGATCGACGAGTCCGGAACCATCACCGAGCGGTTCATGGTCCGCTGGCGCGGTGAGCCCGACCCCAAGCACATCCGGGCCATCGACGCGTACTGGGTCTCCGCCGCCGAGCACGGCATGAACGCCTCCACCTTCACCGCGCGGGTGATCGCCTCCACCGGGGCGGACGTCGCGGCCAGCATGTCCGGCGCGATCGGCGCCATGTCGGGCCCCCTGCACGGCGGCGCCCCCGCCCGCGTGCTCCCGATGATCGAGAAGGTCGAGCAGCTCGGCGACGCCCGCAAGGTCGTCACCGGCATCCTCGACTCCGGCGACCGGCTGATGGGCTTCGGCCACCGCGTCTACCGCGCCGAGGACCCGCGCGCCCGCGTCCTGCGCCGCACCGCCAAGGAGCTGGACGCCCCCCGCTTCGAGGCCGCCAAGGCCCTGGAGGACGCCGCCCTCGCCGAGCTGCGCGAGCGCCGCCCGGACCGCCCGATCGAGACGAACGTCGAGTTCTGGGCCGCGGTCATCCTGGACTTCGCCGAGGTCCCGACCGCGATGATGCCCGCCATGTTCACCTGCGGCCGCACCGCCGGCTGGGCGGCGCACATCCTGGAGCAGAAGCGCACCGGGCGCCTCGTCCGGCCGAGCGCGAAGTACACCGGCCCCGGCAGCCGCTCCATCGAGGACGTCGCCGGAGCGACGGACATCCTCAAGGGCTGAACGACTTCCCCCCACCCCTCGCAAACCCCTCGCAAACGACTTGCCGAAAGGCCCCCGAACCGATCCGGGGGCCTTTCGCGTGCGCACGGCGACTCGCGGGCCTACCGCGGCGGGCTTCCCGGCTCCGCACCGCCCGGCGGGCAGTCGGCCTCGCCCTGCACGCCCGCGAGCAGGTCGATCCGCTTGTTCTTGATCGACGGGTCGGCGGTGACCGGGCCGAGGTAGACGACCGTCGCGTGCGGCTTGCCGGACTCCTTCACGTGGTCGTCCTGCGCCTCGATCGCGTCCAGGACCCCGTTCAGCCGGTAGGACGGCCGAGGCGAGGTCGAGGGCCGCCGCCGTCGGCGCGCCGGATCTCGCGCAGGTCGCGCAGCCACAGCTCCAGCAGCGGGAACCGCAGCGCCGGCTCGCCCCGGGCGCGGCTGCTCGGCTGCGACAGCTCCCGCTTCGCCTCCCGCAGCACGCCCGCGACGTCGGTGGCGGGCGTGTCGGCGGCGATGTGGGACACCGGGGCGCGCTCGTCCTCGCAGCGGGACTTGAGCATCTCGGCGGCGTGCGCGGTGGCGCGGCCCGGGCCGAGGAGCAGCAGCAGCGGCCGGAGCCGCTCCCGCCAGCGCCACGGCGGCCGCTCCCGCAGCCGCTCGAACAGGTCGAGCACTCCGCGCAGCCGGTCCTCGCCCAGGACCCCGTCGCCCTCGCCCGCCATGCCTCAACGCCTCGCTTCCCGGCTCGCGTTCCCCTCCGCCCGCTCCCCCGGACCGCCCGCTGCTTGGACGCGGCGGGCCCGGCCCGGGTTCTGTCCGGCCTTTGCCATTATTGGACGCATGAGCCAAGATCCCGACGAGCCGCTCGAAGGCGACATCGGTCCCGCGGCCGCACGGGAGCCGGGGACGGCGCGGGGCCGCGCCGCCGAAGCCGCCGAAGCCGCCGAAGCCGCCGCGGAACTGCGGCGGTACGAGGCCGAGCGCGAGGCGCGCCGCCGCCGCACCAACGCCGCCTCGGGCCGCATCGCCGTGGTGGTCGCGGCGCTGTTCCTGGTGTTCCTCATCTACGACTCCGTCAACACGGCCGTCGAGGCGCACGCCAGGGGCGACGACTGGGTCTACCCGCCGGCCGTCGTCGCCGGCGTCTGCGCGTTGGCGCTGGCAGCCCTGCTGACCTGGGCCCTGCGGCGCCGGCGTCTCGGGATGTGAACCCTGCCCGCGATCTTCGCCGCAGGTCAGATAGCCTTCTACGAGTGACCGACAGCGCGAATCCAACCATTGACATTCCAGCCGATCTCAAGCCCGCGGACGGCCGTTTCGGATGCGGTCCGTCCAAGGTCCGCCCCGAGCAGCTCGCCGCCCTGGCCGGGTCCGGTTCCACCTACATGGGGACCTCGCACCGCCAGAAGCCGGTGAAGTCCCTGGTCGGGCGCGTCCGGGAGGGCCTCGCCCAGCTGTTCTCCCTGCCCGAGGGCTACGAGGTCCTGCTCAGCAACGGCGGCACCACCGCGTTCTGGGACGCGGCGGCGTTCGGGCTCGTCCGGCAGCGCTCCCAGCACCTGACGTTCGGTGAGTTCTCCAGCAAGTTCGCCAAGGTCACCACGGGCGCGCCCTGGCTGGGGAACCCGACCGTCATCACCGGCCCGCCCGGAACGCACCCGGAGGCGTCCGCCGAGGAGGACGTCGACGTCTACGCGCTCACCCACAACGAGACCTCGACCGGCGTCGCCATGCCGATCAGGCGCCCGGCGGGCACGACCGCGCGCGAGGGGCTCGTCCTGGTGGACGCCACGTCCGGCGCGGGCGGCCTGCCCGTCGACGTGACCGAGACCGACGTCTACTACTTCGCGCCGCAGAAGTGCTTCGCCGCCGACGGCGGCCTCTGGGTGGCGCTCGCGTCCCCGGCCGCGCTGGAACGGATCGACGAGATCGCCATGTCCGACCGGTACGTCCCTGAGTTCTTCAACCTGAAGACGGTCGTGGACAACTCCGCCAAGGACCAGACCTACAACACCCCCGCCGTGGCCACGCTGCTGCTCCTCGCCGAGCAGATCGAGTGGATGAACGGCCAGGGCGGGCTCGCGTGGACGACGTCCCGCACGGCCGACTCGTCCCAGCGGCTCTACACCTGGGCCGAGAAGACGTCCTACACGACGCCGTTCGTGGTCGACCCGGCGCAGCGCTCGCAGGTCGTCGGCACGATCGACTTCAACGACGACGTGGACGCGGCCGCCGTCGCCAAGGCGCTGCGCGCCAACGGGATCGTCGACACCGAGCCGTACCGCAAGCTGGGCCGCAACCAGCTGCGCATCGGCATGTTCCCGGCCATCGACCCCGACGACGTCGAGGCCCTCACGGCCTGCGTCGACTACGTCGTCGAGCGGTTGTAGGCGTCACCCTCGGGGACGCCACGCCGCGTCCCCGAGGGCTGTCTCAGGTGACCGTCAAGCCCTGCTTTCCCGAGGGGGGACGCCCCCCACGCCCCCGGTTCGCTCCGCTCAAGCCACGGTCGCCAGGCCGCCGGTGCCGCCGGCGCGCTGGACGGCGCGGTGGAGCAGACCGGCCTGGTCGACCTCCTGGTCGTCGGCGGTGAAGCCCGTCCAGACGCGGGGGTCCATGTCGGTGTCGCGGGCCGTGGGCAGGAAGTTCGCCGTCACGAGGACTTCGGGCCGGTCGCGGCGGCCGGGGCGGCTCTCCATGCCGATCTTCGCGTAGGTCCCCTCGCGGAGCATGACGACGGAGGCGAACTCCACCCGGGTGTGCCGTTCGGCGTCCCGGAACCAGCGCGGGTTGGACGCCCAGTAGATGTTCTGGTCGGTGTCCACGGCGACGGTCAGCGGGCTGAGCGCGCCCCGCGCCAGGTGCACCTCGGTGGGGCGGTCGCGGTGGACCCAGGCGAGCGCGACCCGTCCGACCACGGCTTCGAGGACGCGGGTCACATCCGGCGGCCCCGCGCAGCCGGCCAGGAGCTGGAAGATCGGCTCGCTGTCGGTCGTGCCGGACGACGGCGGCAGCGCGAACCGGGCCCGCAGGCCGGCGGCGTCGATGTCCCCGTTGTGCGTGGCGACGACGTCCTGGACGGCCATGGGGCTCGCGTTGCGCGGCTCCAGCGGCGAGCCCTGCGTCGCCCACCGGGTGTGGCCGAGCGCGACGGGCGAGCGGTCCAGCTCGGGCACGTACGCCGGGCGCCAGATCCGCGAGAAGGGGCCGCGGCCCTTCACCACCCGGCAGCCGCCGGGCGGGCCCCCGAGGCCCGGCCAGCCGCCGAGGCCCGGCCACGCGCCGAGGAGCGCGAGGCCCGCCGAGTCCGTTCCGCGTTCCTCCGCGAGCATGCCCAGCGTCACGAACACGTCCGACGCCCGTCCCGGGTCATCGGCGAACGGCGAGCGCACCATCCCGAACAATCCGCACATGCCTGATGAGATGCAGATCATGGGCGGACGGTTCGACTCGTCCGCGGGTCCGAATAGGCTCGGTGCGTGAACCGCGCGCCCCAATGGCTGCTTCCCACCGTGCTGACCGCGCTCGTCCTCGCCGTGGTCGTCGGTGCGCTGCTGAGCTGACCGGCGCGGGTCATATGATCGACGGGGCGCGGAACGGGGATGATCAGGCCATGTCAGCAAGCCGCGTCGCCGCCCGTGCCGGGGCCGCGATCGCCGTCTTCGGAGCGTCCGTCGCCGTCTTCGCGCCCGCCTCGCCGGCCGCCGCAGGGAAGGACGACGACCGGGTCGCGTTCACGATCCGCGACCCGCGGATCACCGAGTCCAGCGGCCTCGCCGCGAGCGCGCGGCATCCGGGCGTCGTCTACACCCACAACGACTCCGGCGGCGTCCCCAAGATCTTCGCGCTCGGCGGGGACGGGCGGGTCAGGGCCGTCCTCACCGTCGGCGGCGCGAACGCCCGCGACTGGGAGGGCATGGCGCTCGGCAGGGACGCCCGCGGCCGTCCGGCGATCTTCGTCGCGGACATCGGCGACAACCTCGGCGGCGCCTGGCCGTACGTGACCGTGTACCGCATCCCGGAGCCGGCGGACCTGCGCAGCCGGACGCTGCGCGCCACCGCGTTCAAGATCAAGTACGAGGACGGGCCGCGCAACGCCGAGACCCTCATGATCAACCCGCGGACGAACCGGCTCTACATCGCCAGCAAGCTGTTCGGCGGGAAGATCTACGAGGCGCCGAAGCGGCTGCGCACGAGCGGGTTCAACGTCATGCGCAAGATCGGCGGCGCCCCGGCCATCGCGACCGACGGCGCGTTCTCCCCCGACGGCCGCACCTGCGTGATCCGGACGTACTTCGGCGCCCGGCTGTACTCGGTGGGCGCCGACGGCCGGCCCGGCAAGACGCTGACGTCGATCGACGTGCCGGCCCAGGCGCAGGGCGAGTCCGTGACCTACACGCCGGACGGCAGGTCGCTGCTCGTCGGGTCGGAGGGCACGAACCAGCCGGTCTACCGGGTGCCGCTGCCGGAGGAGGCGCTGCCGTCGCCGACGCCGTCCGGCCCGCACGGGAACGCGGGCGCGGCGGGCGGGCCCGAGAGCGGCCGCAGGGACGCCACCGGCACCCGGGTCGGCCTGTTCCTCGCGCTGGCGATCGCGGGAGCGGTCGGCTACGGGCTGATGAAGGGGCGCCGGTGACGCGCGGGAGCGGGGCGGCGGATGGGAACCGGGTGGCGGGAGACGGCCGTACGACCTGACCGGCACGATGGAAAAGGCTCTCGGAGGACGATCGGATCGCTGAAGGAGGCGACGGTCCCGCGCGGACCCGTGTGAGGATGCGGACTGTGGAGCATGAGCTGGTGGGCCTCGCGGGTTCCGGCGGCCGGTGGCGGCCCGTCGCCGCGGGCCCGTTCACCGTCCTCGCGGTGGCGCTGGCGCTGCTGCCGATCCGGCCCGTGTGGCTGTGGGCCGCGCTGATCGGGGTGGTCGCCGCGATCCCGTGGCTGCTGGGCGCCGTCCCGGACGCGCGCCGCCGCCGTCCCCGCCCGTACTGGCGGCTGTCGGAGGCGGGCCTGGAGCGGATCGGCCGGGGCGGGCTGGTCATGGTGTCCTACGAGCGGTCCCGGATCGACGGGCTGGCCATCACCACCGGCGACGGCGTGCTGACCGTCTTCCACCGGTTCGGCCGGACCGCCGTGGGCGGCATGACCGCGATGGGCCTGGAGCCGCTGGCCGTGTTCGTGACGGCCCGGCGGCTCGGCATCCCCATGCACGTCCTGGACGGCGAGGCGACCGACCTGCTCGACCCGGCGCTGGACGAGGCGCTGCGCGCCTCCGGGCTGGAGGACGACATCCCGGGCGGCGGCCCGCTGCCGCGCGACCACGCGGCCGAGAAGCGCCTGCTCGACCAGGAGGCGGCGCTGCTGGCGGCCGCCCACGAGCCGCCCGCCGAGCCCACCACCGGCGACCGCCCGTCCCGCGGCCGCGGCCGGCGGCCCGGCGAGCAGCGCCTCGACACGCCCGAGCCGCTGCCGAGCCGCCGCCGGATCATGGCGCTCGGCGCGCTGACCGCGCTGCTCGGCGCCGTGATGATCGTCCGGATCGCGCTGGACGGCACGAGCGAGTTCGGCGCCCGGCTCGCCGCGGGCTGCTGGGCGCTCGCCGCGATCGCGGGCGTCCTCGCGGCGCGCCGCCGGCTGCTGCGCGCCGCCCAGGTCCGCTGGACGATCACCGCCGAGCGGGTGCGGGTGCGGGCCCGCCCCGGCCGCCGCCGCGAGGTCCAGGATCTGCGCGCCGGGGACGTCGCGGCCGTGGTCGTCGGCCCCGGCCTGCGCCTCGACCCGGTCAGCGGGGAGCCGCGCCGCGCCGACCTCGCCGCGCTGGCGTTCGGGCACCGGATGGAGCTCGTCGCCCGGCTGCCCGCGCACGGCCTGGACGGCTTCCAGCTCGCGCACGCCCTCGACGACCACGGCTACCGGGTGATCACGCCGGGCGCGCGGGCGCCGCGCGGCCCCGACTACGGGCTCGAAGGGCTGCCGGAGATCTTCGCGCAGGTGCCCGGCGGGCGGCTCGTCGTCGCCGACGGCGGGCTCGGCTGGGCGGACGCCGCCGGCGACGTCGTGCTGAAGATGCCCGAGGACCGCATCGGCGGCATCGAGCTGCTGACCATCGGCGGGCACGCCTGGGTGCGGCTGTACGACTCCGACGGCGACGAGTTCTTCGCCGCGCCGCTGTCGGCGCTGCGGATCTCCCGCACCGACCTGCGCGACTCGGCGCGGCGGGCGGGCCTGCCCGTCAACGACGCCGAGTACGACGCCTACCTGAGCGCCGCGTTCCACTCGGCCGTGTCCACGCTGGCCGCGCCGGAACCGGAACGCGCCACGGCCGCGCTGCCCGCGCCCGCCGCCGGGCAGGACGGCATGGCCCAGGACGCTCCCGCGCCCCGGCCCGAGGCCCCGGGCGACCAAGACGGGCACGACGGGCACGACGGGCAGGACCTCACGTTCACGGTCTCCGCCCTGCCCAGCCCCGTCACGGCCCCCGGCGCGCTCCTGGACGCGACCCGCCGCTCCCGCGTCGGCACGTACGGGATGAGCGTGCTGCTGTGCGAGGCGGTGGCGCTGCTGGGCGCGGTCTGGCTCGGCCCCGACCTGGGCGGGTTCAACGCCACGGCGAGCTGGTCCATGCCCGCCGGACTGGTCATCGGCCTCATCGGCTACTGGCTGTACGACCGGAACCGCTCGCAGCTCCGCGTGTCGTCCGCCGGTCTCGCGGTGGTCACCCGGCGCGGCAAGGTCGAATGGGACCTGACCCGCGACCGGATCGGCGGCGTCGGCATCGACGAGTCGGCGGAGCGGATGCCGCGGCTGGTGGTGTGGGCGCCGTCCGGGCGGGTGCTGCGGCAGATCACCTTCCCGCCCGACCTGGACGAGCTGCGCCGCGCCTGCGAGCGCTACGGCGTCCCGTGGGGGCCGCCCGACGCCGACCGTCCGGCGCCGCCCCCGCCGGAGCTCTGACCGCCTGAGCTCTGACCGCCTGAGCGCTGCTTCAGCGACCACGTCTTCAGCGGCTCGTAGGACACCTGGCTGTAGTCCCTGCCCGGCAGGTGGCTGCGCATCAGCTGGACGGAGTCGGCCGTCCAGGGGGTGCCGGCGAACGCCGCCAGCGGCTCGATGAGCGACCGGACGTCCACCGGCCGCCGGGACCGCGCCAGGGTGAGGTGGGGGCGGAACCCGCGGTGCTTGTCCGGCAGCGTCCCGACGCGGCGTCCGGCGGCGGTCGTGGACGCGGCGAGGCGCGCCAGCCCGCGGCGGTCGCCGTACAGGCCCGTCCACAGGACGCGGGCGTGCGCGCCGCTGCCGGGGAACGCGCCCGCGCCCGCGAGCGACAGCGTCATGCGCTCGTGGCGTCCGACGGCGCGTTCCAGGCGGGGCAGCAGCCGGTCGAAGGTGCGGTCGTCGACCTCGCCGAGGAACGTCAGCGTGACGTGCAGCAGGTCGCGCCGGATCCAGCGCAGCTCGGGCACCGTGTCCCGGTGCGGGCGGACGGCCTCCTCAAGCTCGTCCAGGATGTCCGGTGGCGGCACGAGCGCCACGAAAAGCCTCATGGGAGCGTCCGGTGGGCCACCCGGCCAGCTTCCCAGCAGCGGCACCGGTTGTCACGCGGATCGCGCCGTCATCCTCCGGCGGGGCGGGGCCGCCGCAGCCGGGCCAGGGCGCGGCTCTCGCCCGTCCTGCCGCGGGCGGCGACGGCCCCCACGGCGAGCGCGGCGAGGATGGAGACCAGCCCGCCGAGGACGAGGCTCGTCCGGGCGCCGAAGTGCTCGGCCAGCCACCCGATCGCGGGCGCGCCCACCGGGTTCGTGCCGAGGAACACGAGCATGTAGAGGGCCATCACGCGGCCGCGCATCTCCGGGGAGACGCCGAGCTGCATCGTCGCGTTCGCCGCCGTGGTGATCGTCATCATCGCGATGCCGGTCGGGACGAGCAGCGCCAGGAACGACCAGTACGTCGGCATCAGCCCGGTGGCGACCTCCAGCGCCCCGAACACCACGCCCATCGCCACCAGCAGCCGCAGCCGCGGCCTGGCGACCCGCCTGGCGGCGAGCAGGGCGCCGCTGAGCGCGCCGAGCGCCAGCATGCTGGACGCGAGGCCGAACGCGGACGCGTCGGTGTGGAAGACCTCCTTGGCGATCAGCGCGACCGTCGTGTTGAAGTTCATGCCGAACATGGCGAGGAAGCCGACGAGGATCAGGACGAGCATCAGGTCGCGGCGCCCGCGCACGTAGCGGAGGCCCTCGCGGAGCTGCCCCTTGGCGCGCTTGACCGGCGCGACGTCGTGCAGCTCGGCGGACCGCATGGCGTAGAGGCTGAACAGGACGGCGCCGAACGACGCCGCGTTCACCAGGAACACCGGCCCGGTGCCGATCAGCGCGATGAGGACGCCGGCGACGGCGGGGCCGAGCAGCCGCGCGCCGTTGAACGTGGCGCTGTTCAGCGCGATCGCGTTCGGCAGGTCGCGCTTGTCGACCATCTCCACCACGAACGACTGGCGGGCCGGGTTGTCGACGACGGTGGCGACGCCGAGCCCGAACGCCAGCAGGTACACGTGCCACACCTGCGCGCTGCCGGTCATGGAGAGCACGCCGAGGACGAGGGCGAGCAGGCCCATCGACACCTGTGTGACGAGCAGGATGCGGCGCTTCGGATACCGGTCGGCGATGACGCCGCCCCACAGCCCGAACAGCAGCATCGGCAGGAACTGCAGGCCGGTGGTGATGCCGAGCGCGGTGCCGCTGCCGTGCGCGAGGTCGAGGACGAGCCAGTCCTGCGCGACGCGCTGCATCCAGGTGCCGGTGTTGGAGACGACCTGCCCGGCGGCGTAGAGCCGGTAGTTCCGGACGCGGAGCGATCGGAACATCCCGCCGCTGCGCGCGTCCTCCTCGGCGTCCGGCTCCTCGGGAGCGGCGCCGTGGAGCGTTCCGCCGGAGCCCGCGGCGCCGGTCGGCCGCGCGGACGTGTCGGCCTGCACGGGTGCGTCGGGCTGTACGGGTGCGTCGGGTCGTACGGGCTCGCCGGGTGTCGCGGGGGCCTCGTCCTGCGGAGGTTCGGTGGCTTGCGGGGGTCCGCCGGCAGGAGACGGGGGATTCGTGCGGATGGCGGCATGGGCGCGGGTGTGCGCCAGGGGGCGGCCGGGGGCGGGACGGCGGCGGCGCGCGGGGGACGCCGTCTTGGGGGGTGCGGGGACGAGGGGGGCGGCGGCGCGGGCCGGGTGCGCGCGGCGCCGCCCGAGGGGCCCGCGCGTCGCGGCCCCCTCGGGTTCGTCGGGGTTTTCGTTAGCAGAAGTCATTACCAAAGCTAACGTTAATCGGCGCGTCGCCATTCCTCAAGGGATCACGAGCACCGCCCCGGGGTCAGGACCGGCTGAGCCTGTCGATGATCGGCGCGGCCTGGCGCAGGATCTCCCGCTCGTCGTCGGTGAGCTCGGCGAGCCGCCGGGCCAGCCAGGCCTCCTTGCGGCGCCGCTCGTCCGCGAGCAGGGCGGCGCCCGCCTCGGTGGCGTTCAGCACGACCTGCCGCCCGTCGGTCGGATGCGGGCTGCGCACGAGCAGCCCGCGTTCCTCCAGGTAGGCGATCACGCGGGTCATCGAGGGCGGCTGCACCTTCTCGTGGTCGGCCAGCTCGCGCGGCGTCATCGAGCCGTGCCGCTCGACGGCGGCGAGGGCGGCGAACTGCGTGAGCGACAGCGGGCGCCCGCCGTCGGCCGCCGCGGGCGCGCGCAGCGTCCGCAGCCGGCGGGTCAGCCGCGCGATCGAGATGCGCAGCTCCTCGGCCAGCCCAGGCGCGGACGCCGTCCGGCCACGGATCGGTGGCGTTGTCATCGTCATTGTTCTCCCGGTGCTACCGCCCATGCTGCCACGTCGCCACTTGACACTGTCACTAACAGCATTAGCCTTCTGGCTACAACCAATAGAGGAGGTCGGAATGCCCCGTGCGGGACTCTCCCCGGACGCCGTCGTCGACGCCGCGGTCGCCGTCGTGGACGTCGGCGGCCCCGGCGCCCTCACGCTGGCGGCGGTGGCGGGACGGGTGGGGGTCGCGACGCCCTCCCTTTACAAGCATGTCCGCAATCTCGCCGAGTTGCGACACCTGGTCACGTCCCGCGTGCTGGAGGAACTCGCCGAACGGCTCGGCGAGGCGGCCCTCGGACGGTCCCGCGACGACGCCGTCCGGGCGCTGATGCGCGCCTACCGCGACTACGTGGCCGAGCATCCGGGCCGCTACGGCGCGATGGAGCAGGAGGCGGCGCCGGAGGACGACGCGGCGGCCGAGCGCCTCCTCGGCATCCTGTACGGGGCGCTGCGCGGCTACGAGCTGGAGGGGCCGGACCTCGTCCACGCCGCGCGCTGCCTGCGCTCGGCCGTGCACGGGTTCGCCGTCCTGGAGGCGGCCGGCGGGTTCGGCCTGCCCGCCGACCTGGAGGCCAGCTACGAGCTGCTCATCACCATGGTCCTCGGCGGGCTGTCCGGCCGCCGTCCCGTGGCTTAGCAGGCAGAACCGGCCGGGGACGGGGAGCCTGACCCGCCGGTAGCCTGGCCCCATGAGCCGACCGCGCCGCCCCGACCCGCCGCCGATGCAGACCAACGACGTCCGTATCGCGGCGGTGGGCACGGCCGCGTGGGCGGTCGCGCTCGCCGTGCTGCTCATCGTCGGGCTGCCGCCCGGCGACCGCTGGTGGCTGTGGGTGTGCGTCACCGGCATCGGGATCGGCGTGTTCGCCATGTGGTACACGCCGCGCCTCCAGGCCGGCCGCGCCCGCCAGGAGGCCGCCCGGCATGAGGCCCGCCAGAAGGACGGGCAGGAGGGCAGCCAGGAGGCCGGGCAGGAGGGCCGCCAGGAGGCCGGGCGAGACTCCGGCTAGGGCTCCAGGTCGGATTCGGCCAGCAGGACGGGCAGTGACTCCGCGTCGCGCAGGACGGCCTCGGCCAGCAGCCGCCCGGCCCAGTCACCCGTGGCCCAGGCGAGCGCCCGCGCCAGCCCGTGGACGCCGCTCGCGCGGATCTCGCCGTCCCTCGTCCACCACGGGACGTCCTGGCCGTCCACGACGAGGCGTTCATGCGCGAGGTAGTCGGCGGGTGCGTCCGGCAGGACGGCCCTGACCGCCTCCGGGACGGGGCGCTCCTCACCGTCCGATTCGACCTCGCCGGGGATCTCGTCCCCCGCCAACGGGAGGTCGAGCAGTTCGGCGAGCCGGGTGGCCCGCCCCTGGGCGGCGATGACGAGCGGCTGCCCTTGCAGGAGGGGCAGGAGGTCGGGACCGTCCAGGACGAGGGCGTCGTCAGCGTCCACGACCTCGACCTCGCCGTCCACGACGGCGCGCACACGGTCGGGCGGCTCAATGACCGCGTCGGGGGCGTCGGCCAGGGACGTCCAGAGCCCGCCCAACTGGGCACGGCTCACGGACCGGCCGGGGTCACCGAGGCGTTCCATCAGCTCTTGGGCGCCGCCGGGTTCCTCCAGCAACTCCTCCAGGGACGTACGGACACCCAGGGCGAGCAGGAGCCGCTCGTCCAAGCCCTCTGGCGCGACGTCGTAGAGCCCGGTCAGCGACTCGTCCCCGCCCAGCCGGAACTCTCCCGGCCTGCGGCCGTCCAGCACGCGATGGCGCCGGAGCCACCACGCCGTGTACGAGGGGACGGCGACGCGCCTGCCGGTGTGCAAGGTCACATGGGCGGGATCGACGATCGCGGCCCGCCAGGGCGGCCCGGCCAGGACGTTCAGCGCCGCCGCCCAGTCGTCCACGAGTTCCAGGTCGCGGACGGCCGTGAACTCCGGCACCAGCGGCGGGAGATCCTGCGGCCCGACCCGCGCCAGGGCCTCGTCGGCCCAGAGGTCCTCGTCGTCGAGTTCGAGGGTCTCGGCCTCATCGGCGAGACCCGTGAGGCTGACGTCCTCGGCCTTGGCGAGCGCGAACCCGTCGAGGACGCCGACGGCCGTGAGCGTCTCCGCTCCCCACCGCTCCAGGAGCTCGCCGTCCACCACGCCGAACGGGGCGTCGCCGGCCATCACGTCTCGCAGCGGGCTCTCCGGCAGCAGCAGCTCGCCCGCCGGGTAGAGCTCGCCGTCGTCGCCGGGCAGGGCCAGCTCGGCGAGCCAGGTCTCCTCCCCCGGATCGAGGCGCGCGCCCGCCACCAGCCCCAGCACGGCCTCCGCGACCGCGTCCGGGTCGTCGGCCTCGAACGACTCCTCGACGGCCGCCCGCACCGCGGCGTCGCCGAGCACGGCGCGCGGCCCCGCCTCGACCGCCCCGAGCCGCACCAGCAGCGGATGCACGGCCTCCGGGTGGACGAACCGCAGCCCGAGCGCCGACAGGCCCGCCGGGTCGACGCCGTCCGCGATCAGCAGCCCGCGCGGCCCGCGCACCACCCGGGGCGCCCCGCCCGCCCCGCCCGCTTCGCCTGCTTCGCCCGCCTCGTCCGCCTCGCCCGCCAGCGGCACCGGCAAGGCCCCCAGAGCGTCCCTGGCGGCTCCGCCGAGCGACTCGTACACCCGGTGCCACCACGCCGGATCCCGGTCCACAGCGGCCAGCTCATCGATCACGTCGGCCAGCTCGACCCGCCGGACCCCGAGCGCGGCCAGGGCCGGGCTCCGCGCCGGCCACTCCGCCGGGAGCAGCCCGCCGACCACGGCGTCCGCGGCGTCCGCGCCGCCGAGCACCTCGATGAACGGCGCCGGCGCGTCCACGGCGATCGCGTCCCGCCCGCGCATACGGAGTATTCGCCCGGGGGCCTGGGAGGGCGTCCCCCCGTCCGGGAGACGCCCCGGAAGCACGGGCGCCTCGGGCAGCCGCTCCCGAATGCCCCGCCGCACCCGCGCGTCCAGCTCCCCCGCCCCGATCGGCCCCGGCACGAGGTCCAGCACCCGCGGTGAGACCGGCAGCTCGCTCAGCAGCCGCACGTACGCCTCGGCGACCCGGTCCACAAGGAACCCGGTCAGCGCCCCGGGCGCGACATGCCGCCGATCCGGTGCGAGCGGGAAAGACGCGATGAGCAAGGCGGGCAGATCCAGGCGTTCGTCGCTTGGCGTGGGCGCGTAAACGACTCCGCCCACGCCCTCGGGCATCCCGCCCTCTGGCAGGGCCCACCGAACCTGCCAGAACGGCCGCGCCCGCTCCTCCACGGGACGGTCCTCCAGAAGCGCCCCGGGGATCTGCCCGTGCGCCTCGGCCGTCCGCCACACATCGCCGTCGATGACGACCTCACCGCCGGAGCGGCGCTCAGCGGTCAGCTCATGCAGGTCACCGTCGACGTCGACCTCAACGCGCTCCAACGCCGGCAAGGCCAGCATCAGCGCCGCCCCGACCTCCCCCAACTGCCGCCGGACGGACGCGACGGCGTCCTCACGCAACGGCAGCCGAACGACGGTGCCGAACCCGTCCGGGACGTCCGGCGCCTCGTCCAGGACGAAGGGCAGCCGCAGCATGGGCGTGTGACCGCCCCGCCGGCCGACCTCCTCGGCGAGCGCGGGCACTCCCTCCACCAGATCGCGGGCGAGCCCCACCGACCATCGGACCCCCGCCACCCGCTCACCGCCGCCCTGGGCGGGCCCGGCGTCCGGGAGCGCCGACGCGATCTCGGGAGTGTCGGTCACGGCGACGACGGCGGCGAAGCCCACGCCGAAGCGGCCGGTCGCGCCCGTCTCGTCGCGTTTGGCGGACGCGCGGAGGGTGGAGAGGGCCTCGACGCCCTCCGCGTCCAGCGGCGACCCCGTGTTCGCCGCCGTGAGGACGGTGCCCGAGGGCTCGGTCCGCAGCGTCAGGCGGAGGCGGCCGGGGACGCCCGCGCGGAGGGCGGCGTCGGCGGCGTTCTGCGCGAGTTCGACGACCACGCGGTCGCGGTAGCCGCCCAGGGCGTAGTCCTCTTCGGCGTTCGCGTCCTCGCGGAAGCGCGCCGGGGACTCGGCCCAGGCGCGCAGCACCCGTTCGCGGAGCGCCCGCGCGCCGAAGACGTCCGGAGTTTCCGGCATGGCGTCAGCTGTGGCCGAGGGCCTCGTCGTCCAGGGACGCCGTGTCGTCGTCACCGGACGGGACGACCTCGTAGCCCAGTTCGTCGATCACCGGCGGGTTGTGCTCTGACGCGGCCGGGATCGAGACCGCCTCGGAGTGCGCGCCGCAGCCGTGGTCGGCGGAGACGACGCGGCCGTCGTCGGGGGCGTACTCGTTGGCGCAGACCCCGAAGACCTGCCGCAGATCGCCCGCGAGGCCGACGAAGAAGCCGCAGGTGGAGCACTGGGCCGGCGCGGACGCCGCGATCGGCGCGCGGGGGCCGGCGACGCCCTCGTACCAGCGGGTCGCGGCCTCGTCGCGTCCCTCGCGGGACAGCACCCGGACGCGGCCGAGCCCGAGCTCCCACTGGGCCTCGCGGTCGGTGGAGTCGTCCACCTGGGTGAAGCCGGGGGCGAGCCGGACGTCGTCGGGCGCGGTCGGCAGCAGGTCGCCGGGGCCGAGGTCGCCGGGGCGCAGCCGCTCCAGCCACGGCACCCACTGCGGCGCGAGCAGCGCCTCGTCGCCGGGCAGCAGCACGCACTCGCTGACCGTGACGTTCCGGGCGCGCGACGCCCGGGTCACGGTCACCGACCAGCGCCAGCCCCGGTAGGCGGGGTCGAGGCACTCGAAGTAGTGCGTGACCACGCGATCCGCCTCGGCGTGGAGGCCGAGGTGCTCGCCGACGGGGGTCGGGCGGGCGGTCTCCTCGGCGGCCTCGCGGGCGAGGTCGACCGCCTCGGCGCAGGCGGCGTCGACGGCGGGCGTGCGGGTCCGGCGGGCGGGCCCGGACGTGGTGCGCGCGGCGGCGGGACGCGCGGGGCTGGACTGGCGCTGTGGGCTCACACCTCAATTCTCGCCCATGCGGGGACGTGGCCGGGCACCAGGCCGGGCGGCGACGGCCGGGTGAGCCTCCGTTCCAGCGGGGAACGTACCCTCAAGCGAACGACTCCGATGGCCGGGGGCCGGTGCCGAACCGGGACGGCCGCTGGGAGAGACCGGGGCGCATGGCAGACCGCACGAGGCTGGGACGGTCCGTCCGCGCCGCCGCCGGAGGGGCGGCGCGCGCGGGTCGCGGCGCGCGCTCGGCCGTGCTCGGGACGGCCCGGCTCACCCGCCGCGTCACCCACGCGCAGGGCGCGGGACGCAGCGGCCTCGGCAGCCTGATCGAGGCGTCCGCGTTCAACTCCGCCGGCGACGCCATGGTCACGGTCGCGCTGGCGGGGACGCTGTTCTTCGGCCTGGACGTCAACCAGGCGCGCGGCCAGATCGCCCTCTACCTCGTCGTCACGATGGCGCCGTTCGCGCTGGTCGCGCCGTTGATCGGCCCCGCGCTGGACCGGGCCCGGCACGTCCGCCGCTACGCGATCGCGAGCACCTTCGTGATGCGGGCGCTGCTGTGCTGGGCGATGGCGAGCGCGCTCCCGCACGGCGACCAGGTCACGTTCCTGCCCGCCGCGTTCGGCGTGCTGGTGCTGTCGAAGGCGTTCGGGGTGCTGCGGGCGGCGGTCACCCCGCGCGTCCTGCCGGACGAGATCACGCTGGTGACGGCCAACGCGCGCGCCGCGTTCGCGGGGCTGATCGCGGCGTCGGTCACCGCGCCGGCCGCGGCCGGCCTCGCCGTCCTCATCGGGCCCGGCTGGGTGCTGCGCATCGGCACGGTGGTGTTCCTGATCGGCGTCGTGTTCACCATGCGGCTGCCGGGGCACGTGGACGTCCCCGAGGAGGCGCCGCGACCCGACGCGGCTCCGCAGCGGCAGCGGATGCTGCCGCGCGTCGGGCCGGTCGTCGCGGAGGCGATGGAGGCCAACGCGGTGCTGCGGGCCTTCTCCGGCTTCCTGATCATCTACCTGGCGTTCCTGCTGCGGCAGGAGCGCTTCGACCCGGTGTCCCACCATGTCGCGCTGGGGCTGCTGGCGGCGTGCGCGGGCGCGGGCGGGCTGATCGGCACCGCGCTCGGCGCGTGGATGAAGGCGCGGGCGCCCCGGTTCATCGTGTCGGCGACCCTCGCCGCCGTCACCGGCGTCACCGCGGCGGGCGCCGCGTTCTTCGGGCTGTGGGCGGCCCTCGCCGTGGCGACCGCGGCCGGTCTCGGCCAGGTGCTCGGCAAGCTGTCCATGGACGCGGTCGTGCAGCGCGAGATCGGCGAGGAGATGCGCTCGTCCACGTTCGCGGTGTCGGAGACGCTGCACCAGCTCAGCTGGGTGCTGGGCGGCCTGCTCGGGCTCGGCATGTCGATCGTCGCGGACGGGCGGGTCGCGCTCGCGGTCGTCGGCGCCGCGCTCGCCGTGGCGTTCGGGGTGCTCGTGTCCCGCCAGGCGGGGACGCGCCGCCGCACCCGCCGCCCGGCCCCGCCCACCACGATCAAGGACGCGCACCCGGAGATGCGCACCTGAGATCCGTTCGGGAGCGGCCCGGTCAGGGGGACAGGTCGTCCGCCACCGCCCGCAGCACGATGGCGATCTTCTTGGCCTCCGCCGGCGCCGGGTGCTTGCCGCGCCGGTAGGTGTTGGAGATCCCGTCCAGCAGCTTGATGAGGTCCTCGGTGATCACGACCATCTCGTCCGGCTTCTTGCGCCGCTGCTTGGCGATGGTCTTCTCGACCGACGGCAGCGACTCCAGCACCCTGACCTGGAGGGCCTGCTGGCCGCGGCGCCCCTCGACCACGCCGAACTCGATGCGCTGCCCCGGCTTGAGCGACGTGACGCCGCCCGGCAGCGCCGATGAGTGCACGAAGACCTCCCCGCCGTCATCGCGGGTGAGGAAGCCGAACCCCTTGTCGGAGTCGTACCACTTGACCTTGCCAGTCGGCACCGGAGACCTCGTTCGGTAATCGTCGTGAATCGCCCTCAAGATTAGTGCCTCGCCGCGGGCCGGTGTACACGCCGGTACCCCCACGACGCCTGCGGGGCAACGGCTCCGAAGCTATCCCGGGCGCCCGGCGGGGTCACCCGATTATCGCGCCGCAGCTCAGACCGCCGCGAACCCGCCGAGCCATTCCGGAAAGGCCAGCAGGTCCGGCAGGACCACGTCCGCGCCGTACGCCGCGAGGGCCGCCGAATCGAACGAACCCGTCGCGACGGCCACCGCCACCGCCGACGCCGCCCGCGCCGCGTCCACGTCGCCGGTGTGGTCGCCGATGTAGGCGCCGGCGCCGTGCGCGCGCAGCGCCGCGCCCTTCTCCGCGCCGAACAGGCCGCCCACGACGGCGTCCACCCGCAGCCCGAGGAACCGGACGGTCCGCTCGGTGTCGGCCTGGTTCTTGCCCGACACGACGACCGCGCGCCCGCCCCTGGCCCGCACCGCGTCCAGCGCGGCCGCGGCGCCCGGCATCAGGACGGTCGCCGGGATCGCGATGTCGGCGTAGATCGCCCGGTACCGGGCCGCCATCGCCGGCACCTCGCCCGGCGGGAACCAGTACGCCAGCTCCTCTTCCAGCGGCGGCCCGATGCGCCGCACGACCAGCCCCGTGTCGATGGGGACGCCCGTCTCCGCCGCCAGGGCGGCGTACACGGCGCCGATGCCGGCCCGTGTGTCGGCCAGGGTCAGATCAAGGTCGAAACCGACGGCGAGGGGCGCGGGGGACGATGCGGGAGGAGCGAGATCGAACACGTCCCACAGGGTAAAGGGCTGGACACATGAGAGGACCCGCGCTCTCCTGGTAGTGGCGATGCGACGGGATCCGAGTAGGAGAGCACGGGACCGTGTTTCGTATCTACCCGGGCCCCCGGCCACAAACCTGCTGACCAGGGAAAACACAGCACCCGAACACCCCACCCCGACCCCAAGGACGATCACCCGCGCGGCGCCGCCGCCCGCCCCCGGCACAGCCCCCCGGTGAAGGAGGCCGCAGATGGCAGACGAGTCCGACCGGCCGCCGGCCGGCCAGGAGCCGCCCCCGCAGGAGCACATCATGACCCGCACCGAGCCGGGCGGCGAGCACCGCGCCCCGCGCGCCCGCCGCTCGCTCACCGACCGCGCCGCCGGGGCCCGCCGCCGCGCCGTCGGCGCCGTCGCCACCGCGATCTCCGTCGTGACCACGGTCGTCGTGGTGATCCTGGCCGTCCACATCGTGTTCGTGGCGTTCGACGCGAACACGGCGAACGACCTCGTCCGCTGGTTCGGCGACAGGGCCACCGACCTGTGCTGGCAGTTCAAGGACGTCTTCCAGCCGGAGAGCCCCAAGACGGAGGTCGCCGTCAACTACGGCCTGGCCGCCCTCGTCTACCTGGTGGCCGGCCGGATCCTCGTCGGCCTCGTCCGCCGCCTGGCCTGACCCCGCGCCCGGCCGGGGCCGGTCGGCCGGGGCCGGCTATTCGCGGCCGGGGAACCGGACGGTGTCGAACGGCCAGGCCGTCGTCACCCACTGGCGGACGAACGTCTCCAGCTCCTTCTCCAGCACGGAGTTCTCCTCGTCCGCGCGGACCCAGAACACCACGACGGCGTCCGCGCCCGCCTTGTCGGACGGCGCCACGTGGATGCGGCCGAGCTGCCGCTCCCCGTCCGGCGTGATCACCACGTAGCTGAACGAGCGCCGCAGCTGCCCCTGCTTCTGCAGCCACGCGACGTCGATCAGCGCCTGCTCGAAGGTGAACTCGCTGTCGGGCCAGCCCCACTCGGGCCCGAACCGCCCGGCCAGCCGGTCCAGGCTGCCGATCACGGCGCCGTAGTCCTTGACCACGTCGTGGACGGTGATCGGGCGGATCTGGAAGTCGGGCCCCGCCACGAGCGTGGGCACCACGAAGTCCTCGGGCAGGAACGCCCCGCCCGCCGCCTTCCGCGGAGACTTGAACATCGTCGACCTTTCCGGCGACACCCCTTCCGGCGACGGGGCGTGCGGCATCGAACTCTAGTCGTCCCGGCCCCCGGACGAGGCGCATCGCGAATTCGGGCGTGCCGCGGCGGGAGGCGGCGGCCGGCGGGCCGAAGATGCCTTACTGTTCTTGCGGAGGAACTCATCACCATGACGCCACCTACGCGCGACCGCATCGTGTCCGAGTCGCTCCGGTTGTTCGCCGACCGGGGCTACGCGGCGACGTCGGTCGCGGAGATCGAGGCCGCCGCCGGCCTGTCCCCGGGCGCCGGCGGGCTCTACCGGCACTTCCGGTCGAAGGAGGAGGTGCTCGCCTCCGCCATCCGCGAGCACATCGAGCGGACCCGCCGCCAGATCAGCGACGTCCTCGTCCAGGCGGCCGCCTTCGAGGAGCGCCCGCTCGAGATCCGGCTGCGCATGACGTGCCAGGCCGGGCTCGCCAAGATGCGCGAGGAGCAGGACCTCATCCGGGTGCTGTTCCGCGACCTCGACCAGTTCCCGAACCTGGTCGCGGAGATGCGCGAGGGCATCGTCAACCCGCTCTACGACGGCATCGCGACCTGGCTGGAGGCGCAGCCCGAGTTCGGCGACTCGGACGAGGACTGGCCCGCGATCGCCTCCATCCTCGGCGGGGCCGTGGTGAACTACTGGCTGGCGAACGAGTCGATGTACGAGCCGCCGACCCGCATCGACGAGAAGCGCTTCGTGGAGAGCTGGGCTCGGCTCGGTCTCGGGCTCGTTCACCTGCAGCGCACGCCCGCGACCTGACCTGCGGCGTCCCGGGTTTCCCACTTCGCGCGGACCTCTACCCTTGAGGGCCCGCGCACTTGCGGCGTGGACGCGACATATGGTTGGGGAACGGCATGGAGACGTACGCGGACTGGCTGCGCGCGCGAGGCGACGACGAGCTTCGCGCGCTGCTGTCCGCGCGTCCGGAGCTGCTCGCCCCCGTCCCCGCCGACCTGACCGCCCTCGCGGCCCGCGCCGCGACGCCCGCCGCGGTGTCCCGCGCCCTCGACCGGCTGGACCGCTTCACCCTCGCCGTCCTCGAAGCCCTCCTCGTGCTGCCCGCGCCCGGCATGGCCGCGCTCACCGCCGGCCTCGGCGCGACGCCCGCGCAGCTCGACCGCGCCCTCGGCACGCTGCGCCGCTACGGGCTGGCCTGGGGCGACGGGACGCCGGTCACCGCGCCCGGCGTCCGGCAGGGGCTGCCGCACCCCGCGGGCCTCGGCCCGCCCGCCGCGGAGGTCTTCGCGGGCTACCCGGCCGAGCGGCTCACCGACCTGGTCACCGACCTGGAGGGCGAGGCCCCGCGCGGGTTCCCCGACTCCGCGCGGCTGCTGCGGCGGCTCACCGAACTCCTGGCGGACCCGGCGGAGCTCATCGAGGACGCCGGGCCCGAGGCGCGGGCCGCCCTCGACCAGCTCGCGTGGGGGCCGCCCGTCGGGCGGGTCGCGGACGCGCGCCGCCCCGTCCGCCTCGGCACCGCGACCACCCCGATCGAGCGGCTCCTCGCCCGCGGCCTCCTCGCCGCCGAGGACGACCGCACCGTCACCCTGCCCCGCGAGGTCGCGCTGCACCTGCGCGCCGGCCGGCTCTTCCGGGACGTCCCCGCCGAGCCGCCGCCGCTCCCCGCCGCGACGCGGGCGCCGCGCGACGACCTCGTGGTCCGCGCCGCCGCGGGCGAGGCCGCCGGCGTCGTCCGGCTCATCGAGGACCTCCTCGAACGCTGGGGCCTCGAACCGCCCCCCGTCCTGCGCAGCGGCGGCCTCGCCGTCCGCGACCTGCGCGCCGCCGCCACCCAGCTGGACGTCCCGGAGTGGAAGGCCGCGCTGCTCGTCGAGATCGCCTACGCCGCCGGGCTGCTCACCCGCAGCGGCGACCTCGACGGCGAGTGGCTGCCCACCCCCGCCTACGACCTGTGGCTGATGCGCGACACCGCCGGCCGCTGGACCGAGCTGGCGCGCGGCTGGCTGAAGTCCGACCGCGCCGCCGGGCTCGCCGGCGAGCGCGACGACCGCGACCGGCTCATCAACGCGCTCAGCGAGGGGATGGTCCGGTCCAGCGCCCCGGCCACCCGCCGGGAGATCCTGGAGGTCCTCGCCGGCGCCGGGCCCGGCGCCGTCGTCGACGAGGACGCCCTGCGCACCCGGCTCGGCTGGCTGCGCCCCCGCCGCGGCGGCCCCACCCGCGAGCGGCTCCTCGGCTGGACGCTCCGCGAGGCCGCGGCCCTCGGCCTCACCGCGTTCGGCGAGCTCGCCCCGTTCGCCCGCGACCTGCTCACCGGCGACGACCCCGAACCCGCCCTGGAGAAGTACCTTCCGGCGCCCGTCGACGAGATCCTCATCCAGGCCGACCTGACCGCGATCGCGCCCGGCCCCCTCGTCACCGACCTCGCCCGCGAGCTCGCGCTCGCCGCCGACGTCGAGTCCACCGGCGGCGCCACCGTCTACCGGTTCACCCCCGAGTCGATCCGCCGCGCCCTCGACGCCGGACGCTCCGCCGCCGACATCACCGACCTGCTGACCCGGCACTCCGCCACCCCGCTGCCGCAGCCTCTCGACTACCTCATCGGCGACGTCGCGCGCCGGCACGGGCACCTGCGCGTCGGCGCCCTCACCTCCTACGTCCGCACCGACTCCGCCGCCACCCTCGACGAGATCCTCGCCGACCGGCGCGCCGCCCCGCTGCGCCTGCACCGGCTCGCGCCGACCGTCCTCGCGTCCGGGCTGCAGCGCGCCGAACTCCTCGACGGCCTGCGCCGCATGGGCCTCGCCCCGGTCGCCGAGGCCCCCGGCGGCGGCGTGATCGTCACCCGCCCGGACGCCCAGCGCGCCGACCCGCCGCCCACCGCCGAGATCGTCCGGCTCCGCCCCGACACCCGCGCCGACGACTCGATGATCTCCGCCGCCGTCCGCGCGCTGCGGGCCGGCGACGAGGCGGCCCGGCACGGCGCCGAGCACGCCCGCCAGGCCCCCTCCGGCGACCCGCCGCGCTCCCCCGCGATGGCGACCATCGAACGCCTCCGCGCCGCCGTCGACCGCGGCGGCCGCGTCTGGATCGGCTACCTCGACCAGCAGGGCCAGGCGTCCAGCCGCATCGTCGAACCGGTCCGCGTCGAGGGCGGCTTCCTCACCGGCTACGACGCCACCCGCGCCGCCGTCCACCGCTTCGCCCTGCACCGCATCACCGGCGTGAGCGAGGTCTGACGGCCCGGCTCCGGCGCGCGGGCGGGGCCGCACGCGATCAGGATCTTGATCGTGCTGGAACCCGCGATGTCCGCCCGGGGTCCTAATCTGGAGGCCCTGTGGCAGCGCGTGAAGGAGGCCGTCTGTGAGCGGATACGGCGGCACCCCGCCCGGCTGGCAGGACCCCTACGGCGGGCAGAACCCGTACGGCGGGCAGGGCTGGAGCGGGACGCCGTACTCCGGCGGCCAGCCGCCCGGCTACCCCTACGGCTACGGGCCGCCAGGCGTGCCGGTCCGGCCGACCAGCAACGCCTCCACCACCGCCTGCCTCGTCTGCAACATCGCGAGCGTCCTGCTGTGCTGCGGCATCCTCGGCATTCCGGGCGCCATCGTGTCCGCGATCGCCATGGGGCGCGTCCAGTCCGACCCCGAGTCGGCCCGCAAGCTGACCATCGCCGGCTGGGTCCTGTTCGGGCTGTCGATCCTCTGCGGGATCGTCATCGGCATCATCTACATCATCGTCCTGGTCAACGCCGACTCCGGTTACGACTCCGGATCCGGCGTCTGACCTCCCGGGAAGAGTGGGGCGCCCGCAGCCGTTGAAGCATGCGTTCCCGTCCGGACCGCACCACGCGCCGCCCTGCCTCGGGTAGCGTGCGGCAACGGGTGTCCGGACGTGGCATCGATCATCCGCATCGCGACGGGGGCTTCTGCTTTGACCGACGGTCCGCTCATCGTCCAGTCCGACAAGACCCTGCTGCTGGAGGTCGACCACGAGCTGGCCGGCGCCTGCCGCAAGGAGATCGCCCCGTTCGCCGAACTCGAACGGGCGCCCGAACACGTCCACACCTACCGGGTGACGCCGCTCGCGCTGTGGAACGCCCGCGCCGCCGGGCACGACGCCGAGCAGGTCGTCGACACGCTGATCCGGTTTTCCCGCTACCCCGTCCCGCACGCGCTGCTGGTGGACGTCGCCGACACGATGGCCCGGTACGGGCGGCTGCGGCTGGAGAAGGACCCGGTGCACGGGCTCGTCCTGTCGTCCTCCGACCGGTCGGTGCTGGAGGAGGTGCTGCGCGCCAAGAAGGTCAAGGGGATGATCGGGGACCGGGTCGGCGACGACGCCGTCGCCGTCCACCCGAGCGAGCGCGGCGCCCTCAAGCAGGCCCTGCTCAAGCTCGGCTGGCCCGCCGAGGACCTCGCCGGGTACGTCGACGGCGAGGCCCACGCCATCTCCCTCGTCCAGGAAGGCTGGGAGCTTCGCTCCTACCAGGAGGAGGCCACCTCGGCGTTCTGGCACGGCGGCTCCGGCGTCGTCGTCCTGCCCTGCGGCGCCGGCAAGACCATCGTCGGCGCCGCCGCCATGGCGCGCGCGCAGGCGACCACGCTGATCCTCGTGACCAACACCGTGTCGGCCCACCAGTGGAAGCAGGAGCT
This sequence comes from Actinomadura monticuli, assembly GCF_041463655.1. Taxonomy (NCBI): domain Bacteria; kingdom Bacillati; phylum Actinomycetota; class Actinomycetes; order Streptosporangiales; family Thermomonosporaceae; genus Actinomadura; species Actinomadura monticuli. The sequence goes on from NZ_JAXCEI010000018.1 coordinate 129,047, forward strand.
GCTCCGCCGCACGTCCCTCACCGAGGACGAGATCGGCGAGTACAGCGGCACGAAGAAGGAGATCCGGCCGGTCACCATCGCCACCTACCAGATCATGACGACGCGCCGGAAGGGCGCGTACACGCACCTGGAGCTCTTCGACGCCCGCGACTGGGGCCTGGTCGTCTACGACGAGGTGCACCTGCTGCCCGCGCCGATCTTCCGCATGACCGCCGACCTGCAGGCGCGCCGCCGGCTCGGCCTCACCGCCACCCTCGTCCGCGAGGACGGACGGGAGGGCGACGTCTTCTCCCTGATCGGGCCGAAGCGCTACGACGCGCCCTGGAAGGACATGGAGTCCCAGGGCTGGATCGCGCCCGCCGACTGCGTCGAGGTCCGCGTCACCCTCACCGACTCCGAGCGCCTCGCCTACGCGACCGCCGAACCCGACGAGCGCTACCGCTTCTGCGCCACCACCGACACCAAGACCAAGCTCATCAAGGCCCTCGTCGACCGCCACCGCGGCGAGCAGACCCTGGTCATCGGCCAGTACATCGACCAGCTCGACGAACTCGGCGCCCTCCTCGACGCCCCCGTCATCAAGGGCGAGACCCGCATCCGCGAACGCGAACGCCTCTTCGACGCGTTCCGCTCGGGTGAGCTCAACGTGCTGGTCGTCTCCAAGGTGGCGAACTTCTCCATCGACCTGCCCGAAGCGTCCGTCGCCGTCCAGGTGTCCGGGGCGTACGGGTCGCGGCAGGAAGAGGCCCAGCGTCTGGGACGCCTGCTGCGCCCCAAGGCGTCGGGCAGCGGCGCGCGCTTCTACGCCGTCGTCGCCCGCGACACCCTCGACCAGGACTACGCCGCCCACCGCCAACGCTTCCTGGCCGAACAGGGCTACGCCTACCGCATCGTGGACGCCGACACCGTCTTGACCGGCAAGGACTTCTAACCCCACCGCTCGCCGACCGTCCCAGCCGTTCGCTCCGGCGCCCTGAAGGGCCTGCGCCCCTTCAGGGCGCAGGCCCCACCAGGCCGACGCGCCGCGCCCAGAACCTGCCGACCGGACATGACCCACCAGGCGAGCGTGCCCCATCAGGGGGGCAGGACCCGCAAGGCGGATGCGACCGGTCAACCGGGCGTGGCCGTTCAGGCGAGCGGAGGCCAGTTCCGGAGGGCGCTGTCGAGGGCGTCCAGGGTTCTGGCCCAGGACGCGTCGACATCCCGCAGATGGTGCTGGAAGGCGCCAGCGGTCTCCAGGCTGACGTAGCCGTGGAACACACTGCCCAGCATCCGAACCGCGTCAGTCTGGTCGGGCTCCGGTATCTCGTAGCCGCGCAGGATCGCCCGCGTCATCTCAGCGTGTCGGCCTCCTGCGCTCGCGCGGGCCGTCTCGGGGTCCAGCTCCATCCGGGCCGCCGCGTACCGGCCGGGATGCCGCTTGGCGTAGCTCCTGTAAGCGTCGGCGAAGGCGACCAGCGCGTCCTTGCCGGCGCGTCCGGCCACCGCGGCGGCGACCTCGTCGGCGAGTTCGGCCAGCGCCAGCAGCGCCACCCTGGTCTTCAGATCGTGCGCGTTCCTGATGTGCGAGTACAGGCTGGCTTCCTTCACACCGAAGCCGCGCGCGAGCGCCGCAACGGTCACCCGGTCGAAGCCGACCTCGTCGGCCAGCTCAGCCGCCGCCCGCGTCAGGCGCTCTACGGTCACTCCAGCGCGCACCATGGCACCCTCCCATCTACCTAGAATATTAAAGCATTTGCCTAATGCTATTAGGAAGGCTACCCTCGCCGCTCATGAGACCAGTAACCGAACGCGACATCCGCGCGTCCTTCGTCAACTGCTCCAAGGGGGAGGCCAAGCGCCTCCACCTCCCGAAGGACTTCGCCGACCTGCCCTGGGACGACCTCGACTTCCTGGGCTGGCGAGATCCGAGCGCACCGGGACGCGCCTACCTCGTCACCGAGCGGGACGGCGGCCTGGTGGGCCTCTCGCTCCGGGTGGCCCCCAGCGCGGCCCGCGGCTTCACCTCACGCAGCATGTGCTCCCTGTGCCTGACCACCCGCACTGGAGGCGGAGTCACGCTGATGACCGCCCGCCGCACCGGTGAGGCCGGACGCCAAGGAAACTCCGTCGGCCAGTACATGTGCGGCGACCTGGACTGCTCCCTCTACGTTCGCGACAAGAAGCAGTCCGTCGCCGGCGGCGGGCTCGACGAATCCCTCACGCTGGACGAGAAGGTCGCACGCGTCCTCGCCAACCTGGACACGTTCCTCGACAAGGTGACCGGCTGAACCGTCCCATCGCCCCCGAGACGATCTCCCCCGGTGGGCCGTTGCCGGCCTCACGCGTGTCCGTGCCCGAGAGAATGGCCCGCATGGCATCGCAGAGCTGTGCGCCGCGCTCACCGGCCTGCTACCGGACTCGGCCCACTGCACCGGCCACGTCCGCGTCAACGGCGCTCCCGAGGACGACCAGCATCAGTGGCGACGCCTCCGTGGCCGCACCGTCGCGTTGCGCGGCTTCTCCAACCCCGATAAATGCCCGTAAATGAGGAAGGGCCCCGCCGGTGTCGGCGGGGCCCTTCCTGCAATATGAGTCCGGCGGTGTCCTACTCTCCCACACAGTCTCCCATGCAGTACCATCGGCGCTGAAGGGCTTAACTTCCGGGTTCGGGATGGGACCGGGTGTTTCCCCTTCGCCAAAACCA